>JANRJD010000024.1:0-1742 GCA_033764195.1 Phycisphaerae bacterium | reverse complement strand
CGTCTCGAGACGACGGCTGGCGACGCCGGCGGCGGGCGGGAATACCGCGCCCAAACCGTCAGCGCCTACCTCGCGGCGCGCGGTCTTCTCGCAGCGGTGAATGGCGGATACTTCACGCCGTTTCGCGGCGGCTCACCCGGTGGAGACGACTACTATCCGAGGGCGGGCGACCCAGTGGACGTCTCTGGCGCGGCGATTGCTTTCGGACGCGTGGTTTCGCCCGTCGAGCCCACCGAGGATGAGCGCGTCAATGCGATCGTATGTATCGCTGGCGCCGTGGTTGAGATCCGCGACGGTCAGACCTGTGGAGGCGCCGTGGATCACGCCATGGCCGCCGGCCCACGCCTGCTTGCAGCCGGCGCTGTGCGCCCGTTCGATGCGTTTGGCGCAGACTACGCCGCCGCCCGCCATCCACGCACCGCCATAGGGCTCGACGCCGATGCGCCGCGCGCCTGGATCGTAGTGGCGGACGGTCGCCAACCCGGCTTCAGCGAGGGCATGTCGCTCAATGAACTGAGCGCCCTCTTCCGCGAACTCGGCGCCGAGGATGCGATCAATCTCGACGGCGGCGGCTCGTCGACGATGGCGCTCGCAGGTCCCGATGCTGTCCGAGTGGTCAATTCGCCGATCCACACCGCGGTTCCGGGGCGCGAGCGCCCGTCCGCCAACCACCTTGGCGTCCGCGCGGCGCCGTAGACTCAAGGAAACGCGTCATGGTTCGACTCCGGGCAGCCGCCGCGATCATCGCGCTTGCATGCTGCGTCGTGACACCTGCGCTTGCGCAAACGCCGACTCGGGCGCAGCTTCCGACCTATGCGCCGCCGCCCGTCACGACGCACGAAGCGCGCTTGCTGCGCACCTACGAGGCTCCTGAAGCCCGACAAGGCGTCGCAGTTGACGGGCGGTATTTCTACGCGGTCGTCAATACGACCATAGCGAAGTACGACAAGGCGAGCGGCGAAAGGCTCGCCCGCTGGTCCGGTCCGCGCGGGGGCCTAGTCAGTCATATCAATGCCTGCTTCGCGGAGGCCGATGCGCTTTGGTGCGCCAATTCGAATTTCCCCGAAACGCCGATGGCGAGCTCCATCGAGGTATTCAACGCCGAGGACTTGTCGCATCGCAACTCGCACAGTCTCGGCATTCTCGATGAGGGTTCTCTGACCTTCATTGACCGGTACCGCGATGGTTGGTTGGCGGGCTTTGCGCACTATGACGATGTCGGCGGCTTAGCGTATAAGGGCGCGGTGTTCGCTGGCTTGACGCTCTATGATGCGCAGTGGCGGCGCACAGGGGGTTACGCCTTTCCGAAGAGCGTTCTCGCTGCCATGGCGCCGCACGCCGCCTCCGGCGGTGCGTTCGGGCCCGACGGGCTCCTTTATGTGTTCGGCCACTCAAAGCCCGAAATGTATGTGCTCGCCAAGCCTGTCATGGGCCCCACACTGATCCATATCGCCACCATCGCCATCGACGCGCGAGGCCAAGCGTTCGACTGGGACGAAACGCAGGCCCGGGTATTGTTCGCAATCGACCGGCCGACCGGCACGGTCCGCAGCTTTGCGATTCCGGAGATCAAGCTCGATCACAGCCCCGACGCGCGGCGGTTCGTCGATCCGAGGTAAGGTCCCATTGCGGCCACTGGCCCGCAGCTCTGTGCGCTGTCGGTTTCCGGCGATGGGGTGTCGTAGCTCATGCAGCATTGCGGGCGGCAGCATTTGAGCGGCCCGGCCCATCGTAAGAATGTG
>JANRJD010000015.1:0-82926 GCA_033764195.1 Phycisphaerae bacterium | reverse complement strand
CGCAACGCCAAAGCGCCCGACGGATCGACGCAACCTTCGTCCGTTTCGACGAAGCAAGCGGCGGGTTCAACTCCCGCCACCTCCATTCCGCTTCCCCCACCAAACGACGCGCACCCCGCGCGCCGCCCGCCCCCGCGCGCCCACTTCACCCCTTCACCCCTTCACCCCTCCACCCCTTCCTTTTCCACTCGACACTCTGCACTCGACACTCGCAACTCTTCCCCACCCCTCCACCCATCAGCCTCATCCCCCCGCGTTCGCTGCTAATTCCCCTCGCGCTTCCACTCGAAGCGCCGCGGCGATCCGCCCTTCAAATAGCCGATCGTGGCGCTCAGGTCGCCCTCTGGCGAGAGCTCGTACACGATCCGCTTCGGGTAATCGTTCCGCGGATTGTCGAACACCGCGCGACGCGGGGCTTTCTCGGCCCCCTTGCCGGCGTCGAGCTCGGTGAGCACAAACTCGGTCGGCGATTTGCCGCCGGGCTGCGCGATGTAGATCAGCCCGCCGTCGCGCTCGACGATCCGCAAGTACTCAAACGCGACCAGCTTGCCGCTGGTGTTGACCGTGCGCGACACGGCGAACATCGCTCCGCCCAGCGGCGGACCCCAGCGCTCCTCGATCGACGACCCCGAACCTCTCGTCCCGACCCACGCGCCCGCCAGCCACGCCACATCTGCGATCGCAGCCTTGGTCGGCGCGGGCAGCGCAATGTCCTCCGCATGGCGATAGAGCCCGACCGATTCCTGCACCACCGGCGGATCAGTCATAACCCTGACGAGCAGTCCGTCCTCCGTGACGCGAAAGCTCCGCTGGATCATCCGAAGCGAGCCTTCGGGTGCGTTTTCCGTCGCACGCGCGAACTCGACCTGATACTCAAACGTGTCGTCCTTCCACGCGCCGCGATAGCGCGAGATCGTCTTGGGATCGGCCACTTCGGTGATCGACCCGTCGAGTGCGATGCGCACGTCGCGATGCCCCGAGCCATGGCCGTTCAACACGACCGCCCCCTCCTCCACGCGCATCGAAAACTTGGAGGCCATCGGCGGGCCCAACTGCTCCAGAGCCCGACCCTCAGTGCGATCTTCGACGTAGATCCACTCGCCATCCACCGCGCGCACGCCCGCCGGTTGCGTCGAATCCGCGCCTGCGGCCTGAGTCGCGGGCCCATCCGAGCCCCGCGCGACGAGCGTTGCGAGAATTGCGACGACCACCGTTTGCCATGGACGCAAATGCATGATGTTGTCTCCGGTCGGAGAAGAAAGTGAAAGCCAGTGTAGCGGGACGGGGGGGCGGGCGGCGCCGTCGCCGCGCAAAGCCAGAGCGGCCTCGGCGGCGATTCCCGCATTCACGCCTAGTCAAAGGCAAAGGTCAGACCGGCTCGCCTCGGAGCTACTGCAAAGTCCGCCGAACGGTGATCGATCCCGAGGGTCGCTGGTTCGCATCGTCGGCGGATGTGGAGATCAGAACGTTGTCGGGCACGCGGGCGCCTCGCCGAAGATCAGTTGAAACGAAGAAATGGGCCGACCCGCGGTGCGGTCTGCGTTCACTTCGGTGGTCACATCGATCGTCACTCGCTGTCGGCCGTTTCCGTCGCGCGGCCCGGACAACGCGGTGATCGTCGCGACACCAGAACGAAGGCGGGTGCCGTTGAAATCTCCCGCATCAATTCCGCTGACGACGTTGACATGATGGACGCTCAGTCGGACGAAATCGCCAAAGGGATTGCCGCCGAGAACGTCGGCATCGAACCGTAGCTCGACCCGACTGACGTTCGCGGTCGCGGGCAGGGAATTCAGATTGATGCTAATGAAGCCGCACTGTGCTTTGTTGATGAAGTCATCGCCGACCACCAGAAACGGCGAGCTAAGCATGCTCGTGAAAGCACCGTCGCGCTCCAGCGTTCCCGTGCGGTCAAACGACACGTCGAGGGTGATCGTCTCCGCGGCTGTCGGAGCGGGCGGGCAACCCCCCACAACGCCGAATGCGCCGGCAGCCATCAAAAGCAGCCCGGAAACGCCATGCCGCGATCGGTCGCGCCGCCGGGTCCGGCCTCCGAAACCTACCGGACCACCATGGGGCGCTGTCGTCGACATGAACATTCCTCGCTTTCTTCTGAACACTATAGCGAGGACGGGCGGGCGTCTGGCACGAATCGGTTGCAAATGCTCTACAGAAAGTCCCGCCGCAAGCCAGGCGCGGCGATCGCCGCACTGCGCGCCACATCGCGTAAATCGCCCGGAGCGAACGCGGGTCCGCCTAGCCGCGCAGGCGGCCACGAATGACCGCGCCGCCCCGCCGGCGGAGCCGATCCCCCGCGCTCGGCTCCGCCGATAGCCGTCTGACGCCGCCCTATCGGCTGCTCACCGGCCGCCCCCCGCCGACCTGCAAGATCTCGATCTCCGAATAGGTCGCCTCCGGCCCAAAGCGCACCGCGCCGCGCAGACCGCGATAGCGTTCCAGCAGACGATCGAACGCCGGCTGCGCCCCGCCGGCCGGCTGCTGTCGCGAAAACACGCGATTGCCATGCACCGAACATTGCAGCCCGGCGTCGCCGCTCGCGAGTGAATAGGTCCCGCCTTCGGGGCAGAAATGGCGGTCGCCAAACACCCGCGCCGCGAGCGACTCCGCCGCGGCGCCGGTCACACCGTAGAGCCGCGTGAGCATCTCCAGCGGAATCACGTTGGCATGACACGCGATCCGCGATCGCTCCGACCAATAGCCGCGCAGGTTGTCGCGAAAGACGTCGATCGCGGCCGCATCGAGCGAAAATGCGGCGTGAATCGGGATCTGAGACGTCGCGACCGCGTCCGCCGAGCGGCTCGCATCGATCACCGACTGCAGCGTCTCGGCGGTCGTCGCCGCGACCAGCCGCTCGCCCACCAGCGCCACATGCAGCCGCACCTTCAGCGCGTGAAAGCGATAGCTCAGCACATAGCGCGCCACGCCCTGGTAATCGGCCAATCGATAGGCGTCGAAGCCCGAGCGCATGCCCAACCAGCTGGCGTCTTCGAGCACGATCCGCGACGACAGCCGCTCCAACAGCCGCCGTGCTTTCTCCGCATCTTCGACCTCCAGCACGACGCACAGCGGCAAGCTCGTCGCCGTGATCGCGCAGCCGATCAGCGATTGCTCCCACTTATCCAGCGGCACAAACCCACCGATCGGCTCGATCAGCGCCGGATCAAACTCCAGGATCTGCCGCGCATCGCACAGATGCACGCTGGCCCGATCGCCCAGCCACTGCAAATCCGTCAGCGTCGGATCGTCGCGCAGCGCATCCCCCATGCCCGGCACGATCCGCAGATACTCCCCGATCTTCGCCCGCCCCGGCGTGAGGTGCAGCGTCGCGAACGCGCCCGCCGGCGCAGGCGCGTCGAGCGCCGCCAGCGGCTTGTCCATCAGCCCGCGCCGCAGCGCCGCCGCCCGGCTCGTGCCCGTCGGCGGCAACGTGCACATCTCAAAGCGGCGGCCCGCGGCGCCGGGCGAGCTGCCCGCGCTGTTGCCGCCGCGATCCGGTCCCGCACTCCAACGCAGCGCCGTCGGCGCAAACTCCTCGCACCAGAAAGCCTCGTGCCGCTCGCGGTAACGGGCATATTCCTCTTTCTCTTCGCCCGAGACCTGCAAGGTCTCGATCTCGACCGCCGGCGTCAGAAAATCGAGCCGATTGTGCAGCGAGCACGAGCCCACCTCGCGCTCGCCATCAAAGGCATACGCCCCGCCATGCGGACAAATCAACTTTTCGATGTTCACATAGCGCTGCGTGGTGAGGTCGCTCAGGCTCGCCGGCGGCGCACCGTTTTCGAGCCGATAGAACAGCGCCGCGTTCGCCAACATGCGCAGGTTGTTCTCGCACTGCCGCCGTCGCCGCTCGCAGATTCGCGCCGTCGGCGAAATCAGCCGCCGCAGAAACGCCTCCGACGCGAATGCGTATCCCGCGCCCGCCCCGTCGCCCGCGGGCAGCAGGCTCAGGAAGTAGCGATAGTCGTCCCCGCCGGCGAGCGCATCGCGCTGCCCGATCCGGGTGTCGATCAGCCGCCGGATGCCGACATGCGAATTCGAGAGCAGCGCGATCTCGCCCACCTGCACGCCAAACGCGCTCACCCGTCGATCGACGCTGTAGCACGCATCGATCGTGTGACCGCGATAGCTGAACTGCCGCCGCTCGGCCCCCTCGCGCGAGACAGCCTCGCCGCGCGCCTGGTCGAAGGCGCGAGCGAATTCCTCCGGCTTCGCAAGCTCAAGCACCAGCGAGAAATCCGCGCCGCGCGTCAGCGGGATCTCGCCGCCGGATAGCGCCAGGTTGCGAATCACGCCCCGCTCGCTCAGTTGCTCGAGCGACGTGAGCGAGATGCAGAGCTGCCGCTCGAGATGCTCCTGCAATTGCGCATCGCGAGCCTGCTCCGTGGGGTTCGAAAGATTCCAGGCCGCCAATGCCGGGACCAGTTCGAGCAACTCTCGAATCGCCCCTGCCCGCCCCACCACCACCGCGTACTGATCCGCCGGCAGCAGCGCCGCGATCGTCGGCGGCGTCGCGATCGGCTCGCCCTTTTGCCGCCGAGCTTCGAGCAGCTTCGCATAGTCGACCCGTCGGGTCTTCGGCGGGGTGAGCCCGCTGATGTGGATGTCCTGCACGCCGCGCCGCGGCTCGGCCGAAAGCGTCTTGCGCTGCAACGCCTCGTGCGAGAATGAGCTGAACCCCAGCAGCCCGTACAACTCCGACTCACCGGCTTCGCCGCCGCGCTCCGCCGCCGCGGGCAGCGCCGGCGCAGTGATGCCGTGCCGCTCCGCCGATTGCAGTACGACATACTGCAGAAACGCGTCGCGCGGGTAATACTCCAGCAGCGCCGCGAAATGTCGCGTCTGCATCCGCGCCCATTCGGCGTAGATCTCCCGATCGCCGCCCGGCGCCGGCGGTCGCGGAATGTCGATCTCGACACTGCTGGCCCGCACCTCGCGCGAGCCATCGAGCGCCTCGGTCACCGTTTCGTAATCGATCCGCACCCGTGCGGGCTTGGCCTCGGCCGCGCTCCCCGCAGCGTCGGCCGGATTGTGCAGCCGGCCAAAGAAGGCGGCGTGCTTTTTCTCGAAGCGCGTCTGCGCCGGATAGATCAGCCGCACATCGTCCGACAGCGGCGCCGCCCGCAGAAAATTGCTCTTCTCAAACTCGTTCGCCAGGAACGGCTGCTCCAGCCGAATGACGAAGGCGATCGTGCCTGGGTCATCCTCGGCTCGGTAGGTCTCCACGCGATGTTTGAAGGGCGCCGCTCCGCCGGCCAAGCCCGTTGCGCACAGCCCGAGGCCGCAGACGACCGCCGCGAGCGACCAGAAGCCGCTCCACCTTCGCCCATTCATGCATAAAGTTTTATTCATTTACAATCCGTCCTTTGTGGCCAACGCCATGACGTGTGTTCACTTCCGAGGTTTACCGACCGTTTTCCCCGTCACCCGCGGCGACACCAGCAGCGCGCCCTCGATCGCCCGCAACAGCTCATCACGCAGCGCCAAAAACGGCGTCGGCGACCGCCCATACAAGCCGCCCACGATCGGCTGCAACACGATTCCGATCAGGATCTGCACCGCCACTTGCCGATCCACCGGCCGCACGACGCCCGCCCGCATGCCCTCGTCGAGCAACTGCTCCAGCCAGTGGTGAATGTTGCGCTCGGGCGTGACATGCGTCGCCAATTCGTGCTGGCTGAAGAGCAAAAACCGCAAAATGTGCGTCTGCTCATCCGCGAATTGCAGCACCGCCTCCACCATCGCCCGCAGCTTGCCCACAAAGTCTGTCTGCAGCGCCACCCGCCCGGCCACATATTGCAACACCCGCTCGTAGTGCTCGACATACACCTCCGCCGCCAGGTCGTCGCGATCCTCCCAATAGCGATACAGAAGCCCCGGCGAAACCTGCGCCGCGTTGGCGATGTCCTGAATCGTGGTCGCGTGCAGCCCCTTCCGCGCGATCACTTCGACCACGCCGCGGGTGATGAACTCTCGTTTGACGATCGGCCGCGCCATGCGAAACTCCGCCAGTCGTGCGACTGTTAAGTGAACGAATGCTCATTCACCATACAGCAGCGATCGGCGAATCCGCAAGTCGGTTTTCGTGGCCCGGCGTGTCCAAACCTGTCGCGTGAGTGAATCGAATTGCACTTACGGGCAGCAGCGCGCGGCTCGCCCGATGTCCAGCCGGGACTGGAGGATATTGCGCGTCAGGAATCGGGCATTTGGCATCGGGGGTGGCAAGGACAAGCGCTACTGCGCTTGTCCGTGCCGCCCGACCGACTCCAACGCGTGTCGCCCGGCTCGCGCTATTCCCCCGTCAACAGCGTCACAAACCCGCCGATATCCCCCACCGTCACATTCCCATCCGCATTCACATCGCCATTGTCCGGCTCACACTGCGGAAACTGCGCCGCGTAGCCCGCGGGGTCGGTCAGCGCCAGCACAAACGCGCCGATGTCGCCGACCGACACGATTCCGTCGCAGTTCAAATCGCCCACCAGCGTCGCATTCGACGGCGCGAAGAGCACCTCATATTCGCCCGCGCCCGACACCATCCCCGGCTGAAACAAAAACGTGCTGAGCTGCGTCTCGGCCCGAAACGTATATTGCCCCGCCGGCAGCGTGATGAACTCGCGCACGCTGGTCACCGGATCGTCCGATCGAATGCTGCGAAGCACCACGAAGTTTTGCGAGATCTCGACCACCGCGTTGCCCAGCCCCGTCTCCGACAGGCTCGCCTCCAGCCGAAACCGCGTCGGTGCGCTGATCGAAAAATTCACCTCATACTTCGACCGCCCATTCGCCACCGCGCTGTCGCCCACGCGACCGGTCGAGACCGATGCACTCGCGGACCCGCGCGCCACGAACCGCGTCGACTCGACGATCGAATCCTGATCCGAGAACGCATCGACCGTCGCCGTGCCGACGGCGAGATCGACCACCAGGAACGCATCCATGGGCGCCCGCAGCGGGGCAAACGAACCCTGATCGTCGCCCACATTTTGCCCGCCCGACAGCGCCCCGCCATCTGCCGAGACAAATCGTGTCTCCAACCCAAACACCCATTCGCCTCGCCCCGCCGGCGCGGGCTCCACCCAAATCGCCCCACCCGCAACGAGCAACGAAGCAACAGCGGTGCAGCGAACGCTCTGCGTATGCAGTGTCGACATGATCTGTTTCTCCGACCAAAGCGCCGATCGAGAGCCGCCTGTCGCCACGCGCGACTTGCTGCGCCCGACGGATGAGGGGATGTGTTTCCACGGCTATTCTCCCAAGCTCGCCGTGGAAACTCCACGCGATTTCTGCGAATTCCGACCGATCGACCAGGGAACGCCTTTGAGCCAGCAGCCCCACCCAGCCGAACCCGCGCACGACGAAGACCCGATCCACCCCACCTTTGCCCAGGCGCTGCGCTTCTGGCTCAAGCTCGGCTTCATCAGCTTCGGCGGCCCCACCGGCCAGATCGCGATCATGCACACCGAGCTCGTCGATCGAAAGCGTTGGATCAGCGAGTCGCGCTTCCTGCACGCGCTGAACTATTGCATGCTCCTCCCCGGCCCCGAGGCGCAGCAACTCGCGACGTACATCGGCTGGCTCCTCCACCGCACATGGGGCGGCATCGTCGCCGGGGCGCTCTTTGTGCTGCCCTCCGCGCTCATCCTTTGGCTGCTGTGCTATATCTACGTCATGCACGGCGATATCCCCTGGATCGCCGCGGTCTTCGCCGGTCTCAAGCCGGCCGTGACGGCCATCGTCGCCGCTGCCGTCATCCGCATCGGTCGCCGCGTCTTGAAAAACAGCGTCATGTGGACCATCGCCGCCGCGGCGTTCGTCGCCATCTATTTTCTCAAGGTCGGTTTTCCCTGGATCGTCGCCGGCGCCGCGCTGATCGGCTGGCTCGGCTGGAAGCTCGCCCCGAAGCAGTTTGTGCTGCTCAAGCCTCACGGCGGCGGCGCGAAGCGCGCCGATGCGGTGATTCACGATGATCACGTCGCCGACCACGCCGATGCCTCGCTGGCCCGCGCGATTCGCGTCGTGGCCATCTGCGGCGTGCTCTGGTGGCTGCCCGTTGCGGCGCTCGCCCTGGTGCTCGGGCGAGACCACACACTCGCCAGCGAAGGCATGTTTTTCAGCAAAGCCGCGATGGTCACCTTCGGCGGCGCATACGCTGTGTTGCCCTATGTCGCCCAGCAGGCGGTCGAACGCTATTCGTGGCTCAGCGCCGGCCAGATGCTCGACGGCCTGGGCCTCGCCGAATCGACGCCGGGACCGCTGATCATGGTCGTGCAATTTGTCGGCTTTCTCGGCGGCTGGAACCACCCCGGCTCGCTCTCGCCGCTGCTGGCCGCGACGCTCGGCGCCGCGATCAGCACCTGGGTCACCTTCCTGCCCTGCTTCCTCTACATCTTTCTCGGCGCGCCCTACGTCGAGCGCATGCGCTCCAACGACCGCCTCACCGCCGCCCTCTCCGCCGTCACCGCCGCGGTCGTCGGCGTCGTGCTCAATCTCGCCGTTTGGTTCGCGCTGCACGCATTGAAAACACCTGCGGGCGGCGTGGATTGGATCAACGTCGCGCTGGGCCTCGCGGCCTTCGCATTGATGGTCTGGCGCGGCTGGGGTGTGGTCGCGATTGTTGCGCTGGCGGCGCTCGCGGGGTTGGTGCGGATGGCAATCGCGTGAGCGGTACTCCGCTTGTGCGTGGCTTCCGGTGCACATCGACTGTCGATCCCACGGACAAGTTGAGTACAACTTGTTCGTGCCACCCAGCGTGCCACCGAACGCCCGCGCTTGTGATCGCCCCACCGCAGCCCTAGATTCCCCGCCAGCGCCAGCCGCGCGGCGGGGCCGTCGCGGCGCGCCAGACGCCGACCCTACAAAATCGATCGGACCACCCGCATGAGTTCGGCCGCCAAGACCGAAGCCTCGCTCCCCAGCTTTGTCATCCTCAATCCCAATTTCCTATTACTCTGGGCGGCGGCGGGAATCAGCGCCGTCGGCGACCACCTGAGCGAATTCGCATTGCTCAAGCAGCTCGGCGGCATGGAGCGCGACGACACCACCCGCATCCGCGCGCTCATGCAGTTCGGCTTCTTCCTGCCCTTCCCCTTTGTCGCTCCGCTCGCCGGCTGGTGGGCCGACAAGTTCAGCCGCAAGTGGACCATGTTCGGCTCCGACGTGCTGCGCGGCGTCGTGATGCTCTCGCTGATCTGGGCCGTGCCGACAATGCTCGCCGCCGGCTTCGGCACCTACACCGTCGTCGTGCCGCTCGCGATGGCGGGCTTTCTCGCGGCCTTCTTCTCGCCGGCGCGACAGGCGCTGCTCCCCGACCTCGTCAAGGAAGATCAGCTCGTCCGCGCCAACGCCATGATCAGCGCCCTCGGCACCATCGCTTCGATCGTCAGCTACGGCGTCGGCGGCTGGCTCGCCAAGCATTACTCGCCGTCGGTGAATTACCAGCTCGACGCGCTCACCTTCGCCATCAGCGCCGTGCTGGTCGCCTCCATTCTGATGAGCCGCGCCCGACCGACCCACCACAGCGCCGAACTCGCCGGGTTCAGCGCCGTCACCGAAGGCTTTCGCTATGTCCTCTCGCACCGCCGCATTCTGCAAATGATCCTTCTCGGCACGGTTTTCTGGGCTGCGGCCGGCGCGGTGAACTCGATGATCCCCGCCATCGTGCGCGACGTGTTCGCGGGCGACCTGGCCGATATCGGCAAGTATCAAGGCGTGATGGCGATTGGCCTCGCCGCCGGCGCGGCGCTGATGACCATTGTCGGCCCGAAATTGCCGATCCCCACCGCGGTCATGCTGACGCTCTTCGGCGCGGGCTTCTGGGTCGCGGTGCTGTGCGGCGCGGTCGTCGGTCGCTGGCCATGGTGGATCTGCGCGACGTCTTTCTTCTTCATCGGCATGCACGGCGCGGGCCTGCTCATCACCGTGATGGCCACGATCCAGCGTTTCGTGCCCGATAGCCGCCGCGGGCGCGTCTGCGGCGTGTCGGACATGATGACGATGGGTGCGATGGTCACCGCGAGCGGCGCGATCGGCCTGCCCAACATCCCCGGCCTCGATCGCCTCATTCCCTACCTGCTCGGCGTCGTTGCGGCCGGGCTGCTCCTCGCCGGCGTCGCGGCGGCTACGCTCTATTCGCGGCGAAACGGGCGCGTGGTCGCTCGCGCCGCGGCGGCCGGAGCCGCGGGATCGCGCTAATGCCAAGCTGGCTTTCGCTCAACGACCCGATCACGCAACTCGCCGTCCTCGGCGCGGGCGTGCTCATTTTGCTCATGCTCGTCTCGCGGCTGCTCACCGGCCTGCGCGAAGCGGCCTACGCCCGCACGCGCCGCCGCGATGCGCGGGCCCGCGCCGCTGCGGCGCAGGAGAAATTGCACGAGATCGGGCGTTTGAGCGGCAAGATCATCGCCACCAGCAGCAGCGCGACGATCGCCGGATTTGAGATCGTGCAGCAGATCGAGGCCGTCTTCATCGAAGGCGCGCCATCGCCCGCCGCAGCGGTGGAGGAATTGAAAGCCGCCGCGGCCAAGCAAGGCGCGAACGCGGTGATCAACCTCAACGCCGTCCGCCTCGCCAGCGGCAAATGCGTGGCCAATGGCGACGCCGTGATCGTGCGACGCACGGGCGGCGAACCCGCCCGCCCGACGCCGCCATCGACTCCGAGCGTTTGATCAGAGCCGCGCACCGGTGGCAAGCGGTTTCTTGCAACCCCCACAGACCGCTTCCTTGCCGGCGCGGCGCTGTTTCAGGGTAGGTCGATCGCCGTCCACTCCAGAACGAGTTCCGCAACATCATCCACCGGCATCGTCGCGAAGTAGACGACGTGCTCGTTCTGCGGATCGCGCGCATACGCAACGACCGCGCGACCATCGACATATCGCGGCAACTGCTCAACCGTCAGCCGCGAGCTAACGAAGACGCCCGCGGTCGAGGTCTTCTCGTAGTCCTTCTTTGCATCAGCGCTCTTGGCCATTTGCACATCGCTCCATCGTCACCCGGGCGATCACAATTACGAGAACGAAAGCGAAGACGAGTAATAGGCCCGCCCCATCCGCGCCACGCCCCAATACCACGTCTTGGACAGGCTGTAGCTCACCGTCGCGCCGGCGATCCCCGTGTTCGACGTGATGATCAGATAGTGTTTACGCACCGTGAGCTCCGCGAGCACCACGCCCGTGCTCCACGTCACCGTCGTCGGCGTAACGGTCGTCAACCCGCCGCCCGCTTCGTCCGCCAGCCAGACTTCGAGCAGGCTGTAGTTGTTGATGTTCGTGCGAAAGGTCGTCGCGACGGCGTTCAAAATCTCGCTGCCGACATCGAACTTCAGCGCACTCGCGAAGTCGGGCATGAGCTTGTCCGCCAGCGACTGTATGAACTCTGCATGCGCCCCGATCTCGCTGTCGGACCGCAGCAGCGGCGCCCGCAACTGGGCAAGCTGCGTCGCGATCTGCAACGCCGCGATCTCCGGCCGCGACGACGCAAACGGCCCGCGCGCAAAGTCCGCCCCGAACAGCTCCATGTGGCGACCGCCAAAATCGGACATGAACATCCCTCCGTCTTGAAGCACAATCGACTGTCTGTGCGAATCTCCGCGCGAATGCTACGAAGCTCGTCATGGCCATCGCCGCCATCAGCCTCATGATTGCGCCAAACCGCCGGATTCTGATGGCCGCTGCGGACGTCGCGCGACACACGAACACGCGATTCCCAACAAGGACCCTTTTTGGAGTTGCCGAATCGTCCGTCGCAGGGGTATCACGCAACGCAGACGTATTCCCACGAGGTGCGACCAATCGTGCTGTATCTGCTCTCTCGACCAACCAACGTCCCCGGCGTCATGTGGCGATCCACGCGCCCCCTCCGCGCGGCGGTCTGGCTGCTGGCGGTCGTGCCGTTCGTGATTTGCGCCGCCGGCACGTTGTTCGACGTGATCGATCTCGCGCGACGCGGCTCCGTCCCCGGCGATAGCGGCCGCTTTCTGCAGGTATGGAACGGCATGGGCCGCGTTCGATACCTGCCCACGCGGCTCTCGGTCGCGGGCTTTGCAATCGCGGTCACCACGGCGGCGAGCGGCGCCGCTGCGTACGCCTACCTGAAACGCCGCCTGTATCACCGCGTGTGGAAGTCGGGCTTCGCCGTCTGTCTCCACTGCGGCGAGCGCCTACCGGGCGCGAGCGGCGTTCAGACTTGCCCCGTGTGCGGATCGCACATGCCTTATGAACTGCATCGCGCTTGGAAGGATTGGTACGAGAGCACCTGGGACGAAGACGGCTTGGGCGACGATCGGCCGGACCTGTCGGATGGCCCGGGCCAGCGCGGCGGGAGATGGATGTAGACGCGCATGCTCCCTCTCGCAGAAGCCGCCTGCGAATTTCGACACGAACGCACACTTACAAATTGCGCACGCGACTGCGACCACGCTCTAATATGAGCTCGTGCCCGATGGTTACCCCGCCGCGCCCCATATCCGGAGTCGTCCCATGAAACGCTCGCGTCTTATTCGTCCGTTGGTGGCCGCACTTGCCGCGCTGCTGGCCGTCCAGACCGCGCTCGCCGAAGACCCGAAACCCGCGGCGTCCGCTCCCGCCGCCGATCCCGTCGGCATCTGGGAGGGCGCGCTCGAAGTCGGGCCGACGAAGCTGCGCATCGTGTTTCACATCCGGCGCGACGGCGACGCCCTTTCGGCCACGATGGACAGCCCCGACCAGGGCGCGAAGGGTCTGCCGGTGAAGAGCGTCACCTTTGAAGACCCCAAGCTCACGCTCGATGTCGCCGTCGCGCAGGGCCAGTTCGTCGGCGAGCGCGACGCGGCATTTGGCGAGCTCAAAGGCGAATGGTCGCAGCGCGGCCACAGCCTGCCGCTGACGCTGAAGCGCGTCGCAGCCCCCACCGAGCGAAAGCGGCCGCAGGTGCCCCAGCCGCCCTTCCCCTATCGCAGCGAAGAGGTGACCTATGAGCACGCCTCGAAGAAATTCAAACTCGCCGGCACGCTCACCTTGCCCGAAGGCGCCGGCCCCTTCGCCGCCGCGATTCTGATCAGCGGCTCCGGCGCGCAGGATCGCGATGAGACGATCTTCGACCACAAGCCCTTCCTCGTGCTCGCCGATCATCTCAGCCGCGCCGGCGTCGCCGTCTTGCGCGTCGACGATCGCGGCGTCGGCGGAACAGGCCACGACGGCAACCCCAAAGACGACACCAGCGCCGACTACGCCACCGACGTCAGCAGCGCCATCGCCTATCTCAAGACTCGTTCCGAGATCGACGCCAAGCGCATCGGCCTCGTCGGCCATAGCGAAGGCGGCCTGATCGCGCCGCTCGTCGCCGCCGAAGATGCGTCCGTCGCCTTCGCCGTGCTGTTGGCCGGGCCCGGCGTGCCGGGCGACGAGTTGCTGTATCTGCAGGGCGAAAAGCTCTGGAAGGCCGGCGGCGCCGACGAGGCGACCCTCGCTCGCAATCGTCGCATGCAGCGCGAGATCTTTGGCTTCATCAAGAACGAGCCCGACCCGGCCAAGGGTCGCGAAGCGGCGCGGGCGTTCCTGCGCGCCGAACATGCCAAGCTCAGCGACGCGGATAAGAAAGAAGCGGGCGATGTCGACGCTTTCGCCGAGCAGCATTCGGCCGTGATCGAGATTCCCTGGTTCCGCTATTTCCTCTCCGCCGATCCGCGCCCGGTGTTGCAGCGCGTGAAGTGTCCGGTGCTGGCGATCACCGGCGAGGTCGATTTGCAGGTCCCGCCCGAACAGAACCTGCCCGAAATTGAAAAGGCTCTCAAAGCCGGCGGGAACAAAGACGTGACCACCCTCACGATGCCGAGCATGAATCATCTGCTGCAGACCGCCAAGACCGGCGCGGTCACCGAGTATGGCGACATCGAAGAGACCATGGCGCCCGCCGCTCTCGACGCGATCTCCGCCTGGCTCAAAGCCCGCGGCTTCGCGAAGCCATAGCACAGTCGCCGCACCCTGCATCCCTTATCGGTCCTGCCGAGTCGGCCCCATTGGGGCCGACTTCTCGTTTTCGGTACGATGGGGACGTCAGCCTGTGAGTTTGTTCTTGTATCGCGCGAGATCCGGGGGTCGGAGAGGTGGCGAGAAGATGGCGCGGTTTTCGTTTCTGAAGGCCTTCACCCGACACGTCGTCGCCCTCGGCTGTGCGACGGCCACACTCCCGGCGTTCCTCGGTTCGACGGCGCTCGCGCACGAAGGCGATCACGTCATCGTCAAGTCGATCGCCGATCGGCTGGCGGGCGTCCGCGAACCGGTCGGCTCGCCCCGCGCCGCGATGACGCTCGATTCAGTCGTGTCGCTGGTGCAGAGCGCTCGCGGCAGCGCCGGTGAACCGTTGTTGCCCGATGGCGCCCGCCTCGCCGACGCGACATGGAACGACCGGCTGCTCCGACTCACCATCAACATCCCCGCCGCTGCGGCCGAATGGCGCATCGGCCCGCACGACGCCGAGACGCTGTGTCGCGCGCTCGCTCAGCCATTCCTCGCCGATGGCAACTTCGCCGGCATCGATCTGCAACTGTCGCTCGATGGCGGCCCCGCCCGCGGTCTGGCCGCATTTCTCAAAGACGAAGCCGCCGCCGCACTCAACGCCGCAGCCCCCAACGCCATCGACGAGCCCATTCTCGCGACGCACGACTTCGGCCCGGCCGAATCGCGCGGCATCGGCGGCCCGGTCGCAAACGCGGCCCGCCAGCCCACCGGCGCCCTGAGCGGCGTCACAGTCTTCATCGGTGCGGGCCACGGCTGGACCGCCGGCGCCAGCGCCTGGGCCTTGCAGCGCCCCGTGCTGCTGGGCATGAACGAGGACTACGGCAATATCGACCAGCTCAACGCCTTCTGCGCCTTCGCCTTTAACGCCGGCGCGACCGTCGTCCCTCTGCGCCCCGCCGGCTGGCAGCCGATCCAGATCACCATCGATCAAGACGACCCCGCAACCACCTACAGCGGCGTCTGGACCGATAGCGGCAATCCGCAGTTTTACGAGAACGGCGTCACCAACTCCGGCGTCGCTTATCGCTTCTCCAGCGCCGCGACCGTCGAATCCGCCACCGCCCGCTACACCCCGACGTTCAGCGTCACCGACTTCTATCCCGTCTACACCTTCGTCGTCGCCAGCACCAACCGCGTGCCGCAGCTCTATCGCATTCGCCATCGCGGCGGCGTGAGCGAGATCACCGTCGATCATCGCAACGTCGGCAACGGCTGGGTCTGGCTCGGAAACTACTACTTCGTCGCCGGCGCCGAGGCCTGGGTCGAGATCTCCAATCAATCCCCGGTCGCCGGCGTGGTCATCGCCGACGGCATCCGCTTCGGCGGCGGCTTCGGCGACATCTCGCGCCCCGGCCCGAACAGCATCAGCGGCTACGCGCGCGACGAAGAGGCGCAGCGCTACTGGGCCGAGAGCGAACTGGGCAACAACGCCGTCGGCTTCGCGTCCACCATCTGGGATTCGGCCGGCCTGGCCGACATCGACGACAACATCGGCACCGGCGCCCGCCTGGCGCGCGAGATGAACCAGGTGCCCGCCGGCGGCGTGAACAGCGAGCGCTGGAAGCGCGTTCACATCGAGTTTCACACCAACGCCTTCGACAGCACCGCCCGCGGCCAGATCTGTCTGATCACCAACACCGGCTCGACCAGCAACCAGACCGCCCTCGCCACCACTCTGGCGAATGAGATCGACGCCGACATGCTGATCCTCGACGACCTCTTCGAGCACCAGTGGTTCGATCGCGGCAGCCCGACGCTCACGAGCGCCTATGGCGCCATCAGCACCACGAACAACAGCAACGAATTCGACGCGACCATCGTCGAGTTCGCGTTCCACGACAATCAGCAGGACGCCGAACTGCTTCGCGACGCCCGCGTCCGCGCCGCGATGGGCAAGTCCTGCGTCCAGGGCGTCATCCGCTTTCTCAATAACCTGCCCGGCAGCACCGTGCCGCTCGCCTTCGCACCCGACACGCCGCGCGACGTCGCCGTCGAAGACCTCGGCAACGGCGACGTGCGCGTCTCCTGGGCCGCCCCGCTCTCCAACGCCGCTCGCGGCGATCCGGCCACGGGCTACGTGATCTATCAGTCCGACAACGGCATCGCCTTTGGCGACCCGATCGTCCTCGGCAACGTGCTGCAACACACAATCAGCGGCGTCGGCCTCGGTGAACTGCGCTACTTCCGCATCGCGGCGACGAACGCCGGCGGCGAATCGATGCCGAGCGAGACGCTCGCCGTCCGCCGACCGACGATGGGCGCAGGCGCTGTGCTCGTGGTGAATGGCTTCGATCGTCAGCGTCGCCAACTCAACTCGACGCAGACCTTCACGCAGCCCCCCGCCTACAACGGCCAGACGATCGATCGTGTGATTCCCCGCCGCAGCAACGCCAATGATTACATCATCGAACACGCCAACGCCTTGGCGCTGAACGACTACGGCTTCTCCTCCTGCTCCAATGACGCGGTGATCAGCGGCCGCGTCAGCCTCGGCAGCTACGCCGTCGTCGATTGGGCCTTGGGCTTGGAGAGCATTGAGGATGACACGCTCTCGCCCACCGAGCAGACGCTCCTGAACAGCTATCTGGCGGCGGGCGGCGCGCTCTTCATCAGCGGCGCCGACATCGCCTTTGACCTCATCAATCAGGCCGGCGGCGCGAGCTTCGCCACGGGCACGCTGCAGATCGGCTATTCCTCCAACGACGCCAACACCTTCACTGTGGCGCCGGTCGCCGGCAGCATTCTCGCGGGCCTCGCGAATATCCAGTTCAGCCCCGCCAGCGGCGCTCGCTTCGAAACGCGCGAGCCCGACATCTTCACCGTCGGCTCGCAGGGCTTCGCCTGCGCCAATTACTCCGGCGGCGGCGCGGGTGCGGCCGCGGTCCAGCTCACCACCGCGACCTACAACGCGGTCTCGTTCGGCTTCCCCTTCGAGGCCATCGGCAGCCCCGTGACGCGGGCCGACGTGATGGACCGCGTGATCAACTTCCTGCTCACCGCCACCGGCCCCCTGCCCTTCGATTTCAACAACGACGGCGACGTCGACTTCCAGGATTTCGGCACGTTCCGCTTCTGCTTCCGTGCCCCGGATCTCGACTATCCGTCCGGAAACTTCTGCCTGGAGTTCGACGGCGACGCCGACTTCGACGTGGACATCGCCGACTTCGCCCAGATGCAGGATGTTTATACGGGGCCGTGACCGAGTTTCTGTCCGCCGAGCCGCGAGTTTCAGCGGTTGACGAGCCGCATTCTTTAGCCCGCGGCTCGAAACAAGGGAACGCCGCGCGGATTTTCTCGGCCTCGTTATATAATGCTGTGCGGCCCGCTACCCGCTGCGCCCCCGCGCCGCGGTCCAGCGACCCACGACGCACTCAGGAGTTCGGCGAAAGATGCAATCATTCTCATCCATCCGTATGTCGCTCTGCGCCGCCGTCGCCGCGCTGACGCTCACAATCTCCGCGTCCGCCCAAACCAGCTTCCGCGCCTTCTGGGCCGACGCCTTCAGCCCCGGCTACAAAAACGCGAGCGAGGTCAATTCCATGATCTCCCGCGCCCTCGCCGCCCGCTACAACGCGATCATCGTCGAAGTCGTCGCCTTCCACGACAACGTCGGCGTCGGCCACGGCGCCTATTACAACTCCACCATCTTGCCCAAGGCGACCGACATCGCCTCCAACTTCGACCCGCTCGCGACCGTCATCGCCCAGGCGCACGCCAACAACATCGAAGTCCACGCCTGGATCGTCCCCTACCGCGTCTCCAGCGTCTGGCCCCCCAGCGGCAACGCCTTGCTCACCGCTAACCCCCAGTGGCTCATGGCCGAGTCCGCCAACATCGGCGCAGGCCCGACCAAGATCGGCGGATCAACCGGCTACTTCACCCTCGACCCCGGCTCGCCCGATGCCCAGGAATACCTGACCAGCATCGTCAGAGAACTGGTCACCAACTATCAGATCGACGGCATCAACCTCGACTACATCCGCTACGTCCAGACCAACGCCGGCTATCCCGCCAGCAACAGTTACACCAACTCGGGCCTGCAGCGCTTCCGCGACCTCACCGGCTTCGTCGGCACGCCGCCCTCCACCGGCAACACGGCCTGGAACGACTTCCGCCGTCAGACGATCGATGAGTATGTCCGCCGCCTCCGCGCCGAAATCCCCAGCATCACCAGCAACCCGCGCCAGCCGCTGCGTTACTCCGCCGATCTGATCTGTTTCGGCAACGCCCCGGCCAGCTTCACGAGCAGCGACCCCTACAACCTGTTCAGCAACTGGCGCATGTGGATGGAGCAGGGCTGGCTCGATATGGCCATCCCCATGAACTACAAGCGCGAGCACGTTTCTAACGAGGCCACCTGGTATCGCAACTGGGTCAACTCCGCCAACACCTGGACCTACAACCGACACTTCGTCGCCGGGCAAGGCAACTATCTCAACACGATGGCGGGCAGCGTCGCGCAGCTTTCCTACGCGCTCAATAACGGCGCCGACGGTATCTGCACGTTCTCCTACGACGCCACTGCCGACCAGAACACCAACGGCACGCCCGAGGCCGACTGGACCTGGTACACCGCGTATCTGCCCACCAACCTCTTCACGACGACCGCCACCCCGCCGACGATGCCCTGGCGCAACCCCGCCACCGCCACCGAAGGCACGCTCTGGGGCCGCGTCACCGACGCCGCCACCGACGCCCCCATCGACGGCGCTACGGTCCAGGTCGGCGCGCTGCCCGCGGTGAAGACCGACGGCAACGGCTACTACGTCGTCACGCTCGTCCCCGCCGGCGCGAGCGGCACGGCCTACAACATCGCCGCCAATGCCCCCGGCTGCCCGATCAGCAACGCCAACAACATCCTGGTCACCCGCGCCGGCCTCACCCGCCGCGACTTCCACGTCTGCCCGACGATCGACTATCCCGGCGACATGGACAACGACGGCGACGTCGACGGCGCCGACATGAACCTCATCTTCTTCTGCTTCCGCGGCCCCGATTTCTTCTACGCCCCCGGCAACTTCTGCCTCAACGGCGACGCCGACACCGACACCGACATGGACATGATGGACTTGGCTGAAGTGCAGCAGTCCTTCGGCAACTAATAACGCCGCGCCGGCTCAAGCGCAGGGCGGGCATCACCCGCCCCTGCGCCTCGTCCCTTACAGGCTCTCGTGCCTCCACGGAGTTCACACGCCGACGCAAAATCCGTCGGCTTGGAACCCAAAGCGCTCTCCCACGTCCATCATCCAACGCACGTTGCAATCTCACAAACCGACCGGAGAGCCGCGATGTCAGACGGCAACCGCAGATCCGTCCTGAAGTCAGGTGCACTGCTCTTGCTCGCCGGCGCGGGCACTGGCGCCGCGCAATCCATGGTGCAGTCGAAGGAAACCACAATGGCTCAGGGCAAACCCGGGGACTTTGACTTTCTCGCCGGCAATTGGAAGATCAAGCACAAACGCCTCAAGACGCCGCAGACCAGCGACTGGGACGAATTCGAAGGCGAGGCGACCTGCTGGACAATCCTCGGCGGCGTCGGAAGCGTCGAAGAGCTGCGCATCCCGTCCCGCAAGTTCTCGGGCATGGGCTTGCGCCTGCTCGATGTCGAAAAGGGCATCTGGAACGACTTCTGGATCAACGCCAAGAGCGGCGTGCTCACCACTCCGGGTCAGACCGGCCTGTTTGAGAACGGCGTCGGCACATTCACCGCCGACGACAAAGATGGCGACAAGCCGATCAAAGTGAAAGGCGTTTGGGACCGCATCACGCCCACGAGTTGCCGCTGGTGGCAATCGATCTCGCGCGACGGCGGCGCGACCTGGGAAGACAATTGGTACATGGACTGGACGCGGGCCTAGCACGGAATGAAAACGGGCGGGCAAAACCCGCCCGCCCTCACCAAAATCCCGCCTCGCTTAGAGCCGCTCAGTGATGCTCTTGCCCTGCAGGAACAGCAGCAGATAGTCGCGCCCGCCCGCCTTGCTATCCGTGCCCGACATGTTGAACCCGCCGAAGGGCTGCACATCGACCAGCGCGCCGGTGCACTTGCGATTGATGTAGAAATTGCCCACGTGGAACTCGTGTCGCGCTCGCTCGATCCGCATCCGGTCGCGCGAGAAGAGCGAACCGGTCAGGCCGAATTCCGACTCGTTCACGATCTCCAGCCCCTCGTCGAAGCTGCTGCACTTCAGCACGCCCAGCACCGGCGCAAAGATTTCTTCGCACGCGATGCGCGACGTCCGCGCCAGCCCCTCGACGATCGTCGGCGGAATGAAATACCCGCTCGCCGGCACGCGCTGCGTACCGGCCGGTGAGTTCGCCGCGTTCGGCAGCCCGCCCAACACGATCCGCCCCTCCTTCGCGCCGATCTCGATGTACTCGCAGGTCTTCTTGTGCGCCTTCTGGTCGATCACCGCGCCCATGAAATAGTTCTCTGGCGTCGTCGTGTCGCCGATCGTGAGCTTCTTGGTGCGCTCGATGACCCGCTCCAGCACCGCGCTGTACACGTCCTTATGCAGAATCGCCCGCGAACACGCCGAGCACTTCTGCCCCTGAAAGCCGAACGCCGCGGCGGTGATGCCCTCCGCCGCCGCCTCGATGTCGGCCGTTTCGTCGACGAGGATCGCGTCCTTGCCGCCCATCTCCAGCACGCTGCGCTTCAACCAGCGCTGCCCCGGCGCAACCTTGCCGCACTTTTCAAAGATGCGGAGGCCGACTTCCTTGCTTCCCGTGAACGACACAAACCGCGTCAGCGGCGACTCAACCAGTGTGTCGCCGATCGCTCCGCCCGGCCCCGGAACAAAATTCAGCACACCCGCCGGCAGCCCCGCTTCCTCAAAAATCTCGACCATCTTCGCCGCGATCACGGGCGATGTGCTCGCCGGCTTCATCACCACCGTGTTTCCCGCCACAATCGCCGCGCTCGTCATCCCCGTCGTGATCGCCAGCGGAAAATTCCACGGCGGAATCACAACGCCGACGCCCAGCGGGATGTATCGCAGCTCGTTGTCTTCGCCGGGGTAGGGCGTCACAGCCTGCGGCCCGCCCAGACGGATCATCTCGCGCCCGTAAAAGTCGAGAAAGTCGATCGTCTCGCACGTGTCGGCGTAAGCCTCGATCCAGCTCTTGCTGACCTCAAAGCACATCCACGCCGACAGCTCATACACGCGCCGCCGCATGATCGCGGCCGCCTTGAAGAGCACCCGCGCCCGCGTCTCCGGATCAACCCGGCTCCACGTCTTAAACGTCTCCGTCGCAACCCGCAGCGCCGCTTCCGCATGCTCGCGCGTCGCGTTCGCAACATGACCCACCACCGTCTTCGGGTCCGCCGGCATCACCGAGTCGATCGTGTCCGGCGTATCGATTTTCTTGTCGCCGATGCGCAGCGGATAGCGCTTCCCGAGTTGCGAACGAACCTGCCCCAACGCGGCCAACATGGCCTCGCGCGGACCGGGTTGCGAGAAATCGACGTAAGGCTCAGGGCGGTACGGCGTCAGCATGGGAAGGCTCCGATGCGGGGTTCAAAACCTGCAATTGTGCGTATCGACGCGAATCCGCCCTATTGTAGGGTGAGTTCGACCCGCGTCGTGGGCCGCCCCGCTCGGTCACGCGCCGCGCAGCTCGAACGCACCACGCCGCGTCAGCGCCGCGCGGAGTGGTGCGTTGGCGGCGGGCGACGCTTGCAAAAAAGCTGAGCAGGTTCAACGCCGCCAACACACCCTACAGCGGGTATCCCGCCACCGCCGATAAGTTGAATCGTACAATTCCATGCACACCCCTCCGCGGCCCGGCGGGAACCCGCCGGTGCGCGTAGGCGTATCAAGCACGGACTCCAACCGACTTGGACCCGACCTCGAACCGACCTCGAACTCTCCACCGGAGACGATCATGAAAAGAATCTTGTGCAGCGTCGCGGCGATCGCGACCATGCTCGCCATGCCAAACACCAACGCCGCCGGCGGCGCCGATCTGCAGGTTAAGCGCATCGCCCTCTTCAACAGCGGCGTCGGCTACTTCCAGTGCGAAGCCAGTGTTCAGGGCAGCGACACCGCCGAACTCCGCTTTCGCACCGACCAGATCAACGACATCCTGAAATCGCTGGTCGTGCAGGACCTCGGCGGCGGAACCGTCGGCGTCGTCAGCTACGCCTCGCAAGACCCCGTCGACAAAGCCCTCAAGAGCTTCGGCGTCGACATCACCGGCAAGCCCTCGCTCGCGCAATTGCTCGATCAGCTCCGCGGCGAGCCGGTCGAACTCGCCGGCCCGCAGCCCTTCCGCGGCGTGATCCTGGGCGTCGAGCGGCAGAAGCGGGCCGTGGGCGATACGGCGATCGATGTCGACGTGCTGACCGTGCTGTCGGAAAGCGGCGCGCGGCAGTTTGACCTCAACACGCTGACCGGCATCAAGCTGACCAACGCCAAGGTCAGCGAAGAACTGACCAAGGCCCTCGCCACGCTCGCCAGCAGCCACAACGCCGACAAAAAGAGCGTCACGCTCAACTTCACCGGCACGGGACAGCGCAACGTCCGCGCTGCCTATCTGCTCGAAACGCCGATCTGGAAGACGAGCTATCGCCTGGTGCTCTCCGACGACAAGAAGCCCTTCCTGCAAGGCTGGGCCACCGTCGAAAACGCGACCGAGGAAGATTGGAACAATGTGCGGCTGTCGCTCGTGAGCGGCCGGCCGATCTCCTTCCGCATGGACCTCTACACGCCGCTCTATGTGCCGCGCCCGCTGGAGCAGCTCGAGCTCTACGCGTCGCTGCGGCCGCCGGAGTTTGAGGGGGCGATGGATCGGGCGGAGCCGGCGATGAGTTTCGCCCGCAAAGCGGGCCGTGCAGCCGGCGGTATGCCGGGCGCGGCTCCGATGATGGCTGCGCCCGCCGAGGCATACTTCGACTCAGGTGCTAACTCTGAATCGGTGATGGACATGGCTTCGAGCGTCGAATCCGTCGCCACTGCCCGCGAAGCCGGCGAGCTCTTCGAATACGTCATCGACGCCCCGGTTACGCTGCCGCGTCAACACTCCGCAATGCTCCCGATCGTGAACAACGAAGTCGAGGGCACGAAGGTCAGCATCTACAACCCCAGCACCCACCCCAAGCACCCGCTGAACGGCCTGGAGTTCACCAACTCCACCGCGCTCAACCTGATGCAAGGCCCGATCACGGTCTTCGACGGCGGCGTCTACGCCGGCGACGCAAAGCTGCCCAACCTGACGCCGAGTGAAAAGCGGCTGGTCGCGTATGCGCTCGACCTCTCGACCGAAGTGTCGATCGAGAGCAAACCGACCATCGATCAGATCATCAGCATGCGCATCTCGAAGGGCACGCTGATCCACAAGCATAAGTATGTCGAGTCGCGCGGCTACAGCGTGAAGAACAAAGCCGCGAAGGCCCGCGACGTGATCATCGAGCAGCCCTACGACAGCAGTTGGACGCTGATCGAGCCCAAGCAGCCCTACGAAAAGACCGAGCGGCTGCTGCGCTTCAAGCTCACCGTCCCGCCCACGCAAAGCGCCCCGCTCGCGGTCGCGCTGGAGCGCCTCGGCGAAACCTACATCGCGCTCTCCGATGTCGACTTCGACTCGATCCGCCTCTTCCTGCAGCAAAAGGCGATCTCGCCCAAGGTGAAGGAAGCGCTCGAGCGCGTCGTGCAGTTGCGCACGCAGCTCGACCAGCTCCGTCGCTCCAGCGCGGCACTGGAGTCGGCTCTGAAGGAAGCCGTCAAAACCCAGGAACGCGTCCGCGAGAACTTGCGCGCTCTGCCGCAAAACACCGACCAATACGCCCGTCAGCTCCAGGCCTTCGACGCCGCCGAAACGCGCATCGATCAACAGCGCCAGCAGGTCGAAGCCGCACTCAAGGAGCAGGAGAGCAAGCAGCGCGAGCTGGAGAGCTACCTGACCGGCCTGGAAATCGAGTAGTCCTTTGGGTCGCCTTGAAATGATGTAGGGTGTGTTGGCGGCGCGTCGGCGATCGCGCAGATGTCATGGGGCGTCGCAGCCGCCAACGCACCTGATCAGCCGCGCCGGTGCGGTTACCGTCGACGCGGTTGGGCGCCATGCAACGCGGGGTTCACGGCGTGAAGCACCGTCCGCCTCAAACATCGCCGACGCGCCGCGGTAGTATGTTCTTCTATATGCTCGACCGTGCTTTAGTCGCTGCGCGGCTCGCAGATATCTTCGCTGAACGACACTCCCGAAATCTCACTGCCAGTGGTGACCGTGAGCACTACGGTTTTTCGGTCACGGATGTCTCAGATGATCTCCGCAACTTCGACTTGAAGCTGACACTCAAGGCCGGTCAGCGCTACTGCTGCATGGAGTCGGGTTGTCATCTCGGGATCTTTCGGGCCGACTACTGGGTTCCAATCCGAGCGGAACTCGCGAAGCGCGGACTGGTCGAACTCCCAAAATTAACCCTGCGTAAGCTTCGAGTCGTAGTAGAGGACGGCGCGCTCGTTGGCCTCCGGGATGAATGTCGGAGGCGGCACGCCTTTCAGTACGAAGTTTGCCCATTCATCGAAGGACAAGACGCATAGTCGCTCGGCGCGCCACGGAGGGGGAGAGCGTTCAACAATCACATCATCCGCATTGGCGACCAGCACAAATCAAGCTAGTCGCGCGGCATCCCAACTTCATAAAGATTCTTTCCAAACAGCCCCACGATCTGATCCGTCAGATCGTGAATCATCGTGTTGTCGAAGCGCGTCTCGGCCCACGCGATCGTCAGGCGATCGGGCTGGCGCGATTCCGCCCGACAGAAGCGTCGCGCGTACGGCGTATTGATCTGGAAATCGCTAATAAAATGTCTCGACCAAAGCGACCACGGCCGGACCTCGGCGCGGAACCGTGCGATCACCCGGCGGCCGACATCGCCCCGCAGCGGCACCCATTCGTACCACGGCCACGGCGACAGCGCGAGGTCGAAGCCGTGGTGATAATGGAGCCGAATGAGATCCTCGCCCGTCGGATCGTGAGCCATAATCACGGCCCCACAGTCGCTTTGGGCGAACATGCAGCAAGCACCGTCGATCACACATTCGAGCGCGTCGTCGATCTGATCGATATCAAACCCCTCAACCATCATCTCGTAAGGCCGCTGCACGCGTTCGCGAATCCGGGTGAGCGGTCGAACCTTTCTCATGCGAAACATGGGACGCCCCAGCTGAGAGTTCGCCACACCACGAACACGTGAATCAACCAGGTTTTATGGCGGGGTATTCCGCAAGTGTGCGGCGGGAACGAGGCACTTCCAGCCGCCGAACGCATAGCAATTTCGTGCGCCCCCCCCCAAGCCCCAAACACACCCGACACAATCCCTACTTCGCCCCCTTCTCCGTCGGCTGAGCCACCGGCGTCACCGACTTGCTCGGCGAAGCCACCGCATCCGCGATTTTCTTCGCCGCCGCCGCGTCCTTCACGCGCTCCAGCTTGAACGCCGTGCCATGCTCGATTTCCTTGCCCTCGTTGTGCGCCCGCCAATCCGCCGTGATGTGGTCACTGTCCACCATCGTCAGCGTCAGCGAATGAATGTGCATGTCCGTCGGCTTCATGTTCGTGCCGTCGACAAAGTCGAACTTGATCGCCGCCGAATCGCTCAGGCTCACGGCCTTCATCCGCGGCTGATTCCCCAGCGCGCAATAGTGCGTCATCATCAGTTGGTCCCCGTCGAGGTGATACACGCTCACCATCTCGTGCGGGTCGCCCGGCATCAGAAACTCCGCCACCGCGCTCCCGCCCGACACGACACGATAAAAAACGTGCGTGTCCGGCTTCCCGTCGCCGTTCTCATCGCCCGACTGCCACGATCCCTCCAGCGTCTTCAGCCGGTCCAGCCACGCCTTCGCCGGCGTCGTTGAACCCGCCTTCGCAGCGTCCGCCGCCGGCGGAGTGTCAGTCCAGGCAATCGCACCAGCGGCCAACAGAGCGACCGTGCTCAGGGACAGAAATCGGCGAAGCATGGGAGGTCTCCTTTCGGGTCTGCGGGGGAAAACATGGCCAAAAGTTCGCCACGCGCCGGCGTCGCGGCCGCGTCGTCGGCCGAGTCATCAGCGGTGAAAGCACTGAAAGTATACCCGGAGCCTGCTTTTATGAGGCTCCCTTGACCGGCCCGCCGATTGAACCCATAATCCAGTTGATTGATGTATCAACCAACAGTCGCGTACACGAACCGGAACGACTGACTGCCATGCATCGCACGCATTCGCCAACCCCGCTCGTCGACCTCCCGATCGGCACCCGCGCCAGCGTCCGCGCTCTCCGCGAAACCGATCCCGCAGCCCGCCGCCTCATGGAACTCGGCATCGTTCCCGGCGCCGCCATCGAACTCACCGGGTATGCCCCGCTCGGCGGCGCGATCCGCGTTCGCCTCGGCGGTCACCAGATCGCCCTGCGCCGCGAAGAGGCCGCACTGATCGAAATCCGCGTCGGCGGCTGGATCGACGAAATCGCCGGGAGCGGCAGCGGCACCGCCGCCGACAGCGCCGGCGTCGCGCCCACCGCCGCCCGCGTCTTCGCCGCCTAATCCCCATGGCCCGCGCCCAGCCCTCCTCGCCAGCGCGCGACTCCGCCAAACTCGTCCCCATCTCCATCGCCGGTCGCGTCCCGCGCGTCGCGCTCGTCGGCGCCCCCAACACCGGCAAAACCTCCCTCTTCAACGCCCTCACCGGCTTCCGCCGACACGTCGCCAACTATCCCGGCGTCACGGTCGATGTCGCCGAAGGACCGATCCGCGGCCTGCCGACCCGCATCGACCTGCTCGATCTGCCCGGCTGCTATAGCCTCGACGCCGTCGCGCCCGACGAGCGCGTCACCGTCCAGGTGCTGAGCGGCGCCGCACACCCCAGCGGCGCCCCCGACGCGATCCTGGTCGTCGTCGACGCGGCCGATCTTCGCCGAACGATGTTTCTCGCTCACCAGGTGCTCGAGCTCCGCCGGCCCACCGTCGTCGCGGTGAACATGATCGACGTCGCTCGCCGACGCGGACTCACGATCGATTGCGACGCGCTCGCAAAGTCGCTGGGCTGTCCCGTCGTCGCCGTCTGCGCCCCGAATCCCGACACGCTCCCGCCGCTCCGCGCCGCAATCGCGGCAGCGCTTCATGCCGCCCCGCGCGAGAAGCCAACTCACTCGCCCGCACCAAGCGAAAGCTATGCCGACGCAGCCGCACGCCGCTTTCGCGAGATCGACGCGCTGCTCTCCGGCGTGATGCGACAGGTCGGCAAGGCGCAGATCCCTTGGAGCGAGCGCATCGACGACTGGCTCACCCACCGCTGGTTCGGGTTCCCGCTGCTGCTGCTCGTCCTCTTCACCATCTTTCAATTGCTTTTTGTCGGCGCGCAGCCGCTCACCGACATGATCGACGCCGGCGCGCAAGCCCTCTCCGCCTTCGTCGCCGCGCGGCTCAGCGACGGCCCCTTGCGCAGCCTCATCTGCGACGGACTCATCGGCGGCGTCGGCGGCGTGGTCGTCTTCCTCCCTCAAATCATGCTGCTCTTCGCGGCCATCGCCGCACTGGAGGATTGCGGCTATCTGGCGCGGGCCGCGTTCATGCTCGATCGCCCGATGCGCCTCATCGGACTCAGCGGGCGCACCTTCATCCCCCTGCTCTCCGCCTTCGCCTGTGCTGTGCCCGCGATCCTCGGCGCTCGCAGCATTCCCCATCGCGGCGAACGATTCCTCACGATCTTGCTCGCGCCGTTCATGAGCTGCTCGGCACGGCTGCCCGTCTACGTGCTCTTCATCGCGGCGTTCGTCCCGGATCACCGCCTCCTCGGCGGAGTCATCGGCGTGCAGGGACTCGTGATGTTCGCCATGTACCTCGTCGGCGCGCTGGCCGCCATTCCGCTCGCCTGGCTGATCCGCCGCACCGTGTTGCGCGGGGCCGCGGCGCCCTTCGTGCTCGAGCTGCCGAGCTATCAACGCCCGCGCCTGCGCGCCATCTACGAGCGCGTCGTCGCCGCCGCCCGCGAGTTTCTCTGGCGCGCCGGCACGCTCATCGTCATCGTCAATCTCATCGTCTGGGCGCTCGCCTATTTCCCACGATCCAGCGCCACCGCGCAGCGCGTCGCCGCCGAGCCCGGTTTCGCCGCTCAAAGCGACGAAGTCCGCGCCGCGCGCTTGCAGGCGGCCTATCTCGAAGACAGCTATCTCGGCCGCGTCGGTCACTGGATCGAGCCCGCCGTTCGGCCCATCGGCTGGGATTGGCGCATCGGCATGGCCGCCGCCGCCTTCCCGGCCCGCGAAGTCGTCATCGGCACGATGGGCACGATCTTCGGCCTCGGCGCCGATCAGGACGAATCCTCGACCTCGCTCCGCGATGCGCTGCGCTCCGCAACCTGGCCCGACGGACGCCGCCTCATCACCCTCCCCACCGCTCTCTCCATCATGGTCTTCTTCGCACTCTGCGCGCAGTGCTCCAGCACGCTCGTCGTAATGGGACGCGAATTGCGAAGCTGGCGCTGGCCGGTGATCTCATTTATCGGCATGACCACCATCGCCTATCTCGGATCATGGGTCGTCTTCAACGTCGCCACCGCACTCCTGCACGCCTGACGCGCGCCGCTTTCAATACCCTCCCCAGCGAGCGGCCCTTCGCAATAACAAACCCGCCCCGGCGTTTGACGACGCAACCACCCGCGCCTGGAGAATTGTCGATGCCGCGCCTTGCATTGCTACTGGGACTGTTCTGGTCCGTCTCCGCATCGGCCCAGGTCGTCTTGCGCCCCGTGCTCCCGCTCGCCACCGACCCCGAAATCTCCACCGACCTGAACCCGCACGCCGTGGCCATCGACCTCGGCGCCGACCGCGCCGACGTCCTATACGTCCACCTTGTCGGCAGTTGCGGCACGCCGGCGGCAAATCTCGAAATCATGCGACACGCCGCCGCGCTCGGGCTTCACGCGGTCAGTCTCACCTATCCCAACTGCCCCTCCGTCGGCGATCTCGCGCAGGGCTCGAGCGATCCCGATGTTCACGAGCAAATTCGCACGGAACGACTCTACGGCGTCGACACCTCGCCGCTCGTCACCGTCTCGCGCGCAAACTCGATCGAAAACCGCCTGATTCGATTGCTGCAATATCTCGATGCCAACTTCCCCACCGAGAATTGGGCGCAGTTCCTCGATACCGGTGCGCCGCGCTGGTCTCGCATCATCGTCGGCGGCCATTCGCAAGGCAGCGGCCACGCCGGCTTGCTGACCAAGCATCACGCACTGCACGGCGCGCTCTTCTTCGGCGGCCCCGGCGATGGCTTCGCGGGCGGCGATGTCGCCCCGTGGGTCTTCCAACCATCGGTCACCTCCGCCGCGAACATGGTCGGGTTCACCCATCGCAACGATTCGCTCTTCGCCCGCGCCACCGCCACGTACGACGCCTTCGAACTGGACGCATTCCCGCCGATGGTCAATGTCGACGCCGTCGCGCCGCCCTTCCGCGACTCCCACCAGTTCACCAGCTTCGCTGAACCTGGACGCCCCGGCGAGTTTCACGGCTGCGTCGTCGTCGATGTCAATCTGGCCCGCCTTCCCGACGGCACGCCGCTTTACGCGCCAGTCTGGACCCAAATGTTTGAGATCGCGCTCTCGCAGCCCGGCGACACGATCGGCGACATGAACTGCGACGGCGTCACCTCCGTCGGCGACATCTCCGGCTTTGTCCTGGCCCTGACCAACGCGAACGCCTACGCCGTCGCATGGCCCAACTGCAACATCCAGCGCGGCGACATCAACGCCGACTCCGTCGTCACCGTCGGCGACATCGCCGGCTTCGTCGAGTTACTGACAAACCCGTAACAGCTGCTCCGCGCCGAAGCGGCCTGCGGCCCGCAGGCCGACGACAGCGCCCACGCAATCCCTTCTGCATTCTTCATTCTGCATTCTGCATTCGCGCAGCGATCAAGACGACCACTCCCCCAACCCAAACCGCAGCGCCCAAGCAAACTGCAGCACCAGGCACGCCGCCAGAAATCCGTGCCGCAGCCCAATCGGCGCTCGCCGCACGGCCCACGCCGCGAGCGCCACCCACACGCCGATCGCGAGCACGACATAGCGCGAAATCGGCTGTACGCCAAAGTTCGCCCCGCCCGACGCAAGATAGGCCTGCAGGAAAATCAGCGGCCCCAAGGCCAGCAGCGCACGAAAACTCGCCGGCGCAAATCGCATCGCCACCAAACTCAACACTACCACCCCGATATTCGTCACCATGTTCCATGCGAACGGATCGAGCAACGAAATCAGGCTGATCGGAAAGTCCGGCGAGAGCAGCGCATTGCGAAAATGCTTGAACTGCTCAAACACCGGCGCCAGCGTCAGAAACGCCGGCCAATCCGCACGATGTTCCGTTTGCACCCATCCGGCGCGAAAATTCTCAAAGTAAACCAGCGCCGACCCAAAGCGCCACTGCAGAAACCCCGCATACGCCGCCGCCCCCGCCGCGCCGAGCGCCAGCAGCGCGACCGTCGCCGGCACGGCGCGCACTGCGCCGCCGCGCCGCACCCAATGCGCCAGCGCCACCGTCGGCGCCAGCGCCAGCGCCGTCGGCCGGCTGGCCGTCGCCAGCGCCACCGCCAGCCCCGCCGCTGCAAAGCTTCCGCCATCCGCCAGCGACAACGCCAGCACGCTCAACAACAGCGTGACACTCTCGGCATACGCAAAGCTGAAATAGCACGCCTGCGGCAGACAAAACACCAGCGCCACCGCAAAGGCCGCCGCGCTCGCATCGATCCGCCGCCACACCCAGCGATAGAGCACCAGCGCCGCCAGCAGCGAACAAACATGCGACACCAGGATCATCGCCGCGTTCGCCGATCCCACCGCGCCGCGCGTCACGCGCGCCAACATCGGAAAAAGCGGAAAGAAAGCAATGTTCTGCTCCTTCTCCCACTGCGGTGCGTTCGCCGCCGCCTTCCGATAGCGATAGCCCCCCTCCACGATCGAGCGATAGTGAAACCCGTCCGAACGACACAGCGGCTCAAAATCGTGCAGCACGCGACGCCGCGTCTGCGACTCTGCCGACTGCGGATCCGCCAGCGCCTGCGCGACGCGCTGCTGATGATGCTCCATCCGCGGCGTCAGTTGATGAACAATCCGAAACTCAAACGCCGCGCCCAGATATGCCGCCAGCCAGACCATCAGCCGCGTCAGAAACCAGATCGACAAAACGGTCGGAATGCCCGCCGTCCAGCGCGGCTTGCCCGCTTCGGTGTGCTCGGCCTCTTCAAACCACAGCCGCGACGCTCCCGCGCCGCCTTCCTGCACCGCGCTCATTCGGCGGCGAGCTTGTGCGACAGCAGCCGGCGAATGTGGTTGAGCAACTCCAGCTTGTTCACCGGCTTGCTGATGAACACGTCCGCGCCCGACTCGCGGGCCCGCTCCTCATCGGTCACTTCGTTCAACGCCGTGATGACGATGATCGGCAGATCCTGATACGCCGGGTCGGCCTTCAGCCGCCGACACACATCGAACCCGCTGCAGCGCGGCATCATGATGTCGAGCAGCAGCAGATCGGGCTTCTCCGCCGCCACCGCGTTCAGCGCCGCTTCGCCGTCCGCGGCCGAGATCGTTCGCAGCGGCAACGCCTCCAAATATGCTTCGAGCAACTCGACGATCTGCGGATTGTCATCGGCGATCAGCACGGTCGCCGCCGGCGCACTCGTGAAGTTGGACATACTCAGCCTCCGATTCGGTCGTTCGACCTCGCGCAGTGTGATGCTTTGCAATTGCTCCCGCAATCGAATCAGGGCCCGATCGTCGCTGCTTTCAATCCGCCGATGCAGCGCACGCAGATCCTCCTCATGGTCCACGTCGTACCATCCCGGCCCGATCACCGCCCTCAATCCGACCCGCTCCGCCGCCGCAATCGACTGCTCCAGCACGCGTTCCGTGCCCCAATCGACGCCCTCAAACAGCGTGTCCGCGATCCGCGTCGTCGAAATCAGACAATAGCCGCCGTCCGCCGCCGGCTCGAAATAGACCTCGTCCTCCGCGATCGCCCGCGCCGCCGCCAGCCGATCCTCGGGCAAATCCGGCGAATCGGCCCCCACAAAGACGATCGGCCCGCGCCCCATCCCGCTCGCCCAACGCCCCGCCCGCAAGAGCCGCTCGCCCAGCGTCCCCTCCCCCTGCGAGATCACCTCCCATTCGCCGTCGCCGCCCGCCGAAAAATTCGCCGCCGCCCCGTCCGGCGTGAGGCAGACCACCCGTCGCGCAAACGCCCCGCGCGCCACCCGCGCCATCGTCGCCGCCAGCATCGCCCGATAGGCCGCCCGCGCCGCCTCCGGACCCATCGTCGCCGCCAATCGCGTCTTCACCGGCCCGCGATCCGGGTCACGCGCAAAGAGAATCAGGACAGGCTCGCGGCGATCGCTCATCGGCATCCGGTTTGCTTGTGGGAACCTTGGGGCGTTTCTATAGTTCCAATGGCACGATAGCCGCTGCCGGTCGGCCACGCCCCCGGCTGCGGCTCCCAACGCGGATCGTTACCCGAAATCACGCCCCGAGCGAGTCGGCAGGAGAGTTCTCGATGCACACGGATGGTCGTCGCCCCCTTCGTTGGATGATCGCGGGGCTGGTCGCCGCCGGTCTTTCCCTTACCTTCGCCGGCACCGGTTGCGGCAGCGGCGGGCAAGGCTTCGAATTCCTCGGCGGACTCTTCCCCATCAACCTGCCCCCCGGTGGCGGCGGTGGCAATGGCGGCGGCGGAGGTGGTAGCAGCGGCGGCGGTGGCGGACTCGGCGGCGGGCTCGGCGGCGGTTCTCGCGAATTCGTCGACCCCTGCACCCTGCCCGACGCCCGAAAGCTCATCCGCATCTCCATGCGAAACGACAGCGAGGACTTCGTCCACTACTTCCTCCTCCTCGTCGCAAACATCAACGAAGGCGCCAACGAAGGCGCCGGCAGCGTCTGCCCCGACGACATCGACCTCTACACCACCTTCGGATATCAGCTCGTCGCCGATGGCGCCGTCCGCGAACTCGGCAGCGTCTGCGTCGTCGGACCCGCGCTCTTCTATCTCCATCGCGGCGGCCAGTTCCGCGCGGGCGGCGCCTCGGGCCTCGCGTCCGCCATCGGCCCCGCCGCCGGCGCCAGCTCCACCTTCGACGCCTTCTTCACCAGCTCCGGCGCTGCAGTCCCCATTCCCGATTTCATCTACTTCAGCAACACCGGCAGCGGCGAAGGTCGCTCGCTGCTCATCAGCCGCCCCATCCTCTCGCCCTGCTCCGCCATCACCCTCGCCGGCGATCCAATCTGCGAGCAGGACGGCTTCTACTACGTCGATGAAACCGACCGCATCGTCGGCACCACCGCCCTCGGCTTCGGCTCCGGTCGCCGCGTTTCCGCCGAGATTCAGGGCACCGGCTGCCAGTGCCTCGGCTCCAACGACCCCTTCCAACTCCTCGGCCCCGCGCGCGCCGCAGCCGCCAACGCCCGCTGCAACGAATTCCTCCGCGGCGGTCGCATCGACTACGTCTTCGTCCGCGATGACCAGGAGCCGCCCGTGCCTCAGCTCGTCTGGCGCGTCACCGACGCCAACGGCAGCATCGTCCACGCCTTCGACGAGCGCACCGGCGTTCAATAACGCGTAACGCGGAGTCCATCCGCCTCTTACACCCCGCGCTCCTGCAACACTCCGCGCCGGCGACGGCGCGGATTTCATTTTGCCGCGCTTGCAATCCCCTCCAACCTGCGCGAGTCTTTCCCTCTCGCGTCGGGTCCGCTGTGCGACCCTTTCGGTAGGGTCCGCGGTAAGGACCTCTTCATCGCGACCGTCAACAAAGCAAGGACCGCCAATGCCCGCTTCTAAATCTTCAAAATCCAAGCCCGCCGCCAAAAATAAGAAGCCCGCTGCCAAGCGCACCCAACCCGCGCCAAGCCACGGCCACCACGCCCACCATCCCGCACACAAAAAGCCCGCCGCCCACAAACACTCCACCGAAACCCCCGGCGGCGACATCAAGCGCACCGAATCCGACATGGGCGACGGCTGGAAGCACGGCCTCAAGCCGCTCCAGCCCATCGACGTCCGCAAGACCAAGTCCTTCGACCAGATGCTCCGCGCCATGTCCCAGACCAGCTTCGGCGGCCGCAACCTCGGCGAAGCCGCCGACGTCGTGCACGACATGGTCATGGACCCCGACTGCAAAGTCGTCATGACCCTCAGCGGCGCCATGACCATCGCCAAACAGGGCCTGCTCATCGCCGAGATGATCGAGCAGGGCATGGTCGACGCCGTCGTCAGCACCGGCGCGCTCATGTGCCACGGTCTTAGCGAGCAGACCGGCCACACCCACTTCCGCCACGACCCCAGCTGGACCGACGACGAGCTCTACGACGCCGGCTACAACCGCGTCTACGACACGCTCGAGCTCGAAGCCAGCCTCGACGACCTCGCCCTCATCATCCGCGAGATCCTCAAGGGCTATCACCCCAAACACCCCGTCGGCAGCCACGACATCAACCGCGAGATCGGCCGCCACCTCGCCAAGAAGCCCGGCCGCGCCGTGCTCAAGGCCGCCTATCAGAAAAACGTCCCCGTCTACGTCCCCGCCTTCAGCGACAGCGAACTCGGCCTCGACCTCTACATGCACAACGTCCTCGCGAAGGACGAAGGCCATCAGCCCATCCAGCTCGACCCCCTCAAAGAGGTCGGCGACTGGCTCGACTTCTGCATGAAGGCCAAACGCCTCGGCATCTTCACCATCGGCGGCGGCGTCCCCCGCAACTGGGCCCAGCAGGTCGGCCCCCTCGGCGAACTGCTCAACCGCCGCAGCAAAGGCAAGCTCGGCGGCCTCATCCGCTTCCACTACGCCTGCCGCATCTGCCCCGAACCGACCCACTGGGGCGGCCTCTCGGGCTGCACCTATTCCGAAGGCGTCTCCTGGGGCAAATTCGTCCCCGAAGCCGAAGGCGGAAAATTTGCGGAGGTCTACGCCGACGCCACCATCGCCTGGCCCATCCTCGTCCGCGGCGTACTGGAGCGCATGGGCCGCGTCTGATTTTGCCGGCGTGTAGGTCGGGTCATCGACCCGGCGCTGCACGGCGCAGCCAAGTTTCGCGTTGCGAGTGCAGAGTGTAGAGTTGAAGACGCGAGGCCGTGAACCGCTGCGATGGGTAGGGCATGCCGCGGTTCGCCGCGCCAGGCCGTTACCTTCTGAGACGAGCCGCGGGCTTCAGCCCGCGCGGTCGCGCCCCACCCCACACCGCGCATCGGCCATGCGTCCCAGGTTGGGCCTGCACGAACGCTGCTTTCGTACTCAGGCAGGGTCCCACCCGTGGACCTGTTCGGCCCGTTCAGCCTGTGATTCACCTTCGGACGGAGGAACGCTTCAAAGTTCAGAACGATCAACGGGGCGAACATCGGCGGTACCTCCCGCTGTAGTGGGGCGTCGCTAGCATTCTGCGACTTGAGTAGACGCGAGCCAGATTTCCGCGAAACTATGGGGTAGCTGCCAGAAACTACCCGTGTTTCCAAGAAAGATCGCGCGCAATCAATAGCTCCGTCATTTTCGCGTGGTGCGTGTTCTTCATCGCCACGTTTTCAGTCTCGAACGAGAATCGTGCCGCAAGTTCCCGCACATCCGGCGCATCGTCATAGGTCAGAAGCACGTCACCCGCCACCTTCGCCGCTGTCGCAAAGAGCCGTTCGTGGTCGAGTTCGTGGTGGACGTAGAGCCGCGTTCCCGCTCGCTTCCCGTTCGACCCGCCCGCCGTGTACGGCGGGTCTATGAAGAAGACCGCCCGCCTTTTTCGGGCGTGTTCCCGCATCATTTCGATTCCGTCCCCGCACACAAACGTGAATCGCTCCCGAATCTCGCCAATGGCCGTGATCCGCTTTGCCAATGTTTCAGCGTACCAACGGGACTTCAAGCCCTTTCCATTCTCGCCGTGCTTGATAAGCGTCGCGCCCGGCGCGAGGATGCCGCCGTGAAAGGTGCGGTTCTTGAGGATGGTCCCCCCACGGAACGCTTGCGCGGCTGAGCAGATCGGCCTCGGCCAACGTATCCTTGCCCGACGATCACTCGAAAGGACCAGAGCACGCATGGCCAAAAGCCCCGGCAAAGACAAAAAGACCATCGGCGATGTTCTCCGTCGGCACGCCGGGCAACGAACCGTGCTGTACGTCGCGCTCGCAATTCTGGCGGAGCATCGACGGGCAATCGCGGCGGGTGCTGTATGCGACGGCTTGTCGGAGCGGGAGATTGTGAAGGTGTTCCGCGACTTCGCGAAGCAGTACGGCCACAGCGACTACCACCCAACGTACATCCAGCGGCGGCTTGGGCATCGCGGCTACCTTGAACTCAACGGAAACAAGTACCGCTTCCGGTCTGCGTTGATGTCGGGTGTCACGACAACGCAGTTGGACGAACTCCGTGACGAACTGATCCTGTCCTTGAAGACCGCTTTCGAGCGCCGTCAGGCCGTAATCCGACAGTTGGAGCACACCGTCAATCTCCCGCATGACAAAATCCAAGAGCGCCGCGATCTCGTCGGTTCCTACTTGGATCAGATCGTCGGCAACGGCGGTGAAATGTTTGAGGTCGTATCTTTCGCAGTGCTCCGCGAGTACTTCCGCACGTTCGGCTTCTCTCTGCAACGCTTCTCGACAACGCACGCGAACGACGGGGGCATGGACTTCGTGGCCGGGGAAGCCATCTACCAGGTCACAGCCGACGAGAGCGCGAGCAAGGTTCGCCGCGACTTGGCCAAGTCTCCCGGGACCAAGCGTGTACTGGTGAGGCCAACGGTCAACGAGGAGATCATCCGGCTCTGCGACGCCGAAATCCTCGAAACGATTGAACTCAAAGACCTGCTGGATCACTTCATCGCTTGGTTGCTTGCTCGCGACAACCGATCGCAGAAGTCACGGCACTTGCAGCAGGTTCTGCAGATCGCCTTGGACGAGTTCCGCCGTGAAAACAAGGCCGAGAGCGAGACCGCATGACACACGAACGCCCAGCTGGAGTCTGTCCGCCTCAACCGCGATCCTCTGTGCTTGAGCCGGGAGATGGTTGTCCCTATTGCGCACGCCTGTTTGAGTCGGGGGCAGAGATTCTGACCTGCCCGCGATGCAAAAGAGAAGGCTGCGATACGTGCTTGCCTGCCGGGGCTTGCTGCGCGGAAGATGATTGCAGTCATCCGACGTCGCGCGGGCAGCGTCCGCGTTCTTGAACGCCCCAGCGGGGCGTAGGGGTGTAGCCACGGGTGGAGCGAGGCCGCTTTGGGCCTCGCGGAACCCGTGGACAGCGTCTCCCCCTTTTTCTTTCTTGTCGCCCCGGAGGGGCGAAGGACTCCCGATGCCCGGCACCTACTCCCAACTTCTGCTTCACGTCGTCTTCAGCACCAAGGGCCGTGCTCCGTGGACTACCCCCGAAGTCGCCGAACGCCTCTATCCCTACATCGGCGGCATCGTGCGGGCCGAGAAAGGCGTGCTCTACGACATCGGCGGCGTGGAAGACCACGTCCATATGTATCTGCGGTGGCGGCCCGATGGCTCGATCTCGGATGTGATGCGTACGGTCAAGGCCCGCTCGTCAAAGTGGATTCACGAGACATATCCGAAGCTGGCCGAGTTCACGTGGCAGGAGGGGTACAGCGTCTTTTCCGTCAGCAAGTCGCAGGAAGAAGCCGTGAAGAAGTACATCGCGGGCCAGGCCGAGCATCACAAGAAGGAAGACTTCAAATCCGAGTTGTTGCGGATTCTCCGCGCCCACGGGGTGGAGTTCGACGAGAAGTACGTGTTCGACTGAACCGCCGCGCCGTCCGGCGATTCCTCTGCCCCTCCGGGGCAGGTCAAGGAGAAGACACATCCTTCCACGGGTTGCGCCCGCGCGGCGCGGGCTTCACCCGTGGCTACAACCCTGCGCCCCGTCGGGGCGAAGACCGACAAACTTCTCTCGCTCGTTCAGCGCGCCGCCGCCCTTTACGCGGCCAACGCAACTGCCGCGTCCTCGGCGATGATCCACTTCTCGCGGAACCGCACGGGGCAGGTGATAATCACGTCATTCCCGTCAAGGATACTGCACACCCCAAGTGGGTTATTCGCCTTATCTTTGGTGCAGTTTGGAACCTTATTGCCAAACGGACAGAGCGCATTTTCGCGGCAACGCCTCGCCTCGGGGCTGTGATTGTCTATCGGGAAGCCAAAAACCTCGGCAAGCGGTTGTTTTGCCATATAATCTATCCTCGTTCGGTGCGGGCGAACAGGAGGCAATCTCCGCCAGTTCCAAGCTGTACCCGCATGTGCCGCTGCTGCGCGCGCCGTGCCATCGCCAAGGCGTTCCGCCCATGACGACCCCCTCCGGAAGTTCATGATACCGACCCGATTCCCTACCGCCAGCGAGTAGCCTCGGTGATCTGCCCGGCCCTCCCAGCTCTCCCCACGACGCGGCCCTCCCCTTGCGCCCTCGTACATTCGCCATTCCCAATTCACTATTCGCCATTCACTCCCCCCCATCCCACTTCCGCCCAAACCGCAAAATGATCCGACGGATACCGACCATCAATCTTCCGCCGATCGATCTCCGCCTGGCGGACCTTCCAGCCCGGCCCGATCCACACATAGTCGATCTTGCGATCGCCGCCGTCACTCTTCACATCAAACCCCGTAAACGTGCCCGCCGCACCGCCGGCGTGAAGTACGCGGTACGTATCGCGCAGCGTCAGCTTGTCCCCCGCCGCGCCGCGCAGCGTCTCCATCGCCGGGTTGTCCTCCGCCGCGTTGAAATCGCCCACGACCAGCAGCGGATCGCCGCCCCCCGTGCGCTCCGCCAGCGCGGCGAAATGCGCGCGAATCTGCGTCGCCGCCCGCAGCCGCGAATCCTGGCCGACATGATCCAGATGCACGTTGTACACCGTGCACCCGCGCCCGCTCCGCCAATCGATCAGCCGCGCCCACGTACACAGCCGCGTGCAGGCGTTGTCCCACGTGATCGACCCCGGCTCAAACGGCCGATCGCTCAGCCAGAAGACGCCGCTCTCGACGATCGCGAATCGCGCCCGATCCACCAAAATCGGACACGCTTCGCCCTTCAGCCGCCCATCCTCCCGCCCCACGCCGATCGCCGCATAGCGCGGCAGCGCCGCCAGCAGCTCGCGCACCTGAAACGCCTCCGCCTCCTGCAATCCCCACACATCCAGATTCAGCTCCTCCATCGTCCGCACCACCCGCGCCCGCCGCACTTCCCAGCGATCTTCGCCGTCGGCGGCGGAGCCAAACCTGATATTGAAGCTGCCGACCCGCAGCCCCGCCTCATCGCCGGCCTGCGCCGCCGCCGCAAGCAACAGCGCAATCGCACAACATCCCCAACCGATCCAACCCACGCGAGCCATGTTCATCGTCGTCCACTCCGATCGAGCGCAAGCGCGCCGCGCCATCCAGTGTACGTCGACCCGGCCCCGCCCATCCGATAACGGGGGACCGGTTCGACCCCGAAAGCCCGCCCTCCGGATCCGGCCTCCCCCCAATTTGGCTTTCCGCCCCGCCTCGCTCACAATCTCCCCGTGGCGTCGCCCCAGCTGTCCATCGTCGTCCCCGCCTTTAACGAACTGCCCAACTTGGGGCCGCTCGTCGAGCGCATCACCGCCGCGCTCGACCCGCTCGCAACCGCTTACGAAATCATCATCGTCGACGACGGCAGCCGCGACTCCACGCCCGCCCTCATCGCCGACCTCCGCGCCGAACACCCGCCGCTCCAGTGCATCCGACTCGCCCGCAACTTCGGTCATCAGGCGGCCCTCTTCGCCGGCCTCGAATACAGCCGCGGCCTCGCCGTCGTCACGCTCGATGCCGACTTGCAGCACCCGCCCGAGCTGATCCCCGAACTGGTCGAGCGCTGGCGCGCCGGCTTCGACGTGGTCCAGGCCGTCCGCACCGCCACACAGGGCGAAAGCGTCGCCAAGAACTGGACCTCCGCCGCCTTTTATCGCCTGCTCAGCACCGTCACGCAGATTCGCCTCGTGCCCGGCTCCGCCGACTTCCGCCTCATGTCGCGCCCCGCCGTCGACGCGCTCCTGCAATGTCGCGAGCGTGTCCGGTTCCATCGCGGCCTCGTGCAGTGGATCGGCTTCAGCGTCGCCGAAGTGCCCTACGAAGCCGCCTCGCGCTTCGCCGGCCGGACCAAGTATTCCTGGGCGTCGATGATCCGCCTCGCCGCCAACGCCATCTTCTCCTTCAGCAGTTGGCCCCTCCGCCTCGCCGGTATGGCGGGCGTCGTCGTCTCGTTCGCCGCCCTGGCCTATCTCGCCTTCGTGCTCTGGGCCAAGTTCTTCTCGAGCGCCGTCGTCCCCGGCTGGAGCTCGATCCTCGCCGCCGTCCTCGCATTGGGCGGGATGCAGCTCGTCGTGCTCTGGATCATCGGCGAGTACCTCGGCCGCCTCTACGAGGAAGCCAAGCAGCGCCCGCTCTACGTCGTCAAGGAATCGACCATCGCCCGCGCCGCCCCCATCATCGCCGGGCACTTCAGCAACGGCGCCGCCGACGGAAAAACCATCGACGGCGTGCCGTTCGATCTCAACACCAGCGTGCGCGAACGCATCGAAGCGATCTTTATCTCGCCGCCGGCCTTGCGCTCCGCCGCCGCCCCGCCCAGCGCCGCCGATCGGTCGCAGCCCGTCCGCCCGCAATCACGCGTCGAGCTGGACGAGGATTGATTTCGCAAAATCAGGATCGCCCGGAAAATCAATCGGCAGGCTCGGCCGCATCACCACGCGACAGCTCCGTCGCCCCGCCACATCCAGCATCATCCGCTCCAGCGTCCGCCGCGCCGTGGCGCGATGGTTGGTGCAAATCAAAATCTGCCCACGCGGCGCCAACAGACTCACGCACCCGCTCAGCAGCGCCGGCCACGCATCGGGCAGCGCAAACACCCGCCCACCCTCCCGCGCCCGCGCAAAGGTCGGCGGATCGGCGATGATCAGATCAAACCGCTCCAGCTTCTTGTTCGCCCGCTTGAAATAATCCATCACATCATCGGCATAGAAGCGATGCGCATCGAGCGCCAGGTTGTTCAACGCAAAGTTGCGCTTGCCCCACTCCAAAAACCGCTTCGACACATCGACGCTCGCCGTCACCGCGCCAGCGCTCGCCGCCGCCACCGAAAAAGCACAGGTATAGGCGAACAGATTGAGCACTCGCGGCGCATCGGCGTTCGCCTCGCGCTTCTGCGCTTCCCCCTCGTCTCTCGCCGCGCCCGATTCCGCGCCCGCTTCCTCGCCCGCCGAGCCTTCGGCCGCTGCCGCATCATCCTCGCGCGAGCCGTCGTCCCGCCCTTTCACGCGCGGCGGCAAAAACATCTCGCGCACCCGCTTGCGATTCAGCCGCTGCTCGCAAAACAGCCCGACCGAAAACCCGTCGTACGGCCGAATCTCGTATCGCAGATCGTTCTCGATCGCGATCACCGCCTCGCCCACCGACTCGCCCACCCACGCCGTCGGATCGCGATGAGCCGTCTCGACGGTCGCGGCCGTACCGCCGCTGCGATCCTTGGGAAATGTCTTGCGATACACCGCCTTCGCCCCCACCGCGACCCGCGCCGCCTCCGCCACCTCGCGCAGCGCCGCCTCATCCAGCTCGCATCGCCCCTCATGCACCTGCGCGACGAGCACCTCCCCAAACCGATCGATCACCACCCCCGCCAAGCCGTCGCCCTCGCCATGCACCAGGCGATAGGCATCGTCATGTCGACTCTTCAACAAGGGCGCACGCCGCTCCAGCGCGGCCTTCAGACGTTCAATTGGGTTCATTACGTCGCAGGATAGTCGAGAAGCGCGCCCGGCTCGCGCCGTAGGGCGGGTTTCACCCGCCTCTTCGCTCCGGTGACGGGAGAGCGGTCGTCATCTGCCACCAACTCTGAAACTCCAATAGTCCGCCCCAGCCACCGCTCCCACCCGCACGGCCAATTCTCCGCCCCGCCGCTCCCCCATATAAACACACCATGCGAATCGCAATCATCGGCGCCGGCATCTCCGGCCTCACCGCCGCCTTCCTCCTCCAACACGATCACGACCTCACCATCTACGAAGCCGCCGACTGGATCGGCGGTCACAGCCACACCGTCGAAGTCCCCGACCTCGACGCCCGCGGCAAGCCCCGCAGCGTCCCCATCGACACCGGCTTCATCGTCTTCAACGAGTGGACCTACCCCAATTTCTGCAAGCTGCTCGCCCGCCTCGGCGTCGAATCCATCCCCAGCGACATGAGCTTCTCCGTCCGCGACAACCGCGACGGCCTCGAATACGCCGGCACCAGCCTCAACAGCCTCTTCGCCCAGCGCGCCAATCTCTTCCGCCCCTCCTTCTGGCGCATGCTGCGCGACATCCCGCGCTTCTTCGATCAGGCTCGCCGCATCGCCGCCGCCCCACCCGCCGAAAGCGAGGGGCTCACCGTCGGCGCACTCCTGCGCGAGGGCCGCTTCAGCCGCGAGTTCATCGAGCAGCACCTGACCCCCATGGGCGCGGCAATCTGGTCCGCCGAGACGGGCGCGTTCGGCGACTACCCGATGTACTTCCTCGCCCGCTTCATGAAAAACCACGGCATGCTCAACATCCTCGACCGCCCGATCTGGCGCACCATCCGCGGCGGCTCCCGCGAATATGTCGCCGCCCTCACCGCCGGCTTCCGCGATCGAATCCGCCTCTCCACGCCCGTCCGCGCCGTCCGCCGCATCGCCGATCGCGTCGAAATCGCCACGGACCACGGCCCCACCGAGAGCTACGAGGCCGTCATCCTCGCCGTCCACAGCGACATCGCCCTGCGCATCCTCACCGACGCCGGCCCGGCCGAGCAGGCCGTGCTCGGCGCCATTCGTTATCAGCCCAACGACGTCGTCCTCCACACCGACATCACCCGCCTCCCCAATCTCCGCCGCGCCTGGGCCAGTTGGAACTACCGCATCGAAGCCGACGAATCCGCGACGGCCCGCCTGACGTACAACATGAATATGCTGCAGCGGCTCACCACACGCGAGGTCCATTGCGTTTCGCTCAATCAGACCGAGCACATCGCCCCCAATCGCATTTTGGGCCGCTACGACTACGATCATCCCCAATACACCCTCGAATCGCAGCGGGCCCAGCAGCGCCTGGCCGAGGTCAGCGGCCGCAATCGCACCTTCTATTGCGGCGCTTACTGGGGCTTCGGATTTCATGAGGACGGCGTGAAAAGCGGTCTGGCGGTCGCAAAATACTTCGGAAAGCAGCTCTGATGGCGGCCAGCGCCATCTTCCGCGGCTCCGTGCGCCACCGCCGCTTCGGCCCGGTGCAGCACACCTTTCGCTTCCCACTCTTCATGATGTATCTCGACCTCGCCGAGCTGCCGACGCTCTTTCGTCGCTACTGGCTCTGGTCGGTCGAGGGCTGGGGTCTGGCCCGCTTCCGCACCCGCGACCACCTCAAACACACCCGCCCCGCGGGCCAAAAGCTCGATTCGATCGCGCAGCTCGACACCGCCGCCCGCGACCTCGTCGAATCCAAAACCGGCCGCCGCCCCGCAGGCCCCATCCGCCTGCTCACCCACCTCGAATACTTCGGCCACCGCTTCAACCCGGTCAGCTTCTTCTATTGCTTCGACGCCGCCGATCAACGCCTCGAAGCCGTCATCGCCGAGATCAACAACACCCCCTGGGGCGAGCAGCATTGCTACGTCCTCGACGCCGCGCGGGCCGAGCTCGAGGGGCGCTCCGCCGCCTTGCCCAACAACCCCGCCGCCCTCCGCTGGCAGCTTTCAAAAGATTTTCACATCTCCCCCTTCATGGCCATGGCGCAGGATTATGCGTGGCGATTCGCTCCTCCCGGCGAACGAATCGACATTCACATGGAGAACTTCGAATCGCAGCAGCGCCTCTTCGACGCCACCCTCTCGCTCAAACGAGTGGAAATCGGCGCCGCCGCCCTCGCGGCCGCGCTGCTGCGCTATCCGCTCATGACCACCCAGGTGGTCGCCGGAATCTACTGGCACGCCCTTCGGCTAAAGCTCAAGGGCGCTCGCTACTATCCCCACCCCAAGACCCTCGCAACGCCCAATAAAGCGACGCACGGATGAACACCGACTCGACCTTCTCCACCACCGGCTACAGCACAACCGTCGCACCCTCGACCACCGGCGGCCCTTCCTCCGCGCTCATGCGCCGCACCATCCACCAAACGCTCGCCCGCCTCCGCCACGGCCGCATCACCGTCATCGAAGGCGCCGACCGCGCCACCTACGGCTCTCCCGCCGCCGACGACCTGCAGGCCACGATCCACGTCCTCAGCCCCGAGCTCTATCAGGCCGTCGCCTTCGGCGGCATCCTCGGCTCGGCCGATTCCTACATGGCCGGCCACTGGACCTGCGACGACCTCACCGCCCTCATCCGCATCCTGCTCCGCAACGAAGACGCGCTCGATCGCCTCGGCGCATTGTGGCGACGCCTGGTCATGCCCTTTTTCGGCGTGCTCAGCGACGGATTCGCCCCATGGCTCAACGCCAACGGCCGCGCCGCCAGCAAGCGCCACATCTCCGCCCACTACGACCTCGGCAACGACTTCTATCGCCTCTGGCTCGACGAGACGATGTCCTACTCCTGTGGCATCTTCACCAACGAATCAACCACCTTGCACGGCGCTCAGGTCGCCAAGCTCGACCGCATCTGCCGCCGGCTCGAACTCTCGCCCGCCGACCACCTGCTCGAAATCGGCACCGGCTGGGGCGGCCTCGCGCTCCACGCCGCGCAGCACTACGGCTGCCGCGTCACCACCACCACCATCTCCCGCGAGCAATATCGCTTCGCCGCGCAGCGCATCGCCGATGCCGGCCTCTCGCGCCAAGTGACCGTGCTCGAGTGCGACTATCGCGACCTTCGCGGCCAATACGACAAATTGGTCTCCGTCGAAATGCTCGAAGCCATCGGCTGGCGCGCCTATCCCCGCTTCTTCGACATCTGCGCCCGCATGCTCAAGCCCCACGGCCGCATGCTCCTCCAGACCATCACCATCGCCGACCGCTACTACGAAACCGCCAAGCGCCAGACCGATTTCATCAAGAAGTACATCTTCCCCGGCAGTTGCATCCCCTCCGTCTCCGCGGTGCAGTCCGCCGCCTCCCGCACCGATCTGACGCTCCGCGAACTCGTCGACATCGGCCCGCACTACGCCACCACGCTCGCCCGCTGGCGCGAGCGCTTCCATGCCAACGTCGCCGCCATCCGCTCCCTCGGCATGTCCGAATCCTTCATCCGCAAGTGGCACTTCTATCTCTGCTACTGCGAAGCAGGCTTCGAGGAGCAAACCCTCGGCGACATCCAGGCCCTCTTCAGCAAACCAGAAGACCGCCCGCGGCTCGCGCCATGACGGCGCTCATCCTCAACATCCTCGCCCTGCAATTCGGCTGGGTGGCCTGCGTCGTCGGTGCCGCCCGCGGAATGCCCTGGCTGGGTCCCGTCGTCGTCGCCATCTTCCTCGTCGTCCACGTCGCACTGCGCAAACGCCGCATCCCGCTCCTCCTCTTCACCATCCTCGGCGCGCTCGGCGGCTACTCCGTCGATTGCGCCCTCACCGCCGCCGGCTTGCTCGACTTCCCGCTTTCCCCCAATGCCCGCAATCTTTGCCCCCTCTGGATGTTCGCCCTCTGGGTCAATTTCGTCACCAGCATCACCGGCTCGCTCGCCTTCACGCAGACGCGCCCCGTCGCCGCCGCGGCGATCGGCTTCATCGGCGGCCCCATGGCCTACTTCGGCGCCGAGCGGCTCGGCGCTGTCAGCCTCACCCACCCGCGCTGGCTCGCGCTGATCTGGATCGCCGGCGAGTGGACCCTGGCCGTCCCGCTCCTCGCCGCCATCTGTCGCCGCGTCCTGCCGCCACCCGAGTTTGGCCCCCAGACCAACTCTCAGACCGCCGACATCGCTCCGCCCCCGCCTACCGGAGCATCGACATGAACCCCGCGCTGCTCGCCGCGCTCATCGTGCTCGTCGCTTCTTCCGCCATGATGCTCGCACTCTGGCTCCGCCAGCGCCAAACCAACAACGCCGGCGTCGTCGACATCGGCTGGACCTTCGGCATCGGCGGCGCTGTGCTCATTTTTGCGCTGCTCGTCCCCGCCTACACCCCGCGCAAGCTGATCGTCGCCGCCATGACCGCAGTCTGGTCGCTCCGCCTCGGCCTTCACCTCGTCCACCGCGTCGGCCGCGAACCCGAAGACGGCCGCTATCAGCTCATCCGCGAGTGGGCCGGCAAAAACGCGCAGACCTTTCTCTTCTGGTTCTTTCAACTGCAAGCCGCGTGGATTCTGCTCTTCGCCCTGCCCCAACTGATCGCCATGCAGCACCCCGCCCCCACGCTCCGCATCTGGGATTTCGCCGCCATCGCGATCTGGCTCGTCTCGCTCACCGGCGAAGCAATCGCCGATCGTCAACTCGCCGCTTTCCGCGCCGACCCGACGAATAAAGGCAAGGTCTGTCGCGTCGGCCTGTGGCGCTACTCGCGCCATCCGAATTACTTCTTCGAATGGCTGCACTGGTTCGCCTACTGCAGCATCGCCGTCGGCATGCACCCCTGGGGCTGGCTCACGCTGCTCGGCCCTGCGCTCATGCTCTACCTGCTGCTCTGCGTCACCGGCATTCCCCCCACCGAGCGCAACGCTCTCCGCAGCCGTGGCGACGCCTACCGCGAGTATCAGCGCACCACCAGCGCGTTTTTCCCCTGGTTCCCCCGACAATCTTCCCGCTGAGCCGAGCCCGGCCAAGGGCGGCGCACCAACACCGGCGCGCGCTTCAGCCCGCGCGGACGATGTCGCCCGCGCGGCGCCGAATCGCGTCACTGCTCGACCCGCTCAGGCGTAAACGTCCACGCCCGCGCGCATCGACCTCCCAAATCCCGAGAACATCGCGGCAACGTCCGCATCCCCGGTCAGCTCGATCAGCGCCGCGTATGTCCGCGCCGACCGCGCCAGGTCCAGCGACGAGCCACTCGACTCCGTCCGCCGCGCAACGGACTCGCGACCCGAACCATCGCCGCCGCTGCTCGAAACCGTGCCGCCGCCGCTGCGCTCCGCAGGCGCGGGCGGCTCCACAACCTGTTTCGGCTTCGTCGGCGGAGGCGGCGCCCGAACTGCCTGGCTCGTGGCGCCGATCAGGGCCGACGATTTGTCTGCACTGATCATCGCATGTCTCCTAAGCGGCAAAATGCTTTTCTCGCCGCAAGAGGAGTCTGCGATACGAACGGTCAGGAATGCAAAGATTTTGAATACTCACGATCCGCCCCGCTCTCCCCTCATCCGCACCACAGTTTTTGCGGACGCCGCCCCGCGCCATCCGCACCAGACCCCGCCCCACAGCGCGCACGCGTTGTCCCGGCGCAGCGCAGATGAGAAAAAAAGGAAAAAACGAAAACGGGGCTAAGTCGCGGCGGGGGCGGGGGTTAACGATTTTTTCATTCTCAAGTACGCGCGCCGAAAATCGACGTGTGGCGCGCGAGATGAGAATAAAACGGACGGGCCGCTCGCGTGCCGTAAGTGCTGGCCGATGCTCGGCTTAGATGCTTTCGTGGCGGTGGCGGCTCGTCTCATGTCGTGATCCGCGTTATCCGGACGCAAAACGGGGTGGCACGGAAGTTGCTAATCGCTCGCGTCCGCGTCAGGGCGGCGGCCTCGCGGCTGGGGGCGGCTGTGTGAAGATAGGCAATTTGGACTGAACCAGAGCGTCTCGCGATGGACGTTTTCACGCCCGCGTGAAACCGCGCTTTGGTTGGCATATCCGCCCTGCGCCTTCCATCGTTGCACCCGCCAACCGGCGCGCTGCAGGTTGCGGTGCTCGTCGGCGTATCCCGCGACGACGATCCGGAGATTCGGCGTGCGGCCGTTGGCCAGCGCCCAGGCGTTGACGGCGCGGACCGTGGCGTCGGTCGCCTCCGCGTCGGCGTCCGTGGCGTAGACCGCGCTCCGCGAAGCGTCGCCGGTGTCGTCGCGGACCAGCCCATAGGGCGGATCGAGAAAGACTCCGACCGTGCCGCGGCCCTGGAACAACTGCGAGGGCGACGAGACGCACCGCGCCCAGTCGCCGCAAAGAATTCGAACGTGCTTGAGTCGCGCGGCGAGCATGTCGAGCGCGAAGCGCGAGGCCGATGGGGCGCGCTGCACGGACGGGCGCTGCCGCGTCAGCTGGGAAGCCCAGATAGCGCCGATCGAGCGCGTCTTGCCCCAGACCCAAAGACCCGCCAGGCGAGCATCGTAGAAGAGACGGTCGGCGCGCAGGCGGCGCACCAACTCGCTCTCGCCGGCGATCAGCTCTTTGTTGGTTGCGTACAGGTCGAGCTCGAAGCTGGGCTGCTCGCTCCACTTGGCGACGTGCTCCGGCGCTGACTGAACAGCGCGCCAGAAGTTGACCACGTAGCCGTGCTTGTCGTTGATCGTCTCGAAGCGCGGCGTGTGCGGCCTCGCTAAAAACACTGCGCCGCCGCCGAAGAACGGCTCGGTGTAATGATCGACGTCGCCCAGCGCGGCCCACACGCTTTCTGCCACGCGAGCCTTCCCGCCGAAGTACGAATACGGAGGCTTGAGCGGTGGCGGCGGCAGGTTGGAAACCTGCCCCACAGTTTGCGGGAGGGCGGGAGGGAGCGAAATGCCGACCGGGCTACTCATGCGGCACCGCGTTGAGCAGGCAGCGGATGCGACCGACCGTTGCGCCGATGTCGATCAGCTTGCGCTGGCGGCCGGCGACTGTGGCCGTGAAGGGCCAGAGGCCGGAGGCAGCGTCGCGGGTGGCGAGCAGCTCGGGAAGGCGTGAGGCGGGCCAGGCGGAACGCGGGAGCGGGCCGGCGGGGAAGTCGGCAACGAAGCGGCCGGCGCGATCGAAGTCGAAGGGGCGAAGGGGCGACGGTCCCGCGCGCGGGGTGGTAACGGGGCGAAGTCGGGTGAGCCAGATCGCGTCCCATTCGCCGATGTAGGGCTGGCCGCCGGCAGCCAGGGCGAGCTTGTCCGCACCGACGTGCAGAGCGAAGTCCTTCGCAAATGCAGGCAGCAGCGGGCCAGAGGGGTGAAGAGGCGAAGGGGCGTAATAGCGCCAGACGCGGCGGGCGTCGGGCTGGTTCGTGGCCGAGTCGAGCGGGCGCTCGGCCCGCGCGAGCCACGATAGATAGCGACTCAAAGCCGCATCGATCGCGGTTTGCTCGGCGTTTGAAGCGCGATGAAGACGCCACCACAGCAGCGTCGAGACAACGCCGTGCTCACCGGTGCAGATCGCCGGCGGCTCCATGTGGCGGCCCCAGCGAGGCAGGCCGGTGTGCCAGTCGTACTGCTGCGACCAGCCGGGGAAGGCATCGGTCGGGCGCTGCACCAACCAGAGGACCAGACGACGAGCGCGCTCCTGATAGCGATCGTCGCCGCTGACGCGGGCGCACTCGGCGAGGAATGCGACTGCGTGAGAGGCGACGTTGTCGTTCAGCGTGGCGGCGGCCATGTAGCCCGGCCCATCGGGCGAGCGAAGATCGGCGTTTTGGTTGTGGGTCTGCAGCAACCCGCGATCGCGAGGAATGACCTGGGGGACGGCATCGCCGTCGAGCTCCAGCAGCTGCTGGGCGAAGTACTTCGCACCGTCGAGCCACTGGGTCGAGATCAGCGTCGGCTCGCCGCGGCGGGCGGCGCGGCGAACCGCGGCCTCGTGCAGACGGAGCAGTGCCATGCCGCAGGCGGCGCTTGTGCCGTCGTCGAGCGTGAGCGCGTCGCGCATGAGCGGCAGGATGTGACGGCGATTGCCGGGACTGCCCCAGACGCCGATCGGCTCCCAGCGATTGCCGATGATCGCACCATCCTGCGGCCAGCCGCCCGCGTGCCAGGACTGCACGCCGATCAGCGAGCGGCCGAGTGCCGTGGCGCGCGACCACTGCACCGGATCATTGAGGCGTTCGGCGGCGTCGGCATAGAGCAGCAGCGCCGGCGCCATGCCGGTGCCGGCCTGAAAACACCAGGAGGGCGAATCGCTGGTCGCGCCGGACTCGTCGCCTGTGAGCTGAGGATCGAGCCGGTCGACGCTGGCGAGCGAGCCGAAGCCGGAGTCGCGGCCCTGCACGATGCGGGCGGACCAGAGGGCGTCGAGCGCGGACACGAGGGGCGAAGGGGCGGAGGGGGCAAGGGGCGCAGCGGCGAAGGCCGACAGCGTGAGGAGCTGCAAAAGCCAGAACAAAACCAGCGCGATCGACCGGTAGACCGCGGTGTTGACGATGATGTAGGGGAACAAGGGGAGGCCCGAAAAGCAGCGAATCAGGCAGTGTTGAGCCGACTGCCTCCGGCCCGCGAATGATACCGAACACCAACCGTCCGAGCAAGACCAAAAGCAGATCAGGCGTCGGCCCAGAGGCGGCCCTGACCGTTGGACTCGGTGCGTCGCTTGCGCTCATGGGCGGCGATGGCGCGGCGCAGGGCGCGGCGGCGGATCAGCACCTCTTTCGCGCGACTGCCGAGCGATCGCTCGTAGCGGCGGGCGAGGTCGAGGTCGGCGGTGAGATAGCGGCCCGGCGGGCGCGTGGTCTGAGCCAGGATCAACCAGCCGTGCTCGATCAGCTCGAAGGCGTGGTCGATGATGTGCCGCTCCAGCAGGCGGGTGTGCTCGGCCAGGACGCGATCCGTCACCGCTCGCTCCGGCGCGGTGGCATTGAGCTCAGTCAGCGCGGTCAGCAGACGCTGAGCGCCGACAGAGAGGAGCTTGCCGGGAGCGGTGGTGGAGGCGAGGGTCAACGCGACACGCACGTGCCGATCAGCTGAATCGCGAGGATCGCGATGATGGCCAGCAAGATGTAGAACCACTCCGCGATCGGTATGTCGTAGGCTTCTCTCCGCGGCGTGACCGAGATCGCCCAGAACGCGGCCAGGGCAACCATGATCGACAGCAGCGTCCAGATGCTCAATGTGACAATCATGGTGCGGTCTCCTTCGGGGTGGTCAGGCTGGGCAGTTCGAACTCGGACGTGTCGATATCGAAGGTCATGCCGTCGAGCTTGAACTGACGCGGGCCGGCCCAATGCGGCGGGCAGTAAACCCGCTTCACGTCGCGATCGACGGCGAGTCGCATCCGCTCAGCGGGAGATGATGGCAGATCGGTAAAGCGATTGATGCCGGCGCGGGCCCACTGGTACTTAATGTGGCCACGGCGAGTGTGCGGACGGCGGATGTTGAGCGATGGGCCGACTTCTTGTGACGAGCTCCAAAGCCTATCCAGATTGATAGTCGCCAGGACTTGTAACTGTGGAGTTGACATGCGACGAGCGACGCCGCGGCCGAAAGGCGGAACAGTCAGGCGTGCTCGATAACCGGTTGGCGCGGCCAGGGCCGCATACTTCATGCAAAGTTCGGTGCCGAGCGTCAACGCAAAATCGCCCGCAGTGCTTACAACGTGGTCAGCGGCGTTGTATGTCGCGCGATGGGGCAGCACTTCCCACTTCTCAGCTTCGCTAAGAAGCATCTGTTCGACTGCCTTCAAGCACTCGCCGTGAAAAGTTCCGCTTTTCTGCTCTAACGCCCAGACGTACTCGCCAGGACGAGACCACGCCCGGCACGTGCGGCCGATTTTCCCGGCTAGGCGACGGACCTTCACTAGGCCGGTTTGCCATGACAAAGGTGCGTCGAAGAGGAACGACGCGATGTTTTCACCGTCGACGATGTCGGCAGCGCATTCCGTATGATCGTCTTGCGGCAACCACAAAAAGCAACACTTCATGGAAGGCCAAGGGAATCGAGTCATGGCCTGCAGCAGTAAAACGCCGTCGCGAGCCGTGTCCGCTTGATCGACTTCGTCGACCAAGAACACCTGATATCGCTCAAGATTTCCGTCAAGGCCGACAGCGCAGGTCTTCGCGGTTCGCTCCAAATAGTCGGCGGTCAGCGAGACCAGATCGGGGATGTATCGAAAAGGAGTCGCAGTGTTCATCGTTGGCCGTCCTGCTCGGCGATCAGTCGCTCTCGCTCGGCGCGGATCGCGGACTCATATACGTCGCGGGCGGGCGGGTGGAAGGTGACGTAGAGCATGCGGGCGTCGACGTTGACGCGGCCCTCTGCGTCGGCCTCGTAGCGGCGGCGGAGCGGCTCCGGCGCGACAGACCAGAGGCGGGCCAGCACCGTCTCGCGTGCCTGGACGTGGACGGCAGCGTGGCGACGCTCACGCTCCAGACGCGCAAGGTCATCGCGCTCGCGCTGCTCGCGGGCGGCACGCTCGCGGGCGAGCTGGGCCTCGCGCTGCGGATCGTCGAGCTGACGCTGCTGCTCACGCTGCTGCTCCGCCTGCCGCCGCTGCAAACGCTCGCGAGCGTCGAGCACCTGGCCGTCGCTGGCGAGCAGTCGCTCGATGACGTTCGCAGCGAAGAAGGCGTCGGGGCGGGCGATGAACTTGCGGGCGTCATCGCCGTTGCCGGGAGCGAAGATCTGGGCAGCCTTGATGTCGATCGCCCGTCGCAGCTCCTCGGCACTAAAGAGAGCGAGACACTCGATGCAGGTGCGCATGCAGGCGTCGTCGGCGACCAGGAAGTGGCCGAGCCTCTCGAAGTAATAGACCAGCAGCTCGCGAGCGACGACCTGGTCGGTCTGGCTCCAGCCCTTCAGTGGGCGGTACTCGAAGCGCATCGTCCGGCGGCCGGCGGGATTGGGCGCGGGCAAGGTGCGCGGCTCGCTGACCTGCTCCGTGGCACCGCGGCCGCGCTTCGCGTTGCGAGTGTCGGGGGCGGAGTGGCGAGTGGAAGAGTCGCCCGGGTTGCCGCCCAGGTCGAAGAGGAGGCCGGTCATGAGCTCGCCTCCGCGGCTTTCGCGGCGCGGCGGCGCAGCGCGATGAGCATGCGGTTCATGCCGCCGATGATGTCGTGGGCGGTGCGCGAAGAAATCCAATCCAGATTGCTGACCTGGAACTTCTCCTTCAGCCAGGTCTGCACATCGGCGGCCGACCAGTTGAAGCTGGCGAGCTCGGCCGTCATGGCGGCGATCGCGGCCCGCTGGCGCTTGCTGGCGTAACGAACGACGCCCGGACCAGGCGGCTGTCGCCGCGAGCGCTTACGTTGCGGCTGGGCGAGGTGCGGGTTGTCATGGAGAATCTGATCGATCCAGCGCTGGGCCTCTTCCTTGCTGAGGTCTTTGAGGCTGGGCTTGCCGCTGGCCGCGCGGATCGCGGCGTGATCCTGCTTCGTGCGAGCGAAGAGCCAGTGCAGATAGCGATTCTGCTGAGGGGTCATTTTCATACGGCGACTCCTGCCCCATCGGCAAGCCGCCGGCTATAGAGACAGATGCGGCGCAAGGCGTAGTCAGCCAGCACGGGCGCGGGAAACTTCGCTTCGAGCGGCGCGTCGGTCGCGCCTTCCATTGCGGCGACGAGAATCAGGCAGTGATCGAAAAAGCAGCGACAGGACGCACTCAAGTCGGTCCACGGCTGAAGCGCATTCAGCACGCAACTCAGCACCACGAGCCGCAACTTGTTGGTGCGCTGCCGATGTGGTAGCGAGAACCAGTCGAGGGCCAGATAGCCCGAGTAGTGGATGGCGGCGTGCGGGCTCATGCCGTCGCCTCCGCTGGCAGATGCGAAACCTGCCCCGCCGGAGCATCGGGCGTGCCGTAGCCGACGGCGAGGCCGAGCACGTAGGCGAAAGCGCTGACTTTGCGATCGGCCGTCGCCTGGGGACAGGTGCGGATGCAGCCAGCCAGATAGGCCGCAGCGCAGCGCAGGTTGTCGTGCTGCAGCAGACCGATGTCGCGCCATGGGAGCAGGGCGCGGACCATTGCGTCGAGCGTCAGCAGCTTGACGTGATCGTCGACCCGGCCGTAGTCGAGCTCGTGCCGGAGGTCGATCGCGAGCAGGCGGCAGAATTGGAGGGCGCCGATCGGGGTCATGCGGCGACTTCCTCCTCAATCGGCGGCGGATAGTTCTGGACGCCCTTGACGTTACGCAGGTCTGTGGTGACCACCCAAAACAAGAAGGCCTTGAGCCGATCAGCGAGGAGGCCTGGCGGATCAGCATGGAAGCCGACGCGCCGCACGATGCCGTAGAGAATCTCGCTGGCGTAAGTGATCCGCTCGTCGTGAACCTGAAGCCCGATCTGCCGCCAAGGATGGGAGGCGGCGCGGATCAGGGCGACGCCGTGCTCCGCTGCAGGCCAGCCGAGTCGGCAAGCGGCCATGTCGTCGAGCAACTCGTGCGCGATCAGATTGCCAAATTGAAGAGCGCCGGCGGGGGTCATGCCGTGGCGGCCTGCTGCTCGGGGCGATCGTCAGCGGCCGGCTCGGGGGCGAAATGTTCGTGGCCGGCGACCCAGCCCATGCACTTGGTCCAGAGTGCGTCGTCGACCTCGCCCGGCACACCGACGCCCTGCTTCTTGTCGATGATGAGCCGCGCCATGCTCAGCACGCTCTCCAGCCGGCGGAAGTGACCAGCCTCGACGTTGGTCATTCGGGTCGCAATCTTCAGCACGGGAGCGCGCAGCTTGAGGCGGTAGATTTTTTCGGCGTAGTCCTCGATCGCCTTGGGGCCGATCCACTGCCCGTCGCGCGTGCCGCCGCTGCGGACCAGCTCGTGAACCAGATTGAGCCGCGCGCCGATGCGGCTGGCGATCTGGCCGAATTGTGGGTCCTCGTCGTCGCGCAGGCGGCGGTGAATGTCGATTGTGCCGACCAGCAGAATCGACACGCCCCAGCGCTCGCGAATCTCACGCAGGAACTCCATGCCGGCGTCGAGCAGCTTCTGGGCCTCGTCGACGATGATCAGGCGGCGCGATCCGTTGAGGTGCTCGGCGGCGCGACGCATGCGCTCGACCGAGGAGCGGGGCTTGTCCCAGACATCCCGCCCGCCGGTCTTGCGGAAGAGCGACGGGTCAGAAGCGCAGATCTCGCGGAGCAGCGCGGCGGGCGTTCGAACGTAGTGCCCAGCCTGCACATAGAGCGTCCCGGCGATCTGCTTCATGGCGACGCGGGCGGCGAGGGTCTTGCCCATGCCGGCGGAGCCGGTGATCACGCCGATCGTGCCGAGCTTCTGGACACGCGTGGCGAAGGAGAGGAACTTCTCGACGGCCTTGCTCGGGACGTGCTCGCTGGGCTGAGCGCGGCGCTGGCGATCGACCGCGGCGTCCAGCCAGCGCTCCAATGTCTCGACGTACTTGGCGGCGGTGGCTGGGATGGCGCGGCCGTGGGGCGAGAGCAGTTTGTCTTCGCGCCAGTCGCTGAAAATCTGCGAGAGAGTCGACGCGGTCAGGCCGGTCTGCTTGGCCAGCACCTCCTGCGTGATCTTCTGCTCGCGGCAATAGTTATCGACGGATTCGACAACGACGCGGGCTCTGCCCGGGGCGGTGTCGGCGGCATCACGCCGCTGGCGAAATGCAAGTTCCATGTCGGCCTCCTGCCATATGTCCACCTCGTCCAATCCATGACGAGGGTCTGGTGCATCACCAGGGGTTGTCGGGGTCTTCATCGTCAATCTCCGCCGGCGGCGCGGCGGAACCATCCGCCGGGGCGTCGAGCGAGGGAGAGTCGTCGGCATGCGAGCTGCAGCCGGCGACTTTGACATCGGCGTCGTCGAGATCGTCGGACAGCCGCGCGCCGGTATCCGTCGGCGAGGCGGCGAGCCGCTGGCCGAACGTGAGAATCGGCGCGCTGTCGGGCAGCGTGAGATCGTCGTCGTCGTAGAGCGGCGCGTTCGCTTGGAAATTAGGCAGCGCGAACGCGGGCGCTGTGATCGAAGTGCGGATCGGAGCGACGTTGCGCGAGGTCGGGGTCTGCCCCTGCGCGATCGCGTCGGGCCCCTGCCCTTCCGCACCAGCGGCGAGGCGACGCTCTTCGACCTGGGCGTCGGCCAGGCGGCGCTGGGCCGCGATCATGGCGTGCGTGGTCAGGTCGGCGCGGTCGGCCTTGAGCGCGGGCAGCGCCCGCTTGGCCAGCGTGCGGGCGATCTTCTTCGAGCGCATGCCAGCGCGGATGTCGTCTTGCGTCAGCCCGCGGATGCGATCGTTCTCGGCGCGGCAGAGCACGCGGCCCTCGAGATCGCAGACCAGCACATAGCTCGCGTCGAGCGGATCGATGCGGAGCAGCACCTCGCGATCGCGGAGCTTCCAGACTTCCGGATGATGCGCGCCGTAGAGCAGGCTGTTGTGGCGAATGCCGCTGCGCGTGACCTTGGCGCGCACGGTCTTCATGAGCAGCAGGCCGAGCAGCTCCTCGGGCGCAGTGCGGCGAGCGATCGGATTGTCCTGCTCGAAGACTTCGATCGGTGAGCGGCCGTCCATGCCTTCGCCGGTGTGACTGTGGCGGTGGTGAGCGTCGAGGAACTCGGCGAAGAGCGCCGCCACGTCCGCCAGGGTCGGCACGCTGACGTTGCCTGAGCGCAGGTCGGCGTAGAGCGACTCGGGGCGGGCGTCGGGCTTGTTGCCGCAGTAGGTCTCGAAGAGCTTCGAGAAGCGGTCGCAGACGGAGCCGAAGGCGCGCTCAATGGACTTGGCTCCCGGGTTGTAGGGCGTGGCCCAGACGACGCGCTCGACGCCGACCTGACCCATCACGCCGCCGACATAGCTCTCATCGACGCGCGGCTTGAAGACCTTGCCGCCGGCGACGCCGGTCGCGCGGTAGTCCTTGCCGTTGTCCATGGTGACGGCGAGCGGTGCGCCATGACGCCGCACGCCCTGGGCGAAGGCGGCGATGATGGTGTCGGAGTTGGGGGCGTGCGTGATGACGGCAGCCACAAACATCCGCGAGCGGCGGCACTGCCAGGCGGTGAGCCAGGGGCGGATCGGTGCGCCCTCGTGCAGGCAGACCAGGTCGAGCTGGTGATGATCGCCGATCCACATCTCGTTCGGGCGGAACTGCGACGGATCGCGGCTGATGCGAGGTGCGTGCTTCTGCTCCCAGCGTCTCGGTCCCTCGCGGTGATAGTCAGCTTGGAAGTCGGGCAGATTGGCGGCGGTCCAGCGCTTGATCGTGCTGTAGCTGGGCCAGCTCCAGCCCTGCTGCTGCGCATGGTGGGCGACGATCTCCCAGCAGAGCTTGATGCTGCGCTTTTGCGGCGCGAGGTAGAGCGCCCTGAGCATCGCCAGTGCGTCGGTCGAGATGGCATCGCCCGAGCCGTCGGCCCCGCGGCCGCGGCGATCGATCAGGCCGTCGAGGCCGTGCCGCTCGTAGGCGGCGAGCCAGCGATAGAGAGTGCCGCGGGAGGGAGTTTCGAGCTGAGAGGGCACAGTGGCGGCGAGCTCGGCGAAGAACAGATCGAGAGCGTCGGTCGTTTTGATCCCGCGGCGGCGGGCGTCGGCAGCGTAGCGCTGCCAGCGGTCGATGATGGCCAGGCGGCCGAGAACGACGGAGCGCTGCGCGTCGGAGAGCGAGGCCAGCGCGGTGGGCTCGCAGGGAGCCTGCTGATTCGAGCGCTGCTCGGGAGCAGCGGAACCCACACTTATTCGCAACGCGGCAGACACGGCGGCCTACTCCGATTTCTGAGGCGGCTTCGAGGGCTCTTCGAAGAGCGGTAAATCCTCGCTCAAAATGTGCTCGTGCAGCCGCTTGCGGCGCTTGAGCTCATCCTTGGCGACGCGAAGGTCTGCAAGGCACTGTGAGACCTTGGTCTCTTGATCGCGGACATCGCGCCACGAGTCGCGGATCGAGTCGAGCAGCGGCTTCGGCGCGGCCTCGGTGGGCTTGGCTTTGCGGCTCATCGGCTCACCGCCTTGCGCGATCGCTTCGGCTTGTCAGCATCCCCGCGAGGCGTCTCGCTTGCGCCGGACAGCTTCACATAGGGCGTGCCATCGGAGTAGTCGACCACGTCTTCCACGGCATCGCCGAGCAGCTTCTCGGCGTCGGTGTATGTGACTGAGCGTTTCACAGCGCGCGAGCCGTCGACGTCGACCGCGCGGCACGCCTCCAGGAATAGCTCGACGTCAACCGTCTTCTTCTCGGGCGCGACCAGCGTAGCCAGCAGCCCATCGGCATCGACCGATTTAAGCCCGTCGCGCGTCATGAGCTCGATAACCTCATCCTCGCGCAATGCCTCGGTCTCTCGCAGAACGCCGATAGCGGTCCGGATGACGTTGAGCTCGCCAATCTTGCCCTTCAGATCGTTGCGAGCACACGTGCCCGCCAACGCCTCCAGGACTTCCTTGGGGATCACTATGTTCGGCGGGAAGATGGTGGCGTTCATGCGACCCCCGCAGTCTGCGCGACGCGCGCCGGGGGCGCGGCGAAGGCGGAGCCCTGGCCTACGGGCGACGAAACGCTGGGCTGATGAGTGATCGATGCGACCGGTACCGGCCAGATCGCGGGCAGACAACTGATGGCGTGCTCCAGCGCACGCAGCGACGAGGCCGAGACGCAGGCGGGCAGGTCTTGCAGCAGCAGCGACGGCTGGGCCGCGATCTCGACGATCGACAACTTGACGACATAGTCGGCGTCGGAGAGCGAGACCTGCGCAGTGCGGACCATGTTGCGGAGCTGCGGCGCGACGCGCTCGCAGAGGTCGGCCTCGGAGCCGTAGACCTCGACAGCGTAGTGCTGGGGCTGCGCGCCGGGCTCAGCGACGGCGGAGACCAGCGTCACGAGCCATCGCTGCGGATGCGACGCGAGGGGTAAGGGGGCCTTGCGATCAAGTGACATCGGGCAATCCTTTGCCAGTTGTGCCGCCCTGCTGCGCGGCCACGCGGCCGCAGGCGAGAGCGGGAGAACCGTTGAAAGCGCCGGCGGGAGTCGAACCCGCCCGGGGACACACACCGCTTGGCGCTAGGACGACAGAGTGAACGTGGGCTGCTCGCCGCCCTTCTTGAAGGCTTTGACCGTGGCCTTGATCTGCGAGACGAAGCTGTCCCAGAGCTTGTTCTGCCATTCGACGGGCAGCGCGGCGGCGTACTCCTGGGAAAGGTCGCCGTCGTCGTCGCGCAGCTGCAGGCTGAAGTCGACGGCTTCGCCAGGGGCGTGCGTTGTGGCTGTGGCGGTGGAGGGCTTCTTGGGCATTGAGAGGGCTCCGAAGATGGTGGGCATGGCCCACCCTACGAGGATGAGCGCGCGGCAACACGCCGTGCGCGAAGTTGCGAGTGGCGAGTGCAGAGTGGCGAGTTGGGGATCAGGCGCGGCGACGCCGACGGCGCAGGTAGGCCAGCAGCGCGCACTGCATGCGCTCGAAGAGCCAGGTCGAGGCCAGGAAGACCAGCACGCCGATCGACATGGTGAGCACCAGGCCGCGACCCAGATCGTCGGCGTCGGCCGCTTGCGCGTGGCGCGCAGTTGCGAGCGTCGAGGGCAGAGTGGCGAGGGGAAGGCAAGACAAGAGCGCGGACATATCGCGATCCCTCACGGTAGACCGGCCATGGAACGGTCGGCTCCGTGCAGCGCATCCATGCACTGCGCGACGCATCATGCGCCGCTGAAACCGACCGTCCATAACCGGTTTGAGGAGGAGAAGAAGCCAATACACAGTTGCGAGTTGCGAGCGCAGAGTGCAGAGTGAAAAACAAGAAAGCGGGGCGGCGGGGCGCGGATCGCTGGGTTAGAACTACCGCACCGACGGGTGCAGGCGTCAGGAGTTGACGCGCCCGCGCGTATCCCGTCTCGGGCCGCCGCCCCAAGAACAAGTTTCGAGTGCAGAGGGCAGAGTGCAGAGTGGAAGACAAAGTCGGCCGCGGGGCGGGAGAGGCGGGGGGAACCTCTGCGCCGCCCGCGCGGCCATCCGTGCAGGAGATCAGATCGCCGCCGAGCGGGCGGCACGCGGAACGCAAGGAGTGCAACGCTCCGCGCGCGGATTCCGCACGATGCCCGGCGGCGAGGGAAAGAGGCGAAGGCAATGCAGAATGCAGAATGCAGAATGAAGAAGGGTTGGGCGACAGATCCCGACGCTGGGTAAAGAGTCTGCCGCCCCCGGAGATATTAAGGGGGCAAAACGTCGGCGGGGCGAGGGGGATGGAAGGGCCGACCCTCGCACCCGCCGGCGACAAATGTGAGCGGCGGGACTTCAGTAATCCCGGCTCAGCGGCGAACGCCGCGCCGCGCGGCTGCGGAGCAACATGCCCCGAAGGTCGAATAGCGAATGGCGAATAGCGAATTGCAGCAGCAGCCGGCCCGGCGGCGGGACGAGCGATAAATCGGATTGATCCGATTCGCCCTAGCGCCGATAATGTCGCGTTGCTCGACTGCACGGATGCACCTCGAAACATGCACTGACTCAGGCGACGGATGCCGCTTTGGTGCGATCAGAACCGCCATCGGAAATGCGCAGCTGCTTCACGATGAGGTCGCGAAAGGTCGCGGACCGATTGACTTGAAAGCCTGACTTGGCGAGCCGCTTCTCGATCTTGCTCCAGAGCTCGCCGTCAAAGCGAATCGTCACGATGACGCTGCGTTTGTTCTCAGCCTTGCGGTTCATGTATTCAAAAAATACAGCCGATTACAAGGAAGTCAAGGAGTGCCGAGAAAAAAAAGTACCAGCGAAGGTCTGGCTGCGCAGCGCAGTGTGCGGCTGACGCCGCAGGTAGATCAGCAGCTCAGCGAGTTTTGCCGCGCTACTCGGCGAGACCTCGGGGCGACTATTCGCGGAATGATCGAGATCTTTCTGCAGGACGGAATTCAGGCCGCAAGCGAGCGAATGAATCGCGGCGTATGGGAGACGTCGCAGATGTCGCCCGAGGAGGCGCGCAGGTTGGCCGACGAAATGGTTCGTAACGCACAGGCGGCGAGCGATGCAGCGAAGCAGAAAGCTCTGCGAGAAAAACGTCGTCCTGCGTAGCGAGTTGGGCGAAGAGAGTGGCGAGCAGTTGATCGCGAGAAGTGGGCATGGACCGTCTCCGGCTCACGCGGGCATCAAGGTAAAAGCCCCGCGGATTCGATGATTCCTGCGCCGCCGGCCTCCTCCATGAGGCGCGAGTCCGTGACGACGGCGGCGCTGGTTACGCTGTTGGCCCGCATCGCGAAAGCGATCACTGGTTAGGGTATAGTTCGTATCGGAAAAGTCAATAGAATTTCTGGGAGGACGGGACGATGGAATGGGCGTGTCTGTTCGTGCTCGCAGTTGGGTGCTGTGTCGCGGGGTACTACATGGGCAAGGCGGCGGGACGACCAGAGGTGGGACTTGCGCTTGGCTTCTGTCTCGGGCCGATCGGGCTGGTCATCCTGCTTTTTGTACCGCCTTCGCCAGAGGAGGCGGCGCGGCGGCAGTATGAGCAGGAGAAGCGAGTGGACCAACTGCGGCGCGGCGTTCCAGTGATCAAAGTTCGCGAGCGAATGGGGTCGTGGCGGAGTTGAATCGCCGCTGCGTCGTCGCTATTCTGCTGCGACTTCAGTAGTCCCGGCTCACCTCTACGCAAGGATGCGAGGTGAGTCATGTTCGAGTTGTTCGGCCTTCCTCTTCGAACCCCCCGCTCAAACACCCCTGCTCTTGCTGCGCGCCGATTCGGCGTCGGCGGCGCGATTGCTGCGCTGGCGATCGGCTCGATGGGAGGCTGCCCCGCCGATCCGAACGCCTCCTGGAAATGGGGCAGCTCGGGCGGCACTGAGCTCTCTGTGCCGGGCAAGGTCGCCAGCAAGAACCTGCCGGAAAATTCTCAGTTCACCATCAAGCTCCCCGATCGCGACAGCACGCTGCGAGCCTGGCACGAGAACGGCCAGCCGTGGATTGAATACACCGGCACGCGCAGCAGCGTGATCAACGCGCAGGCCGCGGCGCAGCAGGCGGTCAACTCGCAGAACCAAACGTTCGCCACCAGTTACACCAACATGCTCTTTGAGGCGGCGATCACGCGCGGGCTGCCGGCGATCATGGGCTATCGGCAGCAGTCGTTCGACATGCAGCAGCAGGGCGCGGACTTGGCGCTGGCGCGGCTAATGCAAAAGGTCGAGACGCTTGAGAGCTCGCTCGTCCGGCTGGCCGACATCGTCAGCCCCGCCGCGGGGAAGAGCAACGCCGCAGCGAGTGGAAGCACGCTGCCGAACATCGCGTCGCCGGCGGCCCCCAGCACCAACCCGTAACAACGAGCGCGGCGAAGAGGCGGGTGGAACCCGCCCTACCCAAGAAAGGCAGCCAAGGATGGCTTGCGGCGCGGGCAAATGGGGCGACTGGCTGGTGCCGGATCGCCCGCTGGGGCTGGACCTGCACGATACGTGCGAGCTGCACGATGCGTTGTATGTCGCGCCGGGCGGACGCTCGCGCTGGACCTGCGATGTGCTGTGGCTGCGGGCGATGCTGAGCACCGTCCGCAAGTACCACTGGCGCAAGTGGCCACACTTCTACGCGATCGTCCTCTCCTACTTCCTGGCGGTGCGATGGCGCGGCTACACGCGCGGGTGGAAGCCCTGCCGCGAGGCATGGGGCAACCTCTCCGCCGGCGAGCGCGTTCGCGCGGTCTACAAGGCCCGCTCGTATCTGCGCATCTTCGGGTTGCCAGGGGGCGGACTCGACGAGAGCTATGGCGTGCGCGACGGATGGAGCACGCTCACCAGTCAGGACGGGATGTAAAAGGGAATGGCGAATAGCGAATGGCGAATAGCGAAGTGAAAACAACACAGAATTCGTCGGCCTGCGAGCCGCAGGCCGCTACGAAGGCGCAAGCTGCCGTTGCCGCAAAGAACCCGCTCCTGCAGTTCAGCGTGTTGCAGCTGGCTCAGTTCGGAAGGTTCACGGTCTTCGTGACGGCGCGAGTTTGCGACCTGTGGACGAAGCGGAACGGCCCGGACTGGCAGAGCTATCCGCTGGCGGCGCTGAGCGAGGAGGAGCGCGGCTGGCTGGCGCACGTGCTGGGCGATCTGCGGCTGCAGTTCGAGATCGGCCCGGTGGCGGGCGGCCCGATCAAGGCCGACCAGCTGCGGGTGCGGATGATCGCGCGAGCGATCGAGCAGGCGGCGCAGCGGCTGGCGGGAATGCTGCACCGAGACGCGGCGGCGATTGAGCCGCCGTGGGCGAAGGGGCGGAGTGCGAGTGCGGAGTGTCGGGTTGAAGCCAATGCAGAATGCAGAATGCAGAATGCGGAAGGGGCCACGGCGTGAGCGCATCGGTTCAGGAACAACTGACGCGGATCGACGACAAGCTCGACGTGATGACGAGCTCCATCTCGGATGTGAGCCACGGGCTGACGGCGCTGCGGGCGCAGTTTGACGAGCTGCGCGATCGGCAGCGGGCGGAGATCGAAGTGCTCTTCGAATCGAAGAACGGACACGAGACGCGGCTGGGATCGATCGAGCGGACCTACTGGCCGCGCGAGGATCAGCGGCGATTCGAAGACAGCATCATGGCCAAGATGGTCTCGATCGGCTCCGAGGTGAAAGCGATCCGCACGCAGAACCTGATGTGGATGGGCGGTGCGATCGTGGTGGCGTGGGTGGTGGCGAACTTCAGCAGTCTTTCGGGGGCGATGAAGGCGGTGAGCCAGTGAGCGATCAAGAGCTGCGCAAGCAAATCCGCGAAGTCAGCGCGGCGATCGAAGAGCAGGTGACCAAGGTGCGCAAGATCAAGGGGCTGGCGATCGCGCGGCTGGCGACGCTGCAGAACTCCGCGACGGTGAAGTCGCTGCTCGACGAGGAGAACGACACGCTCGAAAAGCTGCAGCAGTGGGTGAACGAGATCCGCGACGCGGCGACGGCGATCGGTGGGCTGTCGCAGGAGAAGAGCAACCTCGCGGCGGAGGCGAACGCGAGCTGAGGCCCTAATGGCGAATAGCGAATTGCGAATAGCGAATTGAAGACCCATGACGCATGACGACACCAGAAAACACAACGCAGGCCGCAGCGAGTTCGAGCGACAGCTCCGTCGCGTCTTTGACCCCCGCCACATCGTCGGCGACGGAAGAGGTCCGCACAGCGGACGCTACGAAGGCGAAGAAAGCTGGCCGGCCGCGCTGGACGGACAAGCTGACGCAGTCGCAGATGCACGAGCTGCAGCGGCGGATCGCCGACGCGGGACTTACTGCACGGGCGATCTACGCGCAGCTCAACCTGGCGAGGTATGCGACGTTGCGGGCGGTGACGACTTACGTCGGCGAGGCGCGGCGGGGCAGCGCGGCGAAGGCGATGCAGAACGCGGAAAGCAGAATGCAGAAGGAAGACACAGCCTGTCCCACAACTCAGCCGGGCACCTCGGATGCGTCGCTCTCTTCGGCGTGCTCTGCGGACTCGCGGCGATCGGACCGCTCGGCACTGCTGCCGTCCGAGCGGGCGCTGGACTTGCTCCACGACACGCTGCTCTCGATGCAGACGGCGATCGCGGCCGGGCTGGTGAAGCCTGGGCAGCTTGCGAGCTATCTGGATTCGTCGCTCCGCTACCAGAAGCTGCTGCTCGACCGCGACGTGAACGCGCGGGCGGCGGAGATGCACGCAGCCAAGATGGCCAAGGTGCGCGAGGCGATGCACGCGGCCGTGGCCGCAAGCGAGAAGCCGGAGCTGACGCGCGAAGCGGTGTACGACTTGATCGATCAGGCGATGCGCGGGCAGTAGCGAATAGCGAATATCGAATGGCGAATGGCGAATTGAAAACCAAGGCAGGCAAGGCGAAGAAGGCGGACGCGACGAAGAGCGAGCCGCCGGCCGCTACGCCGCTCACCAAGAGCAAGGTGCGCAAGCCGCCCTTCCTGCCCTATCAGCTGCGCTGGATCAACGACGACAGCCCCCTGAAGCTGGGCGACAAGAGCCGCCGCACGGGCTGGACCTGGAGCGAGGCGTTCGATGCGGTGAGTCGGCGCTTTCGCCCGAGCAACCCCGCCAACCGCGACTACTGGTTCAGCAGCGCGGACGAATCGGCCGCGGCAGAGTTCAACGACTACTGCCGCTGGTGGGCCAAGGACCTGTTCGGAGCGATCGCCGATCAGTACGTCGATCAGGTGGGCGACGACAGCAGCCAGAGCAAGAGCACGGCCTACATCACGCGCTGCCCGAACGGGCACAAGATCGTGGCGATGTCGAGCAACCCGCGGAGATTTCGATCGAAGGGCGGCGATGTCTGTCTGGATGAGTTCGCGTTCCACGAAGAAGCCGAGGCGATGCTGACAGCGGCTGCGCCAGTCACGACGTGGGGTGGATCGCTGCGCATCTTCAGCACGCCCAACGGCGAGTCGACCGTGTTCAATCGGCTGGTGAAGAGTTGCCAGCGCGTGATCGCGGCGATGGGTTACGACCCGCTGCATCCGCCGCTCGTCGCGTTCGCGCAGATGCGAGCGGCGGCGGACGCGATCCGGGCGGGCATGGTGCTGAGCTATCACCGTGTGACGATCGAGGGCGCGATCGAGCAGGGGATCGTGGAGAAGATCGCGGAACAGCGCGGCACGCCGCTGAGCCGGGACGAGTTCCGTTCTGAGTGCCGGGCGAAGTGCATCGACGATGAGTCATACCAGCAGGAATACGGCTGCATCGCGAGCGCCAATGCCGAGAGCTGGCTCAGCTATGCCACAATCGAACAGTGCGAATCGGCTGAGTGTCCGGCGGTGGACGCGCCACTGGCGGGATACAAGGGCGGGCGTTGCGTGGTCGGGATCGACGTGGCCCGCAAGCGTGACCTGACGGTGATCTGGGTTCTGGAGCCGGTGGGCGACGTGTGGTGGACGCGGCAGATCAAGACGCTGACGAAGATGAGCCTGCCCGATCAGCAGGCTGAGATCGAGGGCATGCTCCGGCAGGTCAAGTGGAACAGCGTCTACGTCGATCAGACGGGCCTCGGGCTGGGACTCTATGAATACCTCGCGCTGAAGGTGGGCGGCGATGTGCAGGGATACACCTTCACCGGGCCATCGAAGCAGGCACTCGCCGTTCGCATGAAGCAGATGTTTGAAGACCGCGCGGTGCGCATCCCGGCCGACGACGGCGCCCTGCGTGACGCACTGCACAAAGTCAGAAAGGTCGCGGGCCCCGGCGGCACGGTGAAATTCGACGCGGCGCGGGACGACGCGGGCCACGCGGATGAGTTCTGGGCGCTAGCGCTGGCGGGCGAGGCGGCGATGGGCGGCGTGCGAGGCGGGTTCTGGTATCCCGGAAAACCGTAATAGCGAAGTGAAAGGCGAATGCAGAATGAAGAATGCAGAATGCAGAAGGGAATGCTGAGCACTTGAAGCGCTGGCTGGCACAACCTCTGGGCCTGTTCACGTCGGTCGCGTCGTCGTTGCGGCGCTACGTCGCTTCGTGGAGCGATCTGCGCAACGTGTGGATGGTCAATGGCTGGACGGGCAAGGGCAGCGTCGGCGAGCCGATGGCGAAGATCGCCTGGGTCTTCGCGGCGATCGGGGCGATCACGCGCACCTGCAGCGGCCTGGAAGTGCGACTGCTGAGCGCGGCGGGCGACGCATCGGACGAGATCACCAACGGCCCGGCGGCGGACCTGCTGCGCAAGCCATGGCCGGGGCAGACGACGGCCGACCTGGTCGAGCAGATCGTGGGCTACCTGGTCGAGAGCGGCGAGGCGCACCTGATTCGATGCGACGCCGCGCTGCAGCCGACCAGCGTGCCGTCGCAGGTGCGCTACCTCTGCGTGACGGGCAAGCGGCAGATGGAGCCCTATCGCGCCGTGAACAGCGGGCGGCTGCTGTGGTGGACCTACACGCCGATCGGCGGCACGCCGATCAAACTATTCCCGGCTGAAGTCGCGACACTGCGGCTCTTCAACCCCTACGACCCGATCCGCGGACTGTCGCCGGCTGAGGCGGCGGCGATGGACATCCGCCAGGACTACGGCGCGAGCGAGTTCAACGCCAGCACGCTGGTCAACGGCGGTAAGCCGGGCGGCATCTACAGCATCCCCGGCAACATCAGCGAGGAAGACAAGCGGGAGTTCGAGCGGCACATTCAGGATCGGCATGTCGGCAGCGCCAACGCCGGTAAGCCGCTGATCCTGCACGGCGGCTGGAGCTACACCGCCACCAACGCCACCAACGCCGACCTGTCGCTGTTCGAGGGGCGACGCTTTAACCGCGAGGCGATCTTCGCGGTCTTCGGCGTGCCGCCGGTGCTGGGCAACGTCTTTGACAGTGCGCACTACAACGTTGCCGACGCGGCGCAGCAGATCTTCCTGCTGAACACGATCAAGCCGCTGACCATGAAGCTCCAGGCGCTGCTGACGGCGATCCTGGAAGAGATGCAGCCGGGCGTGAAGGTGGTGATCGACATCACGAAGCATCACGTGATGCAGAAGATCGAGCAGAGCAAGATCGATCTGCTGGTGAAGATGGCGACGATGGGCACGCCCTACAACGAGGCCAAGGACTGGCTGGGGCTGTCGCTGGCGGATCAGCCCTGGGGCAAGCGGGGATTGCTGCCGACGACGCTGACGCCGGCGGAGGATGTGTTTGCGCCGCCGATCGGCGAGCAAGCGGTGCAGGAAGAGGCGCCGCCGCCTGCGCCGGCGGCGAAGGAGAGCGAAGGCGACGACAGCCAGGACGAGGCGGGGCTTGAGCTGCAGGCCGCTTCGCGGCGGCTGGTGGCGTTTGACGCATCGCTGGTGAAGCGGCTCAGTCCGCCGATCGGGCGACGCGTGGCGAGCCTGCTCCTGGCGCAGGAAGAGCAGATGATCCGAAGGCTGCGGGCTGCCATGAAGGCGAATGGCGAATGGCGAATAGCGAATAGCGAATTGAAAACGCACACGGCCGCGAGCGAGGAAGAGGCACGAGAGATCGTTCGCCGCGTGCTGCTGAGCCTGCCAGAGCAGCTGCGGAAGTGGCGGGCACTGGCGCAGGACGCGTTGCCGCCGGCGATCGAGGCGGCGATCCGCGCCGAGCTGCAGCGGCTGAGCTACACGCCGGAGCAGATCACCGAAATCATGGGCCGCATTCGCAAGGGCAAGACGATCGAGGCGATCGTGCGGCTCAAGAGCAACCGCATCAGCCAGGTCGAGGCGGTGACACGGACTCGCGTGGCCGCGACGCTGACCGAAGGCGTGAAAGCCGGCGAGACGACGCAACAGCTGGCCGACCGCATCCGCGACACGATGGGCGGCACGCGGGCGCGGGCGCTGCGGATCGCCCGCACGGAGACCGGGCAGGCTGTGAGCGCCGGTCGGTTCCTCGGCATGCAGGCCAGCGGCGTGAAGGGCAAGGGCTGGATCGAGGGGGCGAACCCACGACCGACGCACGTGGCGGCGGGCCGCAAGTATCCGCCGCGGACCGGGGCGATCGCGATTGATCAACCCTTCGTCGTCGGCCAGGCGCGACTGATGTATCCGCGCGACCCGAACGGCCCGGCCGGCGAAATCATCAACTGCAACTGCACGCTGGTGCCGGCGAGGCTGGCCAAAGCGAAGGATGAATAGCGAATGTCGAATGGCGAATTAAAGGCATCCACGATGACGAAGATTCACGACTGGGCCGAGGGCGAGTTCGAGGTGCTGAGCGCCGGGCTGCAGCAGGCCGATGGCCAGCAGCAGGAGTTCCGCGTGCGCGGCACGGTCAACACCTTCAAGATCATGCGCTCGGGCCGGATGTTTCACCCGCAGGCGTTTGATCGCTACCTGAGCGAGAACGCAGGCAAGGTGCGACTGCCGCTGCTGGGCAACCACGGCGGCGTGCCGGGCTTCGCCACGATCGGCACAGTCGACAAGCTCGAAGTGAAAGGTGGCAAGCTGGTGTTTGAGGCGACGATCGCCAGCGGCACACAGCTCGCGGATGAGGCGCGGCAGCTCATCGCACAGAAGCACCTGACCGGAATCAGCCCCGGCTGGGCCTCGATGCAGCATTTCTGGGTCAAGACGGACGACGCCGATATCGATCCGGTCGTCGCCAAGGAGCTCAAGCGCACGAAGCGGCAGGGAGCCTGGGTGTTCTTCGACGCCGAGCCGGTCGAGATCAGCCTGGTCGACGTGCCCGACGACGGCAACGCGCGGCTGGCGGCGCAGGCAGCGCCGCCGCTGCAGGCCGGAGAGGCGCCCGCGTTGAGCGCGGCTCAGTTCGAGACGCTGCACGCGACCTTTAACGAGTTTTTGAGCGGGCTTCGAACGCGGTTTGAAGCCGATGCGAACGAGGTGTTGGAGACGCTGCTGACGGACCATGCGCTGGCCTACGGGCACGCTCTACTCGACGGCGACCTGGACGCTGGCGAGGCGGGCGAATGCCCAGCCCATGGCGCGCGTGAAGGTCACCGCGGATCGGCAAGCGATAGCCAGGCGACGGGCGGCGCGACAGGCCGCGACAACATGAGCGCCGCACAGGTGCGGCTGCGCAGGCTGCTGGAGCGCAGGGCAGAGTAGAGCGGCGACGCGACACGCAAGATGGCCCGGCGGAGCCGGGTGGAAAGGTGCTCAGGATGAGCGACATGAGGAAGATTCTGGCGGCTGCCGGCGTGAAGACGCAGAGCGAGCAGCAGAGCCAACACGAGCAGTTGATGGCGGACATCGCGCTAGTGCTGGAAAAGCACAACACCAGCCTGGCGGACCTCGGCAGACAGAGCGCCGAGTTCGCCGCGAACTTCAAAGAGATCGCCAAGCTGAAGGAGACGGTTGAGCGGCAGCAGGCGCTGACGCACGAGCAACTGCGGGCGATCGGAGATGGCGTCGGATATGGCGCGAATTATCGCGGCCTGTTCGGCACGCGGCAGAACGCGTCCAACTTCGGCCGCATCCTGATCGCACTGAAGCGACAGGCGCAAGGCGATCCGAGCGGCATCGCGGAGCTGCAGAAGGCCGCGATCCTGCCCAGTACGGGCGAGTCGGGCGGCGCGCTGATTCGCTCCGCAATCATGGAGGGCATCCTGCGCTACGTCGAGCAGTTCGGCGTGGCGATGCGGCTGGCGCGGCGGCTGCCGATGTCCTCGCCGCGAATGAGCGTGGCGAAGCGGACCGAGGGCGTCGAGGTCTTCCACCCTGACCTCGGTGTTTCGCCTACGGAAAGCTCGCCAAAGTTTGGCGCGATCGTGCTGGAGCTGGTCGACTACGTCACGCTGACGGATGTCGACAACAACATGCTGCAGGATGATCTGGCCGTGGGGCTGGCGGAGTTCATCGGGCTGGAGATCGCCTGGCGGCTTGGCTATCGCACCGACCTTTACGTCTTCATGGGGGATGGCACCCCCGCGAACGCCAAGGTGCGCGGGCTGTTCCGACTGCCGATCGACACCAGCACCAACATTAAGGAGGTCGTGGCTGACACGGGCGACAACTCGTTCGGGAAGATCGCCGGGAAGAGCTCGGTCTATCTGGCGAAGGCGATGGGCGAGTTGCCGCAGTGGGTTGAGCAGTTCAACCCGGCCTGGCTGATGCACCGATCGGTCTATGCCGAGTACATCGGAGCGCGTGACACCGCCGGACGCCCGATCTGGAATGTCATCATGGAGCAGGGCAAGCCTGTTCCGGTGCTGCTGGGCTATCCGGTTGAGGTCATTCAGGTCGGGCCGCGCATGGCGGACAGCGCTGTTTCGACGGTGATGTTCGCGCTGGCGGCAGTGCAGGCGGCCGTATTCATTGGCCAGCACTCGGCGGGAATGGAAATCGCGATCAGCGAGCACTCGAAGTTCGCCGAGGGCCAGACGCGCTTCCGCGGCAAACTGCGGCAGGCGATCGCGCTGGCGGAAGGGTCGGCCGTGGTCCGCGTGAAGACCGCGGCGAGCTAACGCGAGACACCCTTAGGACGGGCCGGGTCGGCGGGGCGACTCGCCGGCTCGGCCGCTTGAAAACGATCAAAGGTTCTCACGAGCAAGGAGGCTCGAACATGTTAGATCAGTTCAGACTGGCGGAGTTGGTCAAGCCGTTCATCGCAATTCGGCCAGGCTCATACACGGCTGGCACAACGAACGGGCCGGCACAGAGTACGGCGGGCTTCTCGGGGGCGCTGTTCACTCCGATTGCGGGCGACCTTGGGGCCAGCGCGACCTGGGACGTGAAAATCCAGGAGTCGGACGACGGCAGCACGGGCTGGACCGATGTGCCCAACAGTGCGATCACGCAACTCACGGCGGATGATCAGACGCCCATGATTGACGTGAAGCTCACGCCGGCACGCAAGGCATGGCTTCGCGCTGTCAGCGTGGTCGCTACGGCCACATCTGGCGTGGGCGTGATGGGGCAACTCTATCGGCCGAGCGGGATGCCCGGTGCGTATCCGATCGCCCAGGCGATCGCGACGAAGTTCTGCTGAAGAGCGCGGCGGGCCGCGGTGGCGAACGAAGCCCCCGCGGCCTGCCCCTTGCGGATGAAGAGCACTGCTCCAGAGCAGTGGCACACAAGCAAGAGCGACGAAGCGACGTAGGCACGGAGCGATGAAGTGCGGCTGGCGAAGCTGAGCGATTTGAAGAAGGCACAGGGGATCGCGACGAGCGATACCAGCCAGGACACCTATCTACAGGGCATCCTGGAGATGATCACTGCGGTCTTCGAAAACTATCTGGGACGACGAATCAGCTACGTCGCCAGCGACACGACCGAGGAGCTTGACGGCGGCGACCGCGACATCAAGCTCGCGAACTGGCCGATCAGCGGCGGGACGTCGCCGGGCTGGGGCGTGAGCAGTGTGAAGGAGGCGGCCGACGGCGACTTCGCCGCGGCCACGGCATTGACGCCGCCGACGCAGTTTCGGATCAATCGCGAGCGTGGAGTATTGACGCGATGGCCCGATGCAAGCCGCTGGCTGAGCGGCACGAAGACGGTGCAGGTGGTCTATCGCTACGGCTGGATCGGGCCCGACGACACGCCGGTCGACAACGTGGAGGTCGCGCCCCGCGACCTTGCCAACGCGGCGCTGGCGCAGGCGGCGGCCTACATCCAGCGCAAGTTGGAGCCGCTGCCGACGAGCGTCAGCCCGACCGGGCCGGGCGGAAGCGTCGCCCAGAGCGGGGACTACTCGCTGGTGCATGGCGCGAAGATGGTGCTCGACGGCCGGAAGAGGATGTGGTGAGCACGAATAGCGAATGGCGAATAGCGAATGGCGAATAGCGAATTGAGAACGAAGAGAGTGAGCTGTGGCTGAGACCGTGAAACTCCAGGTCCGAGTCGACGTCGGCGCTGCCGCGCTCAAGTTGGGCGAGGCGGCCGGTCCGATGTTGATCGCGGCGCTGCAGGGCGGTCTGCTCGAAGGTGGGCAGTACGCCGTGGGCGAGGCGGTCATGGAGGCGCGAGAGAAGAAGATTCAATCGCGCACGGGCAGCCTGCTGGGATCGATCAGCAGCTTTGACGGAGCGGAGAGCGAGAGCGATCTGGAGCTGAAGGTGGGCGTGCCGGTCGAGTCGCCGGCGAGCCGCTATGCCTACCTGCTTGAAGAGGGCGTGAAGACCATCACGCCGGTGAAGGGGCAGTATCTGACGATTCCGATCGGCGCGAACATGACGCCGGCGGGCGTGCCGCGATACAGCAGTCCGCGCGATCCCGAGCTGGAGGAGGGCTTCTTCCTGCGCGTCGGGCAGGCGCTCTACTACGGCCTGAGCAACGCGAAGGGTGTGTTCAATCCGCTCTTCCAACTGGTGCGCAGAAGCACGGTCAAGGGTCGCAACGTGCTCGGCCCGGCGCTGGAGCGGGCGCGGCCGACGATGGTGGAAATTGTGCAGGAGCGCGTGGACGCGCTGCTGAATGCAGAATGAAGAAGGCGAGCGAATAGAGCGTGGCGATTTTGCATGACATCCTAGTCAAGCTGAAGGAGCACGTGGCGCTCATCGCCGCGCCGGCGCCGGCCACGGGCACCGCCTTTGTGGTGGAAATCGGCTGGGCGCCGCTGGCCAGGCTGGAAGCCGGACAGGCCAGGCTAGCGCCGATCAGCGTCAATCGAGAGTCCGCGATCGGCAACAAGTTTCGATACTCCATGCGTTGCGGGCTGCTTTTGTGCAGCGTCCTGGTTGGAGACAGCGGCGCCGCCGACGCATTCGAAAAGGCGCTGAACGACATGTGGAGCGTCTATCACCAGCTGCTAGATGCCGTCTCGATCACCCAGGCAATCATCGAATCGATCAGCAGGATGCAAATGGTGCTGGTTTGGGGCGATATTCGGCCCGGCGGGCGAGTCGGCGCGTACTTGGAGTTCGACGTTTTCTTTGTGCAATAAGCAGGAAGGTAGGCGACTGTGGCTGACAACAACGTGATGATCGATTTTCGGTACGTCAAACGAGGCGCGAGTGGTGCGACTGACATGAAGGGCGTCGTCGAGGTCTATGTGAACCACGCGGCCACGTTCAAGGAGTCGCAGGGCGGCAACAGCGAGTTACCCGACACGGTGTTTCGGACCGGCGGTCCGGTGCGCATTCGCGTCATCACGGAGAGCGTCTCCGAGTGGCGCAGTGCGGTTGTTGGTGCGGACGCACTCGAAGTGCTCAAGGTCGGGTTTCGCGACAGCGATGCCGGCGCGCCGCGCCTCCGAGTCTGGACCTTCGACAAAGTGAAAGTGATCACGCCGCAAGAGGGCAAAGTGCCGTCGCGCGAAGAGTCCGGCAAGGTGCCCCGCTACACGGTGGAATTCATGCTGGTGCAGGGCGCGACGGCCAAGACGCTGGCCGAGGCGTGGACTGAAGCGGCAGATACCTAAAGGCGCGGCAACGTGGCGAGCGGAAGGCGACGTTGAATGCAGAAGGTGAGCGAGTAGCGCATGGCTGACGGCAGCAAACGCGGCGTGAATATTCCGGTCGAGGTGACCGGCGCTGAGCAAGCGCAGGCGGAGCTGCGCGACACCAAGGCGGCGGTCGAAGGTGTCGGCACCGGCGGCGCGAAAGCGGCCGGCGGTGCTGCGCAGCTGGGCGACGCGGCGGGCAAGGCGACGGCTGGTGCGAAGGGTCTGGGCGACGCTGCGGGAAAGACCAACCCGGCGCTCGACGAGACGAAGAAGAAGGGCGAGGGTGCCGCCAAGTCGCTCGTCGACTTTGACAACAAGGGTGAGCGGGCGGCGAAGACGCTGCTCGGCCTGTTCAATCCGCAGCTTTCGCAAGCCGCGGACGCACTGCTCGATGTGCTCGGAGGACTCACCAAAATCAACCCGATGCTGCTGGCGATCTCGCTAGGGGCGGCGGGTATCGCGACGTTGGTGAACCTGCTGCAGGGGGCACGTAAAGCGGCCGAAGAGCTCAACGAGCAGCTTGAGCGGCAGGCTCGCATCGTGGCGGGACAAGAGCGCGGCGCCGCGGCTCTGCAAGCTCGCGTCGCTGATGACCTGGCGAAGGCGGGCGTATTCGATGCTGGGCTGGCGGAGCGGGCCACGCGGCGCACGATCGAGCTCAATCGCCAAGGCGTCAGAGCACAGCTGGCGCAGGACGCTGCTGTCGCCGGAGCAATCGCGGCAGCCGGCGGGCAAGCGTTCGACGAGGACGCCTTTCTGGCCGGCGTCATCGCGCGCGGCAAGACAAGCGCTGACTTCGGCGACAACAACGCGAAGGCGATGCAGGAAATTCAGGCGGCGCAGGCGGCGGGTGGGACGCCGCAGGCCAGAGCCGCGCTGCAACAGTACATTCGCGCGACAGCCCCAGCCGCAGTGCAAGAGCTGATCCAGGAGGACCCGACCGCAGTGGGCAGCGGTAGCGAGGTTGTGTTTGATGCGGCAGAGGAAGAGACAAAGCGTCGCCGGCAGCTGAGCGACCGCGATAGCCGTCGCGCGCGGCGTGTTGCTGACGCCTTCGCGGGGCGGTCTGGCGAGAGCCCCGGGCGGGCGCTGGAGCTTGAGGGGCTCAATCCTGAAAACCCCACCGCGTTCGAACCTGACAACTGGTTTTCTCCGTGGCGACGCATTGAACCGGGTGAGCGGGATCGCATCCTGGGCGCTGCTCGCGACATTCTCGGCTTGGCAGGTTCTGCGACCAGCCGAACTGATGGGGCGGCATCGTCTCAGCCGGTCATCATCAACAACAGTACGACCAACATCGGCACCGTCCTGCAGTCGAGCGATCGGCTCGGCGACTACACCTTCAACCCCGCGCTCGATCGGGAGAGTTTCCGGCGATGAGCGAAACCGCGGAGCAGATGAGCTATGGCTGTAGCAGCGTTCAACGAGGGCGGTGCGGGCGGCCTGCCGTCGATCCGATTCACCGGCACGGAGCAATCGGCGGCGACGCCCAACGCCAACCTGCTCTACTGCGTGACGAACACCACGCTGGGCGAGACGCAGATTCGCCGGCTGCGACAGCCGATGCCGCGGATCGGCGGGGCGCTGTCGCAATCGTTCGGGCTGGCGACAGTGCCGATCCGCATGCAGGCGGACATCAAAGCGACGATCAGCGGGATGGCGGCATTCCTCGCGCAACTGCGGCAGTACCGAGTGGGCGGGCGCTACACGCTGAGCGACGAGTTCGGGCGGTCGTGGAGCTACGTGGAGCTGGGGACGATCAGCGGCGACGCGCAGCCCACGGCCAAGATCACCGGCGTGGCGGCGTATGCCTGGCGGCTGGAGCTGGGGTTCGAGTGGATGCAGCCCGCCTGAAAGGCGAATGCAGAATGCAGAATGCAGAATGCAGAAGCGCCGCCGCGCGCCCCTGCGCCCCTTCACCCCTTTACCCCTTCACCCCTCGATGGGAGGGCGCGTGAGTCGCTTCGCGGCCAACGTCGTGGGATCGCCGACGATTCGCCCGGTGGGCGAGGGCGCGGGCATCGGCGGCGGGGCGAACCCGCTGGTGAGCGATCCGCTGGTCGTGCTCTATCGCCACGGCGGCCAGGAGCGGATCGCGACCTTCGCCGGCCACGACGTGACGATCACACACCCGGTGAACGACTTCCCGACGTGCGAGCTGAAGCTCGTGACGCGCGGCCCGCTCATTAACCTCGGCACGGAGACCAGCCCGAACTGGACGCCGGCCCGCGAGGTGCTCCGCGACGACACGGTGATCCGCATCGGCACGGCGCGGGGCAACCCGGCCAGCGACGTGGAGCTCTTCCGCGGAACTCCTCGCCGCATCAAGCACAGCGGCAACGCCGGCGGCGAGACGGTGAGCGTGGAGCTGGCCTTCATCGCGGACGTGCTGCACCTCGAAGAGGCGCATCAGATTCGCGGGCAGTACCGGCCCAACATCAGCCAGCACAACGCGGCCCTGAACAACCGCGTGAGCTTTGCGGCGGCGGAGCCGGCCGTCTTTAACCCCAAGGGGGCAGGGAACCGCTATCACCGCTTCCTGAATGACGGGCTGCTGGAGATCCCGGTGTTCTGGAGCGCCTATCAGCCCGACGCGCGGGCGTGGAGCTATGCCCACGTGCTGGCCTGGCTGCTCGGCGTCGCGCGGCTGGCGGAAAACATCGACCTGAGCTACTCGCCGGGCCAGAACTTCACCGCTTTGAGGCTGCAAAAAAGCGCCTTTGAGACGCGCTTGAACAGCCTGACGGACGGGCTGCTGCGCTATGACCCGGCCACGGACCCGGCTCCCTCGGCGGAGGTGCTGGACCCCTTTGTGCGGGCGCTGCACAGCAAGCCGCGCGACCTGGTCTTCGACGGGCTGTCGTGGCACGAGGCGCTGCAGCATCTTTGCCAACTGACCGGCATCGGATTCGTGTGGGAGTTCGTGCCCGGCGTCGCCAACGATCAGACGCCCTGGCGGCTGCGCTTCTTTGCGGCCGACGCCGGCGCGAACGAGGAGTATGGGCGGCGGACGCAGGTCTATCTGCCCGGCGATCGCTACGACATCAACCGCGCCACGGCCGACATTCGCCGCGACGCGAACCTGAGCAGCTTCGCGCTGGTGAGCGACTTCGGCGGCGTAGTCAATCGCGTGCGCGGCATCGGCCAGGCGATCCGCTATGAGGTGACCGTGCCGCTGGCGCCGCTCTGGCTGCCGAACGCGGAGTGGGACATCAACAGCGGCGACGCGAACGCGGTGAGCGCGGCGGTGCAGGCCAGCAACGCGGCCGCATTCACGAACAAGTACGTAGTGGGCGGCTCGCAATACAGCGGACAGAACCAGCTCGCCGGGCGGCAGTGGGGACTGAACACGACCGGGCGCTTCCCGGCCAGCACGCACGCGCGGCAGTTCGGCCCGTTCACCAGCAGCGTCTATGCCCTGTTCGACCTGCTGAGCGTGAGCGCGGGCGAGGCGGTGAACAGCGGCAGCGGCAAGACGATCGTGAAGCCGCGGCCCTTTTTGCCGTGCAACAGCGAGCTGGCCGACGGCGTGCCTCTGCCGCCGCGGATCGAGGTGAGCTGGGACAGCGGCTCGACCTGGCGGGTCGTGGCGGGCGACGTGGAGGTCAGCCCCTACGACGCCCGCATCCGATTCACGCGCAAGGACCTGCGGGAGATTGAGAACCCGACGCCGGCGACGAACGCCCTCAACTTCGTCCAGGCGTACATCAGCGGGCGACTGCGGGTGCGGATCACGGCCGGGCTGGCGGGCGATGTGACGGTGGACACGGCGCTGGTGGAGCTGGCCAACCCGAGCGGCGGCGGCGCGGCGAGCCTGTCGCGGCGTGCGCGGGCGCGGGTGCTGCGCGACAACAGCGCTCTGCGGCTGCTGCGCGACGACGACGGCAGCACCTTCGCCTTTCGCGGCGGCAACAGCCAGTATCGCAACAGCACGCAGGTGCGAGCGACGCGGCGCGACGACAGCGAAATCCTGACGCGCGACATGGTGGCGCGGCTGCGCGGCGGCGATCGCGTGCGGCACGTCGGCACGGTGAGCCTGCCTGACCTGGTCTTCTTCCGCGACGGCGACGGCCCGGCCAACCAGAGCGGCTATCGCCCGGGCGACGTGCTGGGCGGGCTGCTCGATCGCACGAGCCAGGATGGCGGCAAGTGGTCGCTGAATCTCGAGGTCAACGCTCTGGAGCAAGGGGCGCTGATCGGGTCGATCACGTGGAACTGGCGGGTCGGCGATCCGGCCGGCGGCGGCATGGAGGCCAGCACGCTGCTGACGCTGGAGTCGATCGACCCGGTCTCGGCCTTTCGGCGGGCGACGCGATCAGACGCCGCAGGAGGCGACGCCTGATGCCAACCCGCGTCACCCTATGGGCGGATGGACGATCGTTGCCCAGCGGCGGCCGGGCCGCGTTGTATGGCCCGCTGGCGGGCGACCTGAACGGCACGCTCGACACGACCAAGGTTGTCGGCGGCGGGCGGGCGACGCCGTCGCCGGGTGTCGATGGAGAGCCGCGACGCCAGGGCGGATTTGACCCGCCGCAGGCGCTCAAGGGCGGCGCGGACGCGGGCGCGCGGCCGATCCGCCTGCAGAGCGACTGGCTGGTCTATGGCCCGAAGCGATTCGCCGTGGCGCTGTTCTCGGGCGAGACGGATGAGCAGGCGGCGACGCCGCTGACGGAGGTCGAGGTGTTCGTTGACAGCGCGCCGATCGCGTCACAGAGCATCGTGAGCTGCGACGCGGCCGCGGACGCGAACGGCAGCCTGGTCTTCCGGCTGGAGCCGGGGACGCTGCGATGAAAGCAATGCAGAATGCAGAAGGGACATAGGCGATGAGCACTGGAATCGGCTACACACCGAACAATCTGACATCTGCGGCGGCGGAGGCGGCGAGCGGGACGACGCATCGGAGCGGCGTGCCGTTCTTCAATCGCTCCCTGAGCGACACGAGCGCCGAGAAGGCGATCGCGAACCAGAACAAAGTGGTGAACCTGCTGGCGGATCGCGTCTACGAGTTCGCGATGCAGCTCGCCGCCGAGTCGGTGAGTGGGCTGGTGATCCGGGTCAACGCGGGCGTCTATCGCAAGACGGACGGGACTCTGGTGAGCTTCCCGGAGACGGCGCTGACGCTGACCGACAACGCGACGAACAACAAGGTCTGGATCGTTGTGGCCAGCAACACGCTGAGCCAGGGGACGAGCTGGCCGGCGAGCGCGAGCGACTACGTGCCCATCTGCGAATGCACCACGCTGAGCGGGGCGATCACGGCCAACACGCTGACCGATCGGCGATCGGCGTTGATGTTCTTCATCCCGCCGGCGGCGGCGGCGATCGGCGGCACGAACAACACCATGTTCGTGATCGATCAGGACAACGCCAGCGCGTCGGCAGCGGAGCTCGACCTGGTCTTCAATCTCGGATCGTCGGGGGGCTCCATTCTGCGATGGGACGCGGCCTCGACCCGATTTATGCTGACCGACGGAGCGGGCGCGTATCGCGACCTCGACGGCTGGGCGTTCTACTCTGCGGGAATTCTCTGCATCAGTCGCACGGGCAAGCTGCAGGGCGTCACGATCGACATCGAGCAGCTCTACTACTTCGGCGCGAACGGCAACTTCAACGGCCGCGGCATCGGCCTGACGCCAGCGGCGATCAGCGGCGCGCCGACCAGCGGCGTGCATACGACCGGCGAGCTGCACCTCGACAGCGCGAAGACGATGTGGATCTGCACCGACGGCTCGCTCAACACCTGGAAGCGGCTCGGCGACGTGAGCACGAGCGGACTGCACGTGGTGAGCATTCCTAACAGCAGCGGCACGAGCCCGCGCGACGTGACGATCGCGATCCTCGACAACGCGGGCAACGCGGTGGCTGCGGAGACCTGGCTGCAGGTGGGCGTCTACCAGGACGCCAACGGAGCGGACGTGGCCACGAACGCCACGATCAGCGTGCAGACCGGCACCGACGTGGCCAACGGCGTGCATGAGGGCACGGCAGTCGGCACGAAGATCAAGGTGTGCAAGACCAACAGCAGCGGGCAACTGGTGATCCGCGTGACCAACGCGGTGAATGAGACGGTCTATCTGATCGCCGGGCCCGCGCCGCGATCGCCGATGATCGACTGCCGCGACGTCGGCACCGTGACGACGAGCTAGCCGCAGAGCGAAGCGGCGAATGCAGAATGCAGAATGAAGAATGCAGAAGGGATAGGCGATGGCGCTGACGAAGGAAGTGGTGACGATTGCGGACAACCTGACCGTGTCGGCCGGCGCGGCGGCGGCGGCTGTCGGCAGTGAGCTGGACCTGAGCAGCGCCTATGGCGCGACGCTGGACGTGCGCATCACCAACGGCACCGCGCCCACGGTTGCGGCTCAGGTGCAGATTCAGACGACGCCGGACGGCACGAGCTGGTATGACTTCGGCGGGCCGATCATCGGCAGCCTAACGCTGAACGCGGCGGTGAGCCGCGGCGGCATTGAGTTGCCGGTGGGCATCAAGAAGGCGCGGCTGTGGGTGACTGGCGCGACCGGGCAGGCCGTGACGCTGCGGGCGCAGGCGAGCAAGGTGACACGGCTGGTATGACGCTATGACGCGATCGCTGCACAAGCCGGTGCTGGTCTATCCGCCGCGCGGCGAGCATCCGCTCGCGGCTGGGCTGGTCGCGTTCTGGCCCTTCGCGGAGGGCAGCGGGCTGCGCGTCAGCGACGCCAACGGCCGCTTCCACGGCACGCTGGCGGGTATGACCGCCGCCAACGCATGGAAGGCCGGCGATCGCGGATGGTGCCTGAAGCTGGACGGAGCGGCGGGGCGCATCACCACATCGGCGCGGCAGTTCGGCAGCACGAACCTGCTGGCGCAGAGCGGGCAGGCGTTCACCTTTGCGATGCGCTTCGCGGCGACGATCGACACGGCCGGCTACATCGTGAGTCGCGCGACGACGACGAATCTGGCCTTCGCCGTGCTGTGCGACTTCGGCGACACGTACATCTATCTTCGCGGCGCGGCGGGCGAGACCAGCTTCGGCGGCCTGCTCGACGGCCGCCCGCACGATCTGGTGATCGTGTGGGACGGCGCGGCAGCGGCGGCCTATTGGGACGGGCAGTTGCTTGGAGCGCTGACGGTCGGCGCTCAGGGCGAACCGAGCCAGGACCTGCTGTTCGGCGCGCTGCGGCACAGCTCGCCGCTGATCTTCGGCGACGCCGGGTATGACTACGCGGCGATCTGGCAGCGAGCGCTGACGGCGAAGGAGATCGCTCTGCTCAGCGCCGAGCCGTGGGCACTGGTCTCGCCGCCGGCGGATGTGCGGGCGGTCTTCAGCCCGGTCATCGAGCAGGGATATCACGCGCTGCTGCGATGGAGCGGCGAGATCGAGCCGCTGCCCGAGCATCCGGAGCTGATCGGCAGCGACCGCGTGGCGGAGATCGTCGGCCTGGCGGGCGGAGATCTGACGGCGATCGCTGAGTTCCCCGGCACCGCCAAGGCGGCCGACACGATCTACCACTACGCGCCGGTGCAGGTCTCGCCGGGAGGCAAGGCGACGCGCGTGCGGCGGGAGCAGGTGGTGACGCGCGTCACGGACGGCGCTGGCAACTGGCGCGGATTGATGCCGAATCCGCCGGCTCACCTGCACGCGCAGCTGCTGGCGGGCTATGTGCCGCTGCTGCGATGGAACTACTCGCACGCGTTCGAGCAGACGCCGCCTGCGGGCGGATTCAAGGTGTTTTCCGCGACGAAGGCCGCGGCGTTCGACTTCAACGCGCCGCTGGCGACGGTGCCCTATATCGAGGGGAAGACGCTCTATGAGTACGTGGGCACGGCGCTGACGCCGGGCGATGAGCGCTACTACATCGTGCGCGCGGCGGCGGCGGATGGGACGCTCTCGCTGATTCCGCGCGTCGGGCTGGGGCCGAGCGGCTCTTATCTGAGCGTGGACAAAGTGGACTGCGCCTATCTGGCGGTTCGCGGCGGGCCGCCGGCGGCGCTCACGAGCGCGATCGCGGAGGTGACGCCATGATCGTGCCTCTCGCTGTGGCGCGGGCCTTTCAACGCAACGCCCAGGCTGTCCTGGGATCGCTGTCGCCTGCGCAGGACGGCTCGACGGACGCGGCGCCGATCGTTGTGCAGCCGGGCGGCGGCGGCGCGGGCGGCTCGCTGATCGAGGAGGCTGTGGTCATCTCGCTGGCCACATCGCCTCTGCGGCTGCGCTGCAGGATCGTCGACGCCAACGGCGACGCCACGGGAGATACGTTCGACGTGTTTGTGCGGTCGCTTTCGCTCGCGAACGCGAACGCCTGGGCGGGCTACGACCCGCCCATTCTCGCGGGCGACATCGTGGTCATCGGGCAGGCGCGGACGAGCGGCCGGTGGGTACTGCTCGACCTCGTTGTGGGGACCTGCTGATGGCACGCAAGCAATGTGCAGCGACTCGACGACGCGCGGTCTGTCTGCCCACGAGGCGGCGATCGACCCAGTGCGTTTGCCCTATCGAGGCATGGTTCAATGCCAGCGCGGTGCGATTGGCCGTAAGCGGACTGGTGCCGTGTCAGGGGCTGATCGCGACGCGGCAAGGCTGCAATCAGGGAGCGTTCCCCACGAGATATCGCGGAGAGCTGTGGCAAGCGACAAGCGGCGCGCCCCTGAATGGCGTGTTCACGTTGCCGGCACGCTTCCCGAACGTGGGAAGATACTGGATGGGCGGCGTCGGCATCGGCAGCTCGCTCGTGCGAAGGTTCCCCTCGACAGTCACGAACGATTGCGACTGCGTCGATGTTCCAACGAACAGCCTCAGCTACACCGATCAGGGCTGGTTCGTGAGCATCGATCCGATTAACCAGCCGGGCAATCCTCCAGCTTGCAGAATGCTCGTGAATGTGAACTGGGCTCCGCCGCCAGGTGCTGGAGCTATCACGTGGACCTGGATGGCTACTGGGCTTACCTCGACTCTGGCGACCGACTTCGTGGCGGTGGAGTTTCAGGGGGGCGACTACAGGCCGCCGGCAGCGGTTGGCTGCTACGCCGCGTGCGGGCCGCTGCAGTCACGCGGACACCAGGCTGGGGCCGCCTTCAGCGTGGAGGTGATCCCGTGATCCAGCTGTGCCAGGCCGGAGTGCATTGTCGCCACTGCCGAGATCGGGAGGCCGGCGCGGACTTCCGCCGCGGTCTCGCCCCGCTCTTAAAGCTCGATCGAGACGACTTTGATTGCCCTTTCGGCCAGCCTTGGGGCGAGGTGCCGAGGCCTGCGCCGGCGCGGACACTGGAGCAGGTGGCGGCGGTAGTGGACGCGCACTGCGATGCTTGCGAGCACTCTGTTGTCGGCCCGGCCGACGCTGCGTGGCCAGACGGCATGCCCGGCTGCCGACTCGTTCAGGATTGCCTGAGTCGGCCATGTTTCTCTAAGTTCACACAGCGACTGGTAAGCGGGGGAGTGTGTCCGATTGGCCGGTTTTTTGCTACGAACGACCCGAACGGACACCTAACAGCGGCAAAATAGTTATGCGGACGTTGTGAAATCTATTCTCAAGTAGCGCGCCGCATTCTCATGTTTTGCGCGC
>JANRJD010000035.1:0-6537 GCA_033764195.1 Phycisphaerae bacterium | reverse complement strand
CCGCGCGCCCCGCGCGATTCCCTGCGCGGCTACGCGGGGGATCGGTTGGGTTGCGCGGTGCGGCTCGTCGCTCTGCACGCGGCGCGGTCGGCTGTTTGTCCTTGGGCGGTACGCCGGCGGGTCGCCGATGTTGCCGTTGGAGTTGGAGCTTCTTTCGCCGCGTGCGCGGGACGCACAGAGTTTTTTTGCCGGACACCTCCGTTTTGGTGTGCGCGTTCGGTACTGGTTGTCTTCGCGCGACCGCGACGACATCCGATCACGTCGGAGTCAGCCGGCGGTCGCGGCGAAGAGGCGGGTGGAACCCGCCCTACAGGTGCGCCCGTGTATACGGCGGGCGCGGGAATTCCGATGAATGGTTTGTGGGTTGTGGGGCGGAGGCGAGGGGTCGGGGTTGCGGATGTTGGGGTTTGTGCGGGATTGGCGGGAGTTGGCGGATTGGGCGGTTAGAGCGATATCCGCTTTTCGAGAGCGCCGGGGTCGCCGTAGATTTTGAGCAGGTAGGAGCCTTTGGGCGGACGCTCGGCGCGAATGGCAGGGAGCAGGACTTTGGCTAGCTTGTCGGCATCTTTGCCGTAGAAGAAAAGCGTGGCGCTGGAACCGTCGAGAGCGAGCTCGTGGCCGTCGCCGTCGCCGACGCGATGCTTGCGAACGAGCTTTTCGAGTTGGTCCTCGAAATCGTCGACAACGCGGCTCCAGTCAAAATTGGCGGCGCGCGGGCCGGTCGGGGCGACGAAATGGGCGTGCACGGCGTGAGGGACGTTTCGCTGTTTGGGTGGACGGCCCTTGTAGAGCTGGACCAATTCGGCATCGTCGGCGTTAGCGGCCCTCACGGCGGGCGTCAGCAGACCGTTGCGGGAAAGGCCGCGATAGATGCAGTGCGCGACACCGGAAAGCGTCCAAAGCGAGAATTGACCGCACGGTTCGAACTTTCGCGGCAGCTTTCTGCGAAACTCGTCAACACAGGGATCGCCGTAAAAGATACGGTCCCGAAAGCAGTGTCGGCGGAGTACGTCGGCCGTCCGCAGCGATGCGTGGCCAACGCGTTGAAAGTAGTGGCAAGTCCATTGGTAGTCTCCGACGAACATTGGCGGCGTCAGCAAGTCGCTCATTGGCGGAGCGGTGTTTGTGTCGGCTTCGTAAGGCGTCTTGTAGAGATAGATGAGATTGCCGCAGAGCAGGCCGGTGCGAACGCAGAGGCCGAGCCGGGCGATGTCGCCCTTGAGTTGATAGCGGAATAAGTCGCCGGGTGTTGGTCTACGGGGCATGCTCACGATCTCCGTTGGCGTGCGTCGGCCAATGTAGGGTGTGGCGGGCCGTGCCGGAATAGGGTTTTTGTCCCGTTGCGCAGGATGAAAATGGCGCGGCAGGTGAGGATCGGGCGGCGCTAGGCGGTGACGAGGGTGAAGGAGAGCGGCGCGCCCGAGCAACAGAGGCGGCGGAATTGGAGTTTTGGGCGGCCCCCCGGAACGGTGCGTTGCCGTCGCACGACCCCAGTTCAGACATGCGCGGTGTCAGGCGCGACGGCAACACACCCTACTCGCCGATTAGGGATTCGATTGCGGGATGATGCGGCAGCGGCGGGCGCTCGCCGCGACAACCGCACAGCCAATCTGCCGCGTAGATTCCCTTGCGAACGAGAGTATGGAAGCTTGAATGCGGCCAGAAGTGTGGACACGCGGCGAGGCCGTGCTTCAGCGGATTCAGGTGAATGTAGTCACAGAATGCGCCGAATTCATCGTCGTTGCGGACGACGTGTTCCCAGAAGCGGCGTTGCCAGACGCCGCGTTCGGAGCGACGCTCGCGGGACGCCGAGCGGGTTGATTCGGCGCCGCCGTTTTTGAGATATTCGCGGGTGAAGCGAGATTTGATTTGGAACCAGCGGTTGGAATAGTCGTCGTCGTTGGGCGGGAGCGTCCAGAGCATGTGGAGGTGATCGGGAAGGATGACGGCGGCGTTGATTTCGAACGGATGTGCGTGTTGGACGGCGCGGACAGCGTCGCGCAGCAGGTCGATGGCGGGGCCGGTTAGGATCGGGCGGCGCTGCGCGGTGACGACGGTGAAGAAGACCGTCGCGCCCGGGCAATCGAGGCGGCGGTATTGGGGCATCGCGCGGTCCCCGGAATGGTGCGTTGCCGTCGCGTGGCGCCCACCCAGTTAGGCGCGATGTCGGGCGCGACGGCAACACACCCTACTAGAAGGCGGCGATCCCAGTGATCTCGCGGCCGACGACTAGTTGGTGGATGGTCTCGGTGCCCTCGTAGGTGATGACGCTTTCCAGATTATTCGCATGGCGGATCGGGCAGCATTCGGTGGTGATGCCCATGCCGCCGAGGAGGTCGCGGGCGTCGCGGGCGATGTCGATCGCGAGGCGGCAGTTGTTCCATTTCGCCAGGCTCACCTGCGTGTGGTGCATCGCGTCGTCCTCCTTCAGCTTGCCCAGGCGCCATGCCAGAAGCTGACCGGTGGTGATGCGACGGAGCATGTCGGCGAGGCGAATCTGAATCGTCTGCGTGTGCGTCAGCGGGCGGCCGAAGAGGATCCGGCTCTTGGCAAAGGTGAGCGCTTCCTGATAGCAGGCCTGAGCCGCGCCGAGGACGCCCCAGGCGATGCCGTAGCGAGCCTGCGTGAGACAGCCGAGCGGACCGGCGAGCCCCTCCGCCTTGGGCAGGCGGTTGCGATCCGGAATGCGAACATTGTCGAAGAACAGCTCGCTGGTGATGCTGGCGCGGAGCGACATCTTCTTATGAATATCGCGAGCCGAGTAGCCCGGCGTGCCCTTCTCGACCAGGAAGCCGCGCACGCCGTTGTCGGTCATGGCCCAGACGACGGCCACATCGGCGACGGTGCCGTTGGTGATCCACATCTTCGCGCCGTTGATGACCCAGTCGCCGCCCTGCTTTTTCGCATGGGTCTTCATCGCGCCGGGGTCCGAGCCGCCGTCGGGCTCGGTGAGGCCGAAGCAGCCGATCTTTTCGGCCTTGGCCATGGCGGGGAGCCACTGCTGGCGCTGCTCGTCGGAGCCGTATTTGTGGATCGGGAACATGACCAGGCCGCTCTGCACGCTCGCGAAGCTGCGCAGGCCGCTGTCGCCGCGCTCGAGTTCCTGCATGATCAGGCCATAGGCGATATTCGAGAGTCCGGCGCAGCCGTAGTCCTGAAGTGTGGGGCCGAAGAGGCCCATTTCGGCCATTTCGGGGATGAGGTCGCGGGGGAAGGTGTGCTGATCGAAGGCGTCGCCGATGATGGGCAGGACGCGTTCGTCGACCCAGCGGGCGACGAGCTGCTGGACCTGACGCTCTTCATCGGTGAGGAGGTCGGCGATGCCGTAGAAATCGGGGGCGGCGGCGTTGCGGGTGTGGGCGGCTTCGGTCAGCAAATGGGCCATCGGCGGAGTCTCCGGGTACGAGGTTGATGATGAGAGTTTAGCGGGCCGGGCGCACCGGCAAATAGCGATCGGCGGATCGCGGACGGCGAATTGAAAGCGGCCGGTTCAGCGGTGCGAACGGGTGATTCAGCCGATTTAGGCGCGATGAAAGATCCGCCGCCCCCCTACCGCAACGGCTGATCGGGGGCCGACCCGCTGCCGCACCTAGCCGCGGACAACCGGGAGCGAGGTGCCGCTCGTCGGGCCGGCGGCCGGCGAGGCGGCCATCTTGTCCAGCGGTCCCGTCGCCTGGGTGCGCGGCTCTTCAAAGAAAATCTCGTCGTAATCCGTGCGATCCACATCGCGGCGAAGCAGCAGATACATCTGCACGCCGCCGCAGGTCCACAGCGAGACGCCGAAGGCGGCGACGATGCCGACAATCAGAAACACCGAGGCGCAAAGGAGATAGGCGCCGACCGTCTCCCAGCGCGCCAGCGGACCGACAAAGAGGTCGCCATAAAACGGCGCGTCGGACGCTCCGGGGATCCACGGCAGCGACGCCCAATCCGGCATGCGCCACATGTGGTCGAGCTTGGTGAGCCGGGCCTCGCCGCCGTCGTGTATGCCGATCATGCGCAGCGAACCCGCGATCCCGCCGTGGGCGAGCTTCAGCGTCAGCATTGCGGCGACGCGCACAAACACGAGGCAGATGCCGGAATAGACCAGCAGCGCGACGAGGTAAAACGCAACGCTCCAGGTTCTTCGACCGACATAGCTGCAAGCCCGCGAGACCGCGTCGAAATGATCCGAGGCCTCGATCGCCAGCGTCGGCCACACCAGGCCGCCGCCCAGCAGCGCGGCGATGACGGCGAGGGCCAGAACGAATCCGATGACGAGCATCAGCGGGAACGCGACCCCAAGGATGAACTCCCCGAAATAGGGGATCGCGCCGAGCAGCGACAGCACAAAGAAGACCAGGCCCGCCGCCACAAAGGGCAGCGCGAAAAACACCATCGCGAGCATTCCCTGCGGCCACTTTTCTTTGGCAAAGTCGAGCGCCTGACCGATCGAGATGTGTTCGTCGATGGTCGCCTCGAGCGCCGCCTGACGGGCGATCGTCAGGCACGCCAGCGAAAACGCCGCGAGCGAAATCAGCCCGAGAATCAGCGAGTAAATCGGCCGATGCGACGCGAGCCACGCCGTCGCGGAGAGTTTCTGCGACACACCGGCAAGAACCGGCCCCAGGCTGCCCCCCAGCGGCACGCCCGCCGCCGCGCCGATGATCTGGTTTGAACCGCGCTCCGCGGCGCGATACCAGGCGGCGAAGGGGCCGGTCTGCGGCGGGCGGCTCTGGCCCGGGGCCGACGCGGGCGGCGTGAAGGTCTGCCCCATCACCGCAAAGTCGAGTTCGTTCATCGCGCCGCGATCGGCCGCGACGCGCGTCACCCCGCCGCCAACCGCAACCCACAGACCGTCAAGCGCCCGGGCGCTGAGATAGACGGCGAGGATTGCGATTAGCGCGACAAAGACGCGGGTGGGACGCTTGGCGAGGTGGAAAGAGCGAAACAGCCGTACAAACGGAAAGGCTTCGCTCCAGACGATCTCGCGCAGCTCCAAGTTACGCAGCGACATGCTCGGCTCCAGCAACCGCAGCGGGTTGCGAGTATTCACTTCGAAATCCGACGCAACCGGCAGACGCGCAGTCGCGCCAAGCCGACATCCGCGGCGGAAGAAACAGCAGCGGGCGCGAAGTCGGCCTTCCGACGCAGCCGCGGGCGAAATTATAAGAAGGGCCGCGCGCGCCGCCAGTCGCGGCTCACGCGATTGTGAATGATCAGGACCCGGAGAACTTCGGCGTCGTGATGCTGGAGCCGGGCGCTTTGGGCGGGCAGGCCAAGGTGAGCTACGCCGAGTTCAAGTCTGTAGGGTGGGCCGTGCCCACCTTTTCGGGCTACAGGTCGCCCGGGACCGTGATCTCGACGTGCCGGGTGGCACACTTCGACAGTGCCACCCGGCCCACGCGCCGCGCGCAGCGCGGCTCGACCCACCGCGGTGGTCAGAATTGGCCGGCGACCGGCGGTGACGACCGCAAGAAATAGCTTGCACCGCGGAAGCGCCATCGGCGATACTTGGGCATGCTGGAAATCGCAGCGAAGTCCTCGGCTCGGGCAAGGTACTGCGTGCGCGGGGCCGAAGTTATCGCGGGCCGAATGGTGGGCACGGCCCACCCTACGAACTCAGCTACGACGACTCAGCCGAATGTGGGCGTGACCAAGCGGGTTGTCAGGGATTTTGCTTCGCCGGGGCGGCCATGATTTGCGTCGGAGTAATGACTGAATGACTAGCGTTATCGTAGTGGGCGTGTTTTTTTTACTTTCTGGCCTAATTTGGGCTCAGTGGAAACTCGCTTCCGTGTCTGACATCGCCGCATGGGTCCCCGCGTGCGGTGGTTGTGGCTATCCGATCGTTACGGGCGGCGTCCCGTGTCCGGAGTGTGGAAATTCCACATCGAGTCGATTGTTATCGCCGACGGTATTGCAGTTCCGAGCCAGATGGACTCGTCGCTGTCTGGCTTTGCAAGCCGTCTTGGTGGTTGTTTTAGCGGCGATGCTTGCCAGAGAGGCGGTAGCGTTTAGGAACGCTCGGCTTGCGGCTGAGAGTGTAGAGGCCACTCGAAGATCTTTTTTTTCCCGCGTGCTAGGCGACAACTAACCTCGTAGCATGGTTTGGGTCCGGGCGGTGCTGACCAGGCGCCTCCGTCGTTGAGTCTGTAGGGTGGGCCGTGCCCACCTTTTCGGGCTATAGGTCGCCCGGGACCGTGATCTCGACGCCGGATGCGCTCGTCCAGTCCGCTGCGAGCCAGCCGGTGCGCAGGTGGCGATGGACGCTCGACCACGGCCAGCCGTGCGGGTGGCGGACGTAGCCGTGCTTGACCGGGTTCATGTGAATGTAGTCGCGATACGCGAGCAACGCGCGTTCGTCGCGGATCAGATGTTCCCAATATCGCCGCTGCCAGACGCCCAACTCGCGCGTCCTCGCGCGGCTCGCGGAGCGGCGGTCGGTCGCCCCGCCAAAATCGCGCCAACGCTGGCTGAAGCGGCGCTTCAGGATCGACCAGCGCGTGGGGTAATCGTCGTCACCGGGCGGTAGATGCCAGATGCAGTGCAAATGGT
>JANRJD010000030.1:0-134342 GCA_033764195.1 Phycisphaerae bacterium | reverse complement strand
GCGGGCGGCTGCAGAGCCTCACACTTGGTTCGCCGCCGCGCGTGAGGCGCGGAATCGCGGCGGCTAGCCATTGCTTTCGGCGCCTTGCGGCGACGAAGGCAATTCAGAAAAGAAAATGCAGGTCGCTGCATTCGGGCGAATGCAATGGCCTGGGTCCGCTGAGCGCGAGTCGCGCGGTCGTGACGAGCGGAGTCGCCTTGCGGCGGCTCTCAACACCGCTTCCTTGCGGTCGCGGTGTTGATTGATCGTTGCGGCCTGCCGCGCTTCCCTTGCGACTCCCTGCGCGGCTACGCGGGGGATCGGTTGGGTTGCGCGGTGCGGTTCGTCGCTCTGCATGCGGCGCCGTCGGCTCGTCGTCCGTGGGCGGTCACCGACGGGACGTCGATGTTGCCGTTGGATTTGGAGCTTCTTGCGCCGCGTGCGCGGGACGCACAGAGTTTTTTTGTCCGGACACCTCCGTATTGGTCTCGCGTGGTCGCGTTTGGTTGTGGTTGTCTTCGCGCGATCGCGACGACATCCGATCAAGTCGGAGTCAGCCGGCGGTTGCGGCGAAGAGGTCCGCACAGCGGACCCTACAGGTGCGCCCGTGTATACTGCGGGCGCGGGATCGATCCTGATGGGATCGTTTGCGTCGTCAGCGGAGGAGTCGAGGCGGGGGAGGGTTGGGTGCGAGAGATTGGTGGAGATTGGCGATGTGTGTCGGCGGGTGCGCGGGGGGCGATTGCGGTGTGCGCGATGCGGTGCGCGGCCGAACGCGGAAGAAGGTGGGCACGGCCCACCCTACGCGCTCAACGCACTCAGAGTTATTGGACGGCTGCGAGTGAATACTTCTACTGGCGCTGCGCGTCGCATTCGACACCGGTGGCTCGGATGGCTAGCGATGTTGGTCAGTTTGCTTGGCTCATCTTGGTATCTAGCGGTTCCATTTCTCGGCAACCCGATACCTATTGTCGATGCGCGCGATGACCGGACATCGCGTGTCACTTCGCTGAAGATCGACAGCACGTTATTCGAACTTTCTTTGATTAACAAAGCAGGGGAAGAGGAATGGGCGTGCCAGTGGTCAAATACTTATGCCGCATGTTTTGCATTGGGACCATCGCGCCAGGTCGTGGTCGTGGACGATCTCAAACGCGGGCATGGCGCAGGCATCTGGTTTTTGGACTCTCGGGGCATGGGTGGAAACACATATCAGGGGTATCTCACTCTTGATCGCGCGCGTTTCCGATTGAGCGGCCATCTCGGGCAGTTATTGTGTGGTCCGGTTTCATCCGTTCGAGTCGAAGACCAGTGCGTAAGGCTATGCACGAATGGACTTTTTAGCACGACTATTGACTGCACAACTCGAACCACGAGACCGAGCCCCAACCTTGTCGGTTCCATCGCGCTAGGGATTGTCGCTCTGTCGTCCGTTCTTGTCGTCCTCTCTCTGGTGTCATTTGGTCGTTGTGTTACTCTTTGGATGAACGGTGCAAGACGTGTCCGAAGGGGATTGTGCGCTCGCTGCAGTTATGACCTGCGAGGATCCCCGTCGGGCATTTGCCCCGAGTGCGGTCCAGCATAGACGCCCATCTAATCGATGTAGGTGCCCGACCAAACATCTACAGCATAACGATTGGCATCGTGACTCATCGACATGATCGATCCTGTCCGCGGCTCGACGGCCGGCGTCAGCCGCGCTATATACACACCAAGATGGCGCGGCTCGAATTCAGTCTGCCTCGTCAGCCTCTAATAACTCGGCGCGCGAAGTCTGTAGGGTGGGCCGTGCCCACCTTTTCGGGCTACAGGTCGCCCGGGACCGTGATCTCGACGGGCCGGGTGGCACTCGTCGACGGCGGCACCCGGCCCACGCGCCGCACGGCTCGGCCCGCCGCGATAGTCAGACTCGGCCGGCGGCCGGCGGTGACGACCGTAGAAAAATAGCTTGCACCGGGGACGCGCGATCGGCGATACTCGGGCATGGCCGGACATCGGAGCGAAGTCCTCGGCTTGAGCAAGGTACTGCGTGCGCGGGGCCGAAGTTGTCGCGGGCCGAATGGTGGGCACGGCCCACCCTACGAACTGCGCTCCGCCAGGCCCGTGGGCTATCCGGCCCTTGCCGCATTGGTGGGTGGCTATGAGAGTTGAAAGCACGCGCCTCGCGTGGACATGGTGGTTAGCGCTTGTTGGCGTGGCCCTTGTATGGTTACTTAGCCACTGGTACATAATCGTCCCGATCGGACGATTCGTGGCAACGATTCACTGTGGATCATTGATTCTATCTGAGCCGCCACGTCCTGTGACTATGCCTTTCATAAACGACCCGTTCGGTCATGTAGCGATTGGAGTTGTCACGGCGCAGTGGCTTCCACGCCGATTAAGTAGCACTGCGATTGAGGTTCCGATTTATCTTTTTGGGATCATTCCCTTTGCTTTTTGGTGTCGTGGCAAGATCCTCGTTGCGATCGTTGCAGCACGCACTCGGTCCGGACTCTGTCGGCGCTGCGGGTATGATCTTCGGGGCTCACCTCGAAAGAGATGTCCCGAGTGCAACGAGGATGCCTCTCCACCGGCGTCCGCGGCGAAAGGTGTGTGACGATCAACGCGGGCGACAGGCGGTAGAGCGTGCTGGCGAGCGTTCGCATCGGCGGGGACTGTGTCGTGCGGGTCGGTCAGACATCGCGGACCGGTGTGCGATCGGGCGAGGAGCGAGCTTCTCTTTCCGTCGACGGCATCTCCCCGAATGCGTGACACTGGCGCGAGGTCCAGGGGTTGAAACCCCTGGCTACGATCGTTCGCCCTCCGGGCGAGAGTCGGCGCTCGCGCCGCCGCTCCACGCCGCCACGCCGACGCCCTTGCGGCGTTTTCCCGCCTTCCGCGCCTCTTCCACTCGACACTCTGCACTCGCAACTCGCAACTCGTAACTCGTAACTCGTAACTCGTAACTTGCGATGCAAAGAGGCAGGGCGTGGAGTACCGCGGCCTGCCCTACCCAACCGGCGTCCAGTCACCTCCATTGCGATTCCCCGTCGAACGACGCGCCCCCCGCGCGGCGAGCGATCTTCCATTTCCGTCGACGACATCCCCCATATACGTGAGAAAAACGCGAGGTCCAGGGGTTGAAACCCCTGGCTACGTTCGCGCGCCCTGCCGGGCGAAGAGACAGAATCGCGGGCCTTACCCGGGCTGAGGCCCCGGGCAAAGTTCGTGCGTACGTCCGGGCGGGGAGGAAGGTGGGGACGGCCCACCCTGCGCGACACGCCCTTCATCGCTGCAAATGAACCGCGATCGGACGTCGTCCGATGATCCCGACGCGGAGTGTGGTCGAACTCGGTGGAGCGACCGGCGATTTTTGCGCGAACACTCCAGCCAATTGAGGGCGTCTCCATGCGTCGATCCTGCGCGTTCGGTTCGATCCGGCTCTGCAACATCGGCCTTCTATTCGCGGCGTTCCCGTCGTTGGCGACTGGGGCGACCCTGACCGTGACGACGACTGCCAACAGCGGCGGTGGCTCGCTGCGAGCCGCGATCACGACCGCTCAGGCGGATGGCGCGGCAGACACGATCGTCTTCGACTCCTCGCTGATGGGGCAAACGATCACGATCGCCAGCGCGTTTGATCAGATCACGACGCCGATCACGATCATGGGTTTCGCGTCGAACACGGTGACGATCAACGGCAACAATTCGCATCGCCCGTTCATCATCAACGGCAGCGGCAGCTTGACGCTTCGCGATTTGAGATTTCAAAACTGCTACGCGCTCGGCGGGAACGGCGGCGAAGCACGCAGCGACGCCGGCGGTGGCGGAGGCGCACCGGGACTGGGTGGCGCGATCTGGGTCAACTCCGGCACGCTCGACGTGCGCGGATGCACGTTCACTTCGTGCCGCGCGCAAGGCGGAAGCGGTGGCGGATACTCAAGTTCAGTTGCCAACGGCGGCGGGGGCGGCGGGGGAATCGGCGGCAACGGCGGTGACTCACCCGGGGATGGCTTGGGCGGCGCCGGCTCGTCCGGGGGATTCCTCGGCGGCATGGGCGGTAGCGCGGGCGCCGCAGCGACCGGCGAGGGCGCCGGCGGCGGCGGCGGGAACACGGGGCAGGTCGGTGGGGCCGGAAGCGTGTTCGGCGGCGGTGGTGGTGGCGGTGGAGGCGGCGTCTTTGACGGCGGGCCGGGCGGCTATGGGGCGGGCGGCGGCGGTGGCGGTGTCAACGCGAACTTCGTCACCGGCCTCGGCGGCACATTCGGCGGCAACGGCACGGGCGTCGGCGGCAATGGCGGGCGCGGGGCGGGGCTGGGCGGCGCGATCTTCGTCCGAGCCGGAACGGCAACCATCACGCACAGCGTATTTACGTCGAACGTTGCAAGCTTCGGTTTCAGTGGTGGTACGTCGGGTGCGGCCGGCAAGGGCGGCGCGATTTTTGTCCATCCCAATGCGACGGTTTACGCCGGCGGCCTGACGCACACGAGCAACAGCGCAGCGCAGCAAGCCAATAGCGCCACCGACAATCACAACACCTATGGCACGATCATCCCGATTCCGACCGTCAGCTCGATCAATCGCGCGGCGGCCAGCCCGACCAGCGCGAGCAGCGTGGCGTTCACCGTCACTTTTACGGAGAGCGTGACGGGCGTCGATACGGGCGACTTTGCGGTGGCGACGACCGGAACCGCGACCGGCGCGGTGGCGTCGATCTCGGGAAGCGGCGCGACCTACACGGTGACCGTCAATGGGGTGAGCGGCAACGGCACGGTGCGATTGAGCCTGAGCGACGACAACTCCATTACGAACGGCGTGGCGCAGATGCTCGGCGGTGTGGAGACGGGCGACGGCGATTTCTCGACCGGCCAAACTTACACGATCGAGACGGTGGCACCGACGGTGCAGTCGGTGAGTGTGAATTCGGCGCTGACGGTTGATGTGACGTTTGATGAAGCGATGGAGAGCACCAGCGCCACGACCAGCGCTAACTATGCGCTTTCGGGCAGCGGTCAGGGCTCGCTCAGCGCGCAGCCGGACAGCGTCGCCCTGCAATCGGGCAACACCTATCGCCTGACGTGGAACAGCGGCGAAATGTTCAGCGGCGGCGACATCACCATCGCTGTGACGGGAGCGACGGACATCGCTGGTAACAGCGTCGGGATGCCGAACGCCGGCACCGATGTGGCGGGCGGCATCGGGACGCTGCCGACCGTGCTGTCGGCGACGGTGGTCAACTCGAGCACGATCGATGTGGTTATGAGCGAGGCGCTCTTCGGATCGTCGGCGCTGACTCAAGCGAACTATGCGATCAGCGGCCCGGGCGTGGGATCGCTGGCTACGAATCCGAGCACGGTGGCGCTGGAGACGGGCACGACCTATCGACTGACGTGGGCCACCGGCGAAATGAAGGATGGCGAGAACATCACCATCACGGTGGAGAATGTGTCGGACGCCGCGGGCAACGTTATCTCGGGCAACAACACGGCGACGGTGGCCGGCGTCGGCCTGGCGCCTACGGTTGCATCGGTGGCGGTCGTGGATGGACGTACGATCGACGTGGCGTTCGACGATGCGATGAACTCCGCTGATCTGGCGAACCCCGCGCTCTTTGCGCTGAGCGGCACGGGGCAGGGAACGCTGCCAACGCAGCCGGATAGCGCTGCGGCCCAATCTTCGCAGGTGGCGCGGCTGACGTGGAACAGTGGTGAGATGTTGAGCGGCGGCGATCTGACGATCACCGTGGGCGACGGCATGCGTGATGCGGCGGGCAACCTGATCATGACGCCGCGGAGCGGGTCCGTCGTCGGGGCGGCGATCGGATCGGCTGCGACGGTGAGCGTGACGCCACGGAGCACTACGGTCGCTCCAGGATCGGACATTGTTTTTGACGTGGTGTTCAGCGAAAGCGTGTCTGGGTTCGCTGCGGAAGACCTGACGATTGCGAATGTGGGCATCGCCGTTTCGAGCGTGAGCATCACGGCGACCGATGCGAGCAACTATGTCGTGACGCTGGTCGCGGTCACCGGAACCGGCACGGTCAGCCTGCAGGTCAACGCGGCGGCGGCTGTCGATGGTGCGGGTAACGCCAGCACCGCGTCGGCGGTCAGTGCATTGGTGTCGGTCGTCGAACCGCCCAGCGAACCGATGCCGGAAGAGACGCCCGATGCAACGCCGGAAGAGCCGCCCGCCGCGAGCGGGGCGCCGATTCTGGCCGTGACGCTCCACAGCGATGCATTGGAGGTGGAGATCGGCGCGCAGGTCCGGTTGGTGCTGGGCATCTCGAATAGCGGCGACGGGCCGGCCACCCAACTGGTGGTGACGATTCCGTTGCCGGACGGCGTTGAGCTGATCTCGGTGGGTGAATCGGCCCGAGCGACGGCGCGTGGCGAAGTCCTGGACGGCGCGATTCGGGTGACGATCGACACGCTGGCGCCCGGCGAGAGCATTGACGTCGAACTGCTGCTGCGTGCGATGGCTGATGGCGAAATCAAGCTGTCGGCCTCGGCGCTCGCCCGCGAACTGACGCAGGCGGTGACCGCTGCGAGCGACGCCGAGTTTGTGATCTCGGCGGAATCGGCCGACGAGGACGAGCTTCCGGGCTGCGGCGGCGCATGCGGCAGCAGCGGGCCGATCGCGTGCCTGTTCGGCTTGTCACTCATGGGATGGCAGCGCCGGCGTCGGGGGGCGACGCTGGAGAGCGAGCGTTTGATGCTGGCGGCGCGCGGACGGTAGGGCTTGAGGATGGTGAGGACGCCGCCGCAGTTCCTCGCCCCCCTAATTTCATCTCAGTCGGCGCGATGAATGACGCTCAGGCCTTGCGCTTGCTCGGCGACTTGGCCGCTTTTTTGACTGCCGTTTTCTTCGCCCGGGCCGGGGCGCTTTTCGCAGGCGCCGCTTTCGCGGGCGTAGATTTCGGAGCCGCCGCTTTGGGAGCCGCCGGTTTTGCGGGGGCGCGGCCGCCGCCGGGTTTTTTGCCCATGGCTTCGAGCGTTTTCACGTAGTTGTCGACGTAGGCCCGGGCGGTGGCGCCGCGGATCGTTTTGGCGATCACCTCGAGCGCGAGGTCTTCGACGCGCTTGAAGCGGATGCAGCACTTGCCCATGTCGAGCTTTTTGCCGGTCTTGGCCCACTCGGTGGCGAAGCTGTGCCACTGCGGGCCGTCGCCGTAGACCACCATGAGGTAGATCGACATGTGGTTTTTCTGCGACGCGAGGCCGGCGAAGGGCAGCGGCTGTTTCGGGTCGCAGTGATAGCCGGGCGGGAAGAAGCTGTGCGGCACGTAGTAGCCGATCATGCCGTACTGCATTCCCTCGGCGAAATCCTTGTCGAGGTTTTGCCGGATGAGATCGCGGACGGCCTCGATGGCGGCGCGGCGATCGGGTGGGAGCGAGGAGAGATACTCTTTGACGGTGGCTGCTTTCGATTGCATGGCGGCGCACTTTACCGCGCCCGTCGATCCGGGCTGCGGGGCGGCTCTGACCGTGGAGCGCGTGGCGCGGTACAAAGCGGGAATGTCGGAATTTCGCCATAGCTACGCCGAGCTTGAGCCATGGGTCGAGTGGCAGGCCGACCGGGCCGCGGGTCCGGGCGGGCAGAATGTGAACAAGGTGAACACGCGCGTGACGCTGTTTTTCGCGCTGGACGCGTGTCCGTTGCTGACGCCCTATCAGCGCAGCCGCATTCGGGCGCGGCTGGCCTCGCGAATCAGCCGCGAAGGGCTGCTGCGGGTCGTGGTGCAGAGCGAGCGCAGCCAACTGGCCAATCGCGAGCAGGCGGGCGAGAAGCTGGTGGAGCTGCTGCGGACTGCGCTGCACCGGGAGAAGCCGCGCGTCGCAACGAAGCCGACGGCGGGCTCGCGGCGGCGGCGGATCAACGAGAAGAAGCAGATCGGCGAGAAGAAGCGGCAGCGGCGGGCGTCGGACGAGTGAGTTATTGAGGCGGGGATGCGCTCGATACGCAGTGTGATCGCGGGCTGATTGACGGGGACAGCGGGATGACTATACTTGCACCATGGTGCAAATACGCAAACGTCGTCCGGACGCGCCAAAAGACGCCGCGATGATGGCCGCCGCGATTGACGGTGTGCTGCGGGCGGATCTATTTCGGGCCTTGTCCGACGGGACGCGCCTGAAGCTGCTGGCGTGTCTGGCGAAATGCGGGCGGCCGTGCAGCGTGGGCGAGATCGCGGCGTGCTGCTCGGTCGATATGTCGGTGGTTTCGCGGCATTTGGCGATCCTCGCGGATGAGGGCGTTTTGCACGCCGAGCGCGACGGCCGCATTGTGCGATATGCGGTGCGCAGCGGTGAACTGAGTGCGTTTTTTCGGGAACTGGCGGATGCGATCGAGGAATGCGCCGCGGAAAGCCCCAGTTGCTGCGACACGCAATCGTGCTGTCCGCCATCGAAGACTTTGGCGGACCCAAACAGTACGAATCATCGGCGACGAGGCCGGTCCCGCCCCGTGCTTTCGCGCCGAAACTTGAAAGGAAATCGTTCATGAACCGCTCCACGCTGTCCACGCTCTCCGCCGATGCTGCGCTCGAGGCCGATCGGGTGCGAGCCGCCGTGCGGGAGGGCTATGCGGCGGTGGCCAACACCGGCGTCTATCAACCGATGGGCGCGAGCGAGGCCGGAGCGCAGGCCGAGGGCGGATGTTGCAGCGGGGGCGGCTGTTGCGGACCGAGCGCCGGACTGGCGGCGGATGAGTTGGCGGCTCGGATCGGCTACTCGGCGGAGGAGCTTGCCGCGCTGCCCGGTGGATCGAACATGGGGCTGTCGTGCGGAAATCCGACGGCGCTGGCGGCGTTGAAGCCGGGCGAGGTAGTGCTCGATCTGGGAAGCGGCGGCGGGTTTGATTGTTTCATTGCGGCGAAAAAGGTGGGGCCGACGGGACGTGTGATCGGCGTCGACATGACGCCGGAGATGCTGAGCAAGGCGCGGCGCAATCTTGCGAGTTTTCAGAGTGGGACCCGCGACGCGGGGCATGTCGAGTTTCGCTTGGGCGAGATCGAGCATCTGCCGCTGGCGGATGGCAGCGTCGACGTGGTGATTTCGAATTGCGTGTTGAATCTGTCGCCGGACAAGCCGCAGGTTTGGCGCGAGATCGCGCGGGTGCTGAAGCCGGGCGGGCGTGTTGCGATCTCCGACATTGTGCTGTTGCGTCCGCTGCCGGAGGCGGTGCGGACGATGGTGGAGGCGCTGGTGGGATGCGTGGCGGGGGCGGCGCTGGCGGACGATCTGCGGGCGATGATGGAGGCGGCGGGGCTGGGCGAGATTCAGTTGACGCCGAAGAGCGATTACATCGGCGCGATGAACGACTCGCAGGACCCGCTTTATCAGTCGATTTCGAAGCATCTGCCGGCGGGGACGACGGCGGCGGATTTTGTGGGCAGCATGGAGATTGCGGCGCGGCGGCCGGCGCGGGCGACGCGGTGCTGTTAGCCGTGTCGGGGTTCTACCCCCCTCTTGCGTTCGTTGGCGCGGCGACGGTCGTTGGTTTCGGCGGGCTCAGAGGCGGGTGGAACCCGCCCTACCGTCAGCGTCTGAACAATGATCCTGGGAGAGTGATGATGAAGTGGATGATTGGTAGCTGCATCGCGCTCGCGCTTTTCGTCAGCGTGGGGGCATCGCGACGCGAGGGCGAGACGAAGGAGTCGGGCATGAGGCTCTATCCGGAATTGGCCGCGACGGTGAAGGCGCGGATCGGCGAGTTTGAGCAGATTCCCGCGGCGCGGAAAGAGCAGTTGAAGGAGATTGCGACGTTTGTTCGCGATGCGCGGGAGAAGCAGCAGCCGATTCGCATGACCTTTATCTGTACGCACAACTCACGCCGGAGCCATCTGGCGCATTTGTGGGCGACGGTCGCGGCGGCGCACTATGGGATTGAGAAATTCGAGGGCTTCTCGGGCGGGACGGAGGCGACGGCGTTTAATCCGCGAGCGGTGGCCGCGATTCGGCGGGCGGGGTTTGTCGTGAAGAGCGATGAGAGTGCGAAGAACCCGCGCTATGAAGTGCGTATCGGGCCGGATGCGCCGGCGATCGCGTGCTTTTCGAAGGTGTATTCGGAGGGCGGGAACCCGAGCAAGGATTTTTGCGCGGTGATGGTTTGCGGGCAGGCGGATGCGAGTTGTCCGATTGTGAGCGGGGCGACGGCGCGGATTGCGCTGCCCTATGACGACCCGAAGGTGAGCGACGGCACGCCGGCGGAGAGCGCGACGTACGACGAGCGGTGCGCGCAGATTGCGCGCGAGATGTTGTATGCGATGTCGATGGTGAAGTGAGGCGGGGGATGGTGGGTTTCGCCGCGGTGGGGATTTCGGGTGAAGTGGGGGTTTTGGCCCGGTTCGAGCCCCCCTACCCAGTACTCAACTGGCGGCGGGTGGTATTTGCTCCTTGCGCGGCGGCGTGGGCGATAGTGTAGTTCTTGGAACAATTTCCAAGACAGGCGACACCGATTCGTGTCCCGTGACTCATTGATGGCATGAGCGATGAACAGCCCATCGCGGTCCACACCGCCGGCGTGCTGCAGGGCGAACCACGGGTTTCGCACCCGCAGGCGTCGGAAGCCGGTCCTATTCAATCGTTTGGTGCGATCTATCTGGAGCACTACGGCGCGATCGCCGGGCTGATCTATCGACGGACGGGCAGCAAACATGTGACCGAGGACCTGACGTCGGATGTGTTTCTGGCGGCGTATCAGGGCTTCGCGCGTTTTCGGGGCGAAGTGCCGGTCGGGGTGTGGTTGCGGCGAATCGCTCAGCATCGCGTAAATCGCTGGGTGCGGCGCGAGGCGGGAATGCGTGGAATTCTCAGCGGCTTGCCGGTGGTTGGTTGGCTTTTGCCCGACAACACGCGGCACCTGGAGCGCCCGCCGGTTTTGCGGGCGCTGTTGAGCCTGTCCACCGACTACCAGAGTGTCCTCTCCGCGCATTATCTGGAAGGAATGAGCCTCAACGAAACCGCGCTGCTGCTGTCGATCACGCCCGCCGCCGTGAAATCTCGGCTGGCGCGGGCGCGGGCGGCGCTGCGTCTGGCGCTGCAAAAGGAGGAGCAACGATGAACCGCGAACCGAAGTGCAACCGCGTTGATACGGGGAGCGACTCAGGGGCGACGAACCGCCCTGACGCTGTCGATCTTGCCCTCGATGTGCTCGCCGCTCCGCGTTGGAGCGGCTCTCCCGACTGGCGTTCATTACAGGAGCAGCTCATGTCTCATCGAAGTTCGTTCTGGAGTCGTACAGCCGTGCTTTCGTTGGTGGCGGGCGGCGTGCTCGCCGCGGGGGCGACGGCCGCTCTGTGGGACTGGTTCCCGATTTCGGGCACGATGAACCTTAACTCCGGCAAGACCGCGGTAGTTTCGGGCGAGATGACGGAGGTGGATGGCGGCGCGTCGTTCGAGGCCAATCTTGATACTGGCGGGGCCGACATTTCAAGCGGCGGGAGCATGGAGATCACGATGCCGGACGGGGGCAAGGCCACGCTGGTTGTGGAGGCCAGCAACGGCGGCGGCGCGCCGAACGCGCCTACGCCGCCAAAGAAAGATTGAGCAACTCCGTCGAGTGGGGCACGCAGCGCAACACCTCGATACTTTGAGGCAAGCGAGAGCAGGTGTTTCCGCGCGGGCTGAAGCCGCGCGGCTGGTCGAACGGCGAAAAGCATGCCCCGAGCTTGCGGGGCATGCTGCGCCGTTTTTGACCTGCGTCTATCCCGCCTTCTGGCCAGTCAACCGCGCTACTTCGACGCAGTCTTTGTCGCCGCGTCCGCTGAGGTTGACGACGATGGTTTGGTCTTTGCTCATGGTCTTGGCCAGCTCCGCGGCGTAGGAGACTGCGTGGGCGGTTTCGAGTGCCGGGATGATGCCTTCCATGCGCGAGAGCAGGCTGAAGGCTTCGAGGGCGCGGGCGTCGTCGATGGAGACGTATTGGACGCGGCCGATGCTGTGCCAGTAGGCGTGTTCCGGGCCGACGCCGGGGTAGTCGAGGCCGGCGGAGACGGAGTGGACCGGGAGGGTCTGGCCGTCGTCGTCTTGCAGGACCATGGTGCGCATGCCGTGGATGATGCCCATGCGGCCGCGGGCGAGCGTGGCGGAGTGTTGGTCGGTGTCGACGCCGTGACCGGCCGCTTCGACGCCGATGAGGCGGACGCTGCGGTCGTCGACGAAGGGGTGGAAGATGCCGGCGGCGTTGCTGCCGCCTCCGACGCAGGCGACGACGGCGTCGGGCAGGCGGCCGGTTTGCTCGATCATCTGCTCGCGGGTTTCGCGGCCGATGACCGATTGGAAATCGCGGACGATGGTCGGGAACGGGTGCGGGCCCATGACGCTGCCGATGATGTAGTGCGTGTGCTGCGAGGTGGCCATCCAGTCGCGCATGGCCTCGTTGATGGCGTCCTTGAGCGTGCGCTGGCCGGTCTCGACGGGCACGAGCTTTGCGCCCATGAGGCGCATGCGATAGGCGTTGAGGGCCTGGCGGCGGACATCTTCGGCGCCCATGTAGACGACGCATTCGAGGCCGAGCATGGCGCAGGCGGTGGCGGTCGCGACGCCGTGCTGGCCGGCGCCGGTTTCGGCGATGACGCGGCGCTTGCCCATGCGCTTGGTGAGCAGGGCCTGGCCGAGCGTGTTGTTGATTTTGTGAGCGCCGGTGTGGTTGAGGTCTTCGCGCTTCAGGTAGATCTTTGCGCCGCCGGACATTTCACTGAGGCGCGACGCGAGATAGAGCGGGCTGGGGCGGCCGACGTAGTGCTTGAGGTAGTGGTTTAACTCGCGCGAGAAGGAGGGGTCGCGCTTGGCGCTTTCGTAGGCGCGTTCCAATTCGTGGACGGCGGCCATGAGCACTTCGGGCACGAACTGGCCGCCGAAGGGGCCAAACTGACCGGGGGTGGTTGACGCTGCGGGGGAGATCGTCGAAGTCATATAGCGAGTGTAGTCGCTGCGCGGGGCGCGGTGCTTTCAACTGATTTCGGCAGATTACCAGCCGTCGCCGCCGCGACTGGCGGGGTCGGCCGGCGCGATCAGCGGGGTGCCGATGGGGATCGGGGTGTCGCAGGACTCAGGCAGGACGAAGGCGAGGGCGCTGCGATAATCGGCTTCGAGAATGATCGCGACGCCGAGCGAGGGCGTGGCCCGGCCGACGGCGTAGGTCTGGCCGGCGATGAGCGGGCCGGCGGCGTTGCGGGCGACGCGGAGGCCGAGGCGTCCGGCGGAGCGCTCGACGCGACCGGCGATGGACCACATGGGCGGCGGGACGTTGTTGCCGAAGCTGTCGCCGGGCTCGAAGCGCGTGGACTCCTCGACCGGACGGACGAGGGAGTACTCGGTTTGGACGCGAATGACGCGGGCGAGGCCGACGGCGTGGCCGTCGCGGTAGACGGTGCCGACGAAGTCTTTTTTGAGTTGCTCGGCCTCGCCGGCGTTGATCAGGTAGCCGGCGTCGCCGAGCGAGACGATTCGCGGGACGAAGCGGCCGGCCTTGAGATCGGCGGCGGTGCGGATGCGGGCGGTGTCGCCGATCATCACGCCGCTGGGCGGGGTGACGGTGGCTGGCGAAGACGTTGGGGTGGAAATCGGGGCGGCGGGACTGACGCGGACCATGCCGGGCGCGAGCTTTTCGGCGGTGTCGCCGACGGGTCGCGAGCCGGCGGCGGCGGTGTTTGTGGCGTCAGTCGCTGCGGGCTTGGCGGCGATCTCGCCGGTGATGCGGACGTAGCCGAAGAGATCGTCGAGGCGATCGATCACGCCGAAGCCGGAGATATCGCCTTGGCGGGAGAACTCGACCTGATTGCCGGTGTGGAGGTCGTGATTGGGCGGGAGCGCGATCCAAGCGATGCGGCAGTCGACCTGTTGCTCGAGGAAACTGACGGCGGAGAGCGCGGCGCCATCGCGGCGATCGGCGAGCCGGGGCCAGAGGGCGACGGCACTGTCGGGCTCGATCAGCACATCGGCGGCGAGGCACTGCACGCGGCAGAGCGCGAGGCGATCGGAGAGATAGAGCGTGTCGAGGCGAGCGGCGGGCTGGCCGTGGATGCGCAGCCACCAGGCATCTCCGACCTGCACGCCCTCTTCGGAGCCGACGCGGAGCCAGGCAGTGTGTCCGCCGGGGCCGACGGCGAGGATGCGGGCGAAATAGTCGGCTTGTTCGGGCCAATCGACGAGCTTGCGGCGGGTGAGCTGGGCGGGGATGAGCCAGGCGGTGGCGCTGGTGTCGAAGGGTTGGAGTTGGTCGGCGGGACCGGAGAAATCGACGAAGCTCGTGCCGATGGCGGAAGGGGCGAGGACGGCGAGCGGATCGACGCCACGGGCGATGAGCAGTAACCCCCCTGCCGCACGCTCGGGCGGAAGCGCGACGCGGACGCGGGCGAGGCCGGCCTCGATCTGCAATTCGCGGATGGTGTGGCGCGTGGGGCCGACGACGGGTTGAGATTGTGCCGCGGCGGCGGTGGTGAGGAGCGCGATGGCGGCGAGGAGAGTCGCGGCGGTTCGCGCGGGGAGGAGGGGCGCATTGCGCGGCGCGTGAGGCGATTTGCGCCCGCTAGGCGATTGTGTCGGGCACGAATTCAGGAGTACGCCGCTGTCCATCGACCAACACTTCCGCGATGCGCCGGGAGGCCAGACCATCGCCGTACACGTTAACGACGCGGGCCATTGATTGATATGCGGCGGGGTCGGTCAGAAGTCGCGAGATTTCGTCGACGATGCGTTGACGGTTGGTGCCGACAAGCTTGACGACGCCGGTGGCGAGGGCCTCGGGGCGCTCGGTTTTTTCGCGTAGGACGAGGGTGGGCTTGCCGAGGGACGGGGCCTCTTCCTGAATTCCGCCGCTATCGGTGAGGATGATGTCGGCCCGTCGCAGGAGCGAGACGAAGGAGTCGTATGGCAGCGGGTCGATCAGATGGACGCCGGGCAGGCCGCCGAGGATCTCGAAGACGGGCTTCTGGACGTTGGGGTTGAGGTGCACGGGGTAGACGAGGTGGACGTCGGGGAAGCGCGTGGCGACATCGCGGAGGGCGTTGCAGAAATCGCGGAAGGGTTCGCCGAAGCTTTCGCGGCGGTGGGCGGTGATGAGGACCATGCGGCCGCGCATGCCGCGCAGCGCGTCGGGCAGCGGTCGATCGGCGACGCGGTCGGACATCCAGCGCAGGGCGTCGATGACGCTGTTGCCGGTGACCATGACGCTCGCGGCGGGTGTGCCCTCGCGGATGAGGGCGTCGCGGGCGGTCGCGGTGGGTGCGAAGTGATAGTCGGCGACGACGCCGGTGACGCGGCGGTTCACTTCCTCGGGGAAGGGCGCGAACTTGTCGGCGGTGCGAAGGCCGGCTTCGACATGTGCGACGGGGATGCGGGCGAAGAAGCCGGCGAGCGCGGCGGCCATGACGGTGGCGGTGTCGCCCTGCACGACGACGACGTCGGGCTTGGTCTCGTCGAAGGTGTTCTTGAGGCCGGTAAGCAGGCGGGCGAGCAGCTCGGTCGGGTGCTGGCCGGCGGTCATGACCTTGAGGTCGATGTCGGCCTTGAGATCGAATGCGGCGAGGGCCGAATCGAGCATTTCGCGATGCTGGCCGGTGGCGCAGAGCGTGACGCGTACGGGCGTGGGCCAGGCGCGCAGGGTGTGGGCGAGCGATGCGAGCTTGATGACCTCCGGGCGCGTGCCGAAGGCGAGAAGTACGTGCTTTTGGGGCATGGGGGCATGGTATTGGCGCGGTGAGCGAGCGTCGAACCAGGTGGGTCGGGCGGGGGCGACGGGGCGGCCTCAATCGGCGCCCGCGTCAGCCGGAGACCGCGCGCCCTGTGGACTAGCGGACCGTGATGGGAGCGCTGAGCCGGCCGTTGGCGAAGTTACCTTTTCCGTCGTGCAGGTAGCCCATTAGGTAGTAGGTTCCGGGTTGCACGTTCCTGGGCCGCCAGCGATAGGACATGATGCCGGGCGCGGCGCGCAGCCCATCGACGATGATCCATTTCTCGTTGCCGTTTCGGTCGGTTTCGTCGGCGTCGTAGCCGAGCGAGATCACAGTGTTGGGGCGGACGTGGCGGGATTGGAAGCGGATCTCGATTTCGCCGTTCGAACCGAGGGGCGTCGCGGAGACCAGTTCGAACTCGGCGGGCGGCACGGCGACATCGCCGCCGGGAGCGCGCATTTTGTAGATGCGGAGTCTGCGTCGCAGCGGCGGATCGTCGAACTCGGGCAAGATCAGATCGTCGGGCAAGGGCACGAAAGCGCCGCCGGGGAAGATGCGGGCGAGTTCGTCGTCGGGATGGGCGTCGACGGCATAGTCCCATTTTTTCTGATAGTCGTTGAGCTTGCCGGCTTTCAGCACTGTTTCGACGAATTCATAGCTATTGGCCAGACCGTCGGTGTTAACGCAGGTGCGCTCGGAGAAATAGCCGAGGATGCCCGTGCTGCCGGACCAGATGGTGGCGTCGAGCGGCAGATTGGCTTTGGCCCACTGAGCCCCGCGATAGAGATGGTAATTCCAGCCGCGCGGTTGCTCGTTGATCGTGTCGCGGATGGCGGCGAAGCGCATGACTGTGGCGCCGCCGACGAGGGCGATGGAACCGGCGATGAGGCCATGATGGGGGAACTTGCCGCGGGAGCCGATCGCCGCTGCGAGGCAGGAGAGCGCGCCGGAGGCGAGCCACGTTCGGGGCTCGATTCCGCGGGCTGCGGGCAGCACGGCCCAAAGGCCGAGCGCGATGAGCACAGCGGCCCCGACCAATGGCTCGGGCAGGCGCGGCGTCGGCCGTGCGAAGAGAAAGCCGACGATGATCGCGCCGATGAGGATGATCCAGACGAGGTCGGCGCGGAGATAGTTGACCAGCGCGCCGACGATGAGCAACGCGATGAAGCCCGGTGCGCCGCGCAGGATGGTGAGCCGCTCGAAGACGCCGCTGATGGCGGCGACCGAGACCATCGAGACGACGAACAAGGGGTGATAGTACCAGCCGGTGGAGGAAAACCCGCCGCGGAACGCGGTTGCGTAATAGAACCATGCACCGACGGCTCCGGCGACGAAGGGCCAAAGTCGGCGGAACGGCGCCAGCGTCTCGCGCAGCGGCGGCAGCAGCGAGGCGAGCAGGATGATCCAGGGGGCGATCAGGCCGAACGCGAGCGGGCGATGTCCTGCGTCGCGGAAGGGCCAGAGCCAGTTTTCGACCAGCGCCGGCCAGACGCCGCCCAGTCGGGCCGCGGCGGCGTTGCGACTCATCTCGGAATAGAAGACTTTTGCAGCGCCACTGACGGGCATGGCGTGGCCGGTGAGCCACAGGTTTGAGGCGACGTAGCCGCCGTCGAGGATGGCGATCGGCAGCACGAAGGCAACGAGCAAGCGGAAGCCGGCGGGCGTCCACGCGCGGCCGTGCCAAGCGACCCACAGAAAGAGGGCTGCGCCCAGGAAGACTACGTCGGTGCGGGCGAGAAAGGCGACGGCCGTCAGCAAGCCGAGGAGCGCGGCGGCTCGGACCGTGAAGCGCGGCGCGCCGGGTGCGGTGGCGGCGGCGGGCTCGGCGCAGTGCACCAGGAAATGGCGCATGAGGAGCGACTGGAAGAAGATGCTGATGGCGACTTCGAGGCCGCAGACGGAGGATGGCTGAAACGAGAGCATCCAAGGCGTGAAGGCGACGGCGATCGCGAGTGGGCTGAAGCGCTCGGCGAGGGTTCGCATGAGGACATAGAGGCCGGCGCCGACGAACGCGACCTGGACAAGTTGCAGGATGCGGATCGGCGCTTCGCCGCCATCGGGGAATAGCCAGAAGACGGGGACGCACATGAGAAACCAGAGCGGCTGATAGCCGTTGGTGAAGTGCAGGCCATCGAAGCTGCTGAAGCCGCGCTGCGCGAAGATGCGGGCGGGCTGGTAGTAGTAAAAGACGTCGTCGGGCAGGAAGCGGTCGAGAAGAATCTCGAGCGACGCGCTGGAGATCAACACGCCCATGGCGACGGCCGCGACGGCAGCGGCAAGACCGACTGCGATGGCTGCCTGGTCGCGCGAGTGATGAAGCGGTTGAAGCTCGGCGGAGGCGCCGAACGCGCCGGAGGGGCGCGATTCACGATCTTTCATGGGGCGGAATCATAGGATCGCATTGGAACGAACGCGACCGATGTCGCGGGGCGGCTCGGCCCCCCTGCCGGCTCGGTTGGCGCGCGGCGAAAATTCGCCGACAGTGCGTGCGATGGGAACTCTGCTGGTTCGCCTGGCTGCTTTCGCAGCGATCGTCATTCCAGCTCTTTCGGCGGTGGCGGCGTTTCGCCATGCGGGGGTGGACGGACTCATCTACGACGAGTGCGAGTATCTCGATTTTGCGCTCGACACGCGGGACAAGCTGACCGAGCGCGGTTTGCTGGCGTGGCCGGCGATCATCGCCGCCGAGCAGGGTTACGCGAAGCCGCCGCTGTTTGTGAACACGCTTGCCGCGTCGTCGATGCTGGTCGGGCGGACGCGCGCGGCGGGCGCGTGCATGGTTCAGATTTTCCTGACGATTGTGCTGTTGCAGTGGCTGGCGTATTGGGTCGGCGAACGGGCCTTCGGCCCCGGCGGCGGGCTTGGGGCGGCGCTGGCGCTGGGCGCGATGCCCGGTTTGGGTGCGCTGGCGGGACAGCTTTATCCGGAGCCGCTGCTGGCGGCGCTGGTGCTGGCGACGATCGCGCTGCTGTTTGCTCCCCTGCCGCGGCGCGGAGTGGTGTTGGGCATGGCGATCGGGCTGGGGTGTCTGACCAAGGCGACCTATCCGACGATGGTCGGGCTGCCGATCGCGGCGTGGTGGCTGGCCGGCACGGGGCGCGACGAACGGTTCGCGGCGCGATCGCGCACGCTGGCGGTGGCGATCGCGGTGGGCGGCGCCATCGCGGCGCTGTGGTATGCGCGAAACTTCGGCGAAGCGCTGGCACACGGCCGCATGTCGCTCGGCTTTGTATCGGCCGATGCGCTGCGGGCTGATGGCAGCGTGATGGATCGGGCGGAGCTGCTTCGGGTTTGGACGAAGGTCATCCTCGAATCGCAACTTGGCTGGTGCACCGCGGCGGCCGGCGTGGCGGCGATTTTGTTGTACGCGTGGCCCGAGCGTCGCGGCAGATTTTCGCGCGATGCGGCGCTGTTTGCGATTGTGGCGCTGCTGGCCGCGGCTCCGAACGTCTTCGCCACGGTGCGCACCGCCAACGTGACCTATCGGCTGTTGCTGCCGGCGCTTGCGCCGCTGGTCGTGTTGATTGGTGCGGCGGTCGGCCAGCGCGCCGACGCGGGCGCCGCCCATGCGATCCGCGTGCTGGCGCTTGGCGCGATCGGTGTGCAGTGGCTGGCGATTCGCGTTAGTCATCACGATTTCGCCGCGCGGCTCGTTTCGGAGCGCGGCGGTGCGTTGGTGGGCGGGGCCTATGAAGCGCTGACGATTCTGGGGGCACCGCCCGAGCGACAGCATCGCGCCCCGGTGGACGCGACGATGGACGAACTTGATCAGTTGAACGCCGAGGGAATTCGCCCGACCGTCTGGCTGGCCTCCAACTCGTATGAGTATCACGTCGGGCGGCTCGACATGTTCGCGGCGGTTTGGCGCCGGGCCGCGACGTTCGATTGGGCGACTTATACGTATTGGTCAGATGAGCGGATCGCCGAGCAGCGCGAGCGGCTGCGGGCTGATGCGGGCGTGGTCGCGGCTTACGCTTCGCCGAAGGATGGGGAGCTGGAGGGGCGGCTGCTCAATCGGCATGCGCGGGAGCTGGTTGATTGGCTGCGAGCGGAGAGCGGGTATTCGCTGTGGAAGTCGATCGACTTGAATGATGGCGGCCGGCTGACGCTGTACAAGAACTTTCAGACTGCGGCGGAGCGTGCGCGGGGCGGGACGACCTGGCCGCTTGTTGCGACGTTTGGCGACTTTGCGCGGGCAACCGAGCTGACCCGGCAATTCGACGGGAATTGGCGGATTGAATTTGTGTGCATCCGTCCGAGTGAGCGCAATTTGAAGATGATGTTTCATGTGAAGCGCGGCGAAAGGGCGCAGATCCTCGATGCGTACCCGCATCCGCAGACTTCGCAGTGGAAAGCGGGCGAAACGTATGCGATTGTGGTGAGCGCCCCGCAGCCCGCGAGCGCCCCGACATCGGGCGCGGCCGCTGCGGATGAGGCGGATGCTCAAGTGGAGATCGGATTCTTTGATGAGGGGTTGCCGGACTTTCCGCGGTTGCCGCGAAACGACGCGGAGGGGACGACGCTGATTGTGCGGGTTGCGGCCGCGCCCTGAGGCCGCGGCGCTTTCGGAAGATTACTTCAGCGATTCACGCCGCCCGCGCCGGGCCCGCGCGTCCTCGATTTGTCGCCAGAACTGCTGCCAGTAGGCACGTGCGTAGGCGAGGTGTCGGGTTCGCTGACCGGGCGGAAGCTTCCAGCGGGCGGCCTTGGCCAGATTGGCGGCGATGTTGCGCAGCGTGCCGTAGAGCGTCGCCTCCATGCCGAGGTAGAGATCGGTCTGCGCGGCGTAGTTGACGCGCATCCCCGAGCTGATGGTTTTCTTCACGTGCTCGAGCGTGAAGCGGCTCGGCTCGACGTCGTGGGTCACTGCGCTCTTGGGCTCGATGCCGACGCTGTAGCCGAGCTGCTTGACGAGCTGGGCCGCGATGACCTCTTCGCCGCCGCCGAAATCGTCGCCTTTGCGGCCGTAGTGCGTGCGGAATCCGCCGATGCGGTCGAGGGCCTCGCGACGGCCGGCCCAGTTTGCGCCCCAGGGCGCCTCCCACCAATACTGGGCGCGGGTGTAGGTCTCGCAGCCGGGCTCGAAATGCGACCAATAGGCATACCAATCGCGCGAGAGCCATTCGGGCGACGGCGAGGGCGGCAGCAGGAGGATTTTTCCGCCGATGACGCCGGCCTGCGGGTCGTTGCGGAATGCGTCGCGCATGGCGCGCATCCAGCCCGGGCGCACGCGGGCGTCGTCGTCGACGAAGCAGACGAACTCGCCCGTTGCCTCGGAGAGGCCGGCGTTGCGCGCGTGAGAGAGGCCTTTGAGCGGGCAATCGAGATAGCGCAGGCGCTGCGGGAATGCGGCGAACGCGTCGCGGCGCAGACGATCGACCAGGGCCGCGATCTGGGGATCGTCGACATCGTTGTTGACGACGATGACTTCGAAATCGACGCCGCTGTCGCCCTGTTCGGCGATGGAGCGCAGGCAGCGCTCCAGATAGGGCAGGCGCTTGTAGGCACAGACGATGACGGTCAGCTCGCGCGTGGCAGCGGGCGGATTGACGATGCGCTCTTCCAGCCGCTCGGCCTCGGCTGCGTGGCAGCGGATGTCGATGAGTTCGAGCAGCATTTCGAGATCGGGCACGACGAGCCAGCCGCGCCAGGGCTCCGCGAGGCGGACGGGCTCGACGTTGGGCTTGGCCGCGAGGCAGAGATCCCAACCGGCGGCGGCGCTGGCGGGCAGGGCTTCGCCGGAGATGGAGAGCAGGACCTTGAACGCCTGCGGGGGCAGGTCGGTGGGCGGCGCGGTGCGGAGCGCTTCAGGCGTGTCGGCGACGTACACATAAACCAGCGGCAGCCAAAGCTCCGGGAGCGTCATCTTTGCGATGCGGGCGCGATCGACCATGGTGTGGCGCGCTTCGCCGGCGCGACGTCGAAGGCGCTGGCACCAATCGTCGACGGCCGGACCGTGAGAATCGACATCGCCCTCGACGCACCAACAGACGGGCGAGAGATACATGTTGCGCCGGCAGTCGTCGAAGACCATCATCTGGGTGCGGCGCTGCGTGATCTTGAGCTCTTTGTCCTTGCTGGTCAGCGAGTTGTCGTGGAAGCGGTAGTCATAGACCGGACCATCGAAATCGGCATGACGCAGCGCGAGCAGCGCGTTGATCCGCATCCAGTAGTCGTAATCTTCCAGGCCGAACAAGCGCGGGCTGTATTCGCCGACGAGATAGGGAGTGCGGGCCCGATACATGAACGCGGCGCCGACGTAGTTGTTGGCCCAGGTGTTGAGCTCCGAGGGGTCTTTGGGCAGATAGACGTGCTCGCTGCCGGGCGGGCGCTGGTAGTTGGCGAACCAGTCGGTGCCGATCAGCGGCTTGCCGTCTTCGCCGATGATGTCCTGATCGGCGTAGATGCACTCCCACGTGGGATGACGGCGGAGGCAAGCGATCATCTTTTCGAGGAAGTCGGGCTTGAAGCGATTGTCGGCGCTGGTCCAGGTGAGGAACTCGCCGCGGGCGGCGCGGAAGCCGTTGTTGAGCGCGCGCGGCAGCTTTTGATTGACCTGGTGAATGACGCGGACACGCGGGTCGCGGGCGGCGTATTCATCGGCGATCTGCGGCGTTTCATCCTTTGAACCGTCGTTGACGATGATCAACTCGAAGTCGCGATAGGTTTGCGCGAGGACGCTGTCGATCGACTCGCGCATCATGTCTGCGCCGTTGTAGATGGGCAGAATCACCGAAACCAGGCCGGTCTCGGCGGCGCAGCGAATGGTCGCGGGGTCGCCCTGGAAGCGCTCGGCCCGCAGGCGCTTGAAACGGTCGAAGGCGTAGGCGTACCAAGTCATCGCGGGCGGCAGGCCGATGCGGCGGCGCATGGCCGAGAGCATTTTCCTGACGCCGTGCTTGGCGCTCTTTGTGCCGCCGAGGACTTTGCGGACGGCGCGATGGCGCCGAGAGCCGTCGGGGGCGACGAATCGCCGCAGGCGGTGAATCCGCGTGGCGACTTTCCAGGCAGCGCCGTTGAAGGTGTTCTGCATCTGATTGCGATAGGCGTCGAACTGCTCCTGGACCTGAATCGTGCGGAGGGCGTGAATGGACTCGCTGGAACGCGCTCCGGCGAGCTCGCTGCTGCGGGTGAGGAGTTCGGTGCGCAGGGAGCGCGACTCTTCGGCGAGCTCGGCGATGCGCAGGTTCAAGGCGTCGAGTTCGCTCTGGCGGCCGCTGTTTGATCCGTTTGCTTCGGCGAGCTGGCGCTCGAATTCGGCGCGAGCGGCGGCGAAGCGGCTCTCGGCGACCTGACGCGATTGCTCGACGGCGCGCAGTTGCTGCTCCAGCGCGGCGATCTGCTGCCTGGCCTCGTGCTCGCGCTGGGCCGCGGCCGCCTTTTCGATCTGTTCGCGGGTGAGCTGCGTGAGCAATTCGGCCTGGCGCAGCTCGGTATGGGCCCGTTGGGCCTGCAATTGTTCGGAGACGGCGCGGAGGCTGGCGTGCGCGGCGCGGAGTTCGCTCTCGCGGGTGCGGGCCTCGGAGACCTCGCGCTCGGCGCTCAGGCGGAGCGAAATCGCGTCGGCCAGCGCGCCGGCCAGTTGGGCCTGGCTGGTTTCATCCGTGATGACGCTGTTGTTCCACGTGTCGGAGAACGGCGGATCCTGATCCGAGACGGTCCCGAGCGCGGCGAGCAGATAGGCGCGCTGGGCCGGGGGCACGAGGCCCGCGCGGTGGATCTCGATGATGTCGTTGCGCAAATCGGCGGGAATCTCGCCGAGATTCTGGATGAACTCTTCGGTCCACTCGGGCGCGAGATAGGCCTGTCCCAGCGGCCGCACGCCGGCGGCACGCATGGCGTCGCGCAGATCGACCTGAGGCGACTCGACGCCATAGGTCCAAAGGCCCTTCGACGCGTCGCGCACGCGCCAGATCCAATACCAATAGCAGAGTCGATTGGGGACGAGGACGAGCACGAGGTTTTTGGAGCGACTGGCCATGCCGCGGATGAAGCGGACCTGGGTCTGGAAGTCGTAATGCTCCAGCACGCCGGCGTTGAAGACGAGGTCGAAATCCGCGGAGGCGGGCGACATGACGTCGGCCTGCTCGAACTCGGCGGCGACGCCCTCGGCCTGGAAGCGCTTGCGGGCGTATTCGAGGGCGGCGGTCGAGAAATCGAGCAGGCGCACCTGGTACTTGGGGTCTTTTGCGAGAGCGAGGCTCTGCGAGCCGGCGCCAGCGCCGGCCTCGAGGAGGCGGCCGCCCTGGGGAAGCAGCTCGGCGACGAGCTGGGCAAAAAGCTTGTTGAATGCTTCGACCGTGGGCGACTCGGGCGCGAGCGGTCGCGCCTCGTAGACTCGATCCCACTTGTCGATCTCGGCGGCCAGCGGATCGCGCGAGCGGGCGATGAAGCGCGGCGACGCGTAGATCACGAGCAATTGTTCGCCGGGCCAGAAGCGCCGGTCGCTATCGAAGGTGGTGCTGAGGATGCGCTGAAAGCCGTCGATCTCGGTGGGCAGCGTGTCATGATCGAACCGCGCCTTGTGGTATTCGCAGAGCGGCTCTTCCTCGAAGGGCACGAGCGCGATGTAGAGCTCGCGCGTCTGGTGGAGGTGGGTGCGCACCAACTCAAGCGGATCATCGAAATGCTCGAGGCAGTTCGAGGTGACCACGACGTCGAAGGTGCGCGGCAGCGCTTCGCCGGTGGTCTGCTCGAACTGGGCCTGGGGGTAGCGGCGGCGGGCCTCGTCGATGGCGCGTTCCGAGAAATCGAGCCCGGTCACGCTGGCCTTGGGAAACGCGGAGGAAAGGCAGTCGACCCCGTCGCCGAAGGCACAGCCCCAATCGGCGATGTGCCACGAGCGGTCGGACAGAATGGCACGGAGGTTGGGCGGGAGATGCGCGAGCAACTGCTCCATGAAGTAGCGCGTCTGCGCGGGGCCGTCGTTCTCGGTCCAGCGCGCGGAGAAGTATTCATCCCACCACGCGCGCGAATTGGTCTCCGTCAGCGTCGCCACTCGCATCCCTCGTCGGTTTGTGGGCCGCCGCGCCAACGCCGGCCGCTTCCGGGGCGGGCCGCCGCCGGAGTTTGCAAACTTTACTCGCTCAGGCGGTGACCACGCGGTGGACCACCGTCGGCAATACGCTCGAAAAAATGGGTCGGTCGGAAACGACGGTGAAGATCACGGCGTTTTCGACAAAGTCCTGATAAACGCGGCTGGAGCCGAGCACTTCCTCCACCGCCAAAACGAGTGCGTATTCGCCGGGCGCGAGGATATTTGGACACTCGAACGCCAGGCGGATTCGCTCGCCGGCGGAAAGATCGCGAAAGCGCTCGCCGGCGTCCCAAGTTGTGTAGGCAATGATATCGAGCCCCTTGGTGTTCCGCAGCGCGAATGCGAAGCCAAGATGATCGGCCCGGTAGGCCTCGCGGGCGGCGAACTCGACCTCGATGTGAAGCCGACCGCCGTGGGCGAATACGCTGCCGCCGGTCGAGCCGTTGTCGAGCGAAACGGCCTGCGCCTGCACCTGCCCGCGACCCCAGCGATGCATGGGCTGTCGCGTGCCCAGGGCCTCCAGACGGCGGGCGGCGCCATTCAGTTCGGCGGGCGCGGCGGCGGTGGCGGCGCTTGAGACGACTGCGGGCGCTGAGCCGGCGCCGCTAAATAAATCCTGCAGGTAGGCGGCGGTGGTCGCGCGCGGATCGCCGAAGGCGCGCGTGGCGCCGTGGTCGAGCCAGATGACTCGGTCGGCGAAGGATCGCACGGTTTCTACGTCGTGCGTGACGAGCAGGACGGAGACGCCCTTTGCGAGCAGCTCGCGCATGCGCGTCATGCACTTGATTTGAAACGCGGCGTCGCCGACGGCCAGGGCCTCGTCGACGATGAGGATGTCGGGGGTGAGCAACACCTGCACGGCGAACGCGAGCCGCACGACCATGCCGGTGGAATAGGTTTTGATCGGCTGATTCAGGAAATCGCCGATGTCCGCGAAGGCGGCGATTTCGTCGAAGCGGCGGCGGAGCTCGGCGCCTTGGATTCCGAGCAAGGCGGCGTTGACGAAGACGTTTTCGCGGCCCGTGAACTCGGGGTTGAAGCCGGCGCCGAGCTCCAGCAGCGCGGCGACGCGCGCGGAGGTCTCGAACGCGCCCTCGGTGGGCGTCAGCGTGCCGGCGAGGATTTGGAGGAGCGTGCTCTTGCCGCTGCCATTGCGGCCGATGACGGCGAGCGCTTCGCCGCGGTGGAGATCGAACGAGCAATTTCGCAGGGCCCAGAACTCGCGAAAGAACTGGCGGCGGCCGCGGAAGAGCGTTTGCTTGAGGCGATCGATGGGGCGATCGTAAATCTCGTAGCGCTTGCCCAGCCCGCGAGCGCTGAGGATCACATCGGGCCGTGTGTCAGAGGACATCGGCGAACCCCCGCTTGGTCTTCATAAACCAGGCAAAGCCGAGCTGCATCACGATCCAGCTCACGACGGTGACCAGGAGCATCGGCAGCCAGTCGGGCGCGAGGCCGTAAAGCAGCACGCGACGAGAGTTCTCGACGAGAATCGCCAGCGGATTGCAGAACAGGTATGCCGCCTGAAACTCCTTGGGCACATTGCTCAGCGGGTAGAAGATCGGGGTGAGAAGCATGAGCAGCGAGAGCGCGACGCCGACGAGTTGCGTCAGATCGCGGGCATAGACGCAGACGGACGCCAGAAACCACGAGACGCCGAGCGTGAGCATGGCCAGCGGCAGGAGCACGAGCGGCGTCCAGAAGAGTCCGGCGCTCAGCTTGCCGAAGACCAGCAGGCAACCGACCAGCAGCACGGCGAGGCTGATCGCGAACTGGGCCAGGGCGGCGAGCAGGTGAACGACGGGCAGCGCCTCGAGCGGAAAGACGACGCGCTTTACATAGCTGGGATTCTGCAGGACGAGCGTCGGCGACGCGCCGACCACCGACTGAAACACGCTGTAGACGATCAGACCGCCAAAGAGCGCGAGGGCGTATTCGCTCTGGGTGCCGGTATGCGAGATGTCGTATTTGAGCTTGAGAATCGAGCCGAAGACGAAGGTGTAAATGGCGAGCGTGATGAGCGGGCTGAGCAGCGACCAGAACAAGCCGAGCGATGTGCCGCGATAGCGCTGCGACAGCTCGCGGGCGGTGAGCTGCCAGATGAGATCGCGGGCCCGCCAGACCGCCGCCAAGGGCGTCAAGGGATGGAGTAGTCGCAGCAGGCTGTGCGAGTGCGAGGGCATGGTCGGAGCGTGTGCCATTTGCTTGGGGGGAATCTTCGACGACGCGGCGTGAATGTCAACGCGGAGAATCGTCCGCCTCGATGACCTCGACGCCCGATTCGCTCAGCGCGAGGGCGATCGGCGACTGTCGCAAACCGGGGCTGAGCGTGACGCGGGCCAGCGACGCGCAGCCGCGCAGCGGGGCGAGCGCCGCCTCGGGCATGCCGCGGACATCGAGTTCGCGCAGGTTGCGAATTCGCGTCAGGGGCTGGAGATCGGACACGGCGCACTCCCCTACCGCAAGCCACTCGAGCCGGGGCAACTCGGCCAGCGGTGCGAGCTCCACGACGCTACTGCCCGCGAGATTCAGCGACTGAAGCGCCGCCAACGGGGCGAGGGCCGAGAGATCGACGACCGCCGTCCGGCCGAGATCGAGCTGCCGGAGGTTTTGGAGTACGGCGAGCCGGCTGATGTCGCTGACGCCGGTCCCGTAGAGGTCGAGGGTGCGCAGGGCGGAGAGCCGCGCGATAGGGGCGACGAATTCGATCTCCGTGGTCGCCAGGCGTAATTCTTCGAGTTGCGTCAATCCGGCGAGCGGAATGGCATCGCGCACGGGCGTGGCGCTCAGATTCAGCCGACTGAGCATCGGCAGCAGGCCGATGGCGCGAATGTCGCTGACGCGAGTTCGCGCGAGGCCGAGCTCGCGGAGCTTGCCCAGACCCGCGAGCGGCGCGACATCGCGCAGCGTAGTCCCCGCGGCGCTCAGCACGCGCAAACCGCGCAGCCGCGCGATCGGCGCGACGTCAGCGACGGCAGAATCGTCGATCCGCAAACGCCGCAATCGCCGCAAGTGGCTCAGGGGCGCGAGATCGCGCACGCGCGTGCCGCGCAAGTCGAGCTGTCGCAGATCGCGGAGCGACGCGACGGCGTCGATTTCGGCGATTGGATTGCCGCGGATGGAGAGCCGCTGCACACCGCGATAGCGCGCGATGGGCTCGATCGTTGCGAGTTCCAAACCGGCGAGGTCTAGCTGCGTGATGGCGGCGTCGGGCGGCGCATCTGCGGTGTCCGGGCGGCTGCCGCGCCGCGCCGCCTCGCGAATCGCGTGATCGGCCCGGCGCGCGAGCCCGAGGGCGTCGGCCGGTTCGTCGAGCGGCAATTCGAGCGGAATTCGCAGCAGCGCGTGCAGATCGCTGTCGCGCAGCAGCGCGAGCAGCTCGACACGGCGGGGATGATCCGCGGCGATGCGCAGGACGCGCTGCCATGGGACCGGCGCCGCGCTTAGATCGATCACGCGTTCGAGAGAGTCGCCGACATCGCTCCACTCGCGCCCGTCGGAGCTGGCCAGTGCCGCGGCCGCATCCATGACGCCGATCGAGACCGGCTGCGCCAGCGCGGCGCGCGACCACTCCATGAGAAATTCGCGGCCGCGGTGCAGGCAGAGCACGCTTTCGAAGCGATGTCGCTCGTGCAAAAGGCGCCGCAGGAAATAGCGCTGCAATCCGCTGCGAAAGGCGATGGCGCGGGATTCGAAGCCGCCGCGCGCGGGCGCGCGCTGAGCCATGTCTGCTGCGGCGGCCAAGAGCGCCGCGTTCATGAGTCGAATCGTCTCGCGCGGGTTGTCGCGGGCGAGTTCGCGGGCCAGGTCGATGAATGTCGTCTGCGGCTCTGGCGCGAGAGCGGCCCAAAGCGCACCGCGCGAAAGCTCCTGGGAAAGCTTGGTCGACAGCCACAGTTTTGAACCGCTGCCGGCGCTGAGCGAAATCGTGAGATCGAAGCTGGCGCGATCGAGCTCGCCGCCCTTTTCAGCATCTGCCGGCGTGTCCGGCGCCCCGACGACGATCGCCAGCTTTGGCACGCTGCGCAGCGTCGCCAATCGTTGCGACACCTGTGAAGCAGCGCCGCCTCCGAGGTCGCAGAAGAGCACCAGTCGAGCGCCTTCGCCGAGCAATTCGGAGATGGTGTCGCCCACGCTTCGCCAAAACCCGACCGGCAGCGGATCGGCTGCGGCGCGGTCGGGTGCGGCGTTGGGCTCGAACTGCGACTCGATCCAGCCCATTTCGGCGCGATCGCGCACTGCGACCATGGTGCCGGCGTCGAGCTTGCGTGCTGCGAGCGTCTGCGAAAAGCCGCGCCCGAGCACGGCGCCGAAATCGCGCACCACGCGGCGCAGGCGATCGAACGCCAGATTGCGCACATCGGCGGCGGCGAGCAGCAAAACCGCCGCCAGCTCGCGCTCGTCCTCCAGCGCGCGCGACGCGCGGGCATCGATCCAGGCGGTTCGAATTCGCACTTCGTCGCGTTTGGCCCCGTCGGCAGGCTTTTCGCGCAGGGCGGCGCGCAGCCAGCGCATCGCCGAGGTCAGCCCGCTGCCCGCCTCGCCTGTCAGCGCTGCAACGCGTGGCGGGGCGTGCGCACCGCGCAGCATTGCAACCAGCGGCCTTAAGGTGTCGCGACCTGCGAATGCATCAGCGTCGGTGTTGGGGTCGAGCGGATCGCCGGAGAGGTAGACGACCTCGGTGGAAGCGTCGCCTGTCGGCGTCTCGACGGCGGCGGGCGCGGGCGATGCCGCGGTGATGGGCGGCGGTACGACGGGCGCTCCGGCGCCGCGAATGTCGTAGCGCCCAAAGGCCCGCGGCGGCTCGGCGGCGGGCGGAGTGGCGGCGTAACGCGGGCGTTCGGTCGATTGCGGTCCGTCTGGGGCCACGTTCTGGCTCTCGATTCTCGGCAGCGGACGAAGACGATCGCGGAATTGGACGCCCTGAGCCGCCGCATGGTTCGGTAGTTTTGCGCCGAAGTTTGAATCAGACCCGAGGCGCAGGCGATCGTCAACCGAGCCGCGGCGCTCCGATCGCCTACAATCGCGGCCCTCGACGGCGTGCCGGGTTGCGCGCCGCGGGCATCTGAAAAGAAAACCTCAAGCCGACATGGAGAAGGTCAAGATGAGTCGTACTACCACGCTGAAGGGCAAGCCGCTGAACCTCGCCGGTCCTGAACTCAAGGTTGGGGCGAAGGCGCCCGACGCCATGCTCAAAAAGAGCCTGGTCGATGGCCTGAAGATCAGCGAGACAAGCGGCAAGACCCGCATTTTCAGCGTTGTTCCGTCGCTGGATACGCCGGTGTGCGCCGAGCAGACGCGGCGCTTCTTCAAGGAAGCGACCGCTTTGCCGAACGTGCAGATTTACACCGTCAGTTGCGACCTGCCGGTGGCCCAGTCGCGCTTCTGCGGCGCGGAGCAGATCGACACGGCCAAGGTGACGCCGCTGAGCGACCACAAAGACGTCGACTTTGGGCAGAAGTACGGAGTGTTGCTGCCCGATCTGCGCATTTTGTCGCGAGCGGTGTTTGTGGTGGATAAGAGCGACACGCTGCGGTACGTCGAGTATGTGCCGGAGGTCGCGAATCACCCGAACTACGAGGCGGTGCTGGCGGCGGCGAAGGCGGCGTCTTAGCGGGATGGGGCAGTCGCCCGCCTGGTCCGAAGCGAACAACCCCAACGACCCGCCGCCGGGTGAATCATTTTTTCGCACTCGGCGGGGTCTCTTGCTCGTCGGCGTATTGGGGATGGTCTGTTGGGCCATCATTTGGAGGCAATTCGGAACGGGGAGCGAAGCCGGGCGCTTTGCCGACAAGCTGATCCCGGCGCTCTTCAGCGGCAAGTGGAACGCGGTACCGACCATTACGCTTGAAGATGGCTCGACCTACGTCGTCCTGGTACCCCACGGGCTCGATGTTCGATTCGCACGATTCAGTCAGAAGCATGGGGCAATTCGGACTTGGACCGTGACGACTGTCCGCTACCCCGGATACACGCGCAGTGAACGCAGGCGATCGGCGATACTCGGCAGCCTTCTCGTTCGTGCGGATTGCGAGTTCGAGCTGGTGAAAAACACCGTCGAACTGACGCTCGTGCGCCAAGACCACGAGCGCTTTGAATTGGTCGATGTACGGTTTGTGGTGGATTACTGACCGCAACGCCAGCACTCATCGCCGGGCCAACCGAGGTTCCGCTGCGCGCTCTGCCGACTGAGATCATTCACCCGATTGAGCACACATTCTCGACGCGACGGTGCCTAGCGTCTTGGTGCACGTTGCGGCGAGGCCGCTTACGAGCAATTCGCGACGCTTCTAAAAATCATCGGGAAAACAAGGCTTTTCGCGAGGGGGCGATTGGGTGCGGTGGCGGGCAGAATGAATCGATGGACGCTACAGGACTCGAACCTGTGACCTCATCCGTGTGAAGGATGCGCTCTAGCCAGCTGAGCTAAGCGTCCGCGATGGTCAGTTTGAGCAAAACCGATTGTAATCGAAAGTGCATGCCGCGCGTCAAGCGAGCGGGCTGTCGCACAGGAAGCAAATCAGCGAAGCACGGCATCCAGCGGCAGAACGACGCCTGGCACATTCAGAATCGACAGCCGATCCGGCGGCTGATGAACGGTTATCTGTTGATAACGCCCCTCGCGCGGCTCGCGATGGACGTGCGCCCGCAGCCGCGCGACGTCCAACACCCAATACTCCGAGAGGCCCGCGCTCGCGTAAAGTTCGGCCTTCGTGTTCATGTCGAAGTCAAAGGACGATCCGGCCACTTCGACGATGAGTAGGACGTCGGCGGGCATGGGGTGCGACGTGCGATATCCGTCCGGTCGGGCGCGGACCACCGCGATGTCAGGTTCCGGCTCACTTTCGTCGCCGAGCACAATCGGATCCTGCACCCGAAACTCAATTCCGTCCGGCAAGCGCCGGCCGAAGAACAAAATCAGCGCTTGCACGACGGAGCTGTGCGAAGGCCCGATCGGCGACATCTGCAGAATCTCCCCGCGGATCAATTCGACGCGATCGGTCTCTCGCAGAATCCCCGCTTCCGCCATGCGATAGTACATGTCGCGCGTAAAGCGAAAACGATTGGGCATCAATTCGAACATGAGTTCTGATTCTACCAAGATCGCGACCGTCGGAACCGCCGGACGCTTTTGACGCCCTGCGAGCCGTCGGCCGCCAGGTGAGTGCACAGGGCCGGTTCCGTGCGAACGGCTCGCGCCCGCGCACTCTAAGCCCGCGAGCTCCGGCCTATGCCCCTACCGGCTGCGGGCCGCGCTCGGCCGCTGCGGCGTAGGCCGCCACGTCGAAGCCGGGGGGCAGCTGCTTTGTGGCCTTGCACGCGGGGTAGCCGCCGCAGCCGAGGAATTTGCCGGTGCGGCCTTCGCGGATGAGCATGGTCTTGCCGCACTCGTCGCACTCGATGTCGGTCGGGATGGGCTTGGCGCGTTCCGGCGCGGGCACCAGTTCCTCGGCCTGTTTCTTGGCCTCGCCGCGTAGGTTCGCGTTGAACTTGCACTTGGGGAAGCCGGTGCAGGAGAAGAAGGGACCGAAGCGGCCGCGCTTGAGGGTCATTTCGCTGCCGCAATCGGGGCAGGAGAGCTTATCGACGGGCATCGTCTCGACCACGGGGCGGCCCGTTCGCGTCCAGGCGAAGCCGGCGGGCGGCGGGCCGAAGCTCTCCGGTCCGGAGGCCGACGCCACGCCCTGATCGCTGTCCGCCTCTGCCGACGCGCCGCCCTCGCCGGGCTTCGCGGTCTTTTTCAATTTGCGCGCGGCGGCGCTGGTGGCGGCCTTTGCCGCGCCGCGCTTTCCGCCGCGGCCGGTCTTGGCCGCCTCTTCGCGAGCGCGGAACTCCGCCAGCGCGCCGATCTCCATGGGCGACGCCGCACGCAGCGCCTCGAGCTTTTCGATGGGCTTACTCGTGCGACACTTCGGATAGCCCGAGCAGGCGACGAATTTGCCGCGGGGGCCCTGGCGAATCACCATCGGGCGGCCGCATTTTTCGCACTTCACGCCGGCCTCTTCGGGCGGCGGCGCGGGCGGGCGCTTCACATAGACGCCCGGCGGCATCTTGGCGGTGGCCTTGCACTTGGGATATTGGTCGCAGCCCAGAAACGCGCTGAGCCGCTTCCACTTCACCTTCATCGTGCCTTCGCCGCACGCTTCACACTTGCATTGCAACGACTCTTCGCTGACCTGCTTCAGCGGCTCGCCGTTTTCATCGCAGGGCTGCGTGCTGCGACACTCGGGGTATCCGCTGCAGCCGAGGAACGCACCGGTCTTGCTGGTGCGCTTGACCATCGGCTTGCCGCACAATTCGCACTTGTGTTCGGTCTCGGTCGCGATGACCGGGTTGCCTTCGCGATCGACGCGCTGCGTCTGCTTGCAATCCGGATAATTCGAGCAGCCGAGGAAGCGGCCCGTGCCGCTCCAGCGATAGACCATCGGGCCGCTGCATGTCGGACACTTGTGGTCGCTGGGCTGGCTGCGGGCCGGCTCCATCTCGTCGCCGGCGCGGCTCATCAGCTCGCGGAACGGGTCGTAAAACTCGTGCAGCACCTTCACCCAGTCGAGGTGGGCCTCTTCGATCTTGTCGAGCTCCGCCTCCATGAAGGAGGTGAAGCCGACATCCATGATCTTCGGGAAATGCTGCACCAGCTTGTCGGTCACGACTTCGCCCAGCGATGTCGCGAAGAACTTGCGGTCCATCTGCTCGACGTAGCCGCGATCCTGAATGGTGTCGATGATGCTGGCGTAGGTGCTGGGGCGGCCGATGCCCTCGCTCTCCAGCATCTTCACCAGGCTCGCTTCCGTGTAGCGCGCCGGCGGCGAAGTCCACTGCTGCTTCGGCTCGATACCCAACAACCCGACCGGCTGGCCCTGCGTCATCGCGGGCAGGATCTGATCGTCGCTCGAGACGCCCGCGACCTTCATGAAACCATCAAACACCAGCTTGCGGCCGTTGCCGTTAAAGCGGGCCGGTCCGAGCGAGGTCTCGCAGGTCACGCCGACCGAGGTCGAGTCCCATTCCGCCGGCGGCATCTGACAGGCGACGAAGCGGCGCCAGATCAGGTCATAGAGTCGCAACTGGTCTTCGCTGAGCTTGCCCTTCAGCGAGGCGGGCGTGCGGGCCGGATCGGTGGGGCGAATGGCCTCGTGCGCTTCCTGTGCGCCGGCCGATTTCGTCGCGTAGAAGTTGGGCTTTTCGGGCAGATAGCGATCGCCGTACTCGTTGCGAATGTGATCGCGGACCATGCCGATCGCGTCTTTGGAGAGGTGCGTCGAGTCGGTTCGCATGTAGGTGATCAGACCGACCGGGCCTTCGCCGGCGAGATCGATACCTTCGTAAAGCGCCTGCGCCGTGCGCATTGTTCGCGAGGCGGGATAGCGGAGCTGATTGGCGGCGGCCTGCTGCAGCGTGCTGGTCGTGAAGGGCGGCGACGGGCGCGTCGTGGTGCGCTTCGTCTCCAGGCTCGAGATCGTCAGCTTTCGCGGTGCGGCGCGGTCCTGGGCCCCTACCAGCGTCGCCAGCTCCAGATTGAGCTTGCGATATTCCTTCCACGGCTCGCGGCGGATCTCGCTGACGCGATAGCCCAGCGCCTCGGCAACGGCCTTCGCCGCTTCCGCGTTCTGCGCGTCGAACTTCGAGCCGCCGACCTCGGCCAGCTCGGTGCGGAAGCAGCCATGCTCGCTCAGCCAGCGTTGAATGTCTTTTTGCGTGCGCTCTTCGGCGGTGAGGAACGAATCCCAAGCGGGCCCGAGCTTGGCGATGGCCGCCGGGTCGGCCGCGACGTAGGCGGCAATTTTCCAACTTTCTTCGGGGACGAACGCGCGGATTTCGCGCTCTCGCTCGACGATGAGCCGGACGGCGACGGATTGCACCCGCCCTGCCGACAGCCCCTTGGCGATCTTTCGCCACAGCAGCGGGCTGAGCTCGTAACCCACGATTCGGTCGAGGATTCGGCGCGTTTGCTGGGCGTTCACGCGGTCCAGATCGAGCCTGTGCGGCTTGGCAAAGGCTTCTTTGACCGCGGTCTTGGTGATCTCGTTGAAGATGACGCGCTGCGTGCGCTCGGGCTCCAGGTTGAGAGCCTCGGCCAAGTGCCAGGCGATGGCCTCGCCTTCGCGATCCAAGTCGGTGGCGAGATAGACGGTGTCGGAAGCGTCGGCGAGCTTACGGAGTTCTGAAACGACCTTTAGTCGGCTGGGGACGACCTCATAGACGGGCAGGAAGTCGCGTTCGACATCGACCCCGAGCGTCCGTTCGGGGAGGTCGCGGACGTGGCCCATCGAGGCTTTGACGACGAAATCGTCGCCCAGATATTTATTGATTGTCTTGGCCTTGGCCGGCGATTCGACGATCACCAGGGCCTTGCCGGAAGCCTTTCGAGCGGCCATCAGTTTCTCATAAAGTCATTCAGATAAAACACTTACGCTCTGTTTCCCGAGTTGGGGGCCAGGCGTCCCTTCGCACCTTAGAGTGTTCGGCAGGCTCGCCGGTTGCTCTGAAGCGATCGGGTGGATGCTTAGGGGGTGGGGTCCGGATGTCAAGCGGAAATCGCCGGGAGCGGTTACGGACATTCGTTGACGAAAGGGAGGGAATCTCGGGGTTTTTCCTCGCGCCGACGGGCGAACCTACCGTACAGCGGTCCATGGGCGTCGCTCGGCAAACGTCGGCTGAGGTGACGAGGAGGGCTTCGCCGCTGCACTGAGCGGGACGGGCACGCGCGAATCGGCTAGATTCGTGTAAAGCTGCGGACGTGGCGGAATTGGCAGACGCGCAGGACTTAGGATCCTGTGCCCAAAAGGCGTGTGGGTTCGACTCCCACCGTCCGCATCGGCCTCGCTCGCCGAGTGGTCGAGCGAGGCGGCGCTTTGCGATCATTGGTCACGCCGCCGCTTGCTGGGAAACCGCCAACCCGATGTACTCGCGTTATTCTCGAATCATTCCGGTCATGCTCCGCGCCATCGCTTTGCTGCTTGCCGGCGCGTCGGCGGCGCGCGGCCATGAATTCACCATTACCGACACGCTGGCGATTCTGAAATCGGACGGCACGTTTGTTATCGATTTGCGCATCGATGTCGACGCGCTGGTCGCCGGCGTGCCGCCTGCGACGCCGGCGGCGGAGGTGGTGGCGTATCTGCAATCGCTCCCTGCCGAACAGCGCGAGCGCGATTTCGCGCGCGTGCGCGAGGTTCTCCCCCGCCGCTTGCGAATCGCGTTTGATGAAGAGTTTGTCGAGCCGATCGTGACGTTTCCGGAGTACTTGCCGGAACTTGCGGTTGATGTGGCCTCACGCCCGGCCGCCGCGTCGCCGCTGGGGCCGACGATCTACGGCCTGACCGCGCGATTCTCGGGCTCGATTCCCGCCGGGGCAAAGTCGCTGCAAGTGCGCTCGTCGCGTTTTTTCAACTCCATGCATCTCACGATTTTCGAGCAGTCCACTCGACGAGTCGGCTTCGAGATTCTCTCGCCCGGCGGAATGAGCAGCGCGTTTGCATTGACTCCGCCGCCGCCGCTCGCCGCGGGGCTCAAGACCGATGCCGGAAGGGCCGACGCAACGGCGCTTGCGACGGATAGCGGACCGGCGGCTTCTTCTGAATCAGCGCCGGGCAGCGCCCCGAGCGTCGTCGCGGTCATGTGGCAGTACACCAAGCTGGGCTTTGAGCACATTCTGCCCAAGGGCCTCGATCACATTCTCTTTGTTCTCGCGCTGTTTCTGCTCAGCACATCGCTCAAGCCGCTCGTTTCGCAGATCACGGCCTTCACGATTGCACACTCGATCACGCTGGCGCTGGCGATCTTTGAGATCGTGCGCGTGCAGAGCTGGTTTGTGGAGGCCACGATCGCGGCCTCGATCGCATTCGTCGCGATCGAGAACCTGCTGACCAGCGAGGTGCGCTCCCACCGCCTGGCGCTCGTCTTCACCTTTGGGCTGCTGCATGGCCTGGGCTTTGCGAGCGTGCTGACCGAGCTCGGTCTGCCGTCGGGGCAGATCGCCCCCGCGCTGATCGCCTTCAACGTCGGCGTCGAAGGCGGTCAGCTTGCGGTGGTCGCCTCCGCGATGCTGACGATCGGCTGGTTTCGTCGAAAGTCCTGGTATCGACCGGCGATTGTGATCCCGGCATCGCTCGCCATTGCGGCGATGGGGCTCTACTGGAGCTATGAGCGGCTGAGCGGTTGAGGCGGCCCTTAGGCCGAACCGCCGCCCACGATGGCTCCGCCGCCGATCGGGATCGCGCGCGTGGCATGGGCCCGCGGCTTCGCGAGCGCGGTGACGCGCCCGATCGCGTCGCCGACGATGTCGTCCCACTTGTTGGGCATTGACGCGAGTTGGGACCGCCCGGCGGCGACCAATTTCTCTCGCAGCTCCCCACCGCCGCCTTTCAAGCGCAGAATCGCGTCGCGAATGTCCGCCGTCGACCAGGGATCGAAGTAGATGGCGGCGGGGCCGCAGATCTCGCGTGCGAAGTCCATGTCGCTGGTCAGGATCGGGCAATTCAGCCGCATCGCTTCGACGTAGGTGCCGCTGAACGACTCCAGCAACGTTGGCAGGATCAGGGCGCCGCTGTGGTTGTAGTAGCTGGCCAGTTCGGATTGCGGCAGCGGCCCAACGTTGACGATCGACTCTTCGAGCTTCTCATCCTGAATCCGCTTCAGGATCGCGGCCGCCGCCGGCGCCTGCTCCGCCGCGATGGTGAGCAGCAGCGTCACGCCGCGCAGCGCTTCGCGATGTTCGACGAATGTGTCGACGAGCGCCTCCAGGTTTTTGTGTGCGTAGTAGCGCGTCAGCGCGAAGAGGATGAAGCGGTCGGCGCGGTCACGAATTGCGGGCGGGATCGCCGCTTCGGTCGAGTGGATGCTGGCCGAGACGGCATTGGGCATGACGCCGACTTCCGCGCCGTTGAGCAGTTCCGCAAATTCCTTGCGAAAGCGGCCGGCCATCGTCTGCGTCTGACAGAAGACCAGCTTGGTGCCCGGGAGGCTGTTGCGCAGACAGCGCTTCACATACTGAATTTCGGGCGAGATCCGCCAGGTCGGCTTCTTTTGCTCTTTCGGGTCATAGAGCAGATATGCCTGCTGGATCAGGATCGCCTGGGGCACGCCCGGATTGGGAATGCCGAAGTTGCCCAGCGCCCAGATGACGTCCGGCTTTGCGGCGCGCACCAGCCGCGGGAGTTGAAATTCGGTGAAGAGAAGCTGCCCCACGCTGCCCATCTTGCGCTGGTAGTAGTAGCACGAGCTGCGGCTCGGCTTGGCGATGTTTTCGTAGCCTACGCCCGCCGGGAGGATGAAGTAGTAGTCGTGCTCGTCGGCGATGCGACCGAGCGCCGAGACGACGTTTTGCCCCACCGACAGTCCACCCGCCACACGCAGATTGTGTCCGACGACCGCAATCTTCATGGACCGATCCTTTCCCGCGGCCCTCTTCGGGCCGACACCGAGCGCTGGGACCATTCTCCAAGTCCATCGGCAAGCCGCGCCCGAGTTTGCGCTGTCGGGCCAATAGCGGCTGCACTACTGCGCTGCGTCGTCAGGAAAAGACGAAGACCGACGATTCGGTTGCCCGGAGAAGCTCTGTAGCGCTTCAACCCGGCGAACCGGCCGCCGCAAGAATGCCGCCGCCGCGCTTCCAACAACGATTAACGTCGGAAACGCGACGCGCTTGCGTCGAATCTTCAGTTCTTCAGTTCGACGATCACTTTCAACTCAATCGATATGGGCGTCGGCAATGCCGTAACCTCGACCGTGGTACGCGTCGGGCACGGCCCGTTCGGGCCGGCAAACCATTCGGCGTACAGTCGGTTGTAGGTCGCCCAATCTTCCTTGAGATGGGTCAGGAAGACCGTGACGTCGACGATGTCATCCCAGCGAGCTCCAGCGTCGTCAACGATTATGCGTACATTCTCAAAGACAGACAAGCATTGCGCGGCGAAATCCCGCTGAATCAGATTGCCGGCCGCATCGAGCGTTGCTCCGGGGATTACTTTTGAGCCGCGTTTTCGCGGACCCACGCCGGAAAGAAAGAGCAGATTTCCGACTCGTTTTGCGTGGGGATAAGGGCCGACCGGCTCGGGCGCCCGATCGCTGATCACTCGTTCCGACACCGCTTCACCTCGCGTTCACACTTTGCGCCGACGCTGCGGGACGCGCCGCGACCCTACAAATCCTTACGCATGAATGGCCCGTTTGTGCACGGCGAGCGCGGCCTCCTTCAGCACTTCCGCGAGCGTCGGATGTGCGTGGCTGGCGCGGGCCAGATCTTCGGCGCTGGCGCCAAACTCGATCGCGATGGCGGCCTCGGCGATCAGATCTCCCGCGCGCGGGCCGATAATGTGAACGCCGAGCAGTCGATCGGTGTCGGCGTGGGCGAGCATCTTGCAGAAGCCGTCGACGCTCGCGAGCGCCCGCGCTCGGCCATTTCCGCGGAAGTGGAACACGCCTCGATTGAACGGCACGCCGGCCTCATTGAGTTGTTCCTCGGTCTTGCCGACCGAGGCGATCTCAGGATCGGTGTAGACGACGCCCGGAATGGCGTCGTAGTTCATGTGGCAATGGCCATTCACGATGCCTTCGACGCACGAACTGCCCTCTTCCTCGGCCTTGTGCGCCAACATCGGCCCGCGAATCGCATCGCCGATGGCGTAAATGCCCGGGACATTGGTACGGAAATGGTCGTCGACGATGACCCGACCGCGATCGTCCAGCTTTACGCCCACGGTTTCGAGCCCGAGCTTTTCCGTATTGGGGAGCCGCCCTACCGCCAGCAGCACACGATCGCACTCGATCGGCTCGGCGCCCTCGACCGTCACGACGCACACCTTCTTCGGCGGCGACTTTCCGTTTCCCTTGCCGGTGACGACTTTGGCGCCGGTGACCTTGGCGCCCAGACGAAACTCGAGCCCCTGCTTCTTGAAGGTCTTTTCCGCCTCTTTGGCCAGCTCCGCATCCATGCCCGGCAGAATCCGCGGCAGATATTCCAGCACCGTCACCTTTGACCCAAGGCGGGCCCAGACCGACCCCAGCTCCAGGCCGATGTAACCGGCGCCGATCACGACCAGCCGCTCCGGCACGCTCGGATAGGCGAGCGCCTCGGTGCTGGTCCCGATCAGATCGTGATCGACTTCGACGCCCTTCAGCGGCGCGGGCACGCTGCCGGTCGCAATGACGATGTGCTTGGCGGTTAGCTCCTCGCTCTTGCCGTCGGCCTCGACCACCACCTTGCCCGGGCCGGCGATCCGCCCGTGGCCGCGGTAGCGCGTGACGCTGTTTTTCTTGAACAGGCCGTCGACGCCGCGGGTCAGCTGGTCGACCGTCTCGTCTTTGCGCTTCAGCATCTGCGGCAGATTGAGCGCCACGCCGGAGACATTCACGCCGTGCTGGGCCAGCATGATCTTGGCGATGTGGAACTGCTCCGAGGACTCGAGCAGCGCCTTGCTGGGAATGCAGCCGACGCGGAGGCAAGTCCCGCCGAGGGCCGGCTCGCGCTCGATGCAGGCGACGTTCAGCTTGAGCTGCGCCGCCCGGATGGCCGCCACATAGCCGCCCGGCCCCGCGCCGATGACCACCAAATCATGATTGGGCATATCGAGTCACTTCCTCAGCAATGCGGCGCGAACGCCGCGTGGAATCAATCCGACAGGCTTGCCGACTTCGGGCGATCCGAGCGAAGCTGCGACCGTGGCGAGCGGTTCGGGAGCCCGGACGACGCGGGCACACGGGTGCGGCTCGGACCAACCCACGGCTGGGAACATTACATCGGCTTTCGGCAATGCGTAGCTCGCGCGGGAATTTTCACGGCAAACGCCTGGTTTGTTGGGCAGCGAGATCGGCATCTAAGCCCGGCTCCCCCCGCACCGATCCGCGACGCAGCGCGATGCCTAAGTTATCGGCCACGATCACAACTTACGAAACGATTCAGCTTCATAAGCCCATATTTCACAGAGTCTTAGCCTTCATGGGCTGCGCTTATCCGGACCATTGGAATTCACAACTTACGCTTGCTGGCCTCTGGCCGGCGGGTCTAGAATTCGTCGTTTCGCGGCCGGTGCGACACTCGTCAAGACGCGGCCGACGACACTTCGACAGGTTCCCTTAGCGACGCATGGAGGCGTGTGAGCGCGCGGTATCCGCGGAGAGATTCTGCGCGCGGGTTTCGAGCAGAGTACGCCCACAACAGCGGTGCTCTTCCGGAGGTTTGAGGGATGCAAGAAGCGGTGAAGGACGTCTTTCTCGACGTCTGCACACAACGAGACTATCTCGCGGCCGACGGGAAACGGCCTGTGTGCAATGCGGGCGCGGTGTGCGAAAACGTGAAGCACCTGATGGCGCTGGCGCGCTGGGCCAAGATTCCCACCGTCTCCTGCGTCGAGATTCAGGACTTCGAAAAAGTTCGCGGCATGCAAAACCCCACATGCCTGGCCGGAACCAACGGCCAGACCAAGGTGCCCGGCAGCATTCTGCCGCGGAACGTGGTCGTCGACAGCGACAATTTCCTCTGCATTTCGCTCGACCTCTTTGAGCGCTATCAGCAGGCGATTCTCACGAAGACGCACCGCGACCCCTTCGCCAATCCCAAGCTCGACCGCCTGCTCACCGAACTCCCCGCCACACGATTCATTCTCTTCGGCGTTTCGCTTGAGTCGACGCTGCGTCTGCTCGCGTTGGGGCTGCTGCTGCGTCATCGTCGCGTAGCGCTGGTGAGCGATGCGTGCGCCTATTGGAACGACGCCGATGCGCAGATGACGCTGCGCCAGATGGAGGCGAAGGGCTGCGAGCTGATTCCGACGCACACCTTTGTCCGCAGCACGTTTGATACGTTGCGATCGCGCAATCCGCGCATTCGGCGGCGGTTTGTGGCGTAGCGCTGCGGGGCCTCCGGATCATGACTGCTTCAACCGCTCGTTAGGGCTGCTGCAAAACGTCTAACGAGTGCGCCTTGCGGCCGCCGCGCGTCGTGCGCGGCGGCGACGGCGCCTGTGCCAGCAGCGTCCGCGCCAGGGCGATCGCCCGCGCGGCGAGGTCCGCGGCGCCTGCCCGCAACTCCGCGCTCTCCTGCACCGACCGCACATTCTTCTCCATATCTTCCGCCGACCAGCCGCGCGAGTGCGCGATATAGGGAAACGGGGGCAAGTGGCATCCCAGCTCGGAGAAAAAGCCGAGCATCGTCCCCGCGACGGCCTGCACGTTGTCCTGACCGCCGGTGATGATGAAGGCCGCGGTCTTGTTGTGCAGCAGCACTTTGTCGGCGATGGTGATCTGGTTCTGAATGCAGTTCATCCGCTCGATCATCTTGAAGTAAAGGCTGCTCGGCGCGCCCCAGCGAATCGGAGTCGCGATCAGAAACACGTCGGCCCAATGCACGAGCGCTTCATACACGCGATCGAGCTGGTCGTCGGGGTCCATCTGCGTGATGGAGCAGGGCCAGGTGCACGCGCGAGCGCTCTTGCTGTAATAGCCCTCGCAAGCGCGAAAGCGCAGCTCCGCCAGGCGAATCAGTTGCGTCTCGACGTGGGCGACCGCGCCGCCCGTTGTCGTCGCGACGCTTTGCAACGCATGGACCAGCAACGCGTCGGATGTTGAGTAGCGCGGATGGGCGGGGTCCATGTTGGTGGTCGAGATCCCGACGACGCGAATCGGATCGCCGGCGGTCCGCCGCACGGGTCGCGCGAGCGGATGGGGCGCGTGCGGCTTGCGGGTTCTCGGCGAAGCGGGCGTGAGATTCACGAGCACCCGCCCGTTTTCGACCTTTAGGTCATGCCGCGGGACCGCATCTTCCTCATAGCCCGGCTCACCGAGCCCCGTGCGGCAATGGAACTTCCAGTTATGCCAGGGACAGACGACATACTCGCCATCGAGTCGTCCCTCGCCCAGCGGCCCGCCGACATGATTGCAGACGCCGGAGATGGCACTGAGCTGGCCGGCTTGAAAGCAGAGCGCGAGCTTGACGCGTCCGACGGTGATCTGCTGCAGGGGCTTCGCGCTCAGGTCCGCGAAAGCGCCGATGTCGTGCCATTGGTCCGTGGGCATGGTTGCTCCGATGAGGTGAGATCGGTGGCGGCATCGTAAGCGGTGCTTAAGGTCGGGTGAGATGCCGACGGCGTCTACGTCAGCATGCCGCCGAGCGAATCAGGCCGCTTAAGGATGCCGCGGGTCGTGGTACCCCATCCCCCATGCTCAAACGCCACCCCCAACTCGTTCAGCGACTTCCCGGACACATCGCAACAATTCCGAGCAACTCCGCGCGTGTGCGGCGACACGGCCCCATCCCCAAATCGCCCTCGCTATTCTTAATCAGATGCCCGCCTGGGTCTGGACCATTTCACCCGTCTACTGGCTCGCGCTCTGTGTGGGCGGCGGACTTGTCCTACTCGTTGTCGGCTGGTGGGGCCGCCGCATCGGCGACGAGCCGCGCTGTCGCAAGTGCGGGTACATCCTGTTGGCATTGCCGACGACGATTTGCCCTGATTGCGGGACTGATTTTGCGAAGCGAAAGCCGCGTCGGGGTGTTCGCAAAGTGCGCCCGATCGCGCTGATTGGGGCGTCCGTCGTGCTCCTGTCCACGATCAGCCCGGCGCTGTGGGTCTGGCGTAACGCAGCCTGGCGCACGCAGGCGCCCCTGTGGCTACTCCTTTCAGCGATCGACTTCGGCGACCGGAAATCGTGGAGCGAACTCGACGCCCGGATTCGTTTGGGGGATGCCCTCACGGATCCGCAGCTTCGCGACATCGCGCGGCGGGCCCTCGCCGCACAACGCAGCGCGCCGCTTCATTCCGGGCGGCTTCGAGTCTGGCTCGACGCACTGGGAGCGCTCGATCAAAAGAACATGCTGACCGATACCGAGTGGGCGCAGATGCTCCGCCAATCGGTGCGCGAGCTTGAATTCAAGGCGCGTCTCCGGTGTCGCGCCGATCGGCCTTGGCCAACGGAGCTACGTGTCGTCTACACGGCACCGCCCGGAACCGTGAGCATCTGGAAGCTCCGCGCTTGGATTCCAGGCTCCGCGACTCCCGTGGTAGATGCACCGTTGGGCTCCGTCAACGTCGACCGTGATCTCATTCTCATGCGGCTTCAGGCCGCCCGTGAGCGGCCGCCGACCACGGGGGAGCATCGACAAACATCGATCGTCAGCCACGAAATTCCTGTCGGGGAGCATGTGCTTGAGGTCGAGTTGACCACGACGCCAGAGTTCATAGACGCACCGCCGTCCACTTTCGGCGGCTACCGATTTTTCAGCTTTGCACCGTCGCAACGAGCGAGGCTACTCGACGACGCGGATGGATCGGCGTCGCACCGTTCCGGTGGAATCAACGCGACATTTGAGCTGCTGCCGAGCCCAACCATCAAACGGACGCTGCGGCAGCGCATCGTCGTAGCACCGGCGGGCAGCGACGACGACCTCGACATTGTCACCGGTCCGCAGGCCGAGCGCGCGGTCCGAGAGTTTTTGCGGCCGGTGCTGGTTGAGGTTCAATCCGGCACCCGCGACGAAGGGGTCGTATCCCGACATTTCGAAGCCACGATTCGCGCTCATGGCAGCGTGCCCTGGACGCTGGCGTTTCATGTGCGCGCGCGAGTAGATAACACGGAGGAGCTGGTCTCCCGCTTTGTGTATTCACCTATTCACGGCGCTCAAACCTTTGACGCTCCGCGCCGCGACTGGAGCCGATTGCAGGGAAAAACTGTTGAACTGTTGCTCATCCCCGATCCTGAACCGATTCGGCGCACGCTCGACCTGACCTTTTTCGCCGATACGGTCGTGCTCGATCCGCTGCTTTTGGCCCCCGACCCGTTGCGACAGTGATGCTGCTTCGTCAAGGGCACGCGATACCGCGAGTGCGGCGTGCGCCACTGCTCCGAGCAGTGCAGCCGCGAGCAACGAGCCGGTTCGTCGATCCCCGCTCCGCCTCGTGATGCCGAGCGCGGGGCGGCCCGTGGCTTCGACGGCGTCGCCCGATCAACTCGCACATCGCCGCTTTCCCCGGCGCACTGCTCACGAGCAGGGGCACGCCTTCGCCGCCCCAACCACCCCCCGCGGCCCAGCGTTCCCTGCTAATCTTCCCGCCCGTGAATCGCAGCGAAGACATTTCAAGCACAGCCACCCCGCGCGGGGCCGGGCTCAGCGGATCGATGTTTGCCGGCGTGCTGGCGCTGCTGCTGGCACTTGTCACTGCCGGCTTTCATGGCTGGTGTCTCTTCGACGGCTCGGTCCTCGACGACCATTGGCACCAGCGCGGACTGCGCGAGCATGGCTGGTCCGCCGCTGAGTTGCAGCGGAGCGTTCGCATCGAGCCGGCGCAGTGGATGCACCTGTGGTGGCAAGATCAGCCCATGTACTGGGAGTACGCCCGGCCGGTCTTCATCGTCGTGATGAAGCTGGTCTATCACACGCTCGGGGGCGACGATCCGTTCTGGCTTCATTTGCTGAGCGTCGGGCTGCACTGGGCCTGCGCCCTGCTTGTCGCGCGGGTCGCCTTTCGCCTGACCGAGAGCCGGGCGGCGGCGGTCGTCGGCGGGTTGCTTTATTGCGTTTACCCGCACTCGATCATCACGGTCGCGTGGCCCTCGTCGCAGAATGCGGTGTTGTTCATCTTCTTCGCGTTGATTTCGATGCTGGCCTATTGGCGTGCGTCGGGGCTGGATGTGCTCGTCTTCGCGGGCTCGCGCCAGATCGGGCCGCCGATGCCGACCCGGGCGGCGTCGCCGAGCCTTCTGACAAGCTGGTTCGCCATCAGCGTCATCGCCTGGCTGCTCGCGTTGCTGACGCGCGAAAACGCGCTCGCGCTGCCGGTTTTCTTTGCCGCCTGCGATTTCGCATTTGGCGGTGCGGCGACGCTGCGACGACGGATCGGCGCCTACATCGGCTTTGCGATCGCGTGCGTCGCGTTTCTGGCCTGGCGCACGACGCAACTCGGCAGCGGCCTGCCCGAGGTCTATTACCGTGCCTATGCCGGCGAGGGCATCGAGTATCCGCTCTGGCTGCTGGCGAAACTGCTGCACTATTTCGTTACGTCGATCTGGATCGCGCCGATGACCGTCGGCCCCACCGGACGATTTAACCCGTGGCTCGAAGCGCCGGGCGACTGCGCCCTGATGCTCGCGCTTCTGGTCGGCGTCGGCAGCCTTTACACCGTCGCCGCGCGGGGGCGTCGCGGCTGGTGGCTCTGGCCGCTGTGGATTCTGCTGATGCTGGCCCCCCTGCTGCCCGTGATCGCGACGCCGCACTCGGGCTACCTTGCGGCGGTGGGAGTGGCGGTCGGCTGGGCGGTCGCCTACGCCCGGCTCGACGTGAATCGCTCTCTCGATGATGCCTACTTCGTCGTCGCCGAATCGCGCGTTGCGCGCATCGCCGGGGGCCTGGGCGCGATCGGAGGCATCGCGCTCTTTGTCGGCTTCTGCGTGCTGAGCCGCTGGCAATGGACCGCGGTCGCGGCCGCGGAGCGGTACTTCAATGAGAGCGTTCGCATCGCCGCCCCGCCGGCGGGCGCGACCGATGTGTTCGTGCTGAATGTTCCGTTTGTGAATGTTTACGCCAAGCCGGCGCTCGACCGCCTCGATCCGGGTCGGTTTCGCGAGTTGCGCTGGCACGTCCTGGCCTTTTCGCCGCAGCCGGTGCTGGTCGAGGAGCCGGTGTATGTCGAGCGGCTCGACGACTATCGCCTCGCGCTGAGCACGCGCGGACAGCCGTTCTTCTCGCGGCTGCTGGGGCGCTTTCTGATCGACGCGTTTCGCGCCGGCGGGCGCTTTCGTGAGGGCGAGACGATCAATACGCCGCACTTTGATGTGCTGATCGCCGATGCGGACGTGGGCGGAGTGCGGCGTGTCGAGTTCCGCTTTCCGCGACCGCTGAGCGATCCGTCTTATTGCTTCTACGTCTCGACGATGGACTGCGGCGCGGCGCGGCTGCGCTTCGATATGCGGCCGGACGATCTCAGTCGTTTGTCCGCGAACGGCTCGCTGGCCGAGATCCAATCGCGCATCTGGACCGATGGCGACGCCGGCGCGATCGACGGCCTTTTCGCCGCCGCGAGCCGAGAAACCGACGCGAATCGGGAACGGCGGGCTGCGTCGGCGAGCGCTGCGGACTATTTGCGGGCCACGCTCGGCCCGGTGACGCGTGCGCTGGCGTCGCCGCTGCAGGATCGCGTTGATGTGGCGACTTCCGCCGAAGAGTGGAGCGAGCTGCGGGCGTGGTGGCGCGACCATGTGAACGATGAGCTTTTGCGCGAGCTGCGCATCGTTCACGAAGACCTGGCGTTTCTGGTCAAGCTGCGCGAAGAGTTGCCGCACGCGCGGATGTGGGCGGCGCGCGTCATTCGATCGGATCTGTATCTGACCGGTCCCCCCTTCCCCACCAATCGTGAGGAGCTTGCGAAGCCGTGATGTCGACGCTTTCTCCCCTTCGTCACTCCTTCGGTCCGTCGATCCGAACCTGCTGGCTACTGTTTGCGGCGGTGCTCCTCAGCGGCGGGTGTTCCGGCTTATCCGGCGGAATGAAGCTGCGGCCGGAGGTCAAAATCCCCGAGCGGTCGGCGGTGATTTTCTTCGCGGACGGGCTGGAACGCGCACGGCTCGACGAGTTGCTCGCCGCCGGTGAACTGCCCAACATCGATGCGCTGTTCGTGAAGGGCGGAACGCGCATCGAGCGCGTCGTCGTCGCGCTACCGAGCGTCACCTATGCCAATACGGTCACGCTGCTGACGGGGGAACATCCGTCGGTGCATGGCGTGGTCGGCAATCACTGGTTTGACCCGAAGACGCTGGAATATCGCAACTACACGACGCCCGCGACATACCTCTCGGTGAACGACGACATTACGCAGCCGACGATCTTTGAGCGGCTGGACGATGAGCTGACCGCGAACATCAAGTGTCCGACGCATCGCGGCGTTGATGAGGAGTTTCTGAACCCGATCAGCACCGGGCTGCAGTGGGTCGCGGGTGATCTCGAGGGCAGCGACCGCTCGACCGCCGACCGGCTGCGCTCGATCGTGGAGGAGTCGAACAAGCTCCGCCAGTGGCCTGATCTGACGCTGCTGTATTTCCCCGGCGTCGACGAGACCGCCCACCGCTATGGCTCGGACACGGCCCGCTATCGATCGGCGCTTCGCAACCTTGACGCGCAGATCGGGCGGACGGTGGAGTTGCTTCGCGCCAATGGAGTGCATGGGCAGACGAACTATGTGCTCGTCACCGACCACTCGCATCGCCACGCGCCGCCCGAACATCGCATCGACCTGATCGCGGACTATGTGCGAGCGTTCGGCGCGCGGCCGTGGATGCGTGAGACGCGCGGCTGGAACACGCAGCCTCGTCGGGCGGCGGCGCTGCGGGATCAGGAGGTGGTCGCGACGATCGCGAGCCGCGCAGTTGTGTTTCACGTGAAACACGGTTCCTCGTGGGAGGCGGGGTGGTCGGCGGGGATCGTGCCGGGCTCCCCGGCCGAGGCGAAGGTGGGAGAGATTGCGGAGTTTTTGCGGAATTCACCGGCGATCGGCGTGGTCTGCGCTCGGGGGGCATCGGAGAACGAGATTCAGGTGTCGCGGCGGATCGGCGGCTCCACGCAATCTGCGACAATCTTGCGCATTCCCAGTGAGCCGGTGAAGTATGAGTATCGCGTCGACGATGGTGTTGACCCGCTTGGCTATCTCGGGTCATCGCCGCTGCGCGAGTTTGCGCAATCGGGCCCGCAACCTGCGGATGGTTGGCTCCGTGCGACGATTTTGAGCGACTACCCCGACCTCGTGCCGCAGATGGCCGAGATGTTTCGCCAGCCGCGCGGGGGCGACGTGATCGGCTTTGCGGCGGATGATTGGCTTTTGTACCGCACGAACGCGAGCGGGCATGGGTCGGTGCTGTCGAGCGATTGCGTGGTGAGCTACTTTTTCGCGGGGCCGGGGGTGATCGCGGGCGGCAGCGTTCCGTTTGCGCGGTCGACGTGTCTGACGCCGACGGTGCTGGAGCTGCTGGGGGTTGTGCCGCCGGCGATGACGGGGCCGTTGGGGGGCGTCAGTTTGAAGGATGCGTTGATGCGCTTTTCGCCCTGAAGTTCAGGCATTTCTGGAGCGCATCCGCAGGGGAAGCTAGTCATAGGCACCATGAAAATCTGCCACTCAGTGGCGGAGTTTCATGGTGGCACTTTTCGCGTCTGCGCTAGTCATCTCGAATGACGAAGGGTTCGCGCAACTCGAATCCGGTTGCCGCGAGGTGTGACCACTCGGTCAGCATTACGCGCCGCTCGGGGCGGAGCGAGACGTGGGTACCCGCGATCGGTCCAGCGTACTCCGCGATGAAAAACACTACCTCGCAATGCGGCAGCGCGCGGAATAGGTCCGTGAGCATCGCGTGCCATTGGCTCCGCTCGGCGACCGCCTCCGCCGAGAGTCGCTCGGCGAGTCGCCGATTACTCGTTTCCGCCGCTTCGTGTTGTTGCGCGATCCACTTCTGTGTTCGCGCCGCGCTCCAGCCGCGCTTCTGAAGCTTGGCGGCGCGGCGTTCGACGTCGGGTTTGTTCGCGGCGGAAATCGGTTCGCAGACACGCAGCGCGGAGCCGCAATCGCATTGTTCGGCGGCCGGGTTCAGGAGCGCGCCTGTGAAGGTCAGCCAACCGTGATAGCGAGTGCGCGGACCGTCGGTGATGCGGAAGCTGAAGCGATGCCGGTCGAAGACGGCTCGGGCGGCATGGATATCCGAGCCGGCGGGCAAGAGCAGCGTGATGTAATCGCACATCGAAAGACTGCCCTGGCAGCAAATGATGCGGCGAGAACCGACGGCTGTACCGGAGACACCTCGACCTACTGCGTCAGTTCAAACGTCGCATCCACCGTCACCTTCACTTCCAGTTGTCCAAGGGCGAAGGTGGAGGGCGCGTCGCCGCCATCTGAGGGGGCGGCGCGGTCGTAGCTGGCCATGTTGTAGGCCATCGGCATGGGGAAGGTCTGCGGCGAGCTTTCGACCAGGCGCAGGGCGCGGCCCACCTTGGCGTTCACCATCGTGGCGATCGACTCGGCCTTCTGCTTCGCGGCCTTGGCGGCGTCGCGGCGGGCGGTTTCTCGGTGCTTCAGGATTTCGGAACTGTCGAAGGTGACGCCGTCGATGGTCGTGGCGCCGGCCTCCATGACGGTGTTGACCAGCGCGTCGAGCTTCGTTGCGTCGCGGAGTGTGACGCCGATGGACTTGGTGACGCGGAAGCCGCGGCGCTGATCGAAGCGAACGCGTCCGTATTGATCGCTGTCATACTCGGGGGAGACGTTCGCGTGGGTGGTCTGCACGTCCTGCGTGGCGACGCCGGCGGCGGCGACGGCGGCGAGAACCTTTCGCACCCGGTCGTCGTGGTCCTTCCGCGCGGCGGCGAGCTCGGCGTTGAAGACCTCGACGCCGAAGCGGACATCGACGCGGTCGGGGACGACGAAGACGGTGGCGGTGCCGGAGACGCTGATCGAGGGGACGGTGGCGGAGGTTGGGGCGTCGAAGTCGGCGCGGGCGACGGCGGAGAGGAGCGCGAGCGAAACGATTGCGACAGCGGAGCGGTTGATCATGTAGGTTTCCCTTTGCGTAAGGCGCGGTTTGCGATCAGGTTTCGGTCCTGCGCCCGGATTGTAATTCACTGGAATCGGCGCGCCGCCGCGCCGCGCGACGGGCGTCGGTTTCGGGGGCGCGAGCAGGTCGCTTGCGGTGCTTTGGAACGCGATCCATGCAATAAACTTTATTCATCCATCTCCAACGGCAATTCGCTATACAGTTGATTCGAACCGGTCGCTCTCACGCCATGCCCAGACGACCCCGTCACTGCGGCGTGCGCGCCGTCGTTCTGAGGGATTCATCGATCATGGAATGGGTCCTCGCCGCAATTTGCGTCTTGCTCGCGCCGCTGATCCTGGCGATCTTCGCCATCGTGCGGGCCGAGGCGGCCAATCGGCGGCTGGATGATGAGGTAGAAGCGCTGCGGCGCGAAGTGCGCGCTGTGCGTGGCGAGCTGCGCGCGGCAGCCCGAAGCGCGGCGACGCGGGGCGAGGCGGCTCACGCTGCGCCGACGGCCACGGAACCGCCAAAGGCAACCCCCGCCCCCGCCGCTCTGGTTGCCGATCCGTGGTCGATGCCCCCGCTACCTGCGGCGGCGACGTCGGGCGACGATCGCGGGGTCGGCGGCTCGGGTGTCGCTGCAACGGCCGAGTCAAGCCCGGCGAGCGAGCTCGTCTTGGACGATGAAGTCGAACGAGCCTCGACCGCGCGCAGTGCGATGGAGTCGCTGCGACGTCGGAGCGCCGCGGAGAACGCCGGCCCCCTGCCGCCGTTGCCCGAGGCGAGCGCGGCGGCGGCCGCCGAGCATGGGCCGCGAGTCGCCGCGCACACGCGCAGCGCCGCGGAGGTCGAACAGCACGTCGGCGGACGCATCTTTGTGTGGATCGGCGCTCTGGCGTTGTTCCTCGCGGGCGCGTTTTTTGTGAAGTACACCTTTGATCAGGGGCTGTTGACGCCGCAGCTGCGCGTAATCGTCGGCGGGCTTTTTGGCGCGGTGCTGATCGGGGTCGGTGAGCGGCTGCGGCTGTCGAGCCGGCATGTCGCGAGCGGAGTGACCGCGGCGGGCGTCTCGATCCTCTACGCCTGTCTGCTCGCCGCGACGAATCTGTATCACCTGTTGCCGCCGCTGGTGGGCTTTGGGTTGCTGGCAGCGAACACGGCGCTGGCGATGCTGCTTTCGCTGCGGCAGGGCGCATTTGTGGCGGGGCTGGGGCTGATTGGCGGATTTGCGACGCCGGCGCTCATCGGCGATACCGAGCCGAACGCGGTGGGGCTGTTCGGCTATTTGGCGCTGCTGCAATGCGGGCTGCTGGTGCTCGGGCGTCATCGTCGCTGGTGGCCGCTGTCGCTGGTGACGCTGCTGGCGGGGTTTGTGTGGGTCGGCCTTTGGCTGCTGCGCGGGGCGCCGGCGAGCGACGGCGTGTGGCTGGCGGCGTTCCTGCTGGTTTCGATCACGCTGTTTGTGTGGACCTATGACGCGGCGCAGGCGGCGGGCGATGAGCGTGGCGGCGCGAGCCCCCACGGCGCCAACATGCTCGTGCCGGCTGCACAAACGGCCGCGGCGCTGCGCTGGCTGGGGCTGGCCGGGGCGGCGACAGGCTCCGGGCTGCTGGGCCTTGTCGCGGCGTACAGCGGATACTCGCCGCGCGATTGGGGCTTAATCGCGTTGCTCTGCGCCGGGTCGCTGGTGCTGGGGCGATTGCGGAAGACGTATGAGCCGTTTGCGCTGATCACCGCGGTGCTGACGCTGATTCTGCTCTACCTATGGCATCGCACAACGCCGGCACCTGCGCCCGAGGCGTTGCGATGGACTTCGCTGATGTTTGGCGGGCTCTTCGCGGCGGGCGGCTTCGCGGCGCTTTGGGGTGCGCGGCGTGCGTCGCTTTTCGGCGGCTTCTCCGCCGGCGCGGGCGTTGCATTCTGGAGTTTGGCCTATGGGCTGACGCGAGATGCGCCCGAGACGCCGGCGTGGGAGTGGCAATGCCTGCTGCTCGCCGGGGCGTATGCGGCGGCGGCGGCGCTGGTGTATCTGCGGCGCGGCGAAGACGCTGAGCTCAATCGGGCGCTGGGGGCGCTGTGCGTGGCGTCGACGTTTTTCCTTGGCGCATATGTGCCGCTGGCGCTGCGGCCGGAATGGGTGTTTGTCGGCTGGGCGCTGCAGGCGGCGGCGATTGTGGCGATTGCGGGGGCACTGCGGCTGCCGGAGCTGCACCGACTGGCGGTCGCGGTCGGCGCGCTGGCGGTGGGGCGCGCGGTCACTCCGAACGTCGTCGATTGGCCGCTGGGTAATCAGCCGATCTTCAATTGGATTCTGTTTGCGTATGGCGTCACGGTCGCGGCCTTGGTCGAGGCGTCGCGATTTGCGGCGCGGCAAGCGGCGATTTGGGTGTCGCAGGCGTTCGAGGGCGGCGCGTGCTTGCTTGGCTTTGTCGGGCTGTCGCTGATGGTGCGGCACGCGTTTCATCCGGTCGTGTTGCTGCCGGAGGATGGCCTCGCCGCGAACGAGGTGGCGACGTTTGTCACCGCGTGGCTCGGCCTTGCGTGTGTGCTGCTGGCGATGGTTCGTCGCTTTGATCTGGCGGTGTCAGAGGTCGCGGCTACGGCGGCGTGCGGCATCTCGATGGTGGCGTCGGTGGTCGCGCTGACAGCAGCGGCGAACACGAGCTGGTGGCAGCCGCAGCTCTCGGCGACGCCGATCTGGAACCAGTTGCTTTATTGGCTTGGGGGGCCGGCGGTCTTGTTCACGGTTGCGGGGTTTCTCTTTCGCGATCGCGTGAGCACGGCGAAGCGCAACGCCGCACTGGCGAGCGGCGTGGTTTGCTTGTTTTTGATGGTGAGTGCGGAGGTGCGGCACGGCTTTCATGCGAATCAGGCCGTTCCTACGACCACGGGCAGCCCGGAGGTGGCGACGCTGCTGGTAGTCTGGCTGACGCTGGCTTGCGCCATGCTATGGGTGGTGCGCTCGTTTCGGCAGACCGTGTGGGAACTCGCGGCGATCGGCATCTGCTATCTATCGATGTTCGGCTGCGTGATGGCGTTGGTGCTGGCGGGCGAGACGGGCTGGTGGTCGCCACATCTGGCGAAGACGGCCTTTTGGAACGATCTGCTCTATTGGTTGGGGCTGCCCTCGGCCCTGTACTTTGTCGCCGGATTCTTGTTGCGCGACGATCGCGACCCGTTGCTTCATCGTCTGATGCACGGCGCGGCGGCAATACTGCTTCTGCTGCTGGTCAGCGCGGAAGTGATGCACGCGTACCGCTTCGCCGATCTGTTTGCGATTGGAGTGCCGGCCCGCGAGGCCGCCACCTATGTGCTCGTGTGGCTGGGGCTGTCGCTGGCGGCGAGCTTCTATCGCGTGCGACGCGGGCTCGAGGTGGCCAGGACGCTGCATTGGGGCACGCTGGGGCTGGCGGCGGCGATGGCGACGTTGGGAGTGTGCCTCGGGGTGAATCCGTTATTCGCTTCGCAGCCGGTCGGGGCGACGCCGGTGCTGAACTGGTTGATTTACATCTTCGCTATTCCCGCGGCGGCGTTTGCGTATCTCGCGGTGTTGTGGCGGGCGAAGCTGGCGGAGCAGGTGTTGCGGGCCATGAGCGCGATCGCACTGGTGCTACTGTTCGTATTCATTACCGCGGAAGTGCGGCAGGCGTTTTTCGGCTCGACGCTGACCGGTCCGCCGCCGATGGGGCTTGAGCTATACGCGTACTCGGTTGCGTGGGGGCTGCTGTCGCTGGTGCTGCTGGGTGCGGGGCTCTGGACGGGCGGCGTGGTGCTGCGATGGGCGTCGCTGGTGGTGATGCTGATCGCGGTCGGGAAGGTTTTCCTGGTGGACACGGCCCGTTTGCAGGATTTGTATCGCGTTTTATCGCTGCTGGGGCTGGGGCTGAGCCTGATGGCGATCGGGTTTGTGTATCAGCGGCTGGTGTTTCGGCGGACGCGGGCGGCCGTCGAGGCGTGAGTCGGGGGTGCACGCTTTGATTTTTGGGTCGGCGGCGAGTATCTCAGCGGGTGATCGGGCGGCGCGAGTGCCCCCGGCGAATCTTCGAGAGCAGCTTATGTTCAATCTCGTCCTTGTGTTCCTGACCATCATCTTGAATCTGTTCGGCGTCTTCCGCGTACAATTGGACTAACGGAAGCTCGGCGAATGGGTCTGTGCCCTTTGTGAATCGGCCCGTGCGCCGACAGGCAACTTTTTCGTCAGGAGACCTAAGAAGTGAACATTTTCTTTTTCATCGTCCAATTGCTGCAGCTGATCTTCGGCTTCATCTTCTCGTTCGACTAAACGAGGGGCGAGCCAGCCGGCTTGCCGGTGCGCCGTGAGTTCGGACGGGTGAGAACCGGGCGTTGCAGGCTCACCGCCTCGCGGCGTCTCCGGATTCGCAGGCGTCGCGGTCGGTCGGCTTGGCCAACTCGCGGCGTAGTCGCAGCACGGATTTTCTCGGGCGTTGCCGACGCCGCTCGCGTGGCGACGGCGCCGGCGCAATCGCCCGCTCGCGTCAATCCCGCTTCGCGACTGGCAACCGAATCGTCACCAGCAATCCCCCACCGTCCGAGTTTTCGGCGCGGATCGAGCCGCCAAAAAGCTCGATGCCGCGTTTCGCAATCGCGAGGCCGAGTCCTCCCACGCCGCTTCCGCGCCCGCGGAAAAAGGGGTCGAACACAGCGTTGATCTGTTCCGGAGGAACCCCCGGACCGCGATCCTGCACGGTGAATGACCACGACGGGGCAGACGCTCCGGCGGAAGGGATCGCACGCGCCAGCCGCAGCTCCACTCGTGTGCGATCCGCGGTGTACGCAATTGCGTTGCGCACGACGTTTTCGAGCGCCGAGCGAAGAATGCCCTCGTCGGCGACTACCAGCGCTTCGACCTCGACCGGCTCGACGGCGAGCACCGCTTCGCTGCCGCGACCGCGGGCTTCGAAGGCGGCGTCGGACGCGAGCTCTCGGATGAGCCGCGTGAGATCGACGGGAGCGCGCTTCACGATTTGCGCCCCGCTCTCCAGGCGTGCCAGCGAGAGCAGATCGTCGATCTGTCGATCGAGCGCCTCGCACTCGAGCTCGATGCGATCGTAAAGCGGATCGTCGTGTTTTTGTCGCAGCAGCCCCACCGCCACCTGCAATCGCGCCAGCGGCGAACGTAGTTCGTGAGAGGCGTGGCGGAAGAGCTGCTTTTGCTCGGTGACCAGGGCGTCGATGTGATCGGCCATGCGGTCGAAGTCGTGCGCGAGCTTGCCCAATTCGTCGCGGCGGCGGCCGATGGCGGGGCCGACGCGGGCGTGCAGGTCGCCGGCGGCGATCGTGCGGGCGGCGGTCTGGAGCTTTCGAACGGGGGCGACGAGATATGCCGCAAAGACGTAGCAAACCAGGGCCACGGTGCCGAGCGCGATCGCGGCGCGCCAGGCGAGGTCGGTGTACGAAAAGACGCTGGCCCGCGGCGACGGCGCGGGCACCATCGCCTGCAATAGATAGGTGTCACGGCGACCGACGATCGGCGCGGTGAATTCGAAGCCGAGCAGCTTGAATCGCCCGACGGCCTTTGGCGCGGGCAGCGCGGGCGCTGACACGGTCGGTTCCGTTCGCGGCATGGTGGCGAGCCGCGCATCGATGCCGGAATCGTTTCGCAGCCAGTCTGAGATTTCTCGCGCCAGCGGTTCTTCGCCGGCTTCGATCAACCCCGCGGATGCACGACCCAGGGCCTGCAGCAGCGGCTGCAGAATGACGTGTGCCGGGTGCGGCCATTGCAATGAGTAAGAGAGCGCGATCGACACCGCCGCAACCAGTGCGTTGGCGAGCAAAAAGGTCAGCAGGGTTTTTGCGAACAGGCTGCGCATGGGCGCTCCGCTGAGGGACCAGGACCGAATCGGCGGCGATCGCGGCGGCTCGAGCCGCGGCTATGTGGGCGTCTCGACGATCGCGTACAGGTAGCCCTCGCCGCGGACGGATTGGATGCGCTCGACATCGCCGATGCGGTGACCGAGCTTGCGGCGGAGGTTGCTGATGTGCATGTCGATGCTGCGGTCGAAGGGGACGATCCGCCGCCCCAGTACGCGCTTAAAGAGCTCCTCGCGCGACACAAGCTGACCCGCGGCGCGCACCAGCACCTCGAGCAACGAAAACTCGACCGAAGTGGTCGGCACCAGAGCGCCTTCGCGAAACACGCGGCGTGTCCCCGGCTCGAGCCGCACATCGCCCAGCACCAGCGGGGCCGGTGCGCGGGCCCGCGCCGAATCGCTGACCTGCGTGCGTCGCAGCACCGCCCGGACGCGGGCCGCGAGTTCGCGTGGGTGAAACGGCTTGGGCACGTAGTCGTCGGCCCCCAGCTCCAGCCCGAGAATGCGATCGAGTTCGTCGCCCCGCGCCGTGAGCATCACCACCGGCAGATCGCTGCGCGAGCGAATCTGACGCAGCACATCGAACCCATTGGCTTGGGCCAGCATCACATCGAGCAGCAGCAGTTGCACTCGACCGGTGAGCGCCTCGTTGAGCGCCAGCCCGATGTCGGTCGTCGCCGACGCCTCGAAGCCGTCGCCGCGGAGATAGTCGGTCAGCAACTGCGACAATTCGAGATCGTCGTCCAGCAGCAAAATTCTTGGCGTGGCGGCGGTGTTCATGGGGCGCATCACCCATCGTACTGAGCCGGTTCGGCTGGCGCTGCACGGCGATCGTCAAGATGTGTCAACTCGCCATTGCGCAACGATACACGCGACTGACGGCCCGTTGACGACCTCGCAGCGATAATGGCTGAGGAAACGCAATGTCGTCCGCACGCCGGTCGTGTAGTCCGGCCGCGGGCGACTCTCGCAGGAGAGCGATCGTGAAAAAGCTGCTGGTGATCCTGAGCCTGTGTTCGATTGGTCCGGTCGGCTGCCTCTCGACCGGGACGGATGCGAACGGCGACGCGTTGGTCGCCGGCGCTGAGGCCGAAGCGTCGCAGGACGGCACCCTGCTGGACGCTTTCGGCGTTTTGGCGGACGGCGGATTTGGCGGCGGCCGCGGCCCGGGAGAGGGCTTCGGCGATCCGTTCGGCGCAGCGCTGAGCGACGAGCAGATCGCACAACTCAGGGCGCTGCGCGAGCAACTGCGGAGCGGAGAGATCTCGTTTGAGGAGTTTCGCGCGCAGGCCGAGACGATCAGCGGCATCACGCTGCCAAGCGAGGGATTCGGCGGGCCGTTCCCCGGCGGGCTGGAAGGACTAACCGACGAACAGCGGACGCAGCTCGAAGCGCTGCACGCACAACTCACAGCCGAGGAAATCACTTTCGAAGAATTCCGCACTCAGGTCGAAACCATCATCGGTCAGGAGTTGCCTGAGCCGCCTTTCGGCGGCGAGCCGGGCGGATTCCCCGGTGGATTCGGTCATCGCGGCGGAATGGGCTTCCCCGGCGGCGGCGCGCAACCGACCGAAGAACAGCGGGCCGCGATTGAGGCGCTCATCGCTCAACTGCGCGGCGGCGAAATTGATCAGGCGCAGTTCCGCGAGCGGGTGCGGGCGATCTTTGAAGCGGGCAAGTAGGCATCCGTACGATTGTCCGAGTCGGGTGAATCCTTCAACGGCGACGAGCGCCCGCTCATGGCGGGCGCTCGCATCGCTTCGTCCCCCCCCCCGCCGCCGACAGCCGGCGACCGTTATCATTCCTCCATCTGCCGATCTGATTTGTGTTTTTCAGACTCGAAGGCGCAAGGCGGAGCCTTGCTCTACCCAGAACGGAGCTGCCACCCATGCGAACGTCGTTCCATCGCGTCATTGCCGGCGCGGCCCTCGTCGGATCGTGCGTTTTTTTGACCGGATGCCCGCAACCGCCGCCGCCCGATAGTTCGCCGCAGGTCAATGTGCGTACGATCGCCAGCGGGCTGACCTCGCCGGTAGCGATGGTTGCGGCGAATGACGGCACGGGGCGGCTGTTCGTCGTCGATCAGACGGGGTTCATCAGCATTATCGATGGCAACGATCAGTTGCTGGCGACGCCGTTCCTCGATGTTCGTGATCGGCTGGCGGCGCTCGACCCGGGGTACGACGAGCGCGGGCTGCTGGGGCTGGCGCTGCATCCGGATTTTGCGAACAACGGGCTGTTTTATGTTTATTACAGCCCGGCGGCCGCGCGCGTCATGCGGCTGAGCGAGTTTCTCGTCGACGCCACCGACCCGAACCGGGCCGATCCGCTGTATGAGCGTCTGCTGCTGGAAGTGCCGCAGCCGCAGGACAATCACAACGGCGGGCAACTGGCGTTTGGGCCGGATGGGTTTCTGTACATCGCGAGCGGCGACGGCGGCGGGGCGAACGACCAGGGCGACGGCCACACGCCGAACCTGGGCAACGGGCAAGACCTGACCACGCTGCTGGGCAAGATATTGCGGATCGATGTGAACACGATCAGCGGCGCGCCTTACGCCGTGCCGATCGACAACCCGTTTGTCAGCGGGCCGAGCGGCGCGCGGGCCGAGATATTCGCCTATGGCGTGCGGAATCCGTGGAAGTTTTCGTTCGACACCGACGACGCCGGCGCGACGCGACTGATTGTCGCCGATGTCGGTCAGGGAGATTGGGAAGAGATCAACATCGTCGAGCGCGGCGACAACCTGGGCTGGTACTTCCGCGAGGGGGCGGGCTGCTTTGATCCTGATGGCGTGGCGCCGGCGGGCTGCCAGACGGGCGTTCGCGGCGAGCCGTTGATTGATCCGGTGATCGAGTATCCGCATGTTGAGCCGGACGACGGCGGCATCTTCGGCCTGTCGGTGATCGGCGGATATGTCTATCGCGGCGCGGCGCTTCCGGATCTGGCGGGTCGCTACATTTTCGGCGACTTCAGCAGCGGATTTGTGACGCCGCAGGGAAAGCTCTTTGTGGGCACGGAGGCGAGCGACGGATCGTGGAGCGTGGAGGAGCTGCTGGTCGCCAATCGCGCCAGCGGGCGGATCGGCCTGTACCTGCTTTCGTTCGGCATGGACGAGACCGGCGAACTCTACGCGCTGGGGCGGACGACGGTCGGCCCGAGCGGCACGACCGGCGTCGTGGTGAAGCTGGTGCCGGCGAATTGAGTGAATCCGGTGCGCTGAGACGCTGAAGAGGCGCCTTCGTCGATCGCGGCGTGGTGTTTGCGTAGCAGCCACGACGCCGATCTGCGGATGAACGCCTCTCGACGCGACATTCGTTCCATCCCTTTGCAACTGCAGGAGACTGTCTATGCGTCCGAGTTCGGCGATCGCTGGAAGGCTCATTGTCGCCGGGGCCGCGGGCTTGCTGTTTTTTGCCGCCGGATGTCCGCAATCGCCGCCGGCGGATGATGAGGCGCCCGATCCGAACAGTACGATCTCGTTTGCGAATCAGGTGCAGCCGATCCTGAGCGCTGAGTGCGCGAGCTGTCACCGCGCCGGAGGCTTTGCGGCATTGACGGGCATCGCGCTTCGGCTCGACTCGGCGACGAACTCATTCAACGACCTGACGACGCTTCGATCGGGCCGCGTCAGCGGCGCGGCGTTCGTCGTCGCGGGCGACCCCGACGCGAGCTACTTCTTCGAGAAAATCAACGACGACGACCCGCGCTCCGGAGCGCGCATGCCGCTGGGGGATTCGGCGCTGACCGAGAATCAGATTGAGACGATTCGGCTGTGGATTTTGCAGGGAGCGGCCGACAACTGACCGATGCGCTGCGGGGCGGCGCGGTGAGACGGTGACGCGGTGAGCTGATTGCCCGCAGAGTGCGGGCCACCTGGTTCGTCGGCGTGCCCCCGTCTCACCGCGTCACCGTCACGCCGTCACACCGCTTCAGCGCTTCAGCGTTTCACTTTTCACCATCTCACCGTCACAGGCGGTGGACGCTTCGCCGTCCCCCCCGCCCTCGGCTACGATGCTGTTTTCGGAGCCGAAGGAGTTTCCATTGCTCAAGTATCTCTCGTTTTCCGCGACGCTGGCGATGAGCGTCGCCGCGATGCTCGTTGGCGTCGCGCCCGCGCGGGCACAAGACCGGCCGATCGCCTACACCCACGCGCGGCTGATCCCGATCTCCAGTGCGGAGATCGAGGAAGGGACGATCGTCTTTCACAAGGGCAAGATCGTCGCGATCGGCCCGAATGAGAAGGTCGAGATCCCGGATGGCGCGTTCGTGCAGGATGTGCAGGGCCGCTACATCATGCCCGGCCTGGTCGACACCCATAACCACATCGGCGGCATCGGCGGCGGCGACGGCAGCAGCCCGACCCAGCCTGATGTGCGCATTTACGACTCGCTGAACTGCCTCGACAGCGGCTTTCGCCGGGCGCGTGCCGGCGGGCTGACGACGCTCAACATCATGCCCGGCTCGGGCCACCTGCTGAGCGGGCAGACGGTGTATGTGAAGCTGCGGCGATCAAAGACCATCGAAGAGATGATGGTGCGCGACGCCGAGGGCAAGCCGATGGGCGGCATGAAGATGGCCAACGGCACGAACAGCATTCGCGACAACCCGCCCTGGCCCGGCACACGCGGCAAGTCGGCGGCGCTGGTGCGAAAGATGTTCATCGACGCGCAGGAATATGGCGAGAAGATCAAGCGCGCCGCGGGCGACGAGAGCAAGATGCCGCCGCGCGACATCGCGAAGGACGCGCTGCTCGAAGTGCTGAGCGGCAAGCGGCTGGTGCATCATCACACCCATCGGCACGACGACATCATGACCGTGCTGCGGCTGAAAGAGGAGTTCGGGTTCCGCTGTGTGCTGCACCACACGAGCGAGGCTTGGAAGTTGCCGGCGGAAATCGCCAAGGCCGGCGTGGGGTGCTCGATCATCGTGCTGGACAGCCCCGGCGGAAAGCTGGAGGCCAAGAACAAGAAGCTGGAAACGGGCGGGATACTGGAGAAAGCGGGCGTGAAGGTCGCGATTCACACCGACGACTGGATCACTGATTCGCGATTTTTCCTGCGCTGCGCGGCGCTGGCGCACCGAGCCGGCATGTCGCGGGCGGGCGCGCTGAAGGCGCTCACGATCAACGGGGCCGAGATGCTCGACATGGGCGATCGCATCGGCACGCTGGAGGTCGGCAAAGACGCCGACTTCGTGATGATGGACAACGATCCGCTCAGCGTCTACTGCAAAGTGGTCGAAACCTGGATCGAGGGGAATCTGGTCTGGAATCGGCTGAATGAAGAGGACCGCCTTTACGCGGTCGGCGGCTTCGGCGCCGGCGACGACACGACGCCCTACCTGTGCTGCGCCCCGGAAGGCGGTGATGACGAATGATGAAGCTGAATTTGTTTGCGCCGCGGGCTTCCGCGGGCACGACGGATCGTGGTTTCAGCGCGGCGCAGATCGGTCCGCTGACCGTCGCCTGTCTCATGTTCTCGCTGGTGCATGCGGCGAGCGCTCAGGTGGCGATCAAGGGCAAGACGATCCACACCATGGGCGCTGCCGGCACGCTGAACGACGCGGTCGTCGTCATCACGGACGGCAAGATCGCCGCGGTCGGCCCGATCGCGAGCACGCCGATTCCGCAGGGATATCGCGTATTGGAAGGCGAGATCGTCACGCCCGGTCTGATCGACTGCCGCGCGACGGTGGGTCTGACGGGCATTTACAACATCAAGCACGATCAGGATCAGCTCGAAAGCTCGACGCCGATCCAGCCGCAGCTGCGCGCCATCGACGCCTATAACCCGCACGAAGAATTGATCGACTGGGTGCGGCGCTTCGGCGTGACCGCGGTGCACACCGGACACGCGCCCGGCGAACTCATCTCGGGTCAGACGGCGGTTTTCAAGCTCCGCGGCAACACGGTCGCCGATGCGACCATGGTCGAATGTGCCGCGATCGCCGCCACGCTCGGCCCCTCGTCGCAAAAGGATGGCGGAAAGTCGCCCGGCACGCGGGCCAAGCAGATCTCGCTGCTGCGTCAGGAGTTGATCCGGGCGCAGGAGTACATCCGCGAGCGCGAATCGGCCGCCAAGAACAAGGATGGCGCAAAGGACGAGGACAACGACAACGAGAACGGCGGCAAGCGCTCGAAGGGGCGCGACCTTTCGATGGAGTCGCTGGTACGCGTGTTGAAGGGCGAATTGCCGCTGATGATCACGGCCAATCGTTCGCAGGACATCATGAGCGCGCTGCGACTGGCCGAGGAGTTCAAGTTTCGCCTTTGGCTCGACAGCGCCAGCGAGGCCTATCTGCTGCTCGACGAGATCAAGAAGGCCGGCGTGCCGGTGCTGGTCCATCCGCTGATGTATCGCGCCAGCGGGGAAATGAAGAACATGAGTTTTGAGACGCCGGCTCTGGTGCGCGATGCGAAGATTCCGGTGTTTTTCACCAGCGGCTTCGAGGACTACGTGCCCAAGACGCGCGTGGTGCTGTTTGAAGCGGGCGTCGCCGCGGCGAATGGGCTGACGCTGGAGACCACGCTGCGGATGCTCACGATCGAGGCGGCGACGCTGCTCGGCATCGACAAGCGCGTCGGCTCGCTCGAGGTCGGCAAAGACGGCGACGTCGCGATCTACGACGGCGACCCGTTTGAGTATGCGTCGCACTGCACGGGCGTGGTGATTGAGGGGGAAGTGATGAGCGATAAGCCGCGGTAAGACCGTGAAACAATGAGACGGTGAATCGGTGCTTCAAGCAGACGCCGGCGAGTTTCGTCGGCGTCTGTTTGTTTCACCGATTCACCGTCACACCGTTCGCATTCCGCCGGGCAAGCTGCACGGAAACCGGCGGGTGCGCGGCGGGCTTAGCGGCGGCGGATGGCGAGGGCCGCGAGCGCGAGCAGCGCGAGGCTGGTCGGCTCGGGCAGGATCGCGATCGTCGTCACGCCCAGCAGCGTGCCGATGCTGCCGAGGCTGCTGGTCGATCCGGTGCCGACGTTGATCGAGTAGAGGTCGTTGCCGTTCGAGAGCAGGCTCAGACCGCTGGGGGAGATATCGAAGCCGACATTGGTGCCGACGTCGATGCCCAGCGGACCGACCACGCTCGTGTTGTTGAACTGCGGCGCGCCGGTGTGCGTCACCAACGAGTCGCCGGCGCCGTCGATGCTGAGCAGCGTCGTGCTGGCGGTGCCGTCGAAGTTGTTGGTGTAGGCGTTGGCGACCAGCGTGGTGAGCGGACCGCCGGCGGCGTTGACGATGGTGCCGTCGCTGCTCACCAGACCCGCGTTGCCGCCGGTCGAGCCGGCGGTGTTGGTGCTGGGCGTGATGCGGAAGTTGCCGCCGTTGATGCCGAAGACGCGCAGACGGTCGGCCTGCGGATTGAAGTCGGCGTCGGTCGGGCCGTTGATCGGCGACTGCGGCGTGACGTCGAGCGTGGCGGCGCCGGTCAGCGGGTTAATGCGATACAGATTGCCGGACGTGGCCATGCCATACAGTTGGCCGTTCACGGGGTAGAAGTCGATGTCGACGATCGACTCCCCGGCGCCGAGGCCGCTGATGGCGGGCGACGTGCCGAGCACGGTGCTGGGCGACGAGTGGTCGAAGGCGACAAGCTGCTGGGACTGGGTCAGACCGTAAACGGTCTCGGCTGTCGCGGTGGCCATGCCGACCGCGGCGAGCAGCCCGGTAGCTACAAGAATCTTTCGCATACATCCTCCGGTAGATTGGGATTGCGCAGCGAGGGCGCGAAGGCCGCGCAGGCCCACCGATAGCGGGCAGAAAACGGTGCACGGATCCGACGGCAACGCGCCGCCGCGCGCCCCCGACGGGAGGAGTACGCACCTTGCCGGGGCCTCGGATTCAGTTCTGGATGGGAAAAATCGGGGGGAATGTGGGTCGGCGGCGGTCAACGCCAGCCGCGCAGGTCAGAGGCGACACGCCTGATCGTCGCAGCGTCCGGCCAGGCGATAGCGGTTGGCCGCCACCCAGCCGTAGACCCATCTCCCGATCTGCGTCAGCCCCGGCACGCGATAGAGCAGCGCGGGATATCGATAAAGCGGCAATCGTCGCGCGACGTGATAGACCGCGTCGGCGCCCACATGCACTGTGCCGTCGGCCATGACCAGCCGCATGCCCGTGTTCAGATCGGCTCGGGCCAGTTGGGGATATCGCTCGAGCAGATCGCCGCTGGAGCGCGGCACAAACTCGAACACGCCGGCGCGGTCCTTTTGGCGAATCCACTCGACCTGACGCCGGCAGAAGCGGCACGAGTCGTCGTAGACGATTGCGGCCGACGCGGCGGTGGAATGGGGCGCCGGAATCGTGGTGGCGGTGTTCATCGCGTCGATTGTAGCGCGTCGCCGCCCCTGCACCCCGTCGGCCGGAGCTAGTGAATGAGCATTGCGTCGCCAAAGCTGTAGAAGCGATAGCGCTCGCGAATCGCTTCGGCATAGGCGGCGCGGATCCGCTCCGGCGACGAAAACGCCATCACGAGCGCCAGCAGGGTGCTCTCGGGCAAGTGGAAATTGGTGATGAGCGCGTCCACGATGTGGAACGTCGCGGGGGGATACAGGAAGAGCGCCGTTTCGTCGACGATATCGGCGGGCGGAGCGGCCGACGCCCACTCCGGGCGACGGCCCAGCGATTCGAGCGTGCGACAAGCCGTCGTACCCACCGCAACCACGCGACCGCCGGCGGCCTTGGTCTCGCGAATAGCGCGGATCGTGTCGCCCGGAATGCAGTAGGTCTCGCTGTGGATTTTGTGCTGCGTCAGGTCATCGACATCCAGCGGTGCGAATGTGCCCAGCCCGACATGCAGCGTGACGCTTGCGCGACGAACTTTGCGGTCCTGGAGCTGGCTCAATACTTCCGCCGTGAAGTGCAGGCCGGCGGTCGGCGCGGCGACGGAGCCGGGGACTTCGGCATAGACCGTCTGATAGCGATCTCGGTCGGCGTTCTCCAGGATGGCACGCGCATCGTCGCGCCGGCTGGCGCGGATGTACGGCGGCAGCGGAACTTCGCCGGCTTGTTCGAGAACAGTGGCGGCGTTTCGCGGTTCAATCGGCGAGACGCGCCATTCGCCGCGCGCCCCGCGCGCAATGAGCCGCAGGCGACACGGAGGCTGAGAGCCGATGACTTGCACGATCTCGCCGGACCGGAGCCTGCTCGCGGGTTTGAGCAGCACGATCCACCCGTCCGGCGACTCGCGCAGGAACAGGCCCTCGATGCGTCCTCCGCTGGCGCGATTGCAGAAGAATCGCGCGGGCACGACGCGCGAGTTATTGGTGACGAGGAGATCGCCCGGTTTCAGAAGTTCCGGAATATCCCGAAACGAATGATGGTGGATCGCCTCGTGTGATCGGCCCATAACGAGCAGCCGGGAGGCATCGCGCGGCTCAGCGGGTACGCGCGCAATCAATTCGGGTGGCAGTTCGAATCGCAATTCGTGACGTTTCATCTCGCGTATACTTCGCATTGGCGAGCGTCAGGATGTCGCTCGCGATTTCCTGGGATCGTCCGCAGAACGGATTCTCCATGCCTACACAGCACGCGCGGGTCGAAATCGACCTAGCGCGCATCTATGCCAACGCAGAACAGATACGACGCGAGACTGGCGTCGAGATAAAGCCCGTCATCAAAGCCGATGCATACGGGCTCGGCGCAGAGCGCGTGGCGAGCGCACTTGCGCCGCTCGCCCAAGAATTTTGTTACTTCTCGCTGAACGAAGCGCACGCGGTAGGACGTCCCGGACTGATCCTCGGGCCACCCTTCGGAGACGCGGAAGAATACAAGAAAGTCGGCGTTCGTCCCACTGTTTCTAATTTTGAACAGCGGGAGCGGTTCCGACAAGTACCGTCGTCTTTAGAGATAGACACCGGCATGCAGCGATTCGGTTGTGATCTTTTTGAAATTGACAAACTTCTTCGCGATAGCGCGGTGCAAGACATTTGGACGCATGCCTGCAGCCTGAGCGCGGTTGAGCGCTTTTTGGCGGCGACACGCGGCATCGATCTTCCCAAACACGCCGCCTGCTCCTCGCTATTGCACGAGCCGAGAGCCCGGTTGCACGCCGTCCGGCCCGGCATCGCTCTCTATCGCGGCGCGGTGCAAGTCTCGACCAGGCTTGCAGTTGCGCGCGACACCTACGGGCCGGCCGGGTATCGCGGCTTCCATTCCAACAGAGTGGGTGTGATCCTCATCGGATACAGTCATGGGCTCAGAGCGGCCCGCGTGCGGATCAATGACAGACCGCAGCAGATGCTGGAAGTGGGCATGAACACCGCGTTTGTGTCGCTGGACCCTGCTGACAAAGTCGGCGACGAAGTTACCCTGCTGGGCAACGGAATCACGGAGCAGCAGGTCGCCGAGGACATCGGCGGCCGGGAGCACGAGGTGCTTTGCCGTTACTGCCGGCTGGGAGAGCGGATCTACCGCGAATAGCCTCAGCCCCCCCCACACCCTCGAACGAGGCGCGACATGTCGACCCCCCACGAATCCGGCTACTCCACCCCCGGCAGTGCGACACAGAAATCGGTCACCTACGCGGGCTATCTTCGCGTCGATGATTTGCTGAAGCTGCAAGTTCCGCGTTCATCGCCGGCCGAACACGATGAGATGCTGTTCATCGTGATTCACCAGGTGTATGAGCTTTGGTTTAAGTGCCTTTTGCACGAGTTCGACAAGGTTTGCGACGATCTGCGGCGCGGCAATCTGCACGGGGCGATGACCACCTTTAAGCGCAGCCGCACGATCATGAAAACGCTGGTGGGCCAGCTCGACATCCTGGAAACGATGACGCCGATGGAGTTCAGCAGTTTTCGCGACCGGCTGGAGTCTGCCAGCGGATTTCAATCGGCCCAGTTTCGCGAACTGGAGTTCTTGCTGGGCTATAAGCGGGCGGAGTATCTGAACTACTTCGAAGCCGGGTCATCGGGCGCCATCGCTCTTGCGCGGCGGCTCCGGGAGCCGTCGGTGTGGGACGCATTCCTCGATTTTCTCGCCAAACGCGGCCACGCCATCCCCTGTGCGGTCCTTGAGCGCAACCCGGAGGCGGCGACCGAACCCAACGAGCAGGTGCAGGAGATATTGTTCAAGCTCTACAAGGCGGAGACGGAGCTGTCGCTGCTGTTTGAGTTGATGGTGGACTTCGACGAGGGCTTGCAGGAATGGCGCTATCGGCACGTGAAAATGGTCGAACGCACGATCGGCTTTAAGCCCGGCACCGGCGGTAGCAGCGGGGCCGAATTCTTGCGCCGCACGCTGTTTCGATCGGTTTTTCCGGACCTTTGGGCGATTCGGCACCGCCTGTAAATGGGCACGTAAAAGGTCGAGGGACCGGGATGGATTTGGTCCCGTCGGCGGGCGGCTGCGCGGCAGGAACAGGACGTTCCCCACCTGAATTTGTTTGTGGTTATCCCCTTGTCATGCGAGTGAGATCAATTACACTACTTAGCTCGCCTCATCGCACGCCGATAACCCGTCGGTTCGAGGCCGCCGTTCGTTGGCGGAGTTCGCGAAAGGCTTGAGCGGAGTTCGTTGGTCATGGCTGTAAAGCTTCGTCTGAAACGTTTCGGTCGCACGCACCACGCTGTGTATCGTCTTGGCGCGGTCGACTCGCGCAAGCCGCGCCAGAGCGCGGTGATCGAAGAACTCGGTACTTACGATCCTAAGAATAAAGACGAAGCGGCGCAGGTGCGTCTCAACGCCGAGCGTCTGGAGCACTGGCTATCGGTCGGCGCGCAGCCGAGCGATACGGTGCGCGGTCTGCTTCGCCGACACGGGATCGGCAAAGGAAAGATTTGACCTTCACGGTGAACCTGGTGTTGTTCTTCGAGCAAACCGATGCGCTTCGATCTGCTATCGCTATTCCCCGAAGTGCTCACGCCGTATCTCGGCGCGAGCATTCTCGGCCGCGCTAGCGCCGCGGGCATCGCCGAGTTTCACACCCACCAGCTTCGCGACTTCTCGCAAGACCCCCACAAAAAAGTAGATGATCGCCCCTTCGGCGGCGGACCGGGCATGGTGCTGATGTGCCAGCCGGTGATCGACGCCGTCGCTGCGATCGAAGCAATGGATCCCCGCCCGGCCCTGCGCGTCCTGCTGACGCCGCAGGGTCGTCGCTTTGATCAATCATTCGCGCGGGAGCTGAGCGCCGCGCCGCGGATGCTGTTGATCTGCGGGCACTATGAAGGCTACGACGAGCGGATCGTCGAGCTGCTGCAGCCGGTCGAGATCAGCCTGGGTGACTTTGTGCTGACGGGCGGCGAACTGGCGGCCCTGACGGTCGTCGACGCGGTCGCGCGTCTACTCCCGGGCGTGCTCGGCAATGAGCAGTCGGCCAGCGACGAGTCGTTTAGCCACGGCAACATCGAATACCCCCACTACACCCGCCCGCGAGACTATCGCGGGCTTTCTGTTCCTGAAGTGCTGCTCAACGGCAATCACGCTGAGATCGCGCGGTGGCGCGCGGCTCAATCGGCGGATCGCACGGCGGCCCGCCGACCCGATCTGGGCGGCAGTGCGTCGCACAGCAGCGCACGTCTCTCCGAGATTTCCGACGGGGCTTCCGTCGAAAGAACGTTTGGTCCGAAGCGACACGCCACGCGGCCCTCGGCGCGTGCGGCGGCGCAGCTTCTGAGTCTGGAAAGGTAGGCTTCCGATGCGGAACCCCGTGTTTGAGCTGGTTGGTGCGAAATATCTGCGTAAGACCCCGATCGACTTTGAGATCGGCGACAGTGTCGTCGTCACGCTGAAGATCATCGAAGGCGACAAAGAGCGCCTGCAGGATTTCAGCGGCACGGTGATCGCGCGCAAGGGCAGCGGCCTGGACGAGATGTTCACGGTCCGCCGCCTTGTGGGCGACGAAGGCGTCGAGCGCACCTTCCCGATGCACTCGCCCAAGATCGTCTCGATCAAGACGGCCCGCAGCGGTCGCGTCCGCCGCGCGAAGCTCTACTTCCTCCGCGAGCGCGTGGGCAAGGCGCGTCGCCTGAAGGAACGCCGCCTGACCCGCGAGCAGCGCGAGCAGAAGGACGCGCTGTCGAAGGCCAAGCTGGCGAAGGCGCAGGCAGTGGCCGAGGCCCAGGAGGCCGTTTCCGCGGCCAAGGCCGGCACTCCGGTCGGCGCCGGCGCCTAAGACGCGCCGTCTGGCACGCGCTCGATCGCGCATCACGCCGATTGAGCGCAGCCCCCCTGCCCGGCGCAGAGCCCCTGCGACCCCGCACCGCAGACCTCGGATTCAGATTTCTTCGCAGAGCAACGCTTCGGCGTTGCTCATTTCATTCAGAAGGTCGTCGCGCCGTGTTTCGCTCGATCGCCACGTGGTTCGGACGCCTGCTGGGGAAGAGGCCGTTGCCCGTCGCCGGACTGCGCGACCCGCGGCAAGTGCTCGGCGAAGCCGGCGAGCGTGCCGCCGAAACCCACCTAACGAAGTTCGCGCGGATGAAGATCCTGGCCCGGCGATTTCGCGCCCACGGCGGCGAAATCGACCTGGTCTGTCGCGACGGGGAAACGATCGTTTTTGTCGAAGTGAAGGCGCGGCGGGACGAGAAGTTCATGGACGCCATCGACGCCGTCACGCCGGAAAAGCAGCGGCGCATGATCACCGCGGCCAACGCGTACCTCGCGAAGTACCGGCTGGATTCGCGACCGGCGCGGTTCGACATCGTCACCGTGGTCGGCGCTGCGCCCGACTTTCGCGTTCTCCACACGCGCGACGCGTTTACTCCGGGCGTGCGATAAATAAAAACGGGGTGCGTCGAGGGACGCACCCTACGTCGCTTCGCCAGCGCGATGGACGATCTTTCAACCGCCGACCAGCGCGTTCACAAACGGCCCGATGTCGCCGACGGTTACTGAGCCGCTGTTGTTCATGTCGCCGATGCATTGACCGTTGAGCGCGGGGAACTGCGCCGCGTAGCCGGCCGGATCGACGAGAATCTGCACGAACGGGGAGATGTCGCTCACGGTCAGGAAGCCGTCGCCGTTCAGATCGCCGTTGTTGGCGACCTGCGGACACGAGTCGGTTTGGTTGTTAAAGCCATCGGTGTCCTGATCGACGCCCAGCCGTCGCCCCGATCCGGGCGGGACGGCCATGAACACGATCGGCGTGGTCGGCGAGGCCGTGCCGGCGAGCTGGCCGAAGCGCAGTTGTGAGCCGTCGTCGGCTTCCCAGACGCTGGGCGTGATGTTCGCGTTGACGAGCACATAGCCCGTCACGCCCGTCGGCCCGTAGCGCCGGGCCACCACGTCGCACGCCGAGGGCGTGTCGAGGTGCTGATCGAACATCGTCTGAATGTCGACCGGCAGTACATGTCCCGGGCCGCCGCCCGTCTGCAACACCGACTGCCAGCCGACCACCGGCTTGGCGTTGGTCGGATAGGCCTCCAGGAAGGCGATCATTTCCTCGCGATCGAGCGGCGTGAATCCGCCGAAAAACTCCAGGAGGAACGTCTGGATCACGTGGCCGTTCTCCTCGCGTTTCTCGCGGCCATCGTGCAGCAGGCCGACGCCGTTGTAGAGATCGCTGTCGAACTTTCGATGCAGTTGTCGGAGCTGCGGGACGAGCTGCACCTGGGCCGAGAGGCCGTCGAGGTTGAAGCCGACATCGCCGACATCGGTGGCGCACTCGAGTTGTCGCGCGCCGTCGTGGGTGAGTTGATGGCAGCCGTTGCAGCTCTGCTTGAAGTGCTCGCGGCCCTCGGCGGCCAGCGGGTTGATGAACGAGTCGTTTCGATTGCGATTCGGATTCGGGGCGTAGGCGATCGATTTCACGAATGCGTCGAACTTGGTCATCTCGAGATCGGGAATCTGCGCCCCGCCCAGCAGCCCGTCGAACGCCGGGTTGAAGTCGACAAACTCCGGCCGGTCGCCGCGCCAGTGGAACGGCGCATGATCGTTGAGGCCGCGCAGCGAGAGCGTGACCATGGGCCCTTTGAGCGGATGATTCACCGGATTCGTGTCGGGCAGGCAGGGATCGCCGAGGCCGGTGATGTGCGGGATCGGCTGCAAGCCCTGACCGGGGTGACCAAGATCCCAGGCATTGTGATCGAGGTGGCCATCGATATGGCACATCGCGCACGACGACGAGAAGTTGTTGGAATGTCGCGTGCTGTAGAGGAAATCGCGCCCGGCGCGGACGAAGAGCGACTCCGGCGTGAAAAGCGAGGTCGTGGCGACGACCGCCGGCTGGGCCTGCGACAGGTCGATGGACGAGATCGTCATGTCGGTGCGATTGAACACGTAGAGCCGCTGCGCCGCTTCGTTGAGCGCCATGCCGCGCGGGCCGCGACCGACGTCGACGCGCGAGAGAATCGCGCCCGTCGCGCTATCCAACACGCCGACACGATCCGCGCCGAGCGACAGCACGTAGGCCCGGCTGCCGTCGCCGCGGAACTGGATGTCGATCGGATTTGCGAGCGATGCGGCCTGGGCCGCGGGGTTTGGCGCGCCGGCGTCGTTGAAGTTCGGCACGCCGGCGTGCAGGTCGACGGGGTTCAGGCCCGTCGCGCTCTGCGGATCGGGCACGAAGACGATCTGATGATCGATGAAATGGCCGCGGAGGTTGGGCTCGAGCCGGGTGACGTTGAGCGCCTGCAGATTCGCGACGCAGAGCGCGCCGTTGGCGGGATTGCGGGCCAGAGCGGTCAGCGTCGTGCCGACGCCGCCGAGGGTGGCGACCACGCTCATGGCGGACGGGTTGCTGACGTCGATCGTGAGCAAGTCGTGATCGACCGTGTCGCGGACGTCATCGATCAACGTGTCGACGACGTTGTTGATGTTGTTGAGATTCAATCCGGCTTCGTTGAGCTGCGTCTGATAGGCGCTGACGACGGCGGGATCGGGGTTGCCGGCGCCGTCGTCGAAGACCGCGACGACATCGTTCCAGTCGCTGGTCTGTCCCGCGTCGGGCACGATGCGGGCCACGAGCGGCCCGGGCAGCGAGGTGCCCGTCGCGGCGTCGGGCCAGGGCGAGAGCAGCGGCGAACCGCCGAAGATGGCGCTCGTGCCCTCGAAGAACCAGGCGTTGATCAGGATCGGCGAAAACGAACTGACGGGCTCGCCGGTGTTGAGATCGATCAGGATGTGGCGCATCACGCGGGCCGCAACGGTCGTGTTATTGCCCGAGTGCAGCGCGGCGACGACCACCTGATTCGTATTCGGCAGATAGACCGCGGCGCGCGGCGTATTGGCCGGCAGCGCGACCTCGCCGACGAGCGCGCGTGTTCCCGTGTTGATGGCCTGCAGCCAGCCGCTTTGCGAAACCACAAACGCGTGAGATCCGGTGGCGTCGAAGACGAGCGAGATGGGCTCGTCGCGCAGCGGGACGATGCCGAGCATCGCACCGGTTTCGGCGTTCAGAATCATCGCGTTGTCGGAAATGTGATTGATCACCCACAGCCGGGCGGGCGAGGCGCCGGGCTGAAAGACCGCCGAGACCGGCTCCAGCCCGACGGGAATCTCGCGCCGCAGCGTCAGTCCGCCGTCATCGGACGCGTCGAAGATGTGAACATTGCCGGCGGGCGTATTCACCACCGCGAGCAGGCCGGCCGCCGCGTCGAACGCGATCGGGCGGAAGGGTGGACTTTCGAAATTCACGTACTCGCCGCTGACCAGCGGAGGATGCAGCCCGTCATCGACCGGTACAGGCCCGGCCGGCAGCATGTCCGCGGTGGGATGTCCGCCGACCCCGACGGTCAGGCGGGTCTGATCGACCTGCCCCACCGCTGTCGCCCCGATCGCCGCGCCGACGGCGACGGCGAGAATCGCCCGCATGCCGCGAGCGGCGCGCTGTTGGCGCGAAGGGGTGCGAGCTCCAAACGTCCACGACCGTTCGGAAAGACACGACATGCCGAATCCTCCTGCATGGTTGCTGCACCGCGACGGCGCGCGTGCGCCGCGCGGAGAACTGTTGCGCCGCGACGAATGCGGCGCGAGGTCGAACGACTGCGGAGTTGCCGATCGCCGGCGCGGACTTGCGGCGGCACGATTGCGGGGGCCGAGCGGCGCGGATCGAAGAACGAGATGCACGTTACTGCGCGCAGCGAGAACCGAGACGCGCGTACGACAGATTCCCAGCGACCTCGATTATCGCGATTCGCCCCGGGCGGGTCCAGATAATTTTTGCGGGGGCGGAAAGGCGGGGCGGGCGGGGGGCGAACTGCATCACCGAGGGGAGGCGGGGCCGCTCGCCAGGGCACGCCGGGGTTGCGGTCGCGCTCAAACCCGGCAAGCTCGGCGAGAATTCCGCCGAGCCTTTCAAGGCAGTTTCGGATTTTGACGCGAAAACAACGACGGAATCCGAGCGGCGTTCGCTCGGCAACGGCAAACCTCGCCGCACACCACTTCGATTGCCCGTCCTCATGACGACATCGCCGGTTCTGAACCGCGATTAGGCGATCGAAGCGGCGACTCAAGCTGTTTGAATTAGTGATTTATCGATTCGAAAGGGGGAAACGCATTGGGAAAAAGCGTTCCGTCTTGTTGCAGCACAGCTTGGCCCGCTCCGTCGCCGTGTCGGGCAAGAACAACGGACTGAACAGTCACACGATCCTGACCGACATCGACAGCCGCCTCACCTATGCGGAGTTGCCCAACGCCGGTTACGACAACATCGACCACATCACCACGCGCTGCGACGCGGCGAATTGAACAGCCGTCCTAACAAACGATGTTCGGTCCGGTGCTCCGCCGATCGAACGGACAGTGAAGTACTACGTCTGCTGACTCGAATTGGACCGAAAACCATGTTTCGTCACGCGCCGCGCACGCAGAACCGCAAGCACATGCGATCGCGCCGGATGCGAGCCAGACTATACGGCTTGAAAAACTCATAGCTAACCCGGGAACGGCTGAGGCATTCCGGCCGGCGGCGGCATGCCGCCCGCCGGCGGCGCGGCGTCGCTTTGCAGGTAGTGCTCGATCTTGTGCGTCAGCTTCTCGGCGTCGAGCGGACGGAGCAGGAAGACCCGCCCCTGATCCGGCCAGGCCGCGATGTGGGCGTCGCCACGGGCGGCGGCGGTGGTCAGGGCCAGGTTGATCGTCGCGCCGTCTTTCTTCGTCACGACGATCGTCGCGGCGTCGGCGTTGGCGCTCAGCGTCGCAAAGTCGGCCCCGGCCCAGGCGAGGAACGCGTCGGCCGAGAGGCCGGCGATCGCGTTGGCCAGTTCGTCGGCCTTGGCCTTGTCGATCTTTACGTACGGATCCTGCGTGTACTGCCAATCCTTCTCGCCGCGCTTCAACTCAAAGCTCGAGCCGGCCTGCTTCACCGCGATGGACGCGATGTCCTCGACGGCCAGCGTGAGAATTTTGCGCACGAGCAGCTCGCCGGTCATGGTCTGGGCCAGCGATGAATCGAGCTCGAAGATGTAGGGCGAGTCGTCGGCCATCGCGTAGGTGGCGCCCGCCTTGCGGATCAGCGTGAGCTTGTGCACGCGCGGCGCGACGGCGGCGACCGCGGGCTGGGAGGCCGGTTGAGAATCGGTCGCGCTCGAGGTCGGAGCGCTGGCCGGCGGCGGCGGCGTGACGGTGTACTCGAGCGTGGCGAGCGGGCTCGAAAAATCGAACTCGCTCGACGGCGCGCGGGCGACGACGCGCTTGCCGCGCAGGCGCGAGAGATCGTTCGCGAGCGCCATCGCGGCGGCGGGGTCGAGCGGCGCGTTCTCGGGCTTGACGAGCGTCCACGTCGCGGGTGTGGCGCCGGCGCTCAACTCATAGGACATGCGATCCTGATTGACGCGGATCGCCGACACTTGCAGCGACGGCTCGTCGAAGATGGCCCGCGAGCGCAGCGACAACGGCGGCACAACCAGCCGCTCGGCGAGCGATTGGGCGATGATCACCGCTTCGGCGTCGTCGTTGCGCTGCACGTAGCAGTTGCGGCCGCTCTCGGTATAGGCGCCGATCTTGAGCGAAACGGTGCGGTCGTCGCGCGTGCTCGCGACCAGTTTGGCGCGCGGCGCATCGAGGCCCAGCTTCGTCGCGTCGCCGCCGATGGGGGCGTAGTCGATTGCACGAACCTGTTCGAACGCTTCCAGCAGATCGGCGACCGCGGTCAACTCGAGCTGGGCCAGATCGCCCTCGCCTTGCCAGCGACCATCGCGGTATTCGAGTGCGGCGGTCTGATCGCCGACCGTGATCGCGAGCTTTTGCACTTCGCTGACGCTGACGCGCGTGACGCGCGCGTCGCGCAGCTCGGTCAATTTCGGGGCGAGCCGCTCGATGTCGGCTTTGTTCAGGCTGACGACCCAGGGCTGATCGCCGCGCTTGGCGAAACGCTTTTCGCCGGCGGTGTCGGCCGGAGCGCCGATGAGCAACTCGATCTCACGCGGGGCGGGCAGCGACTCGGGCCCGGCGGCCGGGGCGCTGCCGGTCGGGTCGACCTTTGGCGCGGGAGCGGCGGGCTGCACAGTCAGGCGAATCGTCTGAAAGGGCTGCTCAAAGCCATAGGGCTTGAGCGAGGGCGGTGCGTCGGCGACGAAGTCGGCCACGTTGAGATAGCTGAGGTTGTTGATCCACTGCGTGACCTTGTCGGTCTGGGCCGCGGTCTTCACCGGCGACTCCAGCGACCAGTCATCGCCCGTCTTGGCGAGATCGATCGTCTGGCCGCCGATGATCGTCATGGCTCGGACGACCTCGGCCGGCTTGAGGCTGAGGAGCTGGCGCGTGCGATAGTCGGCGGCGGGCTTCTTCAGATCGCGCGAGAGATCGCGATCGAGGACGAGAATCGCCTTTTCGCCGGTGCGACGAATGTAGGTCTCCTGGTTCAGCGGGACCTTGCGCCCGATCTCCACGCGCCAGGGTTTGTTGGCCGAGTCGGTCAGAGTGATGATCGCGGCGGGCGGGGCGAGGCCGGCTTCGGCTTCGCTCGGCGCGTTGCCGCCTGCGGAGGCATCGGCCGCGACGCGCCCTTCGAGCACGGCCCGCGACCACTCGCTGACCATCCAGCCCTGCGCCGGTGCGACGACGGGCTCGGTCATTTCCCAGTCTTCGCTGCCCGGCGACTGCTCGCCGGCAGGCTTTTCGACCCGGCGGAAAGCCATCGTCGGCATGCCGGCGCGCTCGACCTTGATGGTACGAATGTCGTCGGCTTTCGGGGCCGCGGCGAAGATCGGCGGATTTTCATCGGCGCCGGCGTTTTCGTTCAGTTGATCGTTGAGCGCGGCCTGTTGAGCCGCTTTGTCGCGCGACGTCGTGAACATCCACACGCCGCCCAACGCGACCAACAGCAGCAGCAAACCAAAGGTAGTCTTGATGCTCATAGTTTCCGATTACCTCCGGCGGAAGAACCAAACGACGCCGCCGACCAGCAGCGCCAGCCCCGGCCACAGCCCGACCATGAACCAACGCGAGAAGGTGAGCTGCGAGCCTTCCTTCAATCTCGAGAGTCGCGGCACGTCGGCCGACCGCGGGCCGATTGCGATGCGGTCGGCGTTGCCGGCGAGCCAGTGCATCATGTTGACAGCGAGATCGGTGTTGCCGGGGTTCGCGGGAACGGGCACCAGCGACGCGCCGATCAGCGCGTATTGCCCGGCGGCGAGCGCGACATCGTCGCGCAGCCATTCATCGCTGCCGACAACCACGATCTTTTGCTCTTTGTCGCCGGCTTTTTTCGACGCTGTCACGATGACGGGGAAGGGCGAGAGCACGGCGTCGGGACCGGGCGTCACGCCTTTGCGCTCGCGAAGCGTGCGCACCATCGCTTCCGGATCGCCGACGGCCCACAGGTCGTTGCTCTTGGGCATCTGGGCCACGACGCTGGTCGTGACGCCGGCCGGCGCGCTGGCGGCGGCGATCGGCAGAATCGGACAGACCAGCCGCAAGCCCACGGGGAGACTCTTGACCGGTTCGGCCAGCGGATGGGACTCAAAGGTGAACTGATCCGGCGATTGCAGAATCGTGAGGTCGCGGCTGGCGGGGAACCACGTGCCGCGCTCTTCGGGGTTGGGCGCAAACGCGATCGCGAGGTGCGAGAAATCGACGTTGATGCCCCAGTTGCTTTCGAGATAGGACGAGTAGGCGTAGCTGCCGGTCGCGCCGGGGAAGCGCGAGGTGGGCGGCTGCCAACCGGCGAGGAAGACCGCGGCGCCGGCGGCCTCCACCGCGTCGGTCACGGCCTTCACCTGATCCGGCGTCATTTCCGGCTCGGTCGGCGGACGCATGCGATTGGGCTGCTCCGGCGGAGCGGGCGGGAAGACGACGAAGATCTTGCGGACGGCGTCTTCGACGGCCGGCGGCGTGGGCGAGCTCTTCACGTCCCAATCGGCGGTGACAAAGTTGGCGCGCTTCAGTGTCAGGCCAAGCTGACCATAGGGCGGCGGATCGGGCATGCGGCCCGTCATCTGCACCATCTGCATCTGCATCGGGTCGAGCTCAAAGGGCGGCGACCCGCCGAAGCGCACGAAGATGACGGCGGTCTTCTCTTTCTGCGTGAGACGCAGGACGGCCGAAGAGATCGCCGCTTCGCCGGCGAAGTTGTAAAACTCGTCGGTCTTCATTCCGTCGCCGGTGATGTCTTCGGTCTTGATCGGCCAGACCTCGGCGGCGGGGACGACGAAGGCCTCTTTCTCGGTCTCGACCAAGATCGGGTTGCGCTGCCCCAGATCGCGGAAGATCTCCTCGATCTTGGGCTCCTTCAGGTTCTGGGTCTCGGTGCCCAGCTCGCGCAGGCGGGCCGTCAGGTCGGCATAGCGCTGATCCGCCCCGGTCAGCCATTCTTTCAATTCGCCGGAGGCGGTGGCGTGCGAGCGGGCGGCGTTCTTCATCCATTCGTTAGCCGCACTGAGGATCTCGCCGCCCGCGGTGGCGAACTCGCGAATCTGCTCCGCCGCGGCGCCGAAGAGCGGCGCGTCAGAGGAGATCGCCTCTTCGAGCTGCGACGTCAGTTGCTCCGCGCGGCGCTGCAATTGCTGCAAGCCGGCGAAAGTCTGCGGAGCGCCCGAGATTTCCTTGAGGACCGGATCGCTATCGAGGAACTCGCCCAGCTTCTTCACATCGTCGCTGAGCTTCGCCAGCGTCTCTTTCGAGAGCGGGCCGGCCTTGTCGATCGCCGCCTTGTGCGGCTGCCACTCGTCTTTGTAGCCGGGCTTCTCTTTGAGCGCACCGAGCAGATCGAGGACGCGCTTGCGCTCCTGGGTCGGGTCGATGACGAAGGTGTCGATCTTGGCGCCGTTCGCACCCTCGTAGAGCGAGAGCAGGTCGCGCACCATCGCGATCCGCTTCTCCGCCGCCTTGTCCGACTTGCGGTCGGCGCTGTAGAGCGCGGTGATGGTGACCTTTTCGGGCAGCTTGGAGATCAGCTTGGTGGTGCTCTCCGACAGGCTGTTGACGCCCGACGAGGTGAGATCCCACTGCTGGTTGTAGCGCTGCGCGAAGTAAACGCCGAGAATCAGGATCGCAAGCAGCACCGCCGCCTGCACGATCGCATTCAGGCCGTAAACGACCTGCCGCGAGCCGCTGTCGCTGGCCGCACTCATCGCCACCTCCGCGATTCGACGACTTTCACCGCCAGGAACACAAAGAAGAGCGAGGCGGCCAAGAAGAACGCCAGCCCCTCCAGCGAGACCGAGCCGCGGGCGAAATTCTCGAAGCGGCCCATGAAGTTCACTTGCTGGGCGATTTCGCGCGCGATGCCCGAAGTTGAGCTGACCACCCAGTAGGCCAGCGTCGTCAGCAGCAGCAGCGGCACCGCCCCGATCATCCAGGCCACGATCTGATTGTTCGTCAGGCTGCTGGCGAAGACGCCGAAGGCGCTGAAGAACATCCCCAGCATGATCAGGCCGATATAGGCCGAGACCGATGCGCCCACATCGGGATTGCCGAAGTACATCATCAGCAGCAGATAGGCGACGGTGCCCAGCAGCATGATCAGATAGAAGAAGAAGACCGCGAGGTACTTGCCCAGCACGAACTCAAAGTCCGACACCGGCGCCGTCGCGACCGATTCGATCGTGCCCGAGCGATACTCCTCGCTGATCGACCGCATGGCGATCGCCGGCAGGATGACCGTCAGGACGAAGGGGGTCCATTGAAAGACGTTCCGCAGCGTCGCCGGCTTGCCGGGCTCAAAGCTCTGCGTCACCCAGACGAGGATGCCGGTGATCAGCAAGAAGCCGAAGATGACGATGTAGGCCACCGGCGAACAGAACAGCGAGAGCAACTCTCGCCTCATGATGGCAGTGGTGTTTCTCATGCCGCCCTTTCTCGCGCCCCGGGTTTCATGCGTCTCATGCAGCCGCCGCATCCATGCCGGCGACGATCTTGACGAAGAAGTCTTCCAGCGACGCGCCCTCGCGCCGCAGCTCGCGCAGGGCCCAACTGCGGCTGACGCACAGGCTGAACAGCGCCTCGCGCACATCGGCGGGCGAATTGATCTGGGCCGTGGTCCAGCCGTTCTCGAAGCGCGTCTGCACGTTTTGCACCTGCGGCAGCGCCCGCAGCGCTGCGGCGACGTCGTTCTCCGGTCCGCGAATTTCAGCGATCAGCCGCGACGAACCGCCGACGCGATCGCGCAGCTCGGTGGGCGTGCCGGAGGCGACGATCTTGCCCTTATTGATGATCACCAGCCGCTGACAGGTGGCCTGCACCTCGGGCAGGATGTGGCTCGAGAGCATAACCGTGTGATCTTGTGCCAACTCGCGAATCAGCGAGCGCGTCTCGCGAATCTGCGTCGGGTCGAGGCCGACGGTCGGCTCGTCGAGGATCAGGACCTTTGGATTGTGCAGCAGCGCATCGGCCAGGCCGACGCGCTGGCGATAGCCCTTCGACAGGTGGCTGATCGGCCGGCGAATCACATCGCGAATCCAGCATCGCTCCGCCACGCGGCCGATGGCGGCCTTGCGATCGCCGCCGCTCATGCCCCGCAGCCGACCGCGAAAATGCAGATACTCTTCGACCCGCATTTCGGGATAGAGCGGCACCGATTCGGGCAGGTAGCCGACCGACTCGCGCACCTTCATCGATTGGGAGAAGACATCGAACCCAGCCACGCGCGCCTCGCCGGCGGTCGCCGGGTGATAGCAGGTGAGGATGCGGATCGTGGTGGTCTTTCCGGCGCCGTTGGGGCCGAGGAAGCCGATGATCTCGCCCGCGTTGACGGAAAACGAAACGCCCTGGACGGCGTGATAAGAGCCGTAGGACTTGGATAGATTCCTGACCTCGATCATGGTCGACAACCTCTCTGTGTCCGCTCAGGCAGACGGAGCCTCGTCACCGTGCCGGTCAAAAACCGAAATCGCCGCGCCCGGCCCGACTTTTCGCGAGAAGCGAAGGCCGCGCCGCCACCCGCGACCGCCCAGTTGCTGAGCCGGTCGGCCAGATAACATGAGCAGGCGCGGGGGGCGTGTCAAGCGGGGAGTTTTTCCTGCCGCTTCGTGCGACATCTGCCGACATCCCCGGGGGCGATTTGAGCGCGATTCATCGCCAGAAGCGGTACCACGGACGAATGCGCTTGAACCGCATGAGCGGGATCGTCTGCGGGTCGATCGGGTTTGACATCAAGCCCTCAAAATTAAATCCGAATATCGCTAACGCAGCCGCTTCACCCATATCTAGCGGATTGAATGGTATCGGATAGTCGTACCCTTCTTCGTCATTCTCATCCAATGGCGAATGCTGGCCTGCCCAAAATGGCTCCTCGAACGGGAGCCTGCCGCCGAGATCTTCGATAATGCCCGCGTGGGGCGAGATGCTCAGCGACCGAGCCAGCGTGCCGCCCAGCCATCGCGCGTATGCAAACCAGTCGTCGCAACTGTACATGGCGTGAAGCGTGACGATTCCCTTGCCAGCCGCCCTGATGAAGTGTTTCGGCAGTTGCGACGGGTAATCAAGGCAGAACTCAAGCGACGCCACCATGGAAACCCCTTCGAAACAACCAATGGCCAGTTCATCGCGCGGCGGACAGGTGGCGTAAAGGTCGCCGTCGCCGAGGGCGGTCCGTCGTTCTCCCGGAAACAACTTCTGTGCGAGCCGTAGCGTCCGGCCGCGATCCAGCGGCGGATGACGAATGAGCGCTTCGCGCGCGTCGCCTTCGGAGTAGACCAGCATCCACGTTTTCGCGCCCATGTGAGTCTCGGTCAGACGTCCTTGGTTCGGACCGTCACATCGCGCCGAGCGGAGCGCAACACGTTCTGGATGGAACGCCTCGCACAGCAAGCCGCTCGATTTGTTGGAACCCACGGTCGGCGTACGATAGGCACACCATGCTACAGCGAATTGCACAGTGCGCAAGCGGCGTACGACTTATCGCGGCCGTTCAGGCGTTTTTCTGGCTGGGCACGGGCGGCATCGTCGCCCTCGCCGAGCAGCCATCGCCCCCCGCCGCCTCGGCATCGGCGAGCGCGCCGGCTTCGGCACCCGCCAGCGCTTCGGCCCCGGCCAGCGCCCCGGTCGTCGACGTGGAAGCCGCCTTTGACACCGCCCGCCGCTGGGTCGCGCGGCCCGAAGAGACCAAGCGCATCGACGGCTACTCCCCTGCCGCACAGATCGAGTTTCGCCGTTACGCGACGCCGCGGCCGATTCGCCTCTGGATCACGCGGCTCGACCTGACCCACCCCGAAGTGCGCTTCGTCGTGACGCCGCCGGCGAGCTTTGCCAACGACGACGACCCGGCCAACGACAAATTCGAGACTCGCTGCAGCACGACGCTCGAATTCGCCCGGCAGTACGGCGTGAACCTGGCCATTAACACGTCGGCCTTTGGGCCATTTCGCGGGCGATATGGGCAACCGATGAATGTCGCCGGATTTGCAGCCGATCGCGGCCGGCGATTCAGCGACGCGGAGAAGGGCTATGGCTCGCTGATTCTCTCGCGCGACAATCGTGCGTCGCTCCGCTCGCCCGGCGAGCCCGGCGACGGCGACTGGCACGCCGTGCCCGGCTTTCGCATGGTCTTCGATGACGAGCGCGTCGCAGTCGAGCCCAAAGAGGCCGGCTCCGGCATGGGCGGGCTGCACCCGCGCACGGCGGTGGGCATCGATCGTGCGGGCGAGACGCTCTGGATCGCGGTGGTCGACGGTCGACAGCCCGACGCCAGCATGGGCATGACGCTGGTCGAGCTCGCGGCTCTCTTCGACTCGCTGGGCTGCTACGACGCCCTCAATCTCGACGGCGGCGGCTCAAGCACGCTGGTAATGCAGACGGCGAGCGGCGTTCATGAAGTGATCAATTCGCCGATCAACGACAAAAAGATCGGCGGATTGCGGCAAGTCGCGCACAACCTCGGCGTCTATCTGCCGGGCATGCCGATCGCGGCAAATCCGACGCCGCGCCCCGCGACGACCCAGCCGACCACACGGCCGGCGATGTCGACGCCGCCGATGGCGATTTTGAAGGAGCTGGATCACGCGCCGCTCTACCGCTTTCGCGAGAGCGATCTCGATCAATATCTGCCCGAGTTAAACAAAAAGCTCGCGCAGCCCGCCGAGCGGGTCGTGCATCTCGCTCGAAAGAATCTCGGTCAGCCTTATGAGATTTTTTTGCTCGGCGAATACCCGATGGAGACCTACGACCCCGACCCGCTCTATTGCCTGAGCCGCAGCGACTGCCTGACGCACGTCGAGCACATCTATGCCCTGGCGTTGTCGAACGACTTTCTGAGCTATGTCGCGGCGTTGCAGCAGATTCGCTATCGCGACGGGCAGATCGGCATGGTGACGCGGAATCACTACACCGAAGCCGACTGGAACAAGAACAACGCCGACCTGTTTGAAGACCTGACCGCGACGCTGGCCGCCGGAACGGCGCATGTGCCGCTGACGCAGACCGTGCGGCGGGCGAAGTTCTTCAAGCAATGGGACATCGGGCAGGACATTCCCGATGAGCCGTTCACCGATGCCTATATCCCGAAAGCGAATGTGCCACGCGTGCTGGCGGAGTTGCGCGATGGCGATGTGGTGAACATCGTGCGCGGCAATCCGAGGGATCAATACGTTGGTCATGTCGGGCTGGTCGCAATCGGCCCCGACGGCACGCGAAACTTCCTGCACTCGGGGCGGCCGGTCGTGCAGGAGGAGCCGCTGGTCGTGTATCTGGATGATGATCCCAAGGCGCTGGGTGTGAAGTTTCTGCGGCCGCGGACGGAGATTCAGGCGGCGATGGACAAACGGCTCGGCGTCGGCGCGGCGCGGGCTTCGGCCCGCGCGGATGCGCCAGCCTCGGCGCCGGCCGCGACCGCCGAACGCCCCGCTCCCGCGATGCCCGAAATTGCCGACGACATGCGTCGCGCCGATTTTGCGAAGTTTGCTGAGCGCGTCACATCGTCGCGGGCGGAAGCCCCCGGCTCGACGTCGTTGGCGGAGCGGCTCGGCGTCGATCGCGAACAGTTCATCCGCGAATCGCGCCTGCAATCGATGCGTCTCGACGCCGACGAACCGCGCGACCCCGAACTCCAGCGGCGCTTGAACGCGATCGACCTCGCCGTCCGCGGCGAACTCGGCATCGGCGATGAGCAGCGCGCTTTCGGCGTCGTCAACCTGACCGACTTCCGCAGCGCCATGATCCGCCCCGACGCGATGTTCTACGGCGCCAGTGTGCCAAAGATTGCAATCCTGCTGGCGTACTTTGCGCAGGATCCGCAGCGAGCGGTCAACATGACGCCGGCGGTGCAGCGCGAGTTGGAGCTGATGATCAAGCGCTCCGACAACGACATGGCGGCCAAGTATTCGCAGCTCGTCGGTCTCGACTTCATTCAGAAAATGCTGCAATCGGACGACTACGGCTTCTACGACCGCAAGTCCGGCGGCGGCATCTGGTGCGGCAAGCACTACGGCCTGGCGGAGCCGCGCGTCGGCGACCCCCTGCTCGATCTCTCGCACGCGGTCACGATTCGGCAGTGTTTGCGGTATTACCTGCTGCTCGAGCAGAGGCGGCTGGTATCGCCGGCGGTGAGCGACCTGATTCGCAAGATCTTCGCCGCGCCCGCTCTGGATTTTCACCACGACGGCTTCGTCCTCGGCTTGCGCGGCGTCGACGCCACAATGATCCGCAAGAACGGCCTCTGGGAAGATTGGCATCTCGACACAGCTCGAATCGAGATCGGCGACCAGGTCTGGCTGCTGGCTGGCGCGACACACCACCCGCGCGGCGACGAGTACTTGCAGCGCATGGCGAGCGAGCTTCTTCGGCTGAAGCCGAAGAGCGACGCAATCTCCTGTCGGCCACAACACCACACAATTGTCCACGGCTCGCCGGCTCCCGCTCCGAATTCACCGTTGACAAAGAGCGGATTTCGGAAAGATTTTCCGCCGCTCATGAACCTCCATCCGCGGGCTGGGCAACCGGCTTCGATTCAATCGGAGCCGCTGCTGTCACCATTGGGCAGATTCAATGAAGTGCTGCTCTCATGGAACATCGAAGCACCGGCCGAGGCCGCGGTGATGATCGAGTGTCGCGTCGGCGATTCGACGAATGACTCCTGGTCAGATTGGCTGTTCGTTGGATTCGTCGGACTACTGCCGAGCAACGATTCGCGGCGTGTGGTCAGTGAGTTTGGCAAAGTCGATACGGATATCTTCGTGGCGACCGAGCGCTATGACCGCGCCCAGTATCGCGTGACCGCGACGACGAGCGCTGCAACTCTCGCGCAGCCGGTCGCGATCTACCATGTAACGGCGTGCCTCAGCGACACCACGGGCTTGCCGATTGCCCTTCGCCGCGAGGCCGTGACTGCGAAAAACCACCCGGGCTCGTCGGTGGCGAGTCATCGTGCGCTCGAAGTCCCCTTCTTCAGCCAGCGCACCGAAAAACCCGAAATCGCCGGCCGCATTTGCAGCCCGACCTCGCTGACGATGGTCATGGCCTATCGCGGCGTCACCAAGCCCGTCGGCCAAGTCGCCGCCGCGGCATACGACCCATTGCATGAGATCTATGGCAACTGGCCGCGCAACCTTCAGGCCGCGTTCGAGTTCGGCGTGCCGGGTTATCTCACGCGGATTAGTGATTGGCGAACCGCCGAGCAGTTCATCGCCGACGGCCAGCCCCTCATCATCTCGATTCGCGTCAAAAAGGAAGGCGGCCTGCGCAACGCCCCCTACAAAAAAACCGCCGGCCACCTGATCGTCCTGCGCGGCTTCGACGAAAGCGGCATGGTGCTGGTCAACGATCCCGCCGCCGAATCGGCGGAGAAAGGCGTTCTCCGCTACTACCGCGAGGACCTCGAAACCTGCTGGATGGAAGCGACGGGCGGGGTGGCGTATGTGCTGCTGCCGACCAAGTAGTCTCTTTGCAATGCAAATGCAGAATGAAGAATGAAAAATGCAGAAGGACATCTGAGCGCTTGCTCATCGCGGCAGTTCATTTTGCATTCTGCATTCATCATTCTGCATTGAGGATTCCCCGTGCCCCACTTCGATCTTTCCCTCGACGCCCTTCGCACCTATCGCCCCGAAATCGAGCGGCCGGCCGATTTTGAGACGTTTTGGAAACAGTCGGCAGCCGAGGCTCAGGCTCATCCGATCGCCGCGACGTTCGCCCTCGTTGCCGAGCCGGCGTTTCAGAACGTCCGCGTCTTTGATGTGCGCTTCGCGGGCTTCGCGGGTCAGCCGATTTGCGGCTGGCTGTTGCTTCCCGGCGTCGCAGACGCAACGCGCCATCCCTGCATCGTCTCCTTCGTCGGCTATGGCGGCGGGCGCGGCTTCCCCATCGCCCACCTCGCCCCCAGCGCCGCGGGCTTCGCACATTTTGTGATGGATACGCGCGGGCAAGGCTCCGGCTGGTCTATCGGCGAGACGCCCGACGAGGCCGGCCCCGCCGACCCGCAGTTCCCCGGCTTCATGACGCGCGGCGTCGCCAGCCCGCAAAGCTACTACTACCGTCGCGTCTTCATCGATGCGCTGCGGGCCGTGGAGGCCGCCGCAAGTCATGCCGAGATCGACGCCTCGCGGATCATTCTGAGCGGCGCCAGCCAGGGTGGCGGAATCGCCATCGCGGCCGCCGCCCTATCGGCGATCGCGCCCCCGACGACGGCATCTCGCAGCGGCGCGAGCAAGGTCGAGGTTCGCGGCGTCTGTGCCGATGTTCCGTTTCTGTGCCATTTCCGCCGTGCGACGACGATCATCGACACGGCGCCCTACAACGAGATCGCCAAGTATCTCGCGTGTCATCGCGCGAATGCGAGCGAGGTGTATCGCACGCTCTCCTATTTCGACGGCGCTAACTTCGCCCCCTACGTGCGCTGCCCCGCGCTTTTTAGCGTCGGGCTGATGGACCAGATTTGCCCGCCGAGCACGGTGTTTGCCGCGTATAACCGCCTGCCTGAATCGATCCGCCGCGAAATCCGCATTTATGAATTCAACAGCCACGAAGGCGGGGCCGACATGCAGACGATGGAACGGCTGCGATTTGCGATGTCGCTGGTCTGATTGTCGATCCCCGTTCCTCGCCGACATAATTCATCACGCCGTGCGAATCGTGCTGGCGCGACGCGGCGGGTTTGATTTCGTTCCCTCCGTCGGCCTACGATGCTTTCGGTTGAGGCACTTCACAGGTGCCCCCTTCAACCGTTCGTCGCGCTGGTTCTTGGAGATCTGCTGACATGCGAAATATCTCGCTTCTTTCGCTGGGGTTCTGCGCCGCCGCCCAAGCCGGCACCCTCCTGGGCCCTTCGCCTTATCTGCAAGCCAGCGATAGCCCTTTCGCCGCACTGACGTTCGACACATTCTCGCTCGAAAACTTCGAGGATGGTGCATTTAACGTCGCCAACGCGTCGATCAGCGGCGGCACAGCCACTCCCGCGGGCGGCGCGTTCACCGATTCGGTCGATGGCGACGATGGGCTGATCGACGGCTCGGGCGTCAACGGCCGCTCGTGGTACTCAAACAACTCGATCTCGACGATCGAGATCGCGTTCACCCCCCTGCTCGGCCAATACCCGACCCACGCCGGCGTCGTCTGGACCGACGTCGGCAATGTCCTGAGCGGCAGCACCGGCTTCGGCGATGTCATCTTCGAAGCCTTTGCGCCGGGCGGCGGCTCGCTTGGCTCCACGCTGCTGGCTGGCGCCGGCGACGGGGTTGCCACGGGCGACGCCGCCGAGGACCGCTTTTTTGGCGCGATCAACATCGCGGGCATCGAGCGCATCGTGCTCAGCATGCCCAACAGCGTCGACTGGGAGCTCGACCACGTTCAATTTGGAATCGTCCCCGAACCGGCCTCGCTGACGCTGCTGGCGCTGCTCGCCACCGCGGCTCGCCGGCGCTAAGCCCCCACGCCGCCAAAAAAGCCTCAAGTCGCCGGCTCGTCGGCCGGCGAATCACGCCTGCCGATTCTCGCGAAAGTGCCCCCGTCTCTGGGCAATGCGCGCGCATCCCCCTACACTCCAGGACTTCAAACTTGCCTGAAAATGGAGGTCGCAACATGCCCGCTGCGTTGGAAGAGCTGTACCGTCCGGGACTTGAGGGGATCATCGCCGGCGAGACGGCCGTCTCGACCGTCGAGCAGGACGATCTGGCCTATCGCGGTTACACCATCGAAGAGCTGGCCAAACAGTCGACCTTCCCGGAAGTCGCCTATCTGCTGCTTTACGGCGAGCTGCCCACACGGCCGCAATTGGCCGAGTTCACCGCGACGATCGACGCCCACCGCGAGCTGCCCCGGGAGGTCGTCGAGACGATCCGACAGATCCCGAAATCGGCCCGCGGCATGGACATGCTCCGCACCGCCGTCTCGATGCTGGGCCACTTCGACCCGGCTCAGGGCGACAGCAAGGCGGCGGAGATCAAACGCGCCATTCAGTTGCTCGCGGCGGTGCCGACGATGATCGCGACGCGGCTGCGCTTCCTCGACGGGAAGAACCCGGTCGCGCCAAAGGCCGGCCTGTCGCATGCGGCTCAGTTCTTCTGGCAGGCGTTTGAGCGCGTGCCGACGGAGCTCGAAGAGCGCGTCATGGATCTGACGCTGATCCTTTACGCCGAACACGAATTCAACGCCTCGGCCTTCGCCGCCCGCGTCTGCGTCAGCACGCTCAGCGACATGTACTCCAGCATCGTGACCGGCATCGGCACGTTGAAGGGGCCGCTGCACGGCGGCGCAAATGAAGAGGCGATGGAGATGATCGCGCGCTTCAAGAGCGGCCCCGAGGCTCGCGCCTGGGCCGAGCACGCGCTGGTCAGCAAAGAAAAGATCATGGGCTTTGGCCATCGCGTCTACAAAAACGGCGACCATCGCGCCCGCATCCTTGAGCCTTTCACGCGCAAGCTGGGCGAGCTGCGCAAAGAGATGTTCCGCATGGACGTCTACGACGCGATCAAGGACGTGATGTGGACGCGGAAGCAGATTTACCCGAACGTCGATTACCCGTGCGGCTTGGCCTACTTCTACATGGGCCTGCCGATCGACGTCTACACGCCGCTCTTCGTCGCTTCGCGCGTCAGCGGCTGGGCCGCGCATGTGATCGAGCAGCGCGAGAACAACCGCCTGATCCGCCCGCGCAGCCGCTACAACGGCCCGGCGATTCGCAAGTATGTGCCGATGACGTCGCGCTAGCCGAGCGGTCGAAAGGTTGCTGGACCGGTCCTTGGGTTGTGGGACCGGTACCTAACCCCTGGCCAGTTGCTTCCGCAGCGGCAAATCGCCCCCGTGCCACATTTCTCATCTGGGGCTGCCCAGCGCGGCCCCGCGCGGACGCGCAGCACATGAACACGCCTGAAGCATCGCTCGTGGCCGCCAAAGGCCCTCATCACGGCGGCCATGTCGTTTCTGCGGATCGGCGAAACCGGATTACCAGCGCGACAATGCCGTCGATTGCATTGGATCTGCTTCAGTCGGCGATTCGCGCCGTACCGTGGTATCGCACGGTCTGGACGCATCCAGAGTTGCGCCAAAGGGCGCTGCGCGTCTTAAAGCGACATGCTAAAGAGGGGTTTCTAATCGACGCGTCATTTGGTCGGGTTGCGGAGTCGCCGGCGTTTGGCCAGCGGTTCGAACCGATCAAGCTCGGCGACAACGATCCGCAGCTACGTCTGCTCAGCGGCAGCGAGAAAACGCGCGAGGAGAAGAGAAAGATTGTTGCAGCTTGGGTCGCCGCGCTGTTGTGTACCGGGGTGTTGGGGACGATCTATTACGACGCAATGCTCACTGGGCGCGGCGGTCGCCTCGGGATTATCCTCGTCGGTTTGCTGCTCTTCGTCGGCGTCACGGCGGCAATCGGCGGCGTTATCTCCGCCTATCGGCCCAAGTGGTACCTGGTCCCCGGCGGCGTGGCCGTCGTGCGACGCCCGGGCGGTAGCAAACCACCCGTCACGATCTTCTCACGCCGCAATTCGATCCCGGTTCTGCGATGCGTTCAGATCGGCAAAACGACCATCCTGGCGTGCGAGCTATGGTCGGAGTCGGCCAGCGAGAGTCGGCGCGTGTCGGAGCGCGAAGCAATCAGCCTGAAGGCGACCTGGCAAAGCCCGCGGCTGCCGCCGTCTGCGGAATCACTGAGCGGGCTTACGGGTTCAGGCTGATCTGTCGAAAAATAATGGCGGTAAACCACCATCTGGTATTATCAGCAAGGAAGATAGACCGCTGAGGAATCAGGCATGGCAATGATTCAGATCGAGCTGCCTACGGACGTCGCCGAGCGGCTGCGTCGCCAGTTGGGCGATTTGGGGCAAGCGGCAAAGGAGGCGCTGCTGATTCGCGCTTATCGCGAGGGACAGATTACGCATTTCGAACTCGCGACGGGGTTGGGCCTTGACCGCACTCAAACCGATGAACTTCTGAATCGGCAAAACGTTTTCCAAGGGTGTCTTACAGTGGAGGACCTCGACTCCGACAATGAAACCCTTGAGCAAATTCTTGGTCCCGTCCGCTAATGCTTGTCGTCGCCGACAGCTCACCCTTGAATTTCATCGTCCGCCTGGGCCACGCGCAGCTGCTGCCACAGCCGGAACGATCGGCGTATACGAGCGCGCGGCAGCTCTAAAGCTGGTTGATCTCGCAGACGTGTTTGAGCGCCTGAAAGAACAGCCGGACTTTCGCGGCAAGCACCTTCTTGATGGCCGTCTGGCGACCTTTCGACAAAAGCGCGGCGGCCCTTAGACGTTCATGACCGAAATCGCGCAACCATTCGACGTTGGCCGGCATTCGTCGGGAGCCCACATCGTGAGCGCCGACCGGCGGAATCGTCTGACCTGCGCCACGCTCGATTCTGCCGTACTCTCGAAGTTGCAGGCAGTGCTCAGTGCTCCACCGTGGTACCGCACACGCTGGACCCACCCGCGCTTCCGCGAGGGTGCGCACGAGCTGCTTCGCTCCGAGATTCCCGAGGGGTTTCTGATCGACGCGACCCACGGCCGGCTCAACGCGCCGCCGCCCTTCGTCGAGCCGTTTGAGCCGATCGAGCTGGGCGAAAACGACCCGCAACTGAAGACGCTCAGCGGCGCCGCCAAGACCAGCGAAGAGAAATCGCAGACGATCGCACTCTGGATCCTCAGCATCGCCGGGGCCGCAATTTTCAGCGCCATCGTGTTCAGCGCCTTCGCCGCAGGCCGCGGTCGATTCGCCGGCTTTGTGCTGATGGCTGCGATCATGGGCGTTGCGATCACGGTCGGATTGGTGATGACGATCATGAGCTTCCGCCCCGAGTGGTACTTGGTGCCCGGCGGCGTCGCGATCGTGCGGGCGGCCGGAGGCAAGAAGCCCGCGGTCACCATCTTCTCACGGCAGGACTCGATTGTCGTGTTTCGCTATGTTTCGACGGGCAAATCGACGTTCTTGATGTGCGAGATGTGGTCCAAATCGGCCAGCGAATCGAGGGCCGTGTCGCAACGCGAAGCGATCAGCCTGATGGCGGCTTGGCAAAGCCCGCGATTGCCGCCGACGGCGGAGGAACTCCGGGAGCTGGCGAGCCCCACCTGACCCGCGACGCACCGCGCGTAACCGCGGAGCCCGCTGCGCAATGCCCCCCACGAGGCCCTAGGTTCGCGAGGCGGTTGCTTTACCGCGTGTGCCAGATCGAGAGCCGCGACGGGCTGCGGGCGAGCATGAAGTAATCCCAGTCATCGCCGATCTGCCGGCTCATGAGCGAAAGATTTCGCTCCCAGCGGGCCTGGTTTTCTTCCTTCGTCATTGTGACGGTCTGCGAAGCGCAGCCGATCAGGCTGCTGGACAAACCAGCCACCACGAAAACGAGAGCCCCAATCGATCGACGCATCCGGCACCTCAATTGCAAACGCGGCCCATCCTTTGTCCAACGTTGGACGCCGCAGCCAAGAAATTAGTTTCCCACGAGCGCCGGACGGGGTCAAGCCGCTGCCCGGTCGGCGCTACGTCGGGATCACGCTCCGCGCCGCCTCCACAAACTCCCATACATCGACGAAGCGGTTGTACATCGGGGTCGGCGCCGCGCGGACCACGTCGGGCTCGCGATAATCGCACACGACGCCCGCAGCCTGAAGCGCCGCCTGCACCGCCCGCCCGCGCCCCGGAAATCGCAGCGACCATTGGCAGCCACGCTCGGCCATCGCGTCCGGCGTAATGACCTCATAGCCGTCGCTGGGCATGCGCGACAACAAAAAGCGGGCATAGGCCGTGAGTTGCTCCGACTTCGCCCGCAACGCCGTCATCCCGACCCGCTGAAACATCTCATAGGCCACGCGCGTGGGCGCGAGGGCCATGATCGGTGGGTTCGAAAGCTGCCAGCCGTCGGCTGTGGCGACCGGCACGAACTCGCTCTCCAAATGCATGCGAAAACGCAGCTTCGGGTCGTTGCCCCACCAGCCGCCCATGCGCGGCAGGCTGGTGTCGCGAGCGTGGCGCTCATGAACAAACGCCCCCGCCACGGCGCCGGGCCCCGAGTTCAAATACTTGTACGAGCACCACGCCGCGAAATCGACCCCGTCGTCGTGCAGCCGCAGCGGCACATTTCCCGCCGCGTGGGCCGCGTCGACGCCGAAGATCGCGCCGACCGCATGCGCGGCGCGGGCCAGCCGCGGCAGGTCAAAGAGCTGCCCGGTGAAATAGTTCACGCCGCCCAGCAGCACGACCGCCAGCGATTCGCCCGCCGCGCGAATGGCGCTTTCGATCTCTTCGTTGCGTATGACGTGCTGCCCCGCCGGCGGGCGCACGACAATGAGCCCGTCTTGCGGATCGACCCCATGCAATCGCAATTGCGTCTTCGCGACGTAGATGTCGGAGGGGAATGCGGCATCTTCGATGAGAATGCGAAACCGCGACCGCGTGGGGCGATAGAACGTCGTGAGCAACAGGTGCAGATTGGTCGTCAGGCTGTTCATCACCACGACTTCGTGCTCTCGCGCGCCGACGATGTGGGCGGCGCTGCTGCGCAGAAATTCGTGATAGGGAAACCACGGATGGGCCCCGTCGAAATGGGCATCCACCGCCCGCTCGCCCCACGCGTCGAGCTCCTCCATCAGCGCGGCTCGCACCGCCCGCGGCTGCAACCCGAGCGAGTTCCCCGTGAGGTAGGTGACCTGACGACCGGCGTGCTTCGGCAAGACGAACTCGTCGCGAAGATTCGCGAGCGGGTCGCGCGCATCCAGCGCCGCAGCGCATTCCCGCGAGCCGTCGAGACGGACGCCGGCGATTTCGGTCGGCGGATCAAGTTTGGCGATCGACATGGGAGCGCATCGTACCCACGGGCCGGCGCCAAGCGAGTGACGGCCTCGCGCGCCGGCCTCCGGCTATTGGCCGGTGGATGCTGGCGGGAATAGATCGGCCGTAACCCCGCGGAGGTCGCCGCATCTGATCGGCGGCGAGCCGCACGGGCCTCGCCACGCCACACAGACACGGTTGACCGCTGAAATAAGATGGGCGTGAGTGGTCCAAAAAATCGACGCATGCCGCTTGTAGGACCGTAAGCGCTTTTGCGCGCGCTCTGCACGCCGGGCGTGGCGATCAGCCACCGCTTGTGCCCGGCTGCGCCCGCTGACGCTTCGGCGCTGCCGGGCGGGTTCGTGCTCGTTCCCGCAACCCGTTTTCACCCCTTTTTGTGGAGAATCTCGATTGAGAATCTGCATCATCGTCGCCATGTTCGCGACGCCCGTCGCCGCTCTGAGCGACACACTGACTCAGACGCTTGCCTTTGACTACAACCCGGCCACCGGGGCCGCCTTTCCCATCGTGCAGGGTTTCGACACCCAGGGCGGCACGCGACAGTTAAATTCCGTGACGTTCGAATTTCGCCACAACTTCGCACTCGATCTGTTCGTCGAGAGCACCGGCCCGACCGCCGTCGAAGAGGGCGATTACTCGTTCGAATTCTCGTTCATCTCCCTCTTCCAGCTCGGCGACGGCGTCGAGGGCGCGCCCTTCTTCGGGCCGGGCGGCATCTATCTCGGTGGCGTGAGCGGCGCGCTCGCAGCCTATGACGGCGTCGCCGGAAATGACGGCGCAGACTCCTATCACGTGCTGCACAACGAGTCGTTCTCCGTCGTTCAGACCTACACCGAGGCCGAGCCGGACGTCCTCGCGGCGGTCACCGACGCCGGCGCGATTCCGTCGGTTTACGGCGGATTCACGGAGCTGTTCTTTAACTGGATCAATCCGCCGAGTTGGCCGCCGCCCGCGGGCGAACTTCCGGAGTACCCGACCGATGCGGCGATCTGGATCAACTGGCAAAATTTCCGCCATTTCGGCGAGTTTGATGTGATCTATGACTACAGCGTGGTGCCCGAGCCGGCCACGTTGATGCTGCTTTCCGCGCTGGCGCTCGCGGCGCGGCGTCGCTGACAAAATAAAACCGGCGCTCCCGATGGAAGCGCCGGTTCTTCGCTCATGGCCCGATCACGCCGCGAGGCGCACCCGGGACTTAGTTCAACAAGGCGTTCTGAAGCACCGACAGTGCGATCTCTCGCAGCGCCGAGAGCCCGCGGAACTCGAGATCCGCCAGATACGCCTCCCACTCCGGCGTAATGCGTTCCTCGCCCGGCTCGATCACTGTGCCCGTGATCACAATGTCCGTCACCGGCACATCTTCAAATCCGTTCACATCCTGCGTCTCCGCAATGCCGATCGCGGAAACGACCGCCTGCCCATCGATGATCCGCCCAAACACCGCGTAGCCCTGGCGGTCCAACGTCGCGTCGAGGCTGGGGTTGTCGACGAGATTGATGAAAAACTGCGAGCGGGCCGAGTCGGGGTCGAGCGTGCGCGCCATCGCAACGGTCAGTTGCTCGTTACGCAGACCATTGCGACTTTCATTCACGATCGGGCCGCGCGTGTCGGTCTTCTCGATCAGGCCCGGCGTATAGCCGCCGCCTTGAATCACGAAGTTGGGAATCACCCGGTGCAGCAGCGTGCCCGTGTAGAAACCGTCTTCGACGTAGCACAAAAAGTTTTCGACCGAGAGCGGTGATTCCTCGTCGTTGAGTTCAATTACGAACTCGCCCAGTGAGGTTTGCATCCGCACCCGCGGCGGCCCTTCTTCGGTGATCGGGCCGGCCGGCAGACATCCGCCCGCGCTCAGCAACAGCGCCAGCGCCGCCAGCGCGACGCTCGTCGTTCTCGTCGTGCGTCGCCAATCCTTGATCCGGTTCATTGATTGATCTCCCAATCCATCGTGCGAAGTATCAATCACGGGTTCGCGACCGGCGGGTTGGCCGTCGGCAGCAACAGGTTGGACAGATTCAGCAGCACCGAGTCACGCAGGCCGCCCTGGTTGTTGTTCTGATCGATGATGCGCTGCGTATTGTACTGCTGCAACGGATCGTATCGCACGCCGATGCTGAACTGCCGCAGCACGTTCGTGTTGACCCAATCCTGCAGGCGCGTGTCGAGCGTGTGCGGCACATGCAGAATATCTCCCGCCACGAGCGCCACATCGCTCATCTCGCCCTTGTACACCTTCTCCACGTCGACCTTCGCCTGCACCTGCGTGCCATCCGGCATCTTGCGCACCAGCGTCGCTTCCTTGATGTCGAGATACTCGCGGAACCCGCCCGCCGCGGCGATCGCGCGCATCATCGAGAGCTCGCCGTTTCGCGGAATCGGAATCGCCGCCGGCGCGTTCACCAGCCCCGAGACATAAATCACGTTCGCGTCCGACGCTTCCACCGTGATCAGATCGCCCGTGTTCAGCGGCGCCAGCGTCAACGCCCGGCGAACATCGTCGATTTCCTTCAGGTCAAATCGAACCTCCGGCGCCTTCGGGTCGATCGGCTTCAGCCGCACAACGCCCGATGCATTCGGCCCAAAGGCCCCGGCCAGCGAAAGCGCGTAGAGCAAGCCTCGCTGATTCTGCTGCAGCGTCAGCAGGCCCGAAACTTCCGCGGCTCCGTGCACCACCACGGTCGTCAAGTCCGGCGAAACCATCTCCAGGTGGACGGCCAACGGCTCTTTCATGATCTGCGAATGAGCCTTGTTGATCGATTGCTCCGCCTCGGCCAGATCCTGCCCCGCCACGCGCACCGGCCCAACCAGCGGAATCACAATGTCGCCCGTCGGAGTCACGCGCGCGCGCACCGTGTCCGGCTGATATCGATTCGCTTCCTGAAGACCGAGGATCGTCAGGTTCAAAACGTCGCCGTTCTGAATGCGATACTTCTGCTTGTCCACCAGATTGAACTTGGGCGGCTCGACTTTCTCGACGCGCGTTTCGGCCGCCAGCGCCTGCTGCTGCTGCTGCAGTTCTTCGATGCTGACGCGGTTGTCGCTGCAGCCCAAAAGCGCTACGCCCCCGACCCACGCCAGCGCCAAACTCGTCCGGCCGAATCCCTGGCCGAGCATCTGCGCCGCACCGTGCGGCCTCTGCGGATATGCCACGCCGAAACTCCTTTTTGCATGCGCGGTTATAAGACCACGCGGAATGCTATCGGGAGTATCGTCCATCGGCATCACCGACATGAGAAACTGGGGCCATTCTCTATCGGTCGCAAACCCTGCGCATCGTCGAATCGAACCCACAAGCCCCAACTGCATCCGGTCGTTACGCCGTGCGCAAAAAACGAACACGCCGGCGGCCGCGTCAACCGCCGCCACCGACGTGCAAAAGAGCGCTCATCCTTCGAATCGTTGCGCTTTTAGCGCCGACGCAGCAGCGCGAGGCCGCTCATCGCCAGCAGGCCAAAAGTCGCAGGCTCGGGAACAACCTGGCCCCGAATTTCGCCGGCCTGGTTGCGCGCCGTGTGAATGTTCACATACGCCAATCCACCCAGTATCCAGCTCTCCTGCAGATCGGTGATCGTCGCGACGCCGTTGAAGAACCCCGACGGCGGCTGCGGAAGCGGGATATCGCTCGTTCCGCCGGCGAGGAACAGGAACACACCCGCGGTCGAGCCGGGACCTGCGGGGCCGTGCAAATGCGCCCCCGGCGCGACGATGTCGCCCGACAGATCGGTGTACACGATCGAATAGAACAGTTCGTTGGTGTCGGTGTTGACGCTGATGAACCCGGTTCCGCTCGGGTTCGTCCCCGGCAGAATGCTGGGCGCGGGAATCTCCTGCGCCGCGTCAATCGGAAAGTTGAACTCGATCACTGCGGCCCGAGCGGCGCTCACCGCGCCGATGGCCATCATCGAACCGACGAAGATCTTTCGCATTGCCATTGTCCTCCGGCAAAACATCTGGGAGCTGAAGTCGCTCCACGATTGGTCGGAGAATCTCGCGCGTTCGCACTCCATCGAATCGAACGCGCGGCTTGCCAATGTCCAATCTAGCGTCGAGTCACGCGATTACGGGCTAATCACTTCGTTTAAGACCAAGATTGACATCAACCGACGCGCCGCCGAGCGACATCATCGCCAAAGACCTCACTTCGCCCCGATCGCCACCAGCTCTTTCGTGGTCCGCACATACAGCGTCCCATCCGCAATCGCCGGCGTCGCCATGCAATCTGCACCCATGCTGTTCTTCGCGACCTGTTCAAAGGTCGTACCGCGACGAATCACCGTCACATCGCCATTCTCGGCCGTGAAGAACACATGATCGCCGCTCGCGACACCCGACGGCGTGAAGCCTGTCGAGCCTTTTCCGAGCCGCTCTTTGTAGTGCTTCTTGCCCGACTTCGCGTCGTGCACCGTCAGCACGCCATTGTCGAAGCACATGTACAGCTCATCGCCGATCACCAGCGGCGTCTGCATGTAGTTGCCCGCCTGACGATTGAACCACGCGATGTGTTCGGTCGGATCAGTACCGGGCGGCGTGATGTCGCCCTTGGCGCTCGTGCGAATCGCGTAGATCGGCCGCTGCATGCCGTGGGCGTTCGTGATGAAGATCAGATCATGTGCAATCACCGGCGTCGGCGTTGGAATGTCGCCGCCGCCCTTCAGTTTCCACACCTCCGCCCCGCCGGCGAGGTTGTATGCCCCGGCGTGCTTGTAGCCGTTGCAGACGACGTGCGTCTCGTCGCCGACTTTCACGATCGCGGGCGAGCCCCACGTCGGCACATCGTCGCGCTTCGTGCGCCAGATTTCGTTGCCGTCGTTCACATCGAGCGCCGCGACGAACGAGTCCTTCTGCACGTCGACCTGAATGATCACCTTGCCGTCGTGAATGATCGGCGAGCTGCCAAAGCCCCACTGCGCCTCGGGCGCCATGAAAAAGCCGCTGTCGAGCACACCGAAATCTTTCTTCCATAGCAGCTTGCCCCCCACGTCATAGCAGTACATCCCCTCCGACCCGAAGAACGCGACGACATGCTTGCCATCCGTCGCGGCGGTCGAGTTCGCGTGCGACGCCTTGGTGTGGCGCTTGATCTTCGGCACGCCCTCGTAGGCCGTCTGTTGCCAGATCACGTCGCCCGTGCGCGTGCTCAGGCACATCACGACCCACTTCTGCGGGCCGACATCATTCGCAGACTCGATGTCGCCATACAGCCCCGTCTTTAACCCGCTGTCGGCTTCGTTGCCGATCGCGGTCGTAAGAAAAATGCGATCTCCCCAGACGATCGGGCTGCTCAGCCCCAGCCCGGGGATCGCCGTCTTCCAGCGAATGTTCTCGCCCTTCTCCACATCCCAGCGCGTCGGCACGGCCGGCCCTTCACCGATGCCCGCAGCCCCCGGACCGCGAAACTGCGGCCAATTGCCGGCGTTCGCCGCGCCGGCCAGCAGCAACGCACCGCCGACCACCGCCGCCCGCCGCGCCCCCATCGACCCAACCACTGCAACCCGCCCGGCCGCAAATCCACGCATCATCGCGCAAGCCTCCTGTATCGCTCCAGGCGTCGGCCCACGCCGCCGCCGATCGAATACTCAACCGTCGCGACAAGCTACCCGCCGCCCCCCATCCACTCCCAGCGAACCACAAGATTCGACCGAAGTCGACAGCGGCGGAGGGGGTGCGGGTTTCAGGAAGCTCTGAAGGTTTGTAAGGTCGCATGCAACGGCCTGCCCGCACCATTTGCCGACTCGTCGCTCCGCCCCGGCATCCATCGCTTCAGAAATTACTACCTCCGTTGTCTTCTACTGAACTGCACGTCCGCGACGGACGACTCTCAGGGTATGCAATTCGGCGCTGAGGCGGTGGGTCAGCGTAACGATTCGCGCAAGATCGGCACCACGGACCAACGTAACGCGGATTGAGCCATGAAAAAGTGCTTGCGTGCGTCCAACGGGGCGGCCCTATTTGGATTGACGCTGATGACTGCTTTCGCCACGGTTGGAGGTTGCCCCAACCCAAGTAACGACGACTCCTCCGTCAACGGAGGCGGGGTCGAGGGAACTTCGACCGGGCCCGCGGGGCCGACCGGCCCTCAAGGCGCCACCGGCCCAGCCGGACCGCAAGGCGAGCCCGGCGCCGCCGGCGCGACCGGCCCCGCGGGCGCGACCGGCCCCGTGGGAGCGACCGGCCCCGCGGGAGCGACCGGCCCCGCGGGAGCTGACGGTCAACTTCGCATCTACGGCAATGGCAGCGCCGGCGCGGTGACGGTTACATCGAATCTGGGCTTTCTCTTCATTGATGTCGCCGCCGACGGCAACGCACAGTTCAGTGACCTCACCATCGATGCCGGCGGCGTGCTGTATGTTGAAAGCGGCACGGTGATTCGCTGCACCGGGAAGTTCATCAACAACGGCTTATTCGTCGTCGGACCGCATGCACGGGGCGGAAGATTCAACAGTCTATTCAACGCCAGCTCTTATCTGTACTCGGTGGTCGATGCGAATCCAGGCATCACGGCCGCGGCGGCCGGCAACGGTGAAATCGGGACGAACACAATTATCGCCGGCGGCGGCTGGGGCGGCGGAACATTTTCGAAGGAGACGGCCGTCTCACTGAGCTACCCAGGCCCGCTGGGCGGCGGCGGCGGCGGAACTGCTTTCGGCGGGGGAGCCGACCCGGGTTATGGCGGCGGGACGGTGGTCATCCTTGCCGCCGGCGGAATCGAAAACAACGGCACGATCTCAGGGAGGGGCACCAATGCACTCCCCTCCGGCGGGGGTGGTGGCGGCGGAATCCTCATTTTTGCCTCCCCGGCCTACTTCACCAACAACGGATTGATCGCCGCCAACGGCGGTGAAGGAGGCGCATATACCGCCGGAATCTGCGCTGCCGGTGGCGGCGGTGGCGGCGGACTGGTTAAAGTGATTAGTCCCTCCATCACTAACACCGGCACGGTCGACGTCGCGCCGGGCGCGGGCGCGCGCGGCGCTCCGGGCGGAACATTGGTCGGAAACCCCCGGGGGGGTGGCGGCGGGGGCGGCGGCAGCATCGGCGGTGGCGGCCAAGGCGGCTCCGTCAATGCCAATGGCTCCTCGACGGCCTCTCTCCCGGGAAGCGTCGGAGCGTTCCTCTCGCTCAATCAGGATCCGACTTCGCTCTTCTGAACCTACCCCGGAGTACTGCGCGAACGCTGCGGACCAGCTTACGTCTCTCCGCACCGGCGAAATCGCGACGCGCAGTACTCCACGGCCCCTGCCAAGTCCGCTTCCGCGTAAATGCATCCCGTGACCAAACGTCGTCGGTTCACCGATTGACGATTGGTCCGGCCTCACCCCGGACCAACACAAAGTCCGCCAAACTCCAGGCCCGAGCGGCCTTGTGGCATCCCCTTTGCGTCGCGCAACGCTGTTTCACGTGAAACAGCGTTGCTCCGATCTCGATCAGCCGCGAAGATTTCGACCCGCGATCCGAGCGGCTGCGGTTCACGCGACCGACGCCGCGAGAACGACGGAGAGCCAGCGAGGGCCGAGCGATGCGACAGATTTTTTCACGCGCGGAACGAGAGCGAGCGCGCATGGTCGATGCCGAGCGCTCGGCGAGGCTCAGCGCGTATGCGGCGCAGCTCGAAGAGCGCATCCGCGCCGACCGCGAGTACTTCCGCCCGGAGTTCGCCTGCGCCGCGCTGGGCATCGCCCCCGGCGACCGCGAGGAAGCGCTGCAGCGGACCTACGAGCTGGCGCTCGAACGCACCTATCGCGACGAGGTCATCACCGAGCGCGAGCGGGCCGCGCTCAACTGGCTCGCCGCCCGGCTCGAGCTGGACGATGAGCATCGCAAGTCCGCCGAGCTCCGCGTCGGCGGCGAGGTCTTCGAGCGCGTGCTGGATACGGCCATGCGCGATGGGCGAATCGAGAACATCGAAACCGCCAAACTCGACGCACTGGCCAAAACGCTCGGGCAGCCCCTGCCCACGCTGATCTCCACCTACTTCTCCAGCCGCGGGGCGGTCTTTCTTCGCGCGCTCTTCGAATCGATCATTCGCGACGGCGAGATTTCCGCCGCCGAGTGGGAACACCTCGGCTCGGCGACCGACGGCCTGGGCCTGCCCCGCGAGACGCTGATGCAAATGATCGGCGGGGCGGCGGAGCGTTTTGTCGATCAGCTGCTGGCCGACGCCAAAGCCGCGGGCGTGACGCCCGACGCGACGCGCAAGGCACTCGGCTCGCTGCTCGATCGCCTGCCGCTGTCGCAAAAGTTTCGCGCGGATGTCGATGCGCGAATCGCCGCCATGGGTGAGGCGCGGTAGCGAAGGATCGGCAATGAAATTCACCGTCGATCAGGCAATCGAAGTGCTCGAACGCACGCCGGCGACGCTGCGAGCGATGCTCGCCGGCCTGAGCGACGGCTGGCTGCGCGGCAACTATGGCCCCGACACCTTCAGCCCCTTCGACGTCGTCGGCCATCTCATCACCGGCGAGAAAACCGACTGGCTCACCCGCACTCGGCTGATCCTGGCTCATGGCACGAGCCGCCCATTCGAGAAGTACGACCGCTACGCACAATTCGAAGCGAGCCGCGGAAAGTCGATCGGGCAACTGCTCGACGAGTTTCAGCAATTGCGCGGGACGAATCTGAATGCCTTGCGCGAACTTCGACTGAGCCCGGCGGACCTGGACCGCCGCGGAACCCACCCGGCGCTGGGCGAGGTGACGCTTGAGCAGTTGTTGGCGACCTGGGTCGCGCACGACCTCAACCACATCGCCCAGATCGCGAAGGCGATGGCCACGCAGTACGAAGCGGCGGTCGGTCCCTGGCGTGAATACCTCGGCATTCTGCGCTCCCCGGCGACATGCATGGATGCGGACGGGGCCGCCCGAAGGCGCGCCGCCGAGTAGCCGCAGCTACGGCGGATTTCGGCGCGGGCCGTTAATGTTCGGCTATGACGGAGCGCTCCGACGAACAGCGACCACTCGACCCCTTTGCCGTCTCGCGCCGATTGCTGATCGTCGGCGTCTTGGTCGCTTGCGCAGTGATCTCGTGGAGCCGCGCCTCTCGCGTCACCTACGACTTCCACCACTTTTACCTCGACGCGGCGTATGTCTGGGAACACGGCGCGCTCAACCCGACGCTGAACGACCCGCAGCCGCTGAATAACCGCCAATTGCCCTTCTATCTGCCGACCGTGTCTGTGCTGCTCGCGCCGTTGGCGGCGGGCGGTCGCGGTGTGGCGGCGGTGCTGTGGACGATCGTGCAGATGCTGTCGCTGAGCTACTGCATGTGGGCGCTCGCCCGTTGGTGCAGGATGCGCGAATCAGGCAATCTCGGCGCGGTCCGCTTTGGCTGGCTGGTCGTGCTCTCGCTCGCGGCGCTCTACGAAGCCAGCAAGTTCAATCAGGTGAGTTTTCTGACGCTCGCGCTGATTCTGGCGGGTGTGAGCGCGCTCGAGACCCGTCGCGAATTCGCGGGCGGCTGCTGGCTGGCGGCGGCGGCCGTGCTGAAGCTGCTGCCGGCGGCCTTCGCGGTGTGGCTGGCGCTGCAGCGCCGTTGGCGGGCGCTGGCGGGGTTTGTGGTCGGTTGCGGGCTGCTGATCGCGCTGCCGCCGCTGGTCGCTTTCGGGCCGCAGCGAGCCGTGCAATATCACCAGGAATGGTGGCGTTTCAACATCGGCAGCGCCGGATTGCGGGCCTGGCTGGAGGTGGACAACCCCGGCCCCTTCAGCGCGCATTTCGTCGATCGCCGCAATCAATCGATCGCCGCCACGCTGGCGCGACTGACCGTCGCGGATCATCCGCGGCCGGCGTTTTGGCAGCCGGTGCATCTGAGCGTGGAACAGGTCGGCCGCATCGCCGGGTGGGTGAGCGGCGCGCTGCTGCTGCTGATGTTCTCGGCGGTGGCGCGCCGCCCGAGCATCGCGGACCCGCTGTGGAGCGTGCGCTGCGACGCGGCCCTGCTGACGATCGGAATTCAGGTGTTGGCCCCGCTGACGCGAATGTACTACCTCGTGTGGACCATGCCCGCGCTGGCGATTCTGCTAATCGCGGCGTCGCCTCCGAGCGGCGCGACATCCCGTTCCGTCCTCCTCGGCCGCATCGGACTCATCGCGTGGCTGCTCGGCATGGGCGCCTGGCTATCGCGCGATCTGCGAGACCTCGGCGCGCACGCGATCATGTTGGTGGTCATCGGAACGTGCGTCGCGCTCCTTCGCAGCCGCCGCGACACCGCGGCGCCGTGAACCGGCGAAGAGCAGACGAAAGCCGGCGCGTTGCTGTCCGCGCGCGGCGGACGTCAATCCACGGCGATGAATGGGTTGATGTGTCCCGTCGCGAGGCTGAGGTAGTAGCAGTGCCAGCGAACGGCGACATAGATGCTGGTGGCCAGCATCAGCCAGGTTGCGAGTTCGGCGAGATGGCGACGTCGCAGCGGCAGGATGATGACCGAGGCGAGCAGCAACAGCGCGATTTTGTAGACGATAACCGCCTGATCATCCTGCAAGAGCGTGGCCGCCACCGGATTCAGCTCTCGAAAATGCTCGGAGTTGGCCTCCAGCAGCGTGAATCCGAGATCAAACGTGTGAACGACCCAGGTGGCCGCGAGCGCCAACAGAATGCGTCGGGGGCGGTTGAGAAAGTTGAATTTCTGCGCCAGCCGGTCCAGCCAAGCGCCGGGGCGCGGCGCGCCGCCGATCGCTCCGCTGCGCGGTATCGCCTGCGGCCAGATTGCGGCGGGCCAGACGCTCATACTCGAAAGATTCGGCCGGTTCGGCGAAGCGCCTGAATTGCGCCGCGCGAAAATTGCGACGATTCCCCATCGTCCGAAAATGGATGCTCCCGGCGATGGCAACGCGGCGGCGGGCTTCGGGAGGCGTCGGTTGTTGGCGGGCGCAGGGGCCTCTACACTTCGCTGCTGATCGGCGGTCGCCGGCGCGGCCGCCGCAACTGTGAACGTCAAACCCCGCCTGGGAGTAGCAGACGATGATCTTCGGCGAGGAGGAGAGCAATCCGATGGCCAATCAGCCGCAACAGGGCAACAACCAGCAACAGCAGGTTCGCATCGACGCGAGCCGCATGGACACGATTTACTCGAACTTCTTCGCGACCAGCGCGACGGGCGAGGAAATCACGGTGTATCTGGGTGCGAACTCGCTGGCGCCGAATTCGACGCAGCCGATGCCGATCCTTTCGCACCGTCTGATGCTCACGCCGCCGAACGCGAAGCGGATGATGCAGGCGCTGCAGCAGACCGTGACCGCGTATGAAAAGAACTTCGGCCCGATCGAAGTGACTCCGCCGCCGCGCCAGGACTAAGGCTGCGCGTCTGCGCCGGGGGGTTGGTGGGGATTTTGCGGGTTCGCGTCGCGATCCGGGGGCCTCGTACGGACGAAGGCCCCGACGGCGATCGCGGCGTACACCACACCAGCGAACAGCAGATAGAGCGCCGTCGCGGTCGGGCTGCTGACAGATTTTGCTGCTGTCGATCCCCCGCCCAGCGTCGCGCCGCTCGCGGGCGTGCGCGTCCAAACCACCACGATCACCAGCAGGACCGCGATCGACGTGATGTAGACCAGCCGACGGAGCGCGGTGGAAAGCGTCACCGGAAAGCCCCAGGCATCGCACGCGCAAAGCAAGAGCGCACAAGCCGACAACGCCGCCGCCAGGAGCTTGCGCGGCGAGTCGCAATCAGGCAGCCACCAAATCGCGATCAACAGGATCAACCCTGCCGTCAGCGCGCAGCCATGCCTCAGCAGCCGACGGCTCGTTGTATCTCCATCCCGCAACATCAGAGCAGACCCCACGCTGGATCAGAATCGACTGAGTTTAACCTGCGGCGACGTCTCGACCACAACTGTTCGACGGATTGGGAACCTCCTGGGTTTCCGCGCCGGTCGAGTCGGGATCGCGAAGCATCGTGCACGAACCCAGGTCGGGCGGATGTAGGATCCGGTTTATGCCCGAGTTGCCCGACGTACTCACGTATTGCCAGGCGCTGCGGACGCGGATTGTCGGCCGGGTTTTGACGGACATCTCGATCCGCAGTCCCTTCGTCCTGCGGACGGTCGAGCCTGCCATTGAAGACGCCGCCGGGCGCGGGGTGGTTGGCGTCGACCGTATCGGCAAGCGGATTGTGCTCGACTTCGGCGATGAGCGGCGGCTGGTGATTCACCTGATGATCGCCGGGCGGCTGCGGTGGAATGAGAAACCGCCGCTGAAGCTGCAATCGGCGGCGTTGCGGTTTGAGACGGACGTGCTGCACGTCACCGAAGCCAGCCGTGAGAAGCGGGCATCGTTGCACTACATCGCCGATCGAGCATCGCTGGCGGCCTTTGCGCGCGGCGGGCTCGACGTTTTGACCGCGGACGAAGCGGCTTTTTGCACGGCACTGCGCAAAGAAAACCACACGCTGAAGCGCAGCCTGACGGACCCGCGACTTTTCGACGGCATCGGCAACGCCTATTCCGACGAGATTCTGCACGCCGCCCGGCTGTCGCCGATCGCGCACTCGCAGAAGGCGACCGATGAAGAAGTGCGTCGACTGTTCGAAGCGACGCGGCGCGTGCTCAACGAGTGGATCGCACGGCTCGGCGCACTATTCGCGCAGCGATTTCCCGGAGCGGGCGAGATCACGGCGTTTCGCCCCGAGTTCGCGGTGCACGGCAAGTTCAACCAGCCGTGTCCGGTCTGCGGAACCGCCGTACAGCGCATCATCTATGCGGCGAATGAGACGAACTATTGCCCGACGTGCCAGACCGGCGGGCGTGTGCTGGCGGATCGGTCGCTCTCGCGCTTGCTGAAGGATGACTGGCCGCGGACCGTGGCGGAGCTGGAAGGGCCGTGAGCGAGCGACGGCCTGCTCACCGGCGCGTTTTCAGAATCGCCTGAATCAGGTCTTCGGGCGCGGCATGCGCGCCGCCATCCAAGGCAGCGCGGGCCAGCCGAGGCGCGGCGCGATATTGAGCGAGGTAATCGACACATTCGGGGCAGATCGACAGATGCGCTTCAAACGCGGCTCGGGCCTGCGCGGTCTGCGCTCCGGCGACATAGTCATCGAGGAACTCGATGAGTTCTTTGCAGGTTAGTTCCGAGGACAAATCGAAGGCTCCTCTTCGAGCAGGGTGCGCAGCGCCTGACGGGCGCGGTGCAGGCGGGTCTTGAGCGCATTGGGCGTGGTCTCAAGCATTTCGGCGACCACTTCGCTGTCGAGTTGTTCGATGTCGCGCAGAATGAGAACGATACGGTAGGACTCGGGCAGTTCCTCGATTCGACGGCGGACGATCTCGCGCACCTCCTGGGTTGCGAGTTGTTCGTCGGCGCTGATGGCCCAGGCCGGCCCGACGCTCAGGCGATGGCCGGTTTCATCGAACTTCGGCAGCAATTCGTCGATTTGGCGCTCGAGCCGGTTACTGGCGCGGCGGCGCCGCATCAGAGCGGAATTGACCACGATGCGGTGCAGCCAGGTTGAAAGGGCCGCCTGACCGCGGAACTCATCCAAACTACGAAAGAAGCTGAGAAACGACTCCTGCACGACCTCGCGCGCGTCTTCCTCGTTGCGAAGGAAGCGGCGCGCCAGCGAGAGAGCCCGCGGCGACTGCGACCGCACGAATCGCTCCGTCTCGGCAGAGTCACGATCCCGCAGCGCGGCGACAAGATTCGACTCATCGGACTTCGGCGACGGCGCCGAGCCCTGCACTCCAGACATGCATGGCCTCCAGACGGGTGCGGCCGAAGAGGGAGATTACCGTGCAATCGACCCAGCCGCACTCGGTAAGTACGGTGGTGCGCTCGCTGTGATCGTGAGAAAACGTGGGATCTGCCGCTGAGGAAGGATTTTTGGGGGGTTGTCCGTAGAGAGAATTGAAGCAAAGGAACCGCCGCAGCGCCGGATCGAGTAAGCGCTGCGCGGTTCACGAAGCGAGATTTGCGGACCTACGTCGCGGATTTCTCCGTCTCGCGCAAGGTGTCGCGAATCTCGATGATCGACTTGGCCGTCAACGCCGTGGCGTTTTGAATCGCGGCCAATTGCGTCTGAATGTCGCGGTTGGCCTGGGCGGTTTGCGCGGCGAGTCGCTTGACCTCGGTGGCGACCACCGCAAAGCCGCGGCCGGCTTCGCCGACCCGGGCGGCCTCGATCGAGGCGTTGATGGCGAGAATGTTGGTCTGCGCGGTGATGCCGCGGATGACGCCGGAGAAATCGGAGATCTGCTGCGTCGCGGCGACCAGTCCGTCGATCGTGCTGACGACCGCCTGGAATTCGTCCGCGAGTTGCGCCCGGCGCTGCTCGGCCAGTTTCAGCTCGTCGGTGCGCAGCTTCATCTGCGCAGTCGTCTCGTTGATCTTCGTCGCGGCCTGGCGAAATGAGCCGAGCATGCCGTTCAGCAAGACCCGGCGGAAGAACTTGCCCTGAGCGGCGTAGCTCAGTGTCGCGGTCGACTCGCGCACGAAGGCGTCGGTCATGTCGAGCAGATGGTTGATGCCGTGCAGGAGCCGGGCGAGATCGGGCTCGGCGTCGATCTGCAGCAGGCGTGCCTCGAGATCGCCGGCCGAGGCTGACTCGCAAACTTCGGCGGCCTTGGCGACCCAGGCTCGAATTTGCGTCAACTCATCGGGCTGCTCGGCACCGATCGGCTCGTCGATGAGCGCGAGATCGGCCGGCGATTCCGACTCGGCCTCCGGAGTGCACTCCGCTTCGGCGGCCAGGGCTTCGGACCACTCCGCCGCGAATGAATCAACCTGAGCTAGCGACATGCGACGACCTCTCCTGCCTTGGCAGGGTTCGAGCGGCCGGCGCTCTCGGGCGGGTCGGCCAGCGAGAAGACGAATTCCTCATACGAGATGCCGCGATCGGCGAGGTACTGCACGAGCGCGGGCAAAGACGCCTGCCACGCGTCGCGCGGCGTGCGGTGGCCCTGTTCGATTTGGCGCAGCAATGCGTAGACCGGCTTGATCTGTGCGACGGCGGCGGCCTTGGGCGAGCGGCGGTTGGAGTGATAGCCGATGATCGAGCCGTGAGTATCGAAGGTCGGCGTGACGTGCGCCAGCACCCAGTAGTAGTTGCCGTTTTTTGACTGGTTCACGACGTAAGCGAAGATCTCATGTCCGGCCTGGATCGTGTCCCACATGAATTTGAACACGCAGCGCGGCATATCGGGGTGGCGGATGAGATTGTGGGGTTTGCCGAGGACTTCGTGTTCCTGATATTCGGCGACCCTTAGAAAGACATCGTTGGCGTAGGTGATGCGGCCCTTGGGATCGGTCTTGGAGACGATGATCTCTTCCGCGCCAAAGGTGCGCTCTACGCCGCCGCTCGTGAGCGAGCGAACGCCGGACGCAGCACTTCCGCTGAATCGGCTGGTGGTGGTCATGCCCGGCATATCGTCCGGATGCCCCCCTCGGTCGAATTCCGCCGTCGCTTCAGCGCGCGATGCAAAATGGCAGAAAAACCCTGCGAATTGACGACTTCGCGGAGAGGCTTCCAAAACCGATTGCGCTCGTGCGACGGCCCGCCAATCGCACAAGATGACCGGCAAATAGTCTTGTCCAACTCGGTCCGCATAGGGACGCCGGGCGCGTGGACAACTGCGCGAATTGGCGCCGCGAAGGTCCGGCCCGCGGCGGCGCAGGTCGATGGGTTTGCGCGGACACCCCCGTGTACGCCGTCAGCCGCTGATTAATTCCACGAATCCACCGATATCCCCGACCGTTACGAAGCCATCGCTATTCATATCGGCGTAGAGCAAATTGCACTGGGGAAACTGCGTGGCGTAACCCGCCGGATCGGTCAGGGCCGTTACGAACGGGCCGATGTCGCCCACGCTCACCACGCCGTCGCAATTGAGGTCGCCGGCGAATGCGCGCGGCAGCAGGCCGTTGGTCTCTTCGCGGGCAGGTACGAGGAACTCGAATGCACGCGGCACGCGCGCGGCCCAGGCGGTCTCGTTGTGCTGCTGGCCATAGCCGACGTAGTGCTGCACGTCGCGCTCAAGTACCCAGCCGCCGCGCAGGAGTACATCGCGCATGTTCATCGTGGGCCAGGCGTTGTCGTTCGAAGCGCCGCTATCGCCGCTATCGAGGTAAACCCGCAGCGGCCGCGACGGGCCGAGCGCGACGCGACTGGGAAAATTGGCAAACTGCCACGATCCGGACATCGGCCCGACGCGGCCAAAGGTGGCATTGAAATCCCACCCCAGGTAGAGGGAGACCAGCCCGCCCATGCTCGAGCCGATCGTGATCGTGCCCTCGCGATCGGGCAGCGTGCGATAGGTGGCGTCGATCGCCGGCTTCAGCTCGTTGATCAGAAACTGCGCATAGAGATTCGCGCGGCCGGGCTGACCGGCGCCGGGACCGAAAGGCACGATGTCGTCGGGCGGCATGTAATCGCGCAACCGGTTCGCCGTGTTGTCCACACCGACGATGATGCACTCGCGCATCCGCCCGTTGCGGGTCAGGTTGTTGGCGGTCTCGTCGGCGTTCCACGACCCGAACGCGCCGGGGTCGAAGACGTTTTGCCCGTCGTGCATGTAGATGACCGGATAGCGCTTGGCGACGTTCTGGTCATAGCCGCGCGGCAGCAGGACGCGATAGGGCCGATTCTCACCCAGTGCGGCGGAGGGGAAGGTTGCGAAATTTGTTTGGCGCTGGGGGCTCACCGTCGCCGGCGGCGAATAGTTGAAAATCTGCCCCTCCTGCAGGAACAGCGCGTCGAGGGTTGAGAGATATGTGCCGGCGGCGGGGTCGCGCCCACTTCCGGCGTCGGTCATGAAAAACTGGATCTCATGCCCGCCCGCGTCCGGGAGCAGCGCACGCCACTGCCACTCATTGGGCGCGCGACCCGGGCCGAAGATGCGCATCGGCGTCTCAGTGAAGACCGCTTGCGAAGCGGTTTTCCAGAAGAGGCGCACGTCGGTCCAGCCGCTGTGATAGAGAACCGCCTTGTGCGCGAGTGCGGAATCGTCGGGTGCGGTCGAATCTGATTGAAAGCCGGTAATTGCGTTGAAATTGGTCGGATTCGACCACTGACTGACCGTGTCGTTGCGCCAGCCGTAGCGATAGGTGTAGGTGCGCCCGGCCGGAATGGCGATCGTCGCACGCCACACACCGCCGCCCGCCGGTACGAGCTTTACCGAGCGCGACACGCTGGCGCCGCCCAGCTCGGGTAAATCGCCCAGTACGTAGACGCTTTGCCCCAGGGAGGTGGGAAACGTGACGGAGAATTCGACATCGACGCGCGGCGCGAGTTGCCCCTGCGCGGCGGCGGCGAAGGTCAGAATTCCGGCCAGGGATATGGCGCGATTGGGCACGGCTGTGCTCCTCCACCCTCAGTTACGAAAAATCGGCGATCGATCATCGATTCTATCGGCGGCCCCAGGCGATATCGTATCCAGCCAACGGTGAGCCGCGCCTGTCGGGCGTGCTCTCCGGAGTGTTGTCCCGGCGAGGCCGAAGGTCCGCGAACTCGATTGGGTCGCTTTTATGAAGCTGTTCATCGCCTGCGAATTGCCGCCCGCCGCCCGAACCGCCCTCGGCGAACTGGGCGCCGAGACTACCTATGAGCCGGGCATCGTGCTCGACGCGGCCAAGGCCCGCCTGACCGACGTCGGCGTGATCGTCGTCGGCGAGCAGCGCGTCAGCCGCGAACTGCTGGACCGCTGCAAACAACTTCAGATGATCATTCGGGCCGGCGAGGGGCCGGGCGAAGTCTCGGTCGAAGATGCGTCGCTGCAGGGCGTCTTTGTGACGCACTGCCCCGGCGTCTATTCCGAGGCCCAGGCGGAGCTGGCCTTCGGCATGATCCTGGCCCTCGATCGCGCCATCGTCGATCACACGCTCCAGCTGCGCAGCGGCACTTGGGACCGCGTCGGAGCCGGCGCCGCGCATGGCCTTGCCGGACGGAAACTGGGACTCATGGGCTTCGGCGCCGATGCCCGCGCCATCGCACGCATCGCGCGGGCCTTCGGCATGTCGGTCTCCGCCTGGTCGCCGAGCCTGCCGACGCGAGCCGAGCCCAACGCCGACATCCACCTCTGCAACCTGGCCCGCGAGGTGGCCGAGACCAGCGATGCGATTTGCATCCTGCCCATGCCCGCGAGCGAAGACCTTCCGGTTGTCGACCACGCGTTTCTCGAAGCGTTGCGGCCCGGCGCCATCGTCGTCAATCTGGCCCAGACCGGCGTCGTCGACGAAGCGGCCTTGGCCCGCGTGGCACGCGAGCGCGGCCTGCGCGTCGGTCTCGACGGCGTGAATGACGAGCCCTACATCGAACAGACCACCATCGACAACAACCTGCTCAGACTAGCGGGCGTTGTCGCGACGCCGCGCATCGCCGAGCTGACGCGCCAAGCGCGCGAGGCGGTCGGCAACGAAGTCGTACGCATCGCGCGCGATTTCCTCACCTCGGGCGAGATCCGCAACTGCATCAACCTGCTGGATCGATCGCCGGCGACGTGGCAGCTTGTGCTGCGGGCCAAAGACCAGGTGGGCGTGCTGGCCTCGATCCTCGACGCCATTCGTGCCGACGGCGTCAACGCCGAGGAGATCGTCAGCCGCGTGTTCACCGGCGCGAAAGCCGCCTGGGTCGCGATCTCGCTCGACGAGCGTCCCAGCCGCGAAGCGCTCGAATCGATTCGAAAATTGCCCGACGTATTACACGTCGAACTGCGTGCCGTGGTTTGATCTGCGGCGGAGGATGTGCGTCGCCATGCAGAAGCCCGCTCGCCTCGCCCACCGCATCGCGCTTCAACTGGTCGCCGCCCTGATCGCTCTGCCGATCGCTCGCGCCGGCGACCTCTCTTTTAGCGGCGTGGGCGGACAGATTCCCGACACCAACGCCACGGGATTTGTCAGCGAAATCACCATCCCCGACGGCCTCAGCGTCGTCGCGCTCCGCGTGCGCATCACCCAGCTCGCCCACGGCTGGTGCGGCGAACTGATCCTGACGCTGGAGAAGGAGGGCGGCCCCACCGCCGTGCTGGCCGAACGGATCGGCGCTCTCACCCCCGGCGCCACCGGCGATAGCAGCAACTTCAGCGGCGACTATACCTTCAGCAGCGACGCCAGTGCCGATATCTGGGCGGCGGCGGCGGCGCAAGGCGCGAGCGGCGTGATTCCGCCGGGCGCATACCAGACCTCCGGATTCGGCAGCGGTGCGAACAACCGCTCCCTCGACTCCTTCATCGGCCAGAGCGTCGCCGGCGTTTGGCGGCTGCGGGTCGCCGACCGGGCGCTGGGCATCACGGGCAATCTTCAGGGCTGGTCGTTGATCGTTATCGACACACCCGACTGCAGCCCCTGTGGCGACGCGAACTGCGACGGCTTCGTCACGATCGCCGACATCGGCTTCTTCGTCGCTGCGCTGAGCGCACCGTCCGACGCTGAAGCCGTGTGGCAGGCACTCTTCCCCAACGAAGACTATTGCAACTTTCTCTGCGCCAACGACACCAACGACGACGGCTTCGTCACGATCTCCGACATCGGGCCATTCGTAAACTCGTTGATCGGAACGCCCTGCACAAACTGAGCGAAAGCGACGCTCACAGCCCCCGCCCGCCTTGTGCATTCAACAGTCTGCATTCTGCATTTGCTGATCATTCGCGATTCGAAATCGGCGATTCGCCACTGCTTCTCACCCATCTTCCCCCCACGCAGACATCGCGCACCACCGCCGCGCTGGCCCCGAAGACGAGCGCCGCCGGCAGCGCCGCACGATCGATCCCTGCCAGACAGGCCGCGTCGAGGTCGATGGTGCAAAAATCGGCCGCACTGCCCGGCTCAATCGCACCGGTAGGCACTCCCAGCGCGGCGGCGCCATTACGCGTGCCGCAATTCAGGAGCACGGCGGCCAGCCCGCCGCATTGATCGCGCCAGACGCCGCGCCGCTGATGGTGCAGCCGCTGCCCCCACTCCATCATCCGCAATTCCTCGAATGGGTCGATTCGTGCGTTGGAATCGCTGCCAATGCAGACGCCCGCCGCGCCATCGGCGGCCAGCGCCGCGGCCGCGGGAAAGCCGTCGCCGAGGTTGCCTTCGGTGAGCGGGCACAGGCACACCCGCCCGCCGCGCTCGCGCAGCTCGCGGATGAGTTCGGCCGGAGTGTGCGTGGCGTGGATCGCCGTAAAGCGGTCATCGATCGGCAGCTCATCGAGCGCCCAGCGCATCGGCCGCCTGCCCCAAGCCGCCTCGCAATCGCTCACCTCGCGCTGCTGCTCTTCCAGATGCATATGCACGCGCCAGCCGCGCTCCCGCGCCACCGCGAAAAGCCGCCGCAGATCCTCCGGCGGAACGGCCCGCAGACTGTGCGGCGCAAGACCGATTCGCCGCATGTTTCCGTCGCACAACTTCGCGAGCGACTCCAGATGCCGCAAAAACGGCTCCACCGCCGGCGTTGCAAATCGCCGCTGACCGCCTGCCAACGGCTGCTCAAACCCGCCGGTGCGGTAATAGCTCTCGAGCAGCACGATGCGAATGCCGGTGCGCTGCGCCGCGGCCAACACGCGGGCATCGAGCGCAAAGTCGAGGGCCGCCGGGTCGGCATGATGGAAATAGTGAAACTCGCCTACGGTCGTGATGCCCGCGTCGAGCATTTCATCGAACGCGCGGACGCAAAGCGCTTCAAACTGATCCGCAGTGAGCCGCTCCACCAGCGCGTACATGGCCTCACGCCACGTCCAGAAATCCCCCTGCCCGGCCGGATACTCCTCGCCCAAGCCTCTCAGCCCGCGCTGAAACGCGTGGCTGTGCGCATTCACGAAGCCCGGCAGCAAAGCCCGGCGCCTCATCGCCAACGTGGGCAGATTCGCCTGTGGCGCGCCGACCGAACGAATGATGCCGGCGTCGTCGATGACCACCGCGACATTTGCCCGAAGGGCGCCGTCGATATAGGTCAGCTCGGCCGAGATCTGTTGCAATCCGCCGCTCACGCGTCCGCTCCGTCGATGCAGAATCGGTGAATGATCTGTCGCAGCCGCTCGGCCCCGATCCGCATCTCTTCGCGCTCGATGAATTCGTTCGCCTTGTGCGCCCGCGTGATGTCGCCCGGCCCCCAGATCACGCACTCTTCGAAAAGCGTCTGCAAAGGCCCGGCATCGGTCGCGTAGGCCACGCCCGCCTCGCTCGTCTGCCCGCTTTGCTGGCAGAGCGCCTGATAGAGTTCGTCCGACGAGCCGCGACCAAGCGGCGGCGTATCTCCGACGACGCTGAGCGAGAGCGCGCGGCGCGTCGGCTCGGGCAGGCCGTCGAGCGCCCGCTGCACATCGCTGATCGCGTCGGCCGATTTCTGACCCGGTAGCAAACGCACACCGATGTTCATCTCGCAAGCCGCGGGCACGATGTTCACCGCCGCGCCGCCGTGAATCGTGCCGACATTGAGCGTCGCATGCGGGCACTCCGGAAATAGCGCGGCCGACGGCGGGGGCTGTCGCTTCCACTCGGCCTCGACGCCGCGCAAGGCGGCGAACGCGGCGACCGCGTGCGCGATGGCGCTATCGCCCAGATGGGGCAGCCCGCTATGCGCCGGCTTGCCTTTCGCGCTGACGCGCAGCTTCAGATGTCCCTTGCCTTGCCGCACCGCGCTAAACAGCGTCGGCTCGCCGATCAGGCAGCGCGGCGGCAGCCGCGGCACGTCGTGCATCGTCGGGTAGTTCGCGGCGAAGTGCGCCGCGCCGACGGTTCCGATCTCTTCTTCGCTGGTGATCAGGAGCATCAGCGGTGCGCGCAGGTCGCGATCGTCGAGCTCGGCCAGCGCGTTGAGCGCCAGCGCCACAAAACCCTTCATATCGCTCGTACCGCGGCCATAAAACCGCCCGTCGCGCGTGGTCATCTCGAACGGATCGCTCGCCCAGTCCGGCTCCACCGCGGGCACGACGTCCATGTGCCCCGACAGCACCAGTCCACCCGCCGCCTCCAGTGGTCCGCGGGCCATCAGCAGGTTGACCTGCGCCGCCGCGTCTTCGTTGTAGACCTGGCGCAGTTGCCACACGCCGTGGGCGTGGGCGTATTGCTGCAGGAAGGCCGCGATCGGCTCGCTGCTCTGAGGGTGAACGATCGAAAAAGCGACGAGCCGCTCCAGAAGCTGCTCGTCGCTGAGTTGGGTCTGCATCATCGATTTCCGCGAACACCGGCGGGCCCGCTCATACGTGCCGCATCCTGCGCAGAATACCAGCGATGCCGCGGAGCGCGGCGACCGGTTAGCCGATCACGCCGCGGAATGTCGGCGTGTAGTTCGGGAAGACGAAGTCCAGCGCGTTGTTTTGCAGCCGCGTCTGCAGGATCTCGGCCAGGATGTCGCGATAGTCGATCGTCACGGCGAGGCTGTCGCCGTCGTGGAGCAGGTCGGGGTGCAGCAGCTCTCCGCTGGTCCAATCGGCGATGACGCGCCCTCCGGCGACGTTGCCGCCCATGACGAACATGCAGTTGCCGTGGCCGTGATCGGTGCCGAGGCTGCTGTTCTGGTCGGCGCGACGGCCGAATTCCGACATCACGACGAGCGTGACGTTTCCGAGACGAGCCTGCATGTCGAGATGGAAGGCGGCCAGCGAACCGGCAAGATCCGACATCAGCCCGGCCAGCTCTCCGGTCAACGGCCCCTGCTGCGCATGCGTGTCCCATCCGCCCAGATCGGCCTCCGCCACCTCGACGCCCACATCGGCCTTCAGCAGCGCGGCGATGCTTTTGAGCGCCATGCCGAAGCCGCTGGTGGGGTAGACCGCGCCGTTTGCGGGTGCGTAGTTGACAAAATCAATCGTGTGCAGCAGGTCGATCGTGTCGATCGTGTTCATCGCCGCGCTGGCCAGCGGCTGGGATGCGTTTGCGTAGTCGGCGTCGATCACATCGGCTCGTACCGCAGCGCTGATCGAGCGGCCGGGAAACGAAAAGCCAGCCGGATCCGCGATCGGGAGCGTGTTCGGCGCCCCCGCCAGTGAGCGCGGCAGCAGATCGTCGATGATCACGCCGCGCAGCGGATGGTTTGCGGCCATCGGCGGCACCGAAAGCAGATGTCGCGCCAACCAGCCGCTCACGGTGTTGAGGGGCTGCAATGGAATGCCGAATTCCATGTAGCTCATGGCGTCGAAGTGCGAGCGAGTCGGGTCGGGCGAGCCGGTGGCGTGAATCACCGCCAGATCGCCGGCCTGATAGGCCGGCAGCAGCGGCGCCAGCGCCGGTGCAAAGCCGAAGAAGCCGTTCAGGTCGATCGCGCCGTTAGCGCTGCCGGGCGGCGCGATCGCGAGCGCGGGGCGCAGATTGGCGGCGTAGTAATTGGGGTCGCCATAGGGCGCGACGGCGGTCAGACCGTCCATGCCGCCGCGCAGAAAAACGACGACCAGCGAATCGCGGCTGGTGGCGTCGCCGGCGAGGACTACTTTCGGCAACCAGGCGGGAATGGCGGCGGCGGCGAGGGCCGCACCGGATGTGCCCAGGAAACCGCGGCGTGACAACTGGGAATATTCAAGACAGCCACAAGGACGAGCGATGGGTTCGGACATTGGCGGGAAACCCTTGTATTACGAGTAGGGGATGATCGATCGGGACGCGGACGACGCGGCGCCTTGAGGGGAAAGCGCGCTCGCGACTGCGCAGGGGCGACAGCCCCCGGCGCATCAATACCACTGATAGCCCTGCATCGACGCCGCCACGCCAAACGCGTCGCGCGTGCGGCCGAGTTGGCTGCCCGTGGGGGCGTCGTAAACCGACTGGATTGCGGCTTCGGCCGCGACGCTTAGCGCGCCGCCGGTGAGCAGACGATTGATCGTGCGGCCGGCTTGGCCGGGCGCGGTTCCGCCTTGGCTTTCGAACAGCCCGAACGCATCGATCAGCGTCCCGGTGACGCGGTTTTCGATCAGGTCCACCGCGGTCTGCCAGCGCGGAAGCAGGTTGCTGCCCCACGCTCCGAGCGAATCGGGATATCCGTTGGGCGCGGGCCAATGGAACGGACGCTGGCCCATGCGATCGAGCCGGGTCGCCAAGGGCTGCGGGTTGGTCACGATCGCGCTCATCGCTCGCAGCAGCCCTGCCATGTAGTGAGTCGGCCGCTTGAGCTTGGGCGTCAGCAATTGCGTGATCGGCTTGCGATCGAGGATGACGCGCAACATCGATTTGATGTCGCCGTTGGTCGCGGCGTAGGTCTGCGCCACGCGCGCCACCAGCGCCGGATCGGGGTTGTAGCCCAGGAAGAGCGTCGTCAGCTTGCGGGCGATGAAGTTCGCGGTGCTGGGGTGCGACGCGAGGATAGAGATCACGGCTTCGCCGTCATTCACTCCCCCACCGGCGGGAATCGAGACACCGAGCACGGTTTTAGGGCCGTTGTCGTGCTGGGCGGCGTTAAAGAAGAATGTCCCGAATTGCCCCGAAGCCGAGCCGCGGAATCCCCAGCCGGTGAAGCAGCGTGCGATTTCCTGCACGTCCTGCTGGGTGTAGCCGCCGTTCACGCCCATGGTGTGCAGCTCGCACACTTCGCGGGCGTAGTTCTCCTGGGCCGAGCCGGCGACGTTGATGTAGTTGTCGAGGTAGAAGAGCATCGCGGCGCTGCGGGCGCTGGCCCGCAGCAGATCCGGGAACTTGCCCAGGGCGTGAACACGGATCACGTCACGATCATCCGCAAGCTTCAGAAATCGACATTGCTCATCGAGAATGTCGATATTGAAGTGGTCGCTCCAGAACTCGACCATTCGCTCTAACAATTGCCTCTTTGAAAACACCTGCCGAACGATGCTCGCCAGCACCAACTGCTGCACCGGCACATTCGACATGCTGCGATAGGTGTCGAAGATTTGCTGCGACGTCATCGACAGCGTGTCGAACGCCGCGAGTCGCGGGGCCATCTGCGAATCGTCGATCGTTTGGGGATTGAGCTGCTGCTCGAGATAGGCGGTGTAGCCCATCGCCGAAGCGGCCTGATACTCAGCCCGGGAATAGCCGAACGTGATGCGATTAACGAGCCGCAGCACCGCATCGATCGGCGGTGAAAAGACGCCGCCGTCGATTCCCTGTGGCGGCAGGCCGGCTTGTGTGTCGCCGGCGCCGCCCTCGCGCGGCAGCGCCGACGAATCGCCTTCGAGCGCGCCGCCGGCGAGCAGAGTGTCGAGCTCAGATTCAGCGGCGAGCGGATTGACGGGCGACGCACATCCGCCGCCCAGGGCGCTCAGCGCTCCGCCAATCAGCCAACGCCGCGAGACGCGGCGCGGCGCAGGGGTCGCAGCTTCTTCGAACGTGATGGGTGCCTGTGTGGCACCCTCGGTGGGTTCCAACTTCATCGCGGGGAGCCTCCTCAGTCGGTGTGAGTGCGGGCGTCGCGATGCGCGCAAATCAAGACCGGGCCGTCGCGCATCGGGACGCGATGGAAAAAAACGATCCTCAAACTCAGTTCGCGCTGGGGATGCCGCCGGTGCGGCTTCACTGACAAACGCTGACAAGCGGAAATTATTTCCGCTCGATCGACGATTATTCTGCTTCACGCCCCCGCTCGATGCCCCCGAAGCCGCCGTTCCGCCGCACCCGGGCGTCAGTAAGTCGTCGTGTAGAACATGTAAATCACGATCATGCCGCAACCGACGAGAAACGCCGGCAGCGCATACTTCGGCGGAGAGTTGCTCGGATTCGCGAACGGATCATGCCCTTCGCATTTCGGGCACAACGCCGCGTCGGCGTGAATCTCCTGCCCGCAATGTCGACATTCATCGGTCGGCTCGTCATCTTCCGACTCGCCTTCGATCAGATCTTCGTCGAGCGGGCCCTCGTGCTCGCGCACGGGCTTGCTTGCACACGATTTCTCCGGGCCACAGCCACAGGGCATCGGTCGACCTCCGGTTTCCGATTTACTCCTGGCTCATTCTAACTCCCCGCGGCAAAAACCGGCGTCCCGGCCCGCCGGCCGCCGCCCGCCCGGCGGCGCTACCCCTCCCCCACAGATCGCGACTACACTTCGCTCCGCGCAAAAGCGCACCGAACGGCGCGAATACGGATCGCGTCGCCGCACTGAGCCTCCATGCTGTACACCCTGCACGGCTACATTCTGCGCGAGTTGCTGAAGACCTTCGCGCTTGCCACCATCGCGCTGACGGGCCTGCTGACCATGGGTGGGGCGCTCTTCAATGCGCTGCGCTACGAAGGCATCTCCGCTGCCGACGTGCCGCTGCTCACCCCCCTGATCGCACCGGCAATGCTCACGGTGGCGATGCCGCTGGCGGCCATTTTTTCGGCCACGCTGACCTACGGCCGCTTCGCCGCCGACAACGAGCTCAACGCCTGCCGCGCCGCGGGGATCAATGTTCATCGCCTGATGGTCGCCGCCTTGCTGCTGGCGCTCTTTGTGTCGCTGGTGGCGCTCTTCGGCGCCAACATCCTCATCCCTGGCATCTACCGCACGGTCGAACGCTACGCCCGCAACAACATCGGCGTGGTCGCGGCTTCGCAGTTGGAGTCGCGGGCCTTCATCGATTTTGCCAAGGAGGGCCGCGACAGCCACCTCATCACCTGCAACAAGGTGCTGCGCCCGACGCGCGAGGCGCTGCTCGCCAAAGGCTTCGACGTCGACCCCCGCATCACCTACCTCATTATCGATAACCCGCGCTACCTCCATCGCAGCCCCGAGAACCAGCTCAAGCGGTTCATCCTCGCCGACAAGGGATTCTGCCAGTTTGACGCCCGCACCAACCAGATGTCGCTCAGCGTGACCGTTAAGGGCGGCTACGACTACGACCCCGGTGGCGGCACGATCAGCCTCGACGAACAAACCATCGGCCCGTTTTATTACAGCATCTCCGGCAAGACGCGGGCCTCGCTGGTCGAGCTCCACACGCTGGTCGACTGGCTCCGTCGCCCCTGGATCGGCGGCGACGTGGCCGCCGAATTCCGGCGCCTGCGACACGAGCTGGTCCGCCTCGAAGCGTTCCGCACGGCCGAACGCGCCATCAGCGACGGCGGCACGCTCACCCTCGCCGACGACCTCGGCAACCAATACGACATCAAGGCCGCCTCTTTCGGCCCGGCCTCGCTCGGCGCCGCGGGCAGTGGCCTCCAGCTCACCAATTGCGAGGTCGCCTGCACCCGCGCCGACGGCGAAGCGCTCAGCCGCTTTACCGCCGGCCGCGCGCTGCTCACGGCCTCGCTCCCCGGCGGCAACGACCTGCTCGGAAACATGATGGCCGAAGAGGAAGTCGAGCTGCGGCTGCGCCTGCTCGAAACGGCCGACGCTCCGGTGCTCGAATATGTAGCCGGCAGCGAGCTCGGACCGCAGGCGCGCAACTCGCACCCGATCGACAAGTTGGTCGTGCCCGAGTCGGCCAAGGCCACCGTGGCCGAGATTCCGCCCCAAGCGCTTCTCGACCGCAACCACGCGATGGACTTGCCCGAAAAACTCGCCGAGCTGCGCAAGAGCGTCATCGACAAGGCCCGGCGGCTGCACTATCGCGTTCGTTCGCTGATCCACTTCCGCTTCGCCGTCGCGCTGGCCGTGCTGCTGACCGTGCTCATCGCCGCCACGCTCGGCGCGGGCTTCCGCGGCTCACAGTTATTGACCGCGTTCGGCATTTCCTGCATCCCCGGCGCGGCGGTGGCGGTGTTGATTTTCGTCGGCCACTCCACTGCCGATCGCGCCGCGACGCATACGCTGGGAGTGATCCTGATGTGGGGCGGCCTGGCCGGCGTCGCCGTGTTGGAGTGGTTTACGCTGCGGGCCTTGGTCAAGCGCTGACGCCCGGCCCCCGAAGGGAGATGCTCGCTTCGTGTTCACCACCATCGACCGCTACATCATGCGATCCTTCTTCGGCGGATTCTTCATCCTCCTGGGAGTCGGCATCGGCATGTATGTGCTGCTCGACCTGCTCTTTAATCTCGACGAGTTCACCAAGGACGGCGAGGTCCCGCTGCTCGAAGCGCTCCGCGCCATCATCGACTACTACGGCTACAACGTCCCGCTCTATTTCTCGCAGCTCGCCGCCCCGCTCATGGCCATCTCCGCCGGCTACGCCCTCGGGGCCATGCTCCGCAACAACGAACAGACCCCGCTCGTCGCCGCGGGGATGCCGCTGCAGCGTCTGCTCGTGCCGATCGGCTATTGCGCGCTGCTGCTGGTCCCGGTCATCTTCATCAATCGCGAGTTTGTGATTCCGCAGATCGCCCCCAAGCTGGCCCGCGAGCACGACGACACCACCGCCGGCCACGCCCGCGCCGCCCGCTGCATTCGCGACGCCAGGGGAAACATCCTCACCGCGCGACAGCTCGACGTCGCCGCCGGCACGCTCCGCGGCATCGCGTTCGTCTCGGCCAAGACCGAGAGCGGCGTGGTCCACCTCGTGCAGGCCGACGCCGGCGTCTGGGACGCCGAAGCCAAAGTCTGGCGGCTAGACCGCGGCTCGCAGCTGCGCGTCGGCGGCAGCGGCGCGGCGGATAGTCTCTCCGCGACACCAATCGACACACTGCCCTTTTCGCTCCCGCCCGAAGAGCTGCTGCTGCGTCAGTCCGCCGAATGGTCCGATCTGCTCAGCACGCGCGAATTGGGCGAGCTGGTGAAGAATCAGCAACTGCCCAATCGCGGCACCATCCTGCAATCGCTCATCCTGCGATTCACCGAGCCCGTCAGCCAGCTTATTCTGCTCGCGCTGGCGGTGCCCTTCTTCCTGACCCGCGAGCGGCAGAACGTGATCAACGCCGCCGGTTGGTCGCTGATCGCGAGCGGCCTCTTCTTTGCGACCAGCTATATCGCCCGCGAACTCGTTTCCGACCCGCAGTCGGCCCTGCTCGCCGCCGGAATCCCGATCATCGTGTTCGGCCCGGTGGCGGTGTTGCTGCTGCTGAATGTGAAGACCTAAGCCATGGCACACGTACTCATCATCGAAGACGAAAAAGACCTCGCCGCGGGCCTGCGTGACAATCTCGAATTCGAGAAGCACACGGTGGCACACGCCGCGACCGGGGCCGAGGCCACTCAGGCGCTGGCTCAGCGTCTGCCCGATCTCGTATTGCTCGATCTGATGCTGCCCGACGCCGACGGCTTCGACCTGTGCAAGCGCTTTCGCGACGCCGGTCACACCATGCCGATCATCATCCTCAGCGCCCGCGGGCAGGAGATCGACAAGGTTCGCGGCCTCGAACTCGGGGCGGACGACTACGTGACCAAACCCTTCAGCCTGCGCGAGCTGCTCGCCCGCGTCAGCGCCGCGCTGCGCCGCTCCGCTCCGGCCGGCGCGCCCGGCTCCACCGAGTCCTTCCGCATCGGCGAGCGCACGGTGGACCTCCGCCGCCAAAAGGTGATCGCCGGCCGCGAAGAGCTGCCGCTTGGTTACTACGAATCCGAGATTCTGCGCATGCTCCATCAAAACGCCGGCCAAGCCGTGAGCCGTGCGGACCTTCTGGAGCGCATCTGGGGCGCGGGCGTCTACCCCGCCGACCGCACGGTCGACAACCACATCGTCAGCCTGCGTCGCAAGCTCGAACCTGATCCGAAGAAGCCCAAGCACATCCTCACCGCCCATGCGGTGGGCTATAAGCTCGTGGTCTGAGCCGATGCGGCGCGATGCAAATCGCGCCGCCACTGCCCGCAATGCGACCACGTCGGCCATCGAAGGCCGACGAAGTTCTTGCGCAGCTCTCTCACCTTCCTTTCGTCACGATCAGCGCACGCGCTGCAAATCTGGCCGTGCCGCAAGCCACGCGATCGTGATCGCCAACACAGTCCCCCCAATTTGCGGCTTGACGCGACGGGCACTTTCGCCGCGCGCTACACACGAAGACGCACGACTCGCCCGCGCGGCTACTTCCGCGCGACTTTTCCCCTTTCCCCCCGCAAATCCTGGAGAAAACTCGCTTCACCGCGGAAGCAGTGCGACGCCGGCAGTCGGCCGGCACGAGCAAAAAACCAACCGAGCGAACGATCGCCCGGGCAGCACAACGAGGACTTCCGCCATGACCCGCAACACGACCCACGCGCAAACCCGCAACCGCAACGCCTTCCGCACTCTGCTCACCACCCGCGCCGCGACCACGCTCGTCGCCGCCGCGACATTCACCGCGCCGGCGCTGGCCCAGTGGTTCACCAACGCCCAGAAGCTGCACGACCCATTCGCTCCGTCCGAAGCGGTCGAGATGGAGTTCGACTCCATCCGTCGCGGCTACGTCTATCTCGGCGGCATCTTCAACGCCCCGCAGATCCCGCCGCCCAATCGCCGCCCGTTCATGGTCCGCATGGACGGAGATTACAACCCGAATATGACGGTCGAGTACATCCGCCCCGGCGAAAACATGAGCCCGCCACCCTACTCCGACCAGCTCTTCATGACCCTCACCGACATGGCCGCCACCTCCGACCTCGGCTTCATCATCTGCGGCCGCTATGAAGAAGGCGACGAATTCGGCGGCGGACAGCTCACCTTCGGCTCCTTCATCCTCAAAGTCGACGCCAACTTTCAGGTGCAGTGGTACAACCAATATCGCGAGATCAATCAGTTCAACGCCATCACTGAGATGACCAACGCCGACGGCACGCCCATGTATGTCGTCTGCGGCGAAGATGCACTGCCGGGCGAAAACACGCTCAGCGCCATCGCTTACGGCGTCGACTTCAGCGGCAACTACATCTGGGGCCGCGCCGTCTGGGGCGACAAATTCGGCATCCGCGGCTTCGCCCGCTACGCCGACGTCATCCCCTATGACGGCATGACCGTCGCCCTCACCGGCAACGCCAACGACGCCACCTTCACCGGCTACTCCGAGCGCGACGCGCTCGTCAGCAAGATCGACATCTTCGGCAACATCGTCTTCAACCGAATTTACGGCGATTCGCTCTTCAACACCGGCGGCAACATCTTCGGCATTCTCGAATCGGGTGCTTCGCTCACGCTCGACAGCGGCACCGGCGATCTCATTGTGGCCGGCAACGTGGGCACTCGCTGCGTCAACGCCTGCGGCCCCGTTTCGTATGACGACTTGCTGAGCTTCCGCATCGACCCCGTCGGCAATGTGCTATGGAGCAATCAATATGACCTTCAGGGCTTCCCCGAGGCGGCCGTGCAGATCAAGACCGCGTCGCCGCCGACGACCTTCGTCATCGCCGCCGACGTGACCACGACCTACCGAACCGGCACTTCGAACCCCTCGCAGGACATCGGCCTCTTCCGCCTCACGCCCGCCGGCGCGCTTGCCTTCACGACCGAGGTCTTCGGCAGCAACGGCAACGAATACGCCGCCGGAATCCTACAGAACGGCTCTCCGGTCAACGTCGTCGCTCAGATTCTGGGCAGCACCTGGGGCTTTAATGTCAGCTATCTCCGCCCCTATGTCATTGAGCGTCTCAACTCCTTCCGCCGCCGCTGCGCCGACGCTCCCGCCAACACCACCATCACGCCGCACCCCCTGCCGGAGTGGGAGGCTCGCGAGCAGATCATCGACCTCGTCGTCGAGCCGAAGCCGCTGGTTGCGTTGCAGATCCCCATCACGCAGCGTGTGATCTGCGCCAAAATCCGCCTGGGCGACCTGAACATCGACGGCGTCGTCAGCGTCGGCGACATCTCCGCCTTCGTCCTGGCGCTCACCAACCCGACCGCGTACACCGACCAATATCCCGAAGGCGACCTGCTGATCGCCGACACCAATGAAGACGGCGTCGTCAGTGTTGGTGATATCTCCAGCTTCGTCGCCATCCTCACCGCCCCGCCGTCGCCGGATGCGGGCAGCGACGACAACGCCGACGGCACGCCGTAAGCAGCCAAGTTCGCGATCCCGCAGCGAAAGGCGCGGACAAGCGCTGGGTGGCACGGACAAGCGGTACTCCGCTTGTCCGTGTCTTCATGCGTATGGCCGTGGACCACGCCCCGGCGTTATGGGTGCAATCGTTGGAAAAGCATCCGAAGCTCGCCCCCGCACGAACTCGACCGAAGGCACGCGAGTAAAGCAGAACTCGCCAACCTTCAGACAGCGCGCCGCCCGGGGCATCCCCTTTGCGTCGCGCAAGCGTGTTTCACGTGAAACAGATTTGCCGCCTCGCGCTCTGCCCTACCGCGTCTCAGCGACCGCCAGCAGCGCGACCGCGTCGCAGGCGATCCCCAACCCCCGGCCGACCGCATCGAGCCCCTCATTGGTGCCCGCTTTGATGTTGACGCGATCGGCCGAAATGCCGATTGCCTCCGCGATCGAGGTCCGAATCGCCGGCTTGTATGCCGCCAGTTTCGGTCGCTCGGCGTGAATCATGAGGTCGACATTCACCACGACGAACCCCGCGGCGACGACCCGCTCCACGATCTGTCGCAGCAGCTCGCGACTATCGGCCCCGAGAAACGCGGCGTCACTGTCCGGAAAAAACTCGCCGATATCGCCCAGCCCCGCGGCCCCGAGCAGCGCGTCCATCAGAGCGTGCAGAACGACGTCGGCGTCGCTGTGGCCCAGCAGGCCGAAATCGCACGGAACTTCGACGCCGCCGAGCACGAGCCTGCCGCCCGGCAATACGCGGTGAACGTCATGACCGTGGCCGATGCGATAGGGACAATCCATGATGATCTCGATGCCGTCGTGGCGACGATAGAATAACACTCGTGGCGGCGCGGCGAGCATACCCGGCGCGCACGCGTCCGCCGACCCCGCAGCCCCTGCCGGAAACCGAGAAACCGTTGCGATCGACGGTCGAGAATAAGAATCCGCGCCGCGGCGGCCCCGCCGAACTTCGCGAGATGCTCGAGGCGTCTGGCGACGTGTACATCGGCGCGGCGGCCGCTCGCGACCGCACGCGGCGCGTGATCATCGCGCTGTGCGGCGCCGCGTTGCTCGGGGCGGCGGTCTGGTTCTACTTCGCGCTGCAGCCCGAGTACGCCGAGCCGAGCGGCACCTATCCGGTTCGAGTCAGTTGTTCCCAGTGCGGGCATGTCGAACAACGGCGGGTTTCGCCCAGCGTGTCGTTTCCGCTGCGGTGCAGCAAGTGTGAGAAATCGACCGCCCGGCCGCTGTGGAAGTGTCGTCGCTGCGAACGCGAGTTCGATGCGGTCGAGCCCGGGCGCTACCTGTTCTGTCCGCAGTGTCGCAGCGCGAGAGTCGGCACGGCGGCAGAGGGTCCGGCGACGGAGAACTCGCCCCCGCCCGACCCATCGATCCAGCCACCCCCCTGATCGCTCGCGTGCAGGGCCAACGACACTTGGGAACAAGTCCGCAAGTTTGCGGGGATCTCGGCTGCGCTGTGAACGGCGCTTACCAGTCGCGCGTGAACTTCACACTGCCCGAGACGTATTCGCGCGAGCCGGACTTATCGAGCGCCCAACGGATGCGGGCGGCGCCCTCGATCACATCCTTCATTGAGCCGCAGGTGCTGATCCGCAGGTGCCCTTCAAGGCCAAACGCAGAGCCGGGCACGGTCACGACTTTGACTTTCTCCAGCAGAAACTGCGCCAGCTTGACCGAGTCGCGCTGATGGGCGCTGAAGTCGGGGAAGCAATAAAACGCTCCGTCCGGCGGCGTGACAATGACGTTGGGAATGGCGCGCAAGCCCGCGACCAGCGATTCGCGATGCGTTTGCAATTCGTCGCAAAGCGCCTGCACCGATTCCTGCGGCCCGCGCAGCGCGCCGATCGCCGCGGCCTGACCGAGCGCCGATGGCCCGCTGGTCTGCTGGCCTTGGATCGCGCCCATCGCCTTGCGCAGCGTCGGATTGGCGATGCCCCAGCCAATGCGGAAGCCGGTCATGGCATAGGCCTTGGAGACGCCGTTGAAGACGATGATCTTCGTGTCGTCCTGCTTGACGGTTGAGAACTCAAAAACGCTCAGCGGCTTGCGACCGTCGAAGAGCAATCGCTGATAGATGTCGTCGACCATGAGATAGAGCCCGCGGCTCTCGCAGAAACGCACCAACTCGGCCACGAACTCGCGGTTATAGACGACGCCGCTGGGGTTGTTGGGGCTGTTGAGCAGCACGCCCCGGGTGCGACCGTTGACCGCCGCTTTCACGCGATCGAGGCTGGGCTGAAGGTTTGCGTCGGGGGCGAGGATGATCGGTTCGGCGCCGCAGACGCGCACCATCTCGGAGTAACTGGCCCAGTAGGGCGCGAGGATGATCAGTTCGTCGCCGGGGTCGAGGATCGACTGCATGCAGACCATGACGGCCTGCTTGCTGCCGGCGGAGACGCAGACATTGTCCGGCGTGATGTCGCGGTGGTACCAGGTCTTGGTGTAGTCGCAGATGGCCTGCTTGAGCGGGAGGATGCCGTCTTCGGGACCGTAGCGAATCTCGCCGGTGGCGAGCAGCTTTTGCGCGGCCTCCAGCGCGGCGGGCGGCGCTTTGCTGGTGGGTTCGCCGCCGCCGAGGTGGACGATCGGCTCGCCGGCGGCCTTCAGCCGGGTGGCAGTGCTGTTGAGTTGGAGCGTGACCGAGGGATGAATCGCGGCGGCGAGCCGGCTGAGCGACATTCTGTTCATTTCCGAAAATAGGGGTGGCGAATCCAACTCGATCCTATCGCGGCGTCGCCGATAAACACAGTGGCGCCGCCGCGTTGCGTGCGCGGGCCGCCGGTTTCGCCTTTTAATTGCTTCGCCCGACTGGGTACTGCCCGTGGGCACGCGAATCGAGGTTCCTGTGCGAATCGACGTCTGCTGTTTCTATGGCGCGTTTGGCACGTCCAATCACACGCTGACCGGCCTGCGCAAGCATCGCGAGACGAGTCGGCTGGATCGAATGCTGGTGGCGCCGATCGGGGCGGCGGCGGCCAGCGTGGGCGGCGAGGATCGCCAGGAGCCGGACGCGAATACCGATGTCCTGCAGCTTCATCGACTGGAGCCGCAATGCGAGGCCTGGTATTGGGCGCGGCCGACGGCGGCGGATCACGACATCCACGCGGTGGCCGGCGCGCTGCAGAGCGAGGCGTTTCGCGGCGTCTTTCTGGCGCCGGAGATGAATGACTTCGCACTGGACGACCGTCACCTCAATCCGCTGCTCGAAGTCTGCGCTCGGGTCGACACGCCGGTGATGGTGTGGGTCGGAGAGCGGGCCGACGCGCGCCCGACGCGGCTGCTGACATGGATGAACGGCCTGACGGCGCGCGTGACGTGGATTCTGCACGGCGGAGCAAAGCCCAACCTGCGGCGCGAGACGGCGGAGGTGGCGCGGCGGATTGCGGCGCGGCGCGACGGGCGCGTCTATGTGACGACCGCGGGCGGCGACCTGGCGGGAATCCAGCTCTTCGTCGAGAAGCTGGGCGCTAAGCGCATCCTGCTGGGGACCGGTGGCGGCGGTGAATACGCCGAGGACGTCTTGCGGCCGGCGACGCAACTGCGCGAGCTGCGGGCGGGGCTCTCGGACGAATCGTTTGCGGCGATCTGCGGCGAGAACGCGTCGGGGCTGTTTGCGACGTGGCTGTTCGACGGGGGGAAGACGGCGGCGAAGGCGGCGGTAGCGGTGCCGGCGCAGTAGCCCGCGTTGACTTTTGGGTCAAAAAGTGCAATAATCGCGAATATGGCAAGGCGGCGAATAGCGGGTCGGGAGCGAGCGTCCATCTTCGGGGCCGCGAAGTCGGCGTCGTCGCTCCTGGTGCTGTTCGTCCCGAGTCACGACCGAGATGGTCGGCGAGTGGACCAAAAGGGCTGGGTGCGTTCCGCTCTGGAAGTGCTCGGAGCTCTCTTTCAGGGTGCGACGGCATTTCCCAAGGGAGTCGGAGTGTGGCGCGATGACGAGCAAGGCGGCAAGCTCTTGTTCGACGAGCCAGTGGTCATTCAGTGCTATACGAGCGAGGCGGCATTGCTCGATGCGACGACTTGTGAGCGTTTGAGGGAGTTCCTCGAACGAATGGGTACTGAGATGCGCCAGGGCGCCATTGGGTTTGTGATCGACAACGAGTATTTGGAGCTGCGATTCCCCCGATAGAGGTCTTCAACATGGCACGAAAAATCAAGCAGATTGCCGAGAATTTGGGGGCAAAGATCGTCGGCCGACTGCCTGAAGTGGGCGGCGGTGCGTTTGGCGCGGCGCGCTTGCCCCAAGCGGTGGCGGACCTTAAGTCGCGTCTGAAGCCCAGCCGGGGTGCGCGTCCCGGGCGTCCGACGAACAGCAATTGGGTCGAGCGACCAAAGGTACCGATGAGCGCGGCGACCATTCGGAAGCTGAAGAAGCTCGCGTCGCAGGCCAGCTCGAGCGAGCGCAAAGTGAGCCCGATGCAGGTGGCAGCCGAGTTATTGGAAAGTGCCGTCGCGAGCTGCAACTGAGGGAACGGCGAGTGCGGCTGCCGCGCTAGGCACGCGGGGTGATCTGAGCGTCATGCCCGCCCAGCCCGCCAGCGCCGTATCGCCTCCAGCAATGCGACCATCACGATGATTCCGCCGATATCCGCGAACCAGTCATTGATGTCCGTGCCGCGCAGGACGAACTGCTGCGTCCACTCATCGAAAGCGGCGTAGCCCATGAGCGCGATGCCCAGCAGCGGGGCGAAGCGGGGCGAGCGAATGGGGCGAAACGCCTCCGAGAACCGCCAAGCCAGGAACGCCAGCAGCGCGAACGCGGTTGCGTGGGCCAGTTTGTCGTCGCCGGGGACTTTCGGCAGCTTGAGTCCGGGGAAGTGATTCACGAGAAACAGAAAGAGAAAGTAGGCCGGAAAGGCGCGGCGATACCACGCGATCCAAGGGGCCGCGAGCCGAGAGGTCGACGGCGCCGTCGCGGGGGGATCAACGGCCGCACCGAAAGAAAGAGGTGGTCCGCTCACGGGCCGTCCGGCAGCGCTTCATGCCGCACAGGCGGCAGCGCGTGGGGCGAGACGGCAGTGACGATGCCTTCGGGCACGGTCCGATCGAAGGGGGCGGTATCGGGTGCGACGATCACGGCGTCGCTCGACGCAGCCACCGCGGGCGGCGGCGGATCCTCGGGCCGCTTGGCCCGCAACAGCTCCTTTGCCAGCGCGGCATAGTCGGCGGCGCCATGGCTGTCGGGGGCGTAGTCGAAGATGGTTTTGCCGAAGCTCGGGCACTCGGCGAGCTTGATGTTGCGACGGATCGCGGAATCGAAAACGCGCGCGCCGAACCACGCGTCGGTCGCCGCCGCGCTGCCGAAAAAGGTTGAAACGTCGGCCTGCACTTCCTGGGAGAGGCGCGTGCCGCGCTCATAAAGGCTGAGCACCACGCCGCTCACGCGCAGGGCGGGGTTGAGCGATTCGCGGACGGCGGTGACGGTTTCGAGCAGGCGACTGAGCCCCTGCAGCGCGAGGAAGTGGGGCTGCAGCGGGATCAGCACCTCGCTGGCGAGCACGAGCGCGTTGATCGCGATCAGCCCCAGCGACGGCGGACAATCGAGCACGCAGAGATCGAAGGCCTCGCGGAAAGGCTCCAACGCTCGCGACAGGATTCGCTCGCGATCCTCGCGATCGGCGATCTGCAACTCGGCTCCGACGAGATCGACCGACGAGGGGATCAGCGAAAGCCGATCGTTGACGTTGCGGGCGATTTCGGCGACGGGCGTGCGATTGACGAAAAGGTCGAAGACGGTGGGGTCGGTCGGACCGGGGTCGACGCCGACGTGCAGCGTGGCGTGGGCCTGGGGGTCGAGGTCGATCAGCAGCACGCGCTTCTTCATCCGCGCGAACGCCGCCGCGATGTTGACGGCGGTGGTCGTCTTTCCGACGCCGCCCTTCTGATTGAGCACGGCCAGTGTTCGCATAACCGGAAAGTGTAGGGGCGGAGGGGTGGCGGCGTGAAGAAACGGCGCGGAACGAACCGCCGGCCCTCACCCCCCTACCCCTCGTCGTGGATGTACTTGGCCCGGTTGACCAGCATGATGATTCCGCCGATCAGCAGTGCGGCGCTGCCGAAGAACATGTTTGTGACGGTCGCCTTCGACCAGGGCAGCCGCCCCTCTACCAGCACCATCAGGTTATCGATATCGAGTTGGGGATAGCTGTCGCGAAACAGCCGGCGGGCGTCGGAATCGAGCGAGCCGAGGATTGTGCCGTGGATTTCCTTCAGTGCGAATTTCGCCTCGACATGGTGCGCGCCGTCGACGTTCGGAAATTCAACGATGACGCGAAAATTGAACTTGTCGAAATCGATTTCTTCCATTGCGGACGCCAACTGTTCGGCGGGCCAGCCGGCGAGTTCTTCGAGCGGCACTTCGAGGTCGGCGGAGGCGACCTTCAGCGCGTCGCCGACCGCCATCGCGGGGACCCATGCGCCGGTCCAGCTTCCGCGCTTGACCTCGTAAACATAGTTCGGCAGCAGCAGAAAATCCTGCATCTTGATGTGGTAGTTCTGACCCGGGCCGTTGGCCGTGAGATCGGCGCAAGAGATGATCTGAGGCGTCGGGCTGGAGCGAGCGTGTAGTTGCGTCTCCTGAATGCCGAGCCACAACAGAACGCCGGAAAAGGCGAACAACGCGATGTTGACTCGCCCCCAGCCGCGCAGGCTGATGAGTGCGATGCCCATTGCGGCGAGGGTCTCGCCGATGTTGGTGTTGCTGGCCGATTTGGTCCGCGCACCCTTGGCCGCCGCCTTGGCGCCCTTAGCGGCAGCTTTGGCGGAATCGGCCTCTTCCTTGGCGACGCGCGCCCGGCGGGCCTCATCGGCGGCGAAACGGGCGGCGCGATCTTCGTCCGTTTCCAGCGAACTGCCGCCGGAGAGGCCGGCGAACATGTCGATTTCGGGTTCCGGCGGGGAGTCCGGCGGTTGCTGCGAATCTTCGGCGAGGGCGGTGGCGCCGCGGCGGGCGGGCTGCGCCTTGGTCCGCTGCGCGGTGTTGTTGCGAGCGGCGCTGGGCGGCGGACGCGGCGGCGATTCGTCTTCGGCGAGCCCGATTTCTGCCGTTGAATCTTCGAGCGCCGCCACCCGAAACGGCTGGGCACACTTCGGGCAGCGCACCTTTCGCCCCACTGCTTCCGTCGGCAGCTTCATCCGCGACTGGCAATTCTCGCATTGCGTACGCACCGCACCCATGACGAGTCTCCCCAAACATCGGCCCCGCGATTCGCGGTCGCGGGCACGCCGAAGCGACCCCGCAGATCTCCACCAACCATGGCTTTCAGGATACCCACCGATGCGGCACGATCCAATACGGGTGATCGCCCGACCATCGGCCCAATGGACGAAGCGCCCGCTCGGCGCGGACCGGCGGAGCGCCATGGCGTATCATGGTGTGGAGAGCGCATCGCCCGCGACGTTCGATTCGCGGCGGCGATGCGCCTGGTTCTTTCCGGCGCGAGCTGTTCGCGCCGGTCGCACACTTGCAGCGGGTCACGCTTGGCAACTCTCGTCGCGCTACAAGGCCCCGACAAAGGCCGCACGCTGAAGACCACCGACGACGTGGTGTTGATCGGTCGCGGCAGCGCGCAGGTGCCGCTGACCGACCAGACCGTCAGCCGGCGGCACGCCGAGATGGAGCGCAAGGAAGCGGGCTGGTTCATTCGCGATCTGGGCAGCGCCAACGGCACATTCGTGAATGGCGTGCGGCTGCGCAATCCGATCCGCCTGAAGCACGGCGACCAGATTCGCGTGGGCAGCACGCTGCTGGTCTACGCCGGCGATGAGAAGGTGCAGCAGCTCGTCGGCGGCAGCATTCCTACCGACCTGGTGTCGCTCGACGCCGGCAGTCTGAACGTCGACGCGTCGATCATCTCGAGCATTCCGTCGAGCGAAGACAGCATCGTGATGGCCGCGCCCGAGATGCAATATGCGGTGCGGGCGTGGAAGGTGCTGACCGACCTGAGCGCCGCGATCGGCAGCATGCTCGACACGGAAGAGCTGCTGATCCGCGTGATGGACATCATCTTCGACGAAGTGCCCGTCGATCATGCGGTGATCTTTGTCTATGACGACGCGGCCCGCGAGATGCTGCCGGAAGTGGTGCGCTATCGCCATCGCCCACGCGACGACGGCGGCGGGCCTCCGCCGATCATCACGTCGCGCACGATTTTGCAGCATGTGATGGAGACGCGCTCGGGCGTGCTTTCGTCCAACGCCGTCACCGATGAGCGGTTTCGCAGCGGCAAGAGCGTGCAGAATCTGGGCATGCGTTCGGTGATCTGCGCCCCGATCGTCGCGCGAGACCAGATTCTGGGCGTGATCCATCTCGACTCGCCGGTGCAGAACCACACGTATAACGATCTCGAGCTGCGGATGCTGACGGCGATCGGCTATCAGACCGGGCTCGCGATCGAGAACGCTCGCTTGGTGCAGGCGCAGGTGCAGCGCGAACGACTGGCGGCGGCGGGTGAGACGGTCGCGTATCTCTCGCACTACATCAAAAACATTTTGCAGGGCATGCGCAGCGGGGCCGACATCATTGAGCGCGGCCTCGGCCGGCGCGAACTGCCTCTTACGGAGCAGGGTTGGCGGATCGTCGCGAAGAATCTCGACAAGTCTTACAACCTAATGCTGAATATGCTGGCGTTCAGCAAAGAGCGCGAGCCCAAGCTCGAGTTTCTGCAGGTCAATCGCATCGTCGAGGAAGCCGTGGCGCTGGCCCAGAAGCCGGCCGACGACGCGAAGGTCGTGCTTCTGACCGACCTTGCGGACGACCTGCCGCCGGTGCCGATCGATTACGACGGCATTCATCAGGTGGTGCTGAATCTTGTCACCAATGCGATCGACGCGGTGCGGCCGGAAGCCGGCGTGATCAACGTGCGAACGCGCTTCGAGACGGATCAGCGCCGCGTCGCGATCATCGTGGCCGACAACGGACCGGGCGTGCCCGCGGATCAGATGCTGAAAATCTTCGAGCCGTTTCATTCGACCAAGGGCCACGGCGGAACGGGGTTGGGGCTGGCCGTTTCGAAGAAGATCGTCGAAGAGCTGGGCGGGCGCATCGTGCTGCGCAACCTGCCGGAAGGCGGGGCGGAGTTTTCGGTAAATCTGCCGATCACGCGCGGCGAGAAGGAACGCTCCGGCGACACGATGGGGCCGTCGGCGGATTAGCCGCGCGTCTCTTCCCCCTACCCGAGATTCACCTGTCGAAATCCAGAAAACGAATCACGGGCGCGAACCGCGTCGATGCGATTCGCGCCCGTGAATGTAGCGTGTTTCTGGCGTCGCTTAGTTGCCCGTCAGCAGGGCCACGAAGCCGCCGATGTCGCCGACCGTCACGAAGCCGTCGTTGTTGACGTCGGCCAGGTTGATGTCGCAGGTCGGGAACTGGATCGCGTACTGCGTCGGGTTGGTGAGCGCCAGCACAAAGCCGCCGATATCACCGACCGTGATGAAGCCGTCGCAGTTCATGTCGCCGTCGGCGAAGCTGGCGCCGCCGACCGTGAAGCTGATCGAGCTGCTGCCGCCCGCGACGGTCGCCGCGATCACCGGCGAGAAATTCGGCGGGCTGTTGAGCGTCTGAATGACGTTCGCGATCGTGTTCTGAAGCTGGAAGGTGTAGACGCCGGTCGCGCTCGGCGCGGTGAACGAGCCGGTCGCCAGCGTGACGCTGCCCGACTGGCCGACGCCGCCGGTCGCAGTCACGTTCTGCGCCACGCCACTGCTGGGCGGCGGAGCCTGGCCAAAGGTGTTCTGACCGCCGCCGATCTGCACCAGATTGCGGGCGCCGGCGGTGCCGCGCTGCACGCCGACGTAGCCGGTCGTGTTGCCGCCTTCGCCGGGGTTGCTGATGCCGGCGGGACGGCTGAAGTTGGTCATCGCGCCGGGCACGCCCGCCGCGTAGGGAATGTCAATCGTGGCCGGGTTGTTCGTCGCGTCCTGCGCCAGGTCGGTGGCCAAGAGGGCCAGACCCGCGTTGTCGCCGGACGAAACGGTGAAGCCGATGGTCCAGGTAATGGTCGCGCCCGGGCTGACGGTCGTGCCGTTCTGCGGCGAGGTCAGACTGACCGTCACCGTCTGCGCCAGCGCCGCCGCCGACATCGCCAAAGCCGCCAGACCGCATGTCATCTTTCGCATCTTCGAACTCCTCCG
>JANRJD010000021.1:0-4355 GCA_033764195.1 Phycisphaerae bacterium | reverse complement strand
CCGACATCCGCAACTACATCAAGAAGGGCAAGCTCTGGGAGGCGTTCACGTCCGACGTGCGCCCCGTGCTGCTGATCGACGAGGTGGACAAGGCCGACATCGAATTCCCGAACGATCTCCTGCAGGAGCTCGATCGCATGGAGTTCTACGTCTACGAGACCAACGAGACGATCAAGGCGAAGGTCCGCCCGCTGGTGATCATCACCTCCAACAACGAGAAGGAACTGCCGGACGCCTTCCTGCGCCGCTGCTTCTTCCACTACATCCGCTTCCCCGACGACGCGACGATGCAGGCGATCATCGAAGTGCACTACCCGAAGATCAAGCAACGCCTCGTGGGCGAAGCGCTGAAGATTTTCTACGACATGCGCAAGGTGCCGGGGCTGAAAAAGAAGCCGAGCACGAGCGAATTGCTCGACTGGCTAAAACTGCTGATGACCGACGAGATCGACCCGGAGATCCTCAAGAACAAGGACCCGACGAAGCTCATCCCGCCCCTGCACGGCGCACTCCTGAAGAACGAGGCGGACGTGCAGCTGTTCGAACGGCTGGCGTTCCTGGCGCGGCGGGAGCAGCGGGGGAGTTAGGGGGCGGCTTCGCCCCCTACGCGGTCGGGCTTTGCCGTGCTATGATCGCGTCATGAGCGACCCCTCTTACCGCGACATCATCACCCAAGAGCCGGGCAAACGCGGTGGCCGTCCGTGCATCCGCGGCATGCGCATCGCTGTCTCTGACATTCTGGGCTGGCTCGCGGCCGGCATGTCCCATGACGAGATTTTCGCGGACTATCCCGAACTCACGGAAGCCGATATCCGCGCCGCGCTCGCCTTCGCGGCCGACCGCGAACGCCGGATCGTCACCGTATCCCCGTGAAACTGCTTTTCGACCAGAACCTCAGCCATCGCCTGTGCGCGCGGCTGGCGGACTTGCTCCTCGACTCCGCACAGGTGGGGCAGCTTGGCCTTGATCGAGCCGACGACCGCGTCATCTGGGCGCTCGCAAAGCGCGAAGGCTTCACCATCGTGACGCTGGACGCGGACTTTTCCGACCTGGCCGCGCTGCTCGGCGCGCCGCCGAAAGTGATCTGGCTGCGTTGCGGCAACCAGCCGACGGCCGTCGTCGAACACCTCATCCGCGATCACGCTCGAGCGATTGACGCGTTCCTGAAAGACCATGAGGCGGCCTGCCTCGAAATCTACTGACGACGCCGTTCGTTCGCCCGACCGTTGCGCAGCGCGCCGCAAAAGAACGAGGCGGACGTGCAGCTGTTCGAGCGGCTCGCGTTCCTCGCGCGGCGGGAGCAGCGGGGGAGTTGAGCGGGATAATCATAGCGATCTGGCCAATCGAAACCCTCGGGCGGAGTCTCGATAGGACGACAAATCGCCAGCCCTAGTCGCTGAGCGCGAATTGTAAGGGTGGGAAACCCAGCTCCCTCCACGGACAACCCGATTTGTGCAGCCCGGTTGGATGTTTGGCGAACCGTCCGCCGGCAGCCTCGCGTAGTCGCGCTCATAGCAATCCTCGACCCACTCCTTGACGTTTCCGATCATATCGTGAAGTCCGAAAGGGTTGGCTGGAAATGAGCCGACGGGCGCGGTGAACTCCCACTGATCGCGCCCTGAAACGAAGCCGCCACAGCAGGCGTCCTTGCCGTAGTTTGCGTGTTGGCGGCTCGGCGCGCCCCCCCACCACCACGCGGTGCGTCGATCTCCACCGCGCGCAGCGTACTCCCACTCTGCCTCCGTCAAGAGACGATAAGCCTTGCCACCCACACGACCATTTAGCCAACCCACAAAGCGTTTGGCGTCCTGCCAGCTGACCCAGATAACGGGTCGCGACTCTCGCCCCCAGCCTTCGTCTTCGGGCCGGTACGGCCCCTCTTCGGGAGGGGCGCAATGACCATCGAGGAAACATGAATCCCATTCTGCGAATGTCGTTTCGAATTTGGCCACCGCGAGCGCGCGGATGGCGACTTCACGCTGCGGGCGCTCATTGCTGTTTCCCCACGCAGAGTCGGGCGACTCGCTCTGCGGGGATCCGATGAGAAATTTTCCCGCGGGAATCACAACCATTAGGGGACACACATCGCACTCGCGAAACTCTTCTCCCGGTCGAGTCTTTGGCGCGGGCGGAGACGCCAACTCGGCGCGCTCCGCTATAGATTTTGCGACGCACAGAAATAGGCAGGCCTGCCTTCCGATACTGGCGCCCTGAAACCAAGGTGTTTGCCCGCCGTTGGTCTGGAGTTGAACGTCCGCTCCGACACCGTCGAGCATATCGAGCACTGGGCCGGTGCGACCGACCCTCGAAATCAGGGCAATGGCAAACGGACTATTTCGTCCATCTCCGTCTCGCGCGACTGCGTCTGGCGATGTGGCGAACAGGATAATCGTCCGAGGAACTATCGGCCGCAGTTCCGCCATCCCTAATCGTGCGCCCGGAATCAATGGCGCTACAACTCCACGTCCCGCCGCGACCGCTTGTGCCCATGGGTTCGTGCGGCAAGAGTCAAGCATGAGCAGGTTCAGTCCCGGCGCTCTGCGCTCCTGAAAAACAGCCAGAATCTCATCAGTGCTTACAAGCCGTTCCCGCAGACTCTCGCGTATCTGCTTTGGCGTGAAACTTGAGATATTGGTGGCAGGGATCCGAGACTTGACCGGAATTATGAAGTTAGCGCCGTCGACCTGAATGGCGTGGCCAGCGTAGTAGACAACCACGTTCGCGTTACTCGGCGCTGCGCCGACCTTGGTGCTGAAGGCTGCGAGCGCCGCCCTCATGGCGGCTGCGTCGGCGTTGTAGATTCGATCGACGCGAAACCCGATCCGTGTAAGCGCGTCGCCGAGATCGCTGGCATCGTTCATGGGGTTGCGCAAATCTGGCACGTAGCCAGCGGCCTCCGATGCGGCCGCTCCCGCCTGACCGACTTCGAAGCGTCCATCGCCGTCATAGTCCGCATTCCCGATCACCAGTGCGAGCTTGACCGGCGCCGGCTGCGCCGTCCCCGCGCCCGCCGCCAGCACGATCGCCAACGCCAGAAGCCGCGCTGCCCACCGCATCGTCACCTCCCAGGTACGATGGGGAGAGTACACCACGCCATTTCAGCGCCCAAGCCCGAACGACCCCTACACCAGCATCTTCCCCTCCTCGTCGATCGCGCCGTCCACCTGCGCATCGCCGAGGATCATCTCGTTGTGGGCCTTTCCGGACGGGATCATGGGGAAGCAGTTCTCCGCCTTCGCAACGCGGCAATCGAAGATCACGGGCTTAGGCGTCTCGATCATCTCCACGATCTTCGCATCGAGTTCATCCGGCGTTTCAGCGCGCAGACCCACGCCGCCGTAGGCCTCCGCCAGCTTCACGAAATCGGGCAGCGCCTCGGAGTAGGACTGCGAATAGCGCTCCCCGTGCAGCAGCTGCTGCCACTGGCGCACCATGCCCATCCACTCGTTGTTGAGGATGAAGATCTTGATCGGCAGGCCGTACTGCACCGCCGTGCTCATTTCCTGCATCGTCATCTGCACGCTGGCTTCGCCCGCGATGTCGATCACGAGCGCGCCCGGGTGCGCCACCTGAACGCCTACCGCCGCAGGCAATCCATAGCCCATGGTGCCGAGGCCGCCGGACGTCATCCACCGGTTCGGCTCGTCGAAGTGGAAGTACTGCGCGGCCCACATCTGGTGCTGGCCCACTTCGGTGGTGATGTAGACGTCGCGGTCTTTCGTCAGCGCGTACAGACGTTCGATGGCGTACTGCGGCTTGATGACGGCGCTGTCCTGCCGGTAGGCGAAGCACTTCTTGGCCCGCCACTGGCCGATCTGCTCCCACCACGCGTTGAGCGTTCCCTGCGGGGGCTTGGCGCGGCGCGCGCGCCAGGCCGCCAGCAGCGCCTCCAGCGCAAGCCCCGCGTCGGCGACGATGCCCACGTCCACCAGCACGTTCTTGTTGATCGAGGAGGGATCGACGTCGATGTGGATTTTCGTCGACCCCGGCGAAAACGCATCGATGCGCCCGGTCACGCGGTCGTCGAACCGCGCGCCCACGCAGATCATCAGGTCGCAGTCGTGCATCGCGTGGTTGGCCTCCCACGCGCCGTGCATGCCCAGCATGCCCAGCCACTGCGGCGCGGCGGCGGGAAAGGCGCCAAGCCCCAGCAGCGTGGACGTGACCGGGAAGTTCGTTTCCGCCACCAGCGCGCGCAACGCCGCGCTCGCCGTCGGCCCCGCGTTGATCACGCCGCCGCCGGTGTAGAACACCGGGCGTTGCGCCTTCGCCATCAAGTCCACGGCCTGCTCGATCTTGGCGGGGTCGGCGGCGCGGGCGGGATGGTAGGTCTTCGGGCGCACGCCCTCGGGGCC
>JANRJD010000019.1:0-42805 GCA_033764195.1 Phycisphaerae bacterium | reverse complement strand
TTTCTTGCAGCCGCGGGGCGGGCTGGCTCGCCGCACCGTTGCGATGTTGCCGTCGCTCGAGTCGCTCGCGGCGCCGGGAGCACGGGCAGGCGGAGTACCGCCAGCCCATGCCACCCAGGTTTGAAGAGCAAGGCAGAGCCTTGCTCTACGAACTTTGCCGGTCGCGGGCGGCTGCAGAGCCTCACGCTTGGTTCGCCGCCGCGCGTGAGGCGCGGAATCGCGGCGGCTAGCCATTGCTTTCGGCGCCTTGCGGCGACGAAGGCAATTCAGAAAAGAAAGTACAGGTCGCTGCATTCGGGCGAATGCAATGGCCTGGGTCCGCTGAGCGCGAGTCGCGTGGTCGCGACGAGCGAAGTCGCCTTGCGGCGGCTCTCAACGCCGCTTCCTTGCGGTCGCGGTGTTGATTGATCGTCGCGGCCTGCCGCGCGCCCCTTCCAATTCTCCGCGCGGCTACGCGGGGGATCGGTTGGGTTGCGCGGTGCGGCTCGTCGCTCTGCACGCGGCGCCGTTGGCTGTTTGTCCTTGGGCGGTACGCCGGCGGGTCGCCGATGTTGCCGTTGGATTTGGAGCTTGTTTCGCCGCGTGCGCGGGACGCACAGAGTTTTTTGTCCGGACACCTCCGTTTTGTGAGAGTCGGTCGGTTCGTGCGGCCAAGAGGCAGGGCGCGGCGTACCGCGGCCTGCCCTACTTACTACGTATTGCAATTCGCGTCCGTGATATCGACGAGCGCGGGGATCCTGTGGGAATTGTTTGCGTGGGTGGAAGGGGAGGCGAGGGGAGGGGGGATGGGTGTGGGGGATTGGCGGGGTTTGACGGGGAATGGGCGGGATTGCGGGGGTAAGAGCGAAAAGCGAATAGCGAATTGAAGGCGGAGAGGACGCGGGCGGCGCTGGCGAATGGATGTCGGAGAAGGTGGCATGGCGCAACCCATTCGCTGCCTCTGTCACGCCGTTCGGAGCGCTGAATCACGAGGCCGCGGCTGGAACGGGGACGGGCGGCGGCTTCGGGGGCGGCACTGCTCACAGAGCAGTGGCACACCGGCGGGGCTACCCGCCCATCCGGACGAAGATGTGGCTCGCAGAGGAGTGGCACGATCGGCGACTGCGCGAAAACTGTGGCGGCGGCGGCGGCCAACGTGGGAGAGAACCTGCGGGACGCGGCCGGGAGGGAAAACAAAGAAGGCCGACCCGAGGGTCGACCTTCTCTGCGTGCTTGTGCAAGCTGCGGTCTTTAGGGCCGTGCCTTAGCGGCGACGGATGCCCAGAGCAGCGAGGGCCAGCATGGCCAAGCTCGCGGGCTCCGGAATGAACGTCGCTTCGGGCGAGCTGTTCGTGTAGCTGATGGCCTGACCAGCAATTTCGGCCGGGCCGCCGACGGCGTCGTCGTTGCCCAGGAAGATGCGGTTCGCGGTGCCGGTGCCCTGCAGGAAGCCGCTGGCGTCGTTGTTGATCTGAACGTCGCCGAGGTCACCCGTGACTTCGATGTAACCGAACAGGTAGAGACCGCCGGCGCGATCCTGGTTGTCCAGAACCAGCGTCGCGTTACGGGTGGTCAGACCCGGCTCGAGAACGGCAACCGCGGGCGCCAGGTTGACGCTGTTCGAGGCCCAGTTCTGCAGGCCCGGAGCCGACGCCCAACGGTTCAGGTCGTCGCTCGTATCATCCGGCGTGCCGCCGTCATCGAGGACGCGCTGCCAGATGTTCGTGCCGGTGATCTGCAGGTTGCCGGTGGTGCTGAACGACAGGTTGACGCCCTTCAGGTCCGTCAGCGTCGCAACGCCAGTCGGGCTGAGGTCGGTCCACAGATACAGACGGGTGGTGCCAACCGCGTTGTTGACGACCGGATCAGCGACGAGGCTGTCCGGAGCATTCGCCGCGCTCTGCGTGTCGCCGCCGTCGGCCAGACCGCTGAGCGACAGGAAATAGCGGGCCGAGACCTGGGCCTGAGCGGCCGAAACGCCGATGGCCAGGAGGGCCGCAGTTGTAAGAATCTTCTTCATGTGTGCCTTTTCTCCCTCTTCAGGAAAAACTTGGACATTCAGTGGAGGTGCTTCTCTGCCTCCAAAACACGTTTTGTCTGGGGTGCCGCACACCCATGACAAGCGTGAATGTAACCAAGCGGGGGGAGCGATGCAACGCCGAATGTGAAAAATCTCGCGCGAGTCGATTCCGGGGGAAGTGGAACCGCTGAGCCGAGCATTCGTGTCGCAAAAAGGCGAATATTTTGATCCGATAACGGGGGCCGGAGTGACCGGCCCCCGAAAGCGGTATGTGCAAGCTTCCGTGCTACAAGCCTTGCGTACGTTTCAAGTTACGCACAATTAGCGGCGGCGGATACCGAGAGCAGCGAGGGCCAGCATCGCCAGGCTCGCGGGCTCAGGGGTGATCGTGGCTTCCGGCGACGCGTTGTCATAGGTGACCGTGCCCGGGGGAACGGCCGGAGCGGCTTCGCCACCGACGGCGTCGTCAAAGCCCAGGAAGATGCGGTTCGCGGTGCCGGTGCCCTGCAGGAAACCGCTGGCCTGGTGACGGATCTGGATGTCGCCCTGGTTGCCCTGGACTTCGATCCAGCCGAACAGCCACAGGCCACCAGCGCGGTCCTGGTTGTCGAGGCTGGTCGTCGCGGTGCGGGTGGTCAGGCCCGGCTCGAGAACGGCGACGGTCGTCGCCGGGTCGGCGTTCTGGCTGCCCGGGGCGAAGTTCTGCAGGCCCGGAGCCGACGCCCAGCGGTTCAGGTCGTCGCTGGTGTCATCCGGCGTGCCGCCGTCATCGAGGACGCGCTGCCAGAGGTTCGAGGCGAGGATCGACAGGTTGCCGTTGACGGCGAGGGCGATGTCGATGCCCTTGAGGTCGGTCAGCGGGCTGGTGGCGCCCGGGCTCAGATCGGCCCACAGGTACAGGCGGGTGACGGCGTTGGCGTTGGCGCCAGCGTCAATCGTCTGATCAGCGGTGCCCGGAGCGGTCGAGGCCGCGCTCTGTGTGTCGTTCGGGTCGGCCAGACCGGCGGTCGACAGGAAGTAACGAGCCGACACCTGGGCCATGGCGGCCGAAGCGCCCAGGCTGAGGATCGCCGCGGTAGCAAGGATCTTCTTCATACTGCTTTTCTCCCTCTGGAGGAAATTGGGGGACATGAGGAGGTGCTTCTCTCCTCCGGATCAAAAACACTCTCGGGTGCCACTCACCCGGCAATATCGCGTACACGAAGGTCTAGGAGGGGCACTTCGCCAAAGGCAAATCGCGGGCGGGAAAATCGAGCGAAATTGCGCGAAATCGTGCGCGATTTTTTGGGGCGGAGATGCAGTGGCTCGCGCGCAGCGGCCCACGCAGCGCCGGGCACGAATTTCGCGGACGTTGTCACGCGCGCCGAATTTTGCACAGGCCGGTCGGCGAACGCGGAGGTAAATCACCAGCCGCGACGAACTGTCACTATGAGTGGTGGAAGGGGCTTGCATCCTCCACAACATTTCGTAATATCAGACCGTTCGCTGCGCTGCGCTACTGCGCGAGCCGCGAACAAGTGAGTCACGAATGTTTCTGAAACGCGTCACGTTGCACGGATTTAAGAGCTTTGCCGACCGCACCGAGTTCGCCTTCGGCAGCGGCATCACGGCGATCGTCGGCCCGAATGGGTGCGGCAAGAGCAACGTTCTCGACGCGGTTCGCTGGGTCCTTGGCGAACAATCTGCAAAAAGTCTTCGCGGCACGCGCATGCTCGACGTGGTGTTTTCGGGCTCGCGCTCTCGAAAGCCCGCCAACGCCGCCGAAGTCACGCTCGAGTTCGACAACTCGCGGCGGATTCTGCCCTTCGACGCGGACGAGGTCAGCGTCGGTCGCGTGCTTTATCGCAGCGGCGACAGCGAATATCGAATCAATGGCGAGACCGTGCGCCTCAAAGACGTGCGCGACGTGTTCCTCGACACGGGCGTGGGCGTCGATGCGTACAGCGTGATCGAGCAGGGGCGCGTCGATCGATTGCTGCAATCCAGCCCGCTGGAGCGGCGCGAAATTTTCGAAGAGGCCGCCGGCATCAGCCGCTACAAGGCCCGCCGGGCCGAGACGCAGCGGCGCCTGGAGCGCACCAATCAAAACTTGTTGCGGCTCAACGATCTGCTCGAAGAACTCGAGCGTCAGCTTCGCAGCGTGAAGCTCGCCGCGGCGAAGGCACGCAAGTTTCAGGAATATGACGCTCGCTTGCGCGAATTGCGCAGCGCATTCTCGCTGGCCGAATTTCATGCACTCGAAGAGCAGACCGCCGCCACGATCGCCCGGCGGACAACGCTTGATGAGCAGTTGCAGACGACGCGGGGGGAGTTGGGCGAGATCGACGCCGACGCCGCGGCGCAAGACCGGGCCGTGCAGGCCATCGACGGTCAATTGCAGCAGCTCGACGGCGACCTGCGGCGACTGGAGAGCGAGCTGGGCATGCTGGCGGAGCGCGCCGCTCAAGGCGAAGCGCGTCAGGCCGAGCTCCGCTCCACGCGCGATCGTCGCACCGAGCAGGCGACCGACCTCGCCAAGCGCCGGGCGCTGGCGCTCGCGCAGATCGCTCATATCGAGACGGACCTGTCTTCGCTCATCGCGCTGGTACAGGAAAAATCGGTGCGGGTCGACGCGCTGCAGATGGATCGCTCCTCGGCCGAGGCCCGCTGTGACGCGGCCCGGCGGCAGCTTGAGGCGCAGCGCGACGAGGGATTTGCGATCGTCCGTCAGGGCGCGCTGCTGCAAAATCAGATTGCAAACGTCACGCAGCAGATTGAACAGACCCGCGTGCAGATCGCACGACAAACCGAACGCCGCACCGCGGCCGAGGCGCAGCTCACGACGACGCGTCTGCGGCAATCGGAGCTGCGCGAGACGCTGACGACGATCAGCGGACAAATCGAATCGTTGGATCAGCAGATCGGCGAGCTCGCCGCGGCGGCGACCAGCGTGCAATCGAACCTGGCCGAAGTCGGTTCGGAGCTGGTGCAGCTACGCGAGCGGCGTTCGGCGGCGGCTTCGCGGCACGAAGTGCTCGATGATCTGGAGCAGCGGCGCGAAGAGGTCGGCGCGGGAACTCGCTTCGTGCTCGGCTGGCGGAGCGATGGCGGCGACGACGGTAGCGTCGTCGGGCTGGTGGCCGATCTGTTGAAGATCGACGATCCGCGCATCGCGATGCTGCAGCATCTGCTGACGCGCTTCGAAGGCCACGTGGTCGTGCGATCCGCTGATCGATTCTTTGAAGCTCTGCAGAGCCGCGGGCCGCTTCCCGGCCCGGTCGACATCCTCGCCCTCGATCGCCTGCATATGGCGGACGAACCCGCCGACTATGGCACCGTGGGCGGCATCTCGCGCGCTTCGGAGTGGGTCCATTGCGAGCCGGAGCTACGGCCTCTCGCCGCTCGGCTGTTGGGGCGCGTCTTCATCGTGCCCAGTCGCAGCGTCGCCCAGAAGCGGGCCGAATTTGCGCCGCAGGGCAACGTTTTCGTGACGCCGGACGGTGAAGTGATCTACCCCGGCGGACAGTCGACCGTCGGTCCGCTCGCGGCCGAGTCGGGCCTGCTGAGTCGTCAGGCCGAGTTGCTGCGCATTCGCGAGGCGCTGGATGTCGTCGAGCAGGATCTGAGCTCAGCGGAGCAGCGTCGCGGAGCCTTGCAGGAAGAACTGCGGGCGCTGGAAAAACGCCGCAGCGAAGCGACAACCGAAGTCTCGCGGCTGCGCGAGCGGCGCTCCAGCGTGCAGACCGACATGGCCCGCGCCGAAAGCGAGGAGACGCGACTTGCGACGGCGATGGACGACCTTTCGCACGAAATCGCGAGCGCCGAATCCTCCATCGCGCAGCTGCAAGAACATGGCGAGCGGCTGGAGACGGAGCGACGCGAATCGGCTGGTCGCCAGCGGGCCCAGGACGAGCGCCTGAGCGAACTGGAGATGGGCCTGCGCGAGTGCGAAGTGGCCGTCGCGCAACACACGCGCGAATTGACCGACGCTCTGGTGGAAATTGGGCGTCACGCCGAGAAGCGGACCGCCGCCGAACACGCGGTTCGCGATCTTCGTTCGCAGTGCGAGACGCTGGAGCGTGAGCGTGCCGCGGCGGAGCATGAGGCCGCCGAGGCCGACCTTCGACTGGGTAGTCTGGCCGAGGAAGTGGCCGACGCCCGCAAGCGCCAGGCGCTGCGGATGGAGGAGTGCGGCGGCGTGCGGGCCGCGATCGCGGACGCCCGACAGCAGCGACAGGCTCTGCGTGATAAATTTGAGCTGTGCGGGGCGGCGCAGCGCGATGTTCATCAGCGGATCGAGCAGTTGGCGGCCTCGCTGCACGAGCAGGAAGGCCAGCTGCGCGAGCTGGCCGTCCGCAAACAGGGGATCGTCGAGCGCGTCCGGGAAGAGCTGGGCGTGGACCTCGCCGCGCAGTACGAGGATTACCTCCACCGTGAACAGGATTGGGCCGCGATTCGGGGCGAAATCGACGAATTGCGGGGCAAGATCCAGCGGCTGGGCAACGTCAACCTCGATGCGATTCAGGAACTCGACGAACTGACGCCGCGCTATGACGGCATGGTGCAGCAGAAGGCGGATCTGACCGACACGATCGCCAAGCTGCAACAGTTGATCACCGACCTTGATGGCGAGTCGCACAAGCGCTTCGCGGAAGCATTTAACGAAATTCGCGCGAATTTTCAGGAGCTGTTTCGTAAACTATTTGGCGGTGGTCGAGCCGATGTAATTCTTGAGGACCCCGAGCGGCCCCTGGAATGCGGCATCGAGGTCATCGCCCGTCCGCCCGGCAAAGAGCCGCAGTCGATCTCGCTGCTTTCGGGCGGCGAAAAGACGATGACCTGCGTGGCGCTGCTGATGGCGGTGTTCAAGAGCAAGCCGTCGCCGTTCGCGATTTTGGACGAGGTCGACGCGGCGCTGGACGAGGCCAACGTGGAAAGATTCAGCAAACTGCTGTATGACTTCCTTGATCTATCTCAATTCGTGGTGATCACGCACAACAAGAAGACCATGGCCGCGGCCGACGTGCTGTACGGCGTGACCATGGAAGAGCCCGGCGTGAGCAAGCGGGTCAGTGTGCGTTTTGACGATCGTGTACATACGCCAAGCGTGGCGTAGTTTGTTTCCGTGTTGCTCTAACTAAGGAGAGCATGTATGGCGAAGGCCAAGAAGAAGGCTGCCAAGAAGACAGCCAAGAAGACCGCGAAGAAGGCTACGAAGAAGGCCGCCAAGAAGACTGCAAAGAAGAAGACCGCCAAGAAGAAGACCGCGAAGAAGGCTTCGACCGGCGGCGGTATGTCTTCCGGCTCGATCTTCGGCTAATTGGCTTTCGGAAGCGACCAGCGCGCATGATGCGACGACACGCTACACGGCACACCAGGCTCGATCTGTCGGCAAAATCGCGTCGACAGCCCGCGAGCATTTCTTGCGCCACTGCGACGACCTGACCGCGAACGCGCGGCGGAAGTCGCCAAGAAGAACAGCCGTTGCGTCGATCGTTGGATCCTGATCGCGACAGTCATTCCGATCGCACTTCGAAGACTCTTCAACAAAGCGCCCACCCGGGTTCGTACGCGCCGACGGTGATCCGCCGTCATGCGGGCGAAACGGAGGGCGTTTGTTTTTGCGCCCGTATCGGAGGGCGGAAGGGGCGGACCAAGGGGCCTTGAAGCTGCGAGGCTTCGTCGCTGTCGAATGAGCGCAGGGATTCTGCGGCGGTGGTGGAACAAAAAAGAAAGCGGCGTTCCGAGTTGTCGGAACGCCGCGGGTTCAGCGCGGGGAAAGCGGGCTGCTTACTCGCTCGAAATCAGCGGCGAGGAGTGGCCAAGGTCGACCTTGACGTCGAGCGTCTTCACCAGGAAGGCCCACTGATCGGCCCATTCGCCGACCTGCTTGCTGAGCGGCTTGCCGGCGCCGTGGCCCGCCGCTTTTTCGATGCGGATCAGCGTCGGGGCCGAACCGGCCTGGGCGGCCTGCAGCGCCGCGGCGAACTTAAAGCTGTGCGACGGATCGACGCGGTCGTCGTGGTCGCCGGTGGTGATCATCGTGGCCGGATAGCTCGTGCCGGGCTTGAGGTTGTGCAGCGGGCTGTAGGCATAGAGCACGCTGAAGTCGTCGGGCTTGTCGGCGCAGCCGTAGTCGCTGGTCCAGGCCCAGCCGATGCTGAACTTGTGGAAGCGCAGCATGTCGAGCACTCCCACGCCGGGCAGCGCCGCACCGAAGAGATCCGGTCGCTGCGTCATGCAGGCGCCGACCAGCAATCCGCCGTTGCTGCGGCCGTGAATCGCGAGCCGCGAGCTGCGGGTGTACTTGTTCGCGATCAGCCATTCGCCGGCGGCGATGAAATCGTCGAACACGTTCTGCTTGTTCTTGAGCCGGCCCGCGTCGTGCCAGGCGGTGCCAAATTCGCCGCCGCCGCGAATATTCGCGACCGCGTAGATGCCGCCCAGCTCCAGCCAGACGACATAGGCCGGTGAGAAGGCCGGCGTGATCGGAATGTTGAAGCCGCCATAGCCGTAGAGCAGGGTCGGGTTTTCGCCATTGAGCTGAAGATCCCGGCGATGCGTCAGGAACATGGGGATCTTGGTGCCGTCTTTGCTGGGATAGCTGATCTGCGTGGTGACATAGCGATCGGGCTGGAAGTTCACCTTCGACTGTTTCCAAGCCGTCGACTCGTCGGTCTTCAGGTCATAGCGGAAGATCGTCGGCGGCACTGTGAAGCTGGTGTACGAATAGAACGTCTCTGTGTCGGAGCGCTTCCCGCCGAAGCCGCCCGCCGAGCCCAGGCCGGGCAGCGGAACATCGCCCAGTCGCTTGCCGGCGAGGTCGTAAATGCCGATGGTCGTGCAGGCGTTCTTGAGATAGGTGACGAAGAAGCGGTTGCCGAGCAGGTTCGCGCCCTGCATGGTGTCTTCGGTCTCGGCCACCACCTGCTGCCAATGTTCCGGTTGCGGCTTGCGCAGATCGATGGCGATGATGCGGCTGCGCGGGGCGTCCTTGTCGGTCTTGAACCAGAAGATCGGCCCCTCGTTGTCGATGAACTCATACTCGGCGTCGAAGCCGTCGAGCAGGGGGACGATCATCGCGTCGGGCTTGCCGAGCTCCTGGTAGTAGACGCGGTTCTTCTGCTCGGTGCCCTGCGAGATGCTGATGATGAGGAACTTGCCGTCGTCGGTCACGCCGGCGCCGAAGCCCCACTCCTTGTGGTCGGGCCGCTCATAGATGAGCTTGTCCGCCGACTGCGGCGTGCCGACCTCGTGGTAGTAGAGCTTCTGGTTGTAATTGGAGACCTGATACTGATTCTTGTCCTTGGGCGGCTCGTCGTAGCGCGAGTAATAGAAGCCCTTGTTGTCGGGCGTCCACGCGGCGCTGGAGAACTTGATCCACTTCAGCACGTCGGGCAGATCGGCGCCGGTGTCGACGTTGCGTACCCGCATCTCGACCCAGTCGCTGCCGGCGCTGGACAGCCCATAGGCCATCTTCTTGCCGTCGTCGCTGATGGTCAGGCTGGAAATGGCGACGGTGCCGTCCTTGGAGAGCGTGTTCGGATCGAGCAGGACGGTCGGCGCGGCGCTGAGCGACGTGGCCCAGTACATCACCGATTGATTCTGCAATCCGTCGTTGCGCGAGAAGAAATAGCGATCGCCGGTCTTGTTCGGCGCGGTATAGCGCTCGTAGTTCCAGATTTCGAGCAGCCGCTTTTGAATCGGCTCTCGGGCGGGGATCTGTTCCAGCATGCCGAAGGTCACGGCGTTTTGGGCGTCGACCCAGGCGGCGGTTTCCGCCGAGTCCAGATTTTCCAGCCAGCGGTAGGGGTCCGCGACTTTGGTCCCGTGAAAGTCGTCGACCTGGTCGACCTTCTTCGATTCCGGATAGGGCGAGCGGGCCGGCGGGGTCTCGGCGAAGGCGACGAGCGGCAGAATCGTGCCGAACATCCAGATCGCTCTCAAGGTGGCAGTCTTGCGCTGCATGTGTTGTTCTCCGTGTGAGGCGCGCGGCGGAATGGCCGCGGGCGGCGCGTTCGTCGGCTCATGGCGAAAACCGCGCTCCGCGTATTATGCGGCGTCGCCGGTCCCGGCGAAACGGTCCGGCGCGACGATCCGCGCGGTTCTGATCAGGATTGGATGCACGGCATGCGGCTTGTATTCCTCGGCACCGGCGATTTTGCGGTGGCGGCGCTGCGATCGCTGGTCGCGGCGCGGCACGAGATGATCCTCGCCGTGAGCCAGCCGGATCGACCCGCGGGCCGCGGGATGAGAATTGAGCCGACGCCGGTGCGTCGCGCCGCCGAAGAGCTCGGGCTGGCGCATGATCAGGCGGCTGATGTGAACGCGGGAGAATTCGCTAAGCGCTTTGCCGCCGCCGAGTTGGGCGTAGTTGTCGCTTTTGGTCAAAAGCTGGGCGACTTCGTGCTCTCAGCCCCGAAGCGGGGTTGGATCAACATTCACGGCTCGCTCTTGCCGAAGTATCGCGGCGCGGCGCCGTACCAGTGGGCCGTCCTTAACGGCGACGCGGAAAGCGGCGTGACGACCTTTCAACTCAATCCGCGTTGGGACAGCGGCGCGATCTGGGACCAGGACCGCACGCCGATCGGCGAGACCGAAACGGCCGACGAGTTGCACGACCGTCTCGCGATTCTCGGCGCCGACTTGATTCTGAAGACGCTGCGGCGCGTGGAAGCCGGCGAGGCGCCGGGTGCACAGAACGAGGGGCTTGCGACCCGCGCGCCCAAGTTGAAGAAAAGCGATGGATATCTCGACTGGAGCCGGCCCGCGCCGGAACTGGTGCGGTGGATTAATGGCCTCTGGTCCTGGCCGACGGCCACAAGCGAATTTGTTGCGGCCGATGGAAAGCGCGAGCGGGTGCAACTGGCGCGGGCTCAGCTTGTTGAGCCGATAGCCATCACCGCCGACGGCGCGCCGGGCACGCTCGGAGCCGACGGTCGCGTGCAGTGCGGCAGCGGAGTGTTGAAGATTTTGGAGATCAAGCCTGCCGGCAAAGCGAAGATGGCCTTCGCCGCCTTCGCCAACGGCCGCAAGCTGCGCGGCGGTGAGCGGCTGGAACGCGTGGTCGAGCCATGAGCGCCACCGGAAAAGGGGGGCGCAAGTCAGCGTCGGATTCGGCGAAACCGCATCGGGCTTCGCCCGCGCGCGATCTCGCGTGGTCGGCGGTTCTCGCTGCGCTGGAGCGCCGCACGTTCATCAGCGACCTGCTCTCGGAGCGGAAAGACGCCGCCGACCTCTCGCCGCGCGACGCGGCCCTGGCTTCGACCATTGCGCGGTCGGCCTTGCGACATGGCGCGACGATCGACGCGGTGCTCAGCAGCGTTGCCGACTACGAGCCGCGCCGCGTGCCGGCAGGGCTGCGGGCGGTGCTGCACGTCGCGGCGACGCAGATTCTCTACCTCGATCGCATTCCCGTTTCGGCCGCGGTGAATGAGGCCGTCTCGCAGGCCCGTCGGGTCGAGAGCGCTGCCGGCTCGCGCATGGTCAACGCGTTGCTGCGCCGCCTGACCGGGGCGATCGCCGAGCGGCGTACCGTCTGGCTGCCGGACCGATTTGATCTTGTTCGCGTCTCGTGGCGCGAGGCCTGTCGCTTGGATCGCGAGGTGTTTCGCATCAGCCAGGACAGCGGCGACGAGCTGACGCGACTTGCCGCCATGACCGGCACGCCGCACGCGTTGCTCGCCGAGCTGCGCCCGCACGTCTCTCCCGCGGACCTCGCCGCCGTCGCATGGGCGAGTCAGGCCCAGCCGCCGCTGGTGCTTCATCGCAATCCGCAGCGTCTCGATGCAGCCGGATTCGAAGCAGCCGTGCGCGAGACGCTGGCCGAGGCCGATGCCGGCTCGGTCGAAATAGAAGCAGCGGTCGAGTTCGCCGGTGCGGCCGCGTTCGTTCGGGCCGATGAGTCCTCGCGCGTGCTGCCGCTGTTGCGCAACGGCAGCGCCTATGCGCAAGACGCCACGGCCCACGCCATCTCGCTCGAACTGCGCCCCGCGCCCGGTGAGAAAATTCTCGACTATTGCGCCGCGCCCGGCGGGAAATCGCTCACACTCGCGTTCGCTACGGGCGCCGATGTCTCGATCGTCGCGACCGACATTTCCGCCGCGCGATTGCGCCCGCTGCGTCAGCAGGTCGAGTTGCATGGCCTGAGCGATCGAATCCGCGTTTGCTCCCTCGACAAGGAGGGCCGCCTGATCGACGACGACGCGCGGCCCTTCGACGCCGCCATCGTCGACGTGCCCTGTTCCAACACCGGCGTCCTCGCCCGCCGCCCCGAAGCCCGTCTACGCGTCGACGCCGCCCATACCCGATCGCTTCGCGCCGCCCAACTCGAAGCCCTCTGCCGCGCCGCCCGAGCGGTCCGCGTCGGCGGGCGCATGATCTACAGCACTTGCAGCATCCAGCCCGCGGAAAATGGCGAACTGGTCCGAGCCTGGCTGAGGCGCGAGTTTCCCGCGGGCGAGGAGAACCCCGGAGCCTGGGCCTTGGTTCGCGAGCGGCTTCATCTGCCGCGCTGGGGCGCAAGGCTCAGCGATTGGCGGGACGGGGGTTATTTTGCGGAGTTGGTTCGCGGGTCGTAGTGCGAGGCCGGCATGGACGTTGTGCAGGGCGATGCCGTGCGAACATCGCGAGAAGTCGCAGTCGCCCCCGGGGACGCTCCCCGAAACAGTGCGCCAGCTAGCTCCACAAAAAAAGAGAGCGACCGGTTCCTAAGAACCGATCGCGCCTCGAAGTCTTGCGGGATGCAACCCGACTGTGTTTGTTAGGCCGCGGCGCTCTTGGTCAGCGCCGCCTTCGCCTTCTCGACGATCAGGTCAAACGCCGCCGGATCGTAAATGGCGATCTCGCTGAGCATCTTGCGGTTCAGGTCGATATTGGCCTTCCGCATGCCGCCCATGAAGCGGCTGTAGGAAATGCCGCGCGCCTCGCACGCCGCGGTGACGCGGACGATCCATAGGCTGCGGAAGTCGCGCTTCTTTGCCCGGCGATGGGCGAAGGCGTACACGCCGCCCGCGATGACGAACTGCTTCGCCATCTTGAAGTTTGTGCTGCGCGAGCCCCAGAAGCCCTTGGCCTTCTTGAGCATCGCGTTGCGGCGATGCCGCGTCGCGGGGCCGCCCTTAACCCTGGCCATTCTCGGCCTCCTTCAATCGTCGCAGGCGCTTGTTCAGCTTGTCGAGCCGCAGGCCGCGCAGGTAGTTCGTGTTCAACTTACCGGTCACAGTGTTCTTTTTGCGGATGCTGCGAACGCTGTCGCCGGATTTTCCACTCATCAAGTGGTTGCCGCCGATCCGCTTGTAGCGGACCTTGCCGTTGGCGCTGACCGTGACGCGTTTGAGCAGCCCCTTGTTGGGCTTGGACTTATGCATGCAAAGTTGTCCTCGTGAACAATTGCGAGTCGCGTAAGATAGGCCCGACCCGCCGCCGATGCAAGCGGGCGGCCAGGTTTCCGGCCGGAGTTCGGCAGGGCGTTTTTTCACCCGCAATACCCGTTTGACGCCCCGCCCTTAGTTCCGCTACTTTACTCGGCTCGGATGGCGGTCCGACCGATGGGGTCGGCCGCCGGTGATGGAATCATTCAGTTTTGCGAATGGACGGGCTTTCGATATGGGCCGCGAATGCATGTTCACCGGAAAGAGAACCACGATGGGTCGCCAGAAGACCTATCGCGGTAAGGCCAAGTACCTCGGCGGTGTCGGCCGGAAGATCACCGGCATCACCCCGCGGGCGTTCAAGCCCAATATCCAGAAGGTTCGCGCCATCATCGATGGTCAGGTGTGCCGCATTCGCGTCAGCGCCAAGGCGATGCGCATGGGCTTGGTGATGAAGCCGCCGCGCCGTCCGAAGATGGAAAAGCCCGCCTCCTGACCGCGCTCCGCGTGCGGCGCAGCGGGCTCCATACTTTCGGCCATTCGACTCGACCCCGTTCAAGGCGCTGCCTTGCACTACGCATTTCCGGCGAACCCCGATGAGTCAACCGACGACCGCCGCCAAGATCGACGCGGCCCGCGTGGCGCACGTCGCCAAGTTGGCGCGGCTGTCGTTGTCGGAGGCGGAGTGCGAACGCTACGCCGTGCAACTGACGCAAATCTTGAGCTACGCCGAGCGGCTGCGCCGCGCTCCGACCGAAGGGGTTTCCCCGCTCTCCAATCCGAACGATGTCGTCAACATCACGCGCACCGATGAGGTCGCGCCCTCGATCGGCGTCGCGGCGGCGCTCGCCAACGCCCCGCAAAAGCACGGCAGCTCATTTCGCGTGCCGGCGGTGCTCGAAGGCGGGGCTTAGCCGATCGCGGGTCGGCGTTCGCGGCCCAGTTTCTCGGAGCCGATAGCCGATCAATCCGACGACGAATTGATCGATGCCCGTCGATCCCCATCTTGACCGCCGCCCGCGATCGATCAACACTGGAAGATCTGGAGCGAGTTCGCGAGGCTCGCGCCGGCGGCAGGATGCCGCCATTTCTGATCGTTCAAGGATGATGACATGGCCGCAGCCAAGAGCGAACCCTCTTACGCCGCCCTGCGCTTCGCGCTCACCGTCCTGCTCACGCTCACCTGCATCTTCGCCTGGTGCGCGCTACTGAGCTACGACGTCGGCGATCCGCCCGCCACCAGCGTTTACCCGCAAAACTCCCCGCCGCACAACTGGTGCGGTCTGGCCGGTTCGCACCTCGCACACACGCTGTATTACTACCTGGGCACCGGCGCCTACGCGCTGCTGGCCGGCCTCACCGCGCTCACATTCGGCATCGCCCAGCGGCTGCGCTTCAGCGACCCGTGGTTCCGTTTCCTTGGGTTCGCGATGGTCTGTGCCGTATGCAGCACGCTCGGAGCGATCTTCGTAAACGTTTCCGATCGCCAGACGCTGCTCGGCGCGGGCGGCGTGCTGGGCGGCGCCACGGCAGATTTTCTGACCCGCCTCATGAGCATGTGGGGCACGCTGATCGTGCTGGCCGCGGCCATGCTCATCGGCCTGCTGTTGGCGGCCGACAATTTTGTGCTCGCGCTGGCGCAATGGCTGGGCATGATGGGGCAGCGCTCGCTGCCGGTCATTCGTCGGCAGGGGGCGCAGGTCGCCTTCGCCGGCGCCAACGCCATTTCCTCGCTCGGTTCGGCAGGCGCTGCAATTCTCGCCGGCATGGGCGAGCGACGCGCTGGCGGAGCGACCACCGACGCGAAGTCGCCCACGGCCCGTAAGCCGGCGCGTCCCTCGCCGCGCCTCGTCCGCGAAGAGGAAGAGGCCGAGATCGCCGCCCGCAGCAAGTCTGCTCGAAAGCCTGCGGCGGTCGAAGAGGACGATGAAGAAGAATCCGAAGAAGAAACGCCGCGCGCCAAAACTGCGCGCGGCGGCCGTGCTTCGAAGCGCGTGATTGAAGAAGAGGACGAAGACGAAGAACTCGACGCTGAGGAGTCGGAAGACGAACTCGAAGACGTCGACGCGGACGAAGAAGACGAAGACGCGGAAGAGTCGGAAGAGGACGAAGAATCCGACGGCGCGATCGAAGACACCGGCGATTTCGAAGAGGAGGAGGAAGACGCGGAAGAGGAGGAGGAAGAGGAATCTCCCGCCGCCGCGGCCACGGCGAAACGCGGGCCGATTCCGATTCAGACGCGCTTCCCCATTCAGAAGCAGATCAAGGCGACCAACGTCGATCCGCGCCCGCAGCCGATCAACTACGGCTTGCCGCCGCTCACGTTGCTGGAAGACGCCCCGCCGACCGATCGCGTGGTGATCGAGGCGGCCTGTCAGGACAAAGCGCGCGTGCTGGTGCAGACGCTGCGCGAGTTCAAGCTCGAGGTCGATGTGGTGGGCATCGCCACCGGTCCCGTCATCACCGTCTTTGAGCTGGCGCTCAACCCCGGCATCAAGGTCAGCCAGATTCAATCGCTCTCCAACGACATGGCCCGCGCGCTCAAGGCGCCCGCCGTTCGTCCGACGCTCCTGCCCGGCCGCAACACGATCGGCATCGAAGTGCCCAACATCGACAAGGAAAAGGTGCGGCTCAAAGAGATCATGCAGGGCTTCGGCTCCAAGGCCGACGAATATGCGATCCCGCTCTATCTCGGCAAAGACGCCAGCGGCAAGCCGCTCGTCAACGACATGACGCGCATGCCGCACATGCTGATCGCCGGTACGACCGGCTCGGGCAAGAGCGTGTGCATCGCGAGCATTGTGATGTCGATTCTGCTCACCCGCTCGCCCGAGGATGTGAAGTTGATCCTGGTCGACCCGAAGGTGGTCGAGCTGGCGATGTTCAAGGACATCCCCCATCTGATGTGCCCGATCGTGACCGAGATGTCCAAGGCCGAGGGCATTCTCGACTGGGCCGCCACGCAAATGGACGAACGGTATGCGTTGCTGGCCGAGGCCGGCGTGAAGGACATCAAGAGCTACAACAAGCTCGGCATGGAAGGGTTGAAGGAGCGGCTGAACATCACTGACGACGCCGAGATGGCGCGCATTCCGATCAAGCTGCCCTACATCGTGATCGTCATCGACGAATTGGCCGACCTGATGATGATGTCGCCCAAGGAGGTCGAGTTTTACCTTTGCCGCATCGCGCAAAAGAGCCGCGCCGTCGGCATTCACCTGATTGTCAGCACGCAGCGCCCGCAGGCCAACGTCGTCACCGGCCTGATCAAATCCAACCTGCCCTCGCGCATCGCCTTCCGCGTCGCCAGCCGGCTCGATTCGCGCATCGTGCTCGACCAGAACGGCGGTGAATTGCTGATGGGACAGGGCGACATGCTCTTCCTGCCGCCGGGCTCCTCCAAACTGATGCGGGCGCAGGGCACCTATATCGCGGACGACGAACTGCGGGCCATCGTCAAGCACGCCCGGGCGCAAGGTCAGCCGCAGTATCACAGCGACCTCATCCGCATGCCGGGCGCGGGCGGCGCGGGCAACGCCGAGGAACGCGACGAGATGTTCGACCAGGCGGTCGACATCATGATCGAAAGCGGCCGCGGCTCGGTCAGCCTGCTGCAGCGTCGGCTGGAGATCGGCTACGGTCGGGCCTCGCGTCTGATCGATCAGATGTATGCCGCCGGGATCGTCGGCGAATACAAGGGCTCGCAGGCACGCGAGGTGCTGATCACCAAGGATGAGTGGAACGCCATCCGCAATCAGCGCGATCGCGAGGAAAGCGCCGAGGAGCAGGGCGCGAACGAGTAAGCCGGGCTCGATTGGTGCAGGAATCGGGCGAGGATCGGGCGATCCCGCCTGACTTCCCGGCGGTCCCCGCGCTTTGCCCCGCTCGACTACCCAAAAAACCGCGATTCCGACCCCAGCATTTCGCGCAGGCGCTGGTGGGCGCGGGCCCGCATCATGTAAATCGCCCCCGAAGAGCGGCCCATCTTTCGCGTCACTTCCTCGATCGAGCGGCCCTCCAGGTCGTAGGAGCGCACCACCTGCCTGTAGCTCTCCGGCAATGCCGAAACGGCCCGTTCGAGCATCTGGCACGTCTCGTCTCGCCGCAATTTTCCGCTGGGCGTGCTGCCGTTGGCCGCGATCAGGTTGTGGAGCCCCAGCAGCGAGTCTTCGTAGTTGGTGGGCTGCATCTGCGTCGTGGGCGGCGGTCGCTTTTGTCGCGAGAGTCCGCGAATGGCATCGCGAAGGTTGTTTTCGGCGATCACGCGCAGCCATACCGCGAAGGGCACGCCGCGGGCCGGGTCGAAGCTGCGGATGCGCAGAAAGGCCTCGATGTAGGTGACTTGCATCACGTCGAGCGGGTCGATGATCGAGCGCCATTTGGGCTCGATCCGCAGCAGCCGCTCGACCTCCGGCCCGTGCTCGCGCAGCAGAGCCGAGATCGCCTCGGCGTCACCCTCCACAGCGCTACTAACCCGCCAATCTTCGGTTTGGGAAATCATGCTCCACGGAAGGGTGCGACGTCCGCGGGCGGGATTCACAGAATTTTTTGTTAATGGCGGATGCGGGCGATTTTTCTCACGCGTTCCCACGATTTTCGCGTGCTTCGACGAGAAAAGAATCGAATTCGTGGCGAAACCTGGGGGCACATCGGCTTCGCCCGTCGCGCGGTTCATGCCGCCCATCGGACGAAGAGGGCTACCGCCAAAACCTCGCTGCGTTATTCATAAAGTTCGCCAAAATACTTGCGACGGACATCGGCCAGGGCGCGGATGCGCTCGACCTGATCTTTGCGGCAGACGAGCGTGGCGTCGGGGGTGTGGACGATGACGAGGTCGTCGACGCCGAAGGCGAGGATGAGGTGGTCGTCTTCGCTCACGATGATGCTGTTTTGCGAATCGACGGGCAATGCGCGCGGGGCGATCAGGGCGTTACCCGATGCATCGGGACTGACCGTCGCGGCCAGGCTTGTCCACGAGCCGATGTCGAGCCAGTCGCAGTTCAATTCGACCAGATGCACTTCGCGTGCGCCCTCCATGACGCCGTAGTCGATCGAGATTTTTTTCAGCCCGGCCCAGAGCGCCGCGGCTTCGGCATTTTGGGCGAAGCCGACGCCGCGATCCGCGATTTTCGCCAGAGTCGCGGCGTTCTCCGGAAGCTGCCGTGAAAGCTCGGCCAGCAGCGCGGACGCGCGCCAGGCGAAGATGCCGGCGTTCCAGTAGTACTCGCCGCTCGCGAGATACTGCTCGGCGACCTGCGCCGTGGGCTTTTCGCGAAACTCGCGCACGCGATACACGCCCGGTCGCTGCGGCTCGCCGCGACGCAGATAGCCGTAGCCGGTGTACGGATGGGTCGGGTTGATGCCGAAGGTGATGAGTGCGGTCGCGTGGGCCTCGGCCGTCTCATAGGCATTTCGCACCGCGCTCTCAAAGCGCGCGATGGGCCGAATGATGTGGTCGGCGGGGCAGAAGAGGAGCGTCGCGTCGGGGTCGCTGCGCGAGATGATGAACGTGGCCAGACCGATTGCGTTGGCCGTGTCGCGCGGCGATGGCTCTGTGATCAGGTTGGTGCGCGGAATATCGGGCAAGGCGGCGGCAATCTGATCCATCTGCTTCGCGGCGCTGACGATCCACGTCCGTTCGGCCGGCACGACGCCGCGCAGCCGCTCGCGGGCGAGCTCCAGCGATGAGCGGCCTTCGTGAATCCGCAGCAGATGCTTGGGCCGGCCTTCGCGACTGGCGGGCCACAGGCGGCTGCCGGGACCGCCGGCGATGATGATGGCGTGCTGCATGCGCGTTGCCTCCGTGCTGCGGACACTGGGCCGGAATCAGGGCGCCGCGGCTCGACGGGCCGCGGCGATGATTGCGACCTACACGCTGTAATCGCCGCGCTTTTCGACAAACGCCTGATACGCCGTGCGCTGGGCGTCGAAGCCGGCTTTGCCCATCAGCGCAAAGGTGTATTCCTTGCCGAGCTGCACCGCGGGCTGGTCATAGGGGTTCAGTTCAAAGAGCTTGCCGGCGACCGTCGCGGTCGCCTCCCACAGCATCATGAATTGCCCGACGGCGAAGGCGTCGATCTCGGGGAAGCGGATCGTCAGGCATGGCCGCTGACTGCTCACGAGTGCAAACTCGGTCGCCTCACGCTCGGCATTCAGGAGCCGTCGCATCGAGGAGCCTTGCAGATACTCCAAGTCTTGCGGCACACCCTTGATCTTGGGGATTTTCACGTCGTCGCTGAAGCGGTCGACCGCGAGCAGGATGAAGACCTTGTCGTTGGGCCCTTCGCGATAGAGCTGCACCTGCGAATGCTGATCGGTCGTACCCACGGCGCGGATGGGCGTCGGGCCGATGACCTGCGGGCGGCCGTGGATGTCGACGTTTTTGCCCAGACTCTCGGCCCAAAGCTGGCAATACCAATCGGCCAGATCTTTGAGCTGATAGCTGTACGACATCATCACATGCAGCCGCTTGCCGCGGGCGTAGTGTTCGTGCAGCAGCAGCGCCAGCAGCGCCGCGGGATTTTCGCGGACGACCGGGTTCGCCGCGCGGCGGCTCATCTCCGCCGCCCCCGCGAGCAGGGCCTTGATGTCGATCCCGCACATGCCCGCCGAAAACAGGCCGACCGCCGAGAGTACGGAAAAGCGTCCGCCGACGCCGTCGGGCACGCTCATGGCGGCGAAGCCGGCCTTGTCGACGATCTGTCGCATCGTGCCGCTTTTCGGATCGGTGGTGACGACCATCTGGCGTCGCAAGCCGCGCACGCCGAGCTTCTTTTGCAGCAGGTCGCAAATCGTGAGGAATTGCGAGGCGGTCTCGGCGGTCTCGCCCGATTTGCTGATGACGTTGAAGAGTGTGCGCTTCAGGTCGGGGCCGATGACCTCGAGCATCGCGGAAAACTGCACCGGATCGACGTTGTCCATGACAAACAGCCTCGGGCCGCCGCGCTGTTTCTTGGAGAGCAGGTTGTAGTAGGGCGAGTTGAGCGCGGTCTGCAGCGCGATATTGCCGAGGGCGGAGCCGCCGATGCCGAGGATTACGAGATTCTCGTATTCGCCTTCGTATTCATCGATGGCGCTCTTGACCTCGCGCAGCATCTCGCGGTCGGTCGGCAGTTCGCGATAGCGGTGTTTGCCGCCGGCCCGCTCGCGTTCGATTTCGTCGACGATCGCGGCCAGCCGCGGGGTGGAACGATCGATCTCGTCGAGGGTCAGGCCGTGTTCGGGGCCGACCGCGTTTACCAGCGTTGCACCGTATTCCAGTGCGATCGCGTTTTTCGCCATCGCGAAGCTCTCCCAATGATGTCGATGAATGACCGTCGGCGAAGGATATCGGGCGGGGCGCGGCGCGACTATTTCTCCGTCAGTTCGATCGCCCCATTCCAATCGGCCGGCGGCGGCTTACGACGGAATTCCTCGACCAACTGGCGGTAGCGGGCGATCGCTGCGTCGTTCGGGCGATCGGCGGCAAGCGCGGCGAGCGCGGTGTCCGCCGTGGCCCAGTCGCGCTGCTGAAAGGCCGCAACGGCGGCGGTGAATTGATCCACGAATTGCCGCGTCGGGGCGTCGTCGGTCGCCTCCAGGCCCAGCAGTTCGAAAACGGCCACGCCGGCGGTCTTGCCCTTCACCTGCACAAGCCCCAGCGGGCGATAGCGAAATCCGGGGCCGGCGAGCTGTCGTGTGCGATCGGAGACGAGAATGCGCGAGCCGAAGAACTTATTGGCCGATTCCAGCCGGGCGGCCAGGTTCACCGTGTCGCCGATGCAGGTGTAGTCGTACTTTTGCTCCGATCCGCACGGCCCGACGACGGCGTTTCCGCTGGCGACGCCGACGCGCAGGTGCAGGTCGTCGAAGGCGGCGTCGCCACCGCTGCGGCGCTGAGCGTCGCGAAGCGCGTCGAGCGCCGTAAACAACTCGATCGCCGTCAGGCAGGCCCGGCGAGCGTGATCTTCCTGCGGGTGAATCACCGGATTCCAGAAGGCGAATACGCCGTCGCCGATGAACTTATTGATCATCGCGTCATGGCGAAGCATCACATCAGAAAGGGCGCCGAGCGAGAGATTGAGAAGCCGCTGGGTGCGCTCGGCGCCGATGCGCTCGGAGATCGTGGTGAAGCCGGCCATGTCGGTGAACATGGCGGTGACCTCGCGCGTCTCGGCCCGCTTGCAGAGGTCGGGCCGCTCGGCCATCTCGCGCGCCAGCGTGGCGGAGGTGTATTGGCCCAGCGTCTTGGTCAGCGCGCGTCGCTCGCGATCGACAAAGCCGAATTGATAAAGGGCGACCGAGAGGTAGCTGAGCCAGATAGCGATCAGCGGCGCGACAACCGCGAGCCAGAAGGTCGCGGATCGAAAGGCGATCGCGGCTGCGGCCAGAATCAGCATCGACAGCAACAGCGAAACGGGCAGCGCCCGCCGCCGTGCGAACGCGGCGGTCGCCGCGGCGAGCAGGCCGAGCAGGGCGGCGATCGTCGCGTTTCCCCAGGCGGGCAGCCAGCGGACGGTGTGGCCCGTGAGCATGCCGTTGATGAGATTGAGGTGGGCCCGGACTCCTGGCAGTCGGCGTGCGATCGGCGTGGGGGTCATATCGGCCAACGCGGTCGCCGTGTAGCCCAATAGGCAGACCTTGTCCTTGATGATGCTGCGCAAATCAGTCAGCAGCTCATCAACCTCCGCCTTCAGCCGCTCGTTCGCGGCGCTGCAGTCGTCGATGTATTGCACGGCGGCGCGAATCTCAGCATCGCGTTCGGCGTTTGACGGCGCGCTGGCCGCGACTTGCGATTGCCAGCCGGAGCGCGCCTCGCGCCAGGCGTCGCGGGCTTTGGCCTCATAGCGCGCGAGCTCTTCGCGCAGCATCTGCACCGTCGCACGTTGGAGATTCCAACGGGCATTGCGCAAGCGAAGCTGCAGCAGCTCGATCGCGCCGACCTCCTCCGCGGCCTGGACTTTCGCCCCAAACTCCGGCAACGCGAGCAGTTCGGCGATCGTGGCGCGAGCCTCGCGTTCGTTGTGGGCGATCTGAGCGCGCCGATCGGCGACTTGCCATAGTCGGGCCGCCGGCACAAACGCGCGCGGGTTCGCCGTCATTCGCCGCGCGGGGGTCCATGGAACGAGAATCTGTCGGTTTTGATCGAGTTGAAAGCGAAGCGCTGCGCGGCGTGCGGGGCGAACGGTCAGCGTGTCGCCGACGGCGCTGATCTGACCGCTGCCCACGTCGAGCGCGGCGCAGCCGACGCCGAATGCCAGTTGATTGGTGATCGTCTCGCCGCAGCGCTCAGCGAGCGTCTCCCGTCGCATGACGCCGTCGATCGACGTTTTTGGGTCGAAATGAACGAAGCCCGGGCGTGCGGCGTGACGCGCGATGAGGAAGTTCACCGGTGCGATGGCCTGCACCTCGGCCGCGGCGAGGAGCGCGGCTTGAGGCGGCAGCAGCGGCGGACGCTGCGTGGCACGCATGCTGAGGACTTCGCGGACCGCCATCTGCACCGCGTCCTGCAACTCGGAACGCGCTTCAACGCCGAAGGGTCGCCCCACGAGCTGCTCAAAAAACGCGTCGCGCAGCGCCGCCGGCTCGGCGTGGGCCGCGGCGTCCCCAGCGCTTTCCAAATACTCTTCGAACTTCCAGCGAAAGACGGCATCGCGGACGCGCGCGAATACCCGCGCCACCTCGGCAGGGGAGCGGTGCAACTCTTGCGCCGCGGCGACCGGTTCGAGCAGGGGATTGGCGTAAAGCACGCGCGCCAGCAACAAGCGCTCGGTGATCGCCTCGCGCTCCGATGCGGTCGCGCGAGGGTTCAACGACACTGTGAGTGACGAGATGGAAGCGGCATCCGCATCGCCGCGCAGCGCGACGGCCGCGTCGCGAAACGCGGGGCTGCACTCGATCTGCCCCTCGCGGTAGTTATGAAATGCGGGATAGACGTTGCCCGCCTCGAAGATCGCGGCCCGCAGTTCGCGGTCGGCCCAGATCAGATTCGGCGGATCGCCGGCGACGGCGGGGGCCGAGACATCCGCGAAATCCGAATCGTCGGCGATGTCGAGCCGGGGCGACTGCGGCTCACTCCAGTCCAAATCGACCAGCAGCGCCTTCGCGCCGCATTCGGCCGGCACCGATACGAGCGCCGCCTGCACGTCGCGCGGCCAGGGCCAGCGACCGACGATATCGAGCGAGCGATCGTCGATGTCGATCGAGACCAGTTCGTCCGACATCGGGATCGGATTCAGCAGTTCGGAAGCGAAGCGAGAGTCGAGCGTCAGGTACTCGAGCAGGTCGAGCCGCCCGGTCGCGTAGAGCAACAATGCGAACGCAGTCGCCAGCACACCGACGAGAAACGCCGCCGACTCGGATGATGCTTTGGGAAGCCAACCCAACATGCGACGGCAGACTACCCGATCGACCGCGCGCCGCGCCAGTCCGCCGGGCGAAAACCGAAGAGCAGCCAAACCACGATGGCGGGGGCAAACTGCATGGCCGGCGGATTGACGAAGGCTTGCACCACCCAGCCGGCCCAACTCGCGGTCATCGTCGGGGCGCTGGCCGGAGCGCCGCCGGGGGTGAGCAACTCATGGAGCAGCAGAGCCTCAAGCCGCAGCCAGCAGAGCGCCAGCAGGGGGATCAGCCCAAGGAGTAGCAGCGACGCCCGACGCAGCGACGAGCGCGGCGTCGCCAGCGCCAGGCAGATCCAGCCGCTGAGCGGCACATACAGATTGGCGAAGCTCTCGACGCCGAGCGGCGAAATGGGGCCGTCCGTGCGGTGGCTGACGACGGCATCGATTTCGCGGCTCAGCGCGATCCCCTTTGCGGCGGCGCTGACGGGCGAATCGATCAGCAGTCGACCGGCGGCCGTGTTCACGGTCACCGATCCGCGCAGCAGCAGCAGCAGCCCATCGGCGAACGCGCCGCGCACGAAGGGCCACAGCGCCAACGTCAGCGCGAAAGCGCCGAGCGCGACGAGCAGCGCGAATCCAACGCGATCAGCTCGGATCGACAGCGGCGGTTCGTTGTGAGCGGACGTCTTTGACACAAATCACGAAAAGCAGGATGGTCGCGGCGATCAGCAGCCACTGGCCGATCTGGTAGTGCATCAGTTCGAACATCGAGGGCCAACTGAGCTTCACATAGTAGAGCGTGACGATGCGCAGAAGGTTGAGCGCGGTCAGGCCGGCCAAGCCGATCAAGAGAATCCAAAGCCGTCGACGCCAGCTTGTCGGATAGGCGAGCGTCGCGGCGAGGAACGCGGCCTTGCATTGAAACGCGTCGCATTCCCGCGTCACGCGGATGACCTCTTCGCCGACCACGGTGTTCGAGACCGACGCATTCTCCGTGCCCAGCATCCGCAGCACAAACGACACCGCATGGGCATAGCCGCGCAGCGTCGCGTCGATCGCGGCGTCGCGAATGTTTCCGGCGGGAAAGGGCCAGTAGTAGGCCCACTCCAGGACGAGCAGAAACAGCAGCAGGCGCACGACGAACATCCGCGCCGAGCGTGCGTCGCGCTCGGCGAGCGCGGCGCGGCTCACGTCGAGCTTCGCCGGAGGTCGACTCTCGCGCGTCATTGCACGCGAATAAGCGGGCCGAGCCGCGGGAGGAATACGCCGACCCCGTCGTCAACCTCGACCGTCAGGTGGTATTCGCCCAGCGGCACATTGCCGAGTTCGAGCCCGAAGGAAAGGTCCGTGTTGGAATCGATCGCGCTAATGGGCAGCACCGTGAAAACGCGCGGCGTCTCGCCGAAGCCAACCTCTTCGACCAGGCGGATGCGCACCAGGCCGGCGGGCGCGTTGTCGACGAGTCGCAATCGAACCGTGAGCGGAAACTCGTTGGCCGATTCCGGAATGTTCACGATCGAAGTCGGCTGCAGAATCTGGGCCGAGGGCGCGATGGTGTCGAGCCTTGCGACTTCGAGATCGGCGGGGAAGGGCGTGACGTTGCCGATTCGCTCGGTGAGCACAATTTCGGCCAGCACATCCGCCAGACCGTCGGCGCCGGGTGTCAACCCCAGCTCCTGAAGATTGATCGGGTAGCGCGTGATGGCGCCGATCCGGAACGGCGTGCCGTTAGCCTCCGACGTAGCGGAGACCAGCGGTTGATCGCTGTCGCGGACGCCGTCGCTGTTGTCGTCTTTGTAGAGGTTGAGGCGGATGCCGAAAGGCTGAAGCGACAGGCGACGGAGCGGATCGTCGACAAAGAACACCACGTCGATTGGGTTGGTGTCGCTTGCTCGACGCGCATAGACGAACGGGAAAGCGAATTGTGCCGTCGCGGAGGGCGCTTCGAGAATGACCAGCGTGCCGGGGGCATAGGCGCTGACCGGCGCGCCCGCGCCGTCGTCGACGATGGCGCCAAAGCGATAGGTGCCGGGGAAGAGGTTGGTCGAGTCGAAGTCGAACTCGAACACGCCGAGCGAGCCCGCAAGCTGGAATTGCTGCAGGACGAACTCGTTGCCGTTTACGCTGCTGTCCGCGTCGCGGAAGAGCGTGACGGTGGCGTCGGTCTCCACATCAGATGCGGTCGCGCTCACCCGCACGATCAGACCCGGCTGGCCGAGAACTGTTTGCGCCGGGCCGGTGACGTTGACGGTGGGGGGATCGTCGATGATGAACGTGCGACACACGCCGTCCGTCGCACAGTCGGAACCGGGAGGCGCGAGGTATTGCACGAAGCGCTGCGTCAGCGAATCGACGATTTCAATGCCGATGTGATAGGTGCCGCGCGGAAGCCCGATGGGAAAGATTGTGCCGTCGACCCGCGTCCCGCCGCCCGCGAAGGCGGTGACTTCGTTGCCGTTGAACTCACGATCCGGATCGCTGAAGACGCGCCAGCCGACATTGCGGGCGAGCGTGGCGATGTCGCCGCGGACTTCGATCTCGCCGGTGGGGCGCACGCGCAGGCTGCTGCTGGGGCGAGAGTAGGTGAACGAGGCGCGACCGACGAGTTCGAGCTGTCCGACCGCGTATCGCACGATCAGCGAGACGTTGTTGCGGGCTTCGACGCCGACAAAGTAGCGCCCCGGCGCGAGGCCGGCTGTGTTGAAGTCGACCAGGCTGCGAATCGGGAGATTCTGTGCAAAGAAAACCTCATCGCCGCTTTCGGCGACGCCGTCCCGATCGTGATACAGGCGGACCCGGATCTGGCCGTCTTCGGTGCGGCCGCCAAACACTTCGTATGAGATCGTCTGAACGGTTCCGGGCAGGGTGTTCAGCGTGCGGTCGAGGCTCGAGATGACGATCGAGAGCGGGGCCGATACCTGCGAATCGACGCCCGGCAGTCCGCTGTCGATCGGGCCTTGGACGTCCTCGTCGATGATGGCCACGCTCGGGATCGGGCGCAGCGAGCCGCTGCTGTTGCCGTTGGTGCTTGAGGATCCGCCCGTCCCGCCGCCGTCGGTGCTGCTGTTGCTGTTGGCGTTGTCGTTGGGCGCGTCGCGCGGCACCTGCTGCACGGGGCAGCCGCCGATCAGTGCTGGAATGGTGAGCCCCACGAAGCAGGCCGCAAAAAGGGCCAACGTCCGTGCATTGCGCCGAAGGTTCGTCATTTCGATTCACTCCCGTTGGCTGCACAACCGGCGGCAGGTTCCCCGCGGAGTGTGCTGACTTAGACTGAAACCGGGTGCTCGACCCGGGTAGCGGCGCGGCGCGCCGATGTGTGCGTAAGTCGGTTGGCTGTCGAGACTACTGTTCCGCGGGCCAGGGGTCAATCCGAATCCGTCCGCCGGCGAGTCGCGAACTGTCAGAACATGACGCCGCGTGTTCGCGGCGCTCCGCTCGTGCGCGTGCCTCGTCGTAAGCTACGGCAGACGATGCAGAGGGCCTCAAGCGTCGGCAAACCCTCGAAACGGGCAACACAGGCGTGCGATTGCAGCACGCTGCGGTAATAGATCGAGTCCAATGAGGCTCGGTTCCCGCCGAAAAGCGTTCGACGATTATCGGCGTAGCTGAAGTAAGCGCGCTATCCGTCCGATATGCTTGACAATCGCAATTGTCAATCGGTAGTGTGCGCTTTGTTTGGGAGGCATTTTGCCATTTTCCTTAGGAGGAGCGAGAGATGGTCTGCGCAAATGGTTTCCGTCGTTTTCTGACCGTGTCGACGTGCATTCTGGCGGTTGGCAGCACCACCGCGCTGGCGGCCCGCACCGCGTTGTCGGTGACCGCCACGAACGCCAACGGCACCGGCACATTCGTCGTCACCCTGCCGGAAGGCGACGGTGGCTTCGTCTGGCGTCTGACAAACCCGGTTCCGATCGTGGACAGCAACACCGGCGCCGTGATCGCCGATCTTCAGGGCGCTTCGGTCGCGGTCAACTATGACACGGTCGCTGAGCGCGGCGGCATGTCGCCGGAAGTCAACCTGGGCTTCGCGGTTCAGGCCGGCGTCAGCAATACGGCATTCATGATCACGTCGGCCCTCGTGCCGGTCGGTCCCTTTACGTCGGCCGAAGGTCGCGCGAGCGCGGCATACACCGTCACCGATCTGACGGGCAACGGCGTGACGCTGGATGGCGACGGTCCGACCGGTGGCGGCTATCTGGCCCAATACAACGGCTTCGTTCCGGTGGGCAGCACGTTCACCGAGGGCATTAACTCGCTGACCGCCGCCGGCGCTTTCGGCAGCAACAGCACCAGCCTGAACACGCCGGGCGCCGGCTTTCTGCCGATCCCGGGCACGGTCAGCGACATGAGCTCCATGATCGCATTCACGCTGACCGCTGGCGATTTCGCGAGCGGCACGACCAACTACCAGATCGTTCCGGAGCCTGCCACCTGCGGCCTGCTGGCCCTCGCGGCGTTGGCGATCGTCCGTCGCCGCTAAATAAATCGGCGGCGACGGTCGGCTGCGGAACCACATTGGATCTCCGCAGGTCCCCGCGCTGAACGCTTCTCCGTAAGGTCATTCGCGGCAGTGTTTTAGGCTGCCGCGACGTGAGCCGAATCCTCCCAGCCTGTCCGCCACGGCGCGTGCCTGCACCGCCGGCGGACGGGCCGGCCGCGCTTGCTTTTCTGCCGATTGCCTTGACACACCTTTGCCGATAACGCTAATTTCTCCTCCAGAGGAAAGAGGTCTGCGAAAGCAGATTCGAATTGGAGGAGGAAAGAATGAGCTCGACAGGTTTCCGCCGTATTCTCGGCTGCGCCGCTATTGCTGCGTGCGCGTTGTCGTCGTTGGCCAGTGCTGACGCCGTCATTAACGATCCGGTCTTCACCGTCACCGCGACCAGCTCGCTGGGCTCGGCCAGTTTCTCGGTGAATTCCAGCAGCCTTCAGGAGTTTCCCGCGGGCAGCGGGCGATTCCGCTTTCTGCAGTTGACGCCCGTCGCCCTGCAGGACGGCCCGAACCTGATCGGCACCCTCACCCAAGGCACCCTGTTCCTGAACCCCGACCCGCAGATCGGCCTGGGTTTCGCGGTGCAGGCTGGCGCGGCGGACACGGTGTTTTCGATCACCTCGTCGACGCTCAGCTTCGTCGGCATCACCAATCCGATTGTCGAAGCCAGCGCCGCGATCACGACCACTGACATCGGCAACAACAACGCCTCCCTCGTCGGCATCAATCCCGGCGGCGGCGCGTACCTGGCCCAATACAACGGCACCGTTCCGGCGGGAATCACCTACCTGAACGGCATTCCCTCGGTCGGCGGATTCGGCAGCAACAGCTCGCCGATCAACGCCGGTCCCGACGTTCTCGTTGGCACCACCGCCGTCGACATGAGCGCCCGTTTTTCGTTCTCGCTCACGGCCGGCGACTTGGCCAGCGGAACCAGTAATTTCCTGATCACGCCGGAGCCGGCTTCGTTGGCGCTGCTCGCGCTGAGCGCGCTCATGCTCCGTCGCCGATAACATTTCACGCATTGGCTCACTGATTCTGGCGGGCGGTCACGAAGGAAACTTCGCGGCCGCCTCACAGCCCAATTTCCCGGGTTTCGCACTCGGATCTTCTGCAGACTAGTTAAGCAGGCCGCCAACTTCTCGAAGGAGAGCAGGAACATGAATCCGTCGCCGGCTTTCAGTTCTCGGACGATGAAGTCTCTCATGGTGGGGTTCTTGGCCAGCAGCGTCGCGCACGCGGGAATCTCTCGTGTTGTGCTGGAGCTGCAGGTGTCCGACACCTCCGGCGCCACGGCCTCTTGGTCGATCGATGTGGGAGTCGGGCAGCGCGACGCCGCGACGGACAGCTATGACTGGATTCTCGCGCAGCCGATCCCGATCGAAGACCCTGCCCGCGGCGAGCTCGTCGCGACGATGGTCGATTGCTCGCTGTCGGTTGAAGGTTCGAATATCGACGTCACCTTCACATTGCAGGCCGGCAGCCGTGATACCACGGCAGTGCTGACGACCGGGCTGCTCGAGTTCGGTGGCGTCGAAGATTCCGATCAGCAGCTTGGTCGCGCCACCGCCGCGATCAGCGTCACCGATCTCAACGGCGACAGCGCACTGTTGCGCGGCCTCGGCACGCCGGGAACCGGCGCGTTTCGTGCCCGCTTCAACGACGGAGCGACGCGCTTTACGACGCTCGTCTCGCAGGTCTTCGTCGGCGCCTTTTCCACCGCTGCCGGATTTCAGAACGATCCCGCCGTCGGCTATCGCCCGGTGACGAGTACGACTGTTCTGTCGATGGACAGCGAACTCGCGTTTTCGCTGACCAAGTTCGATCTCGCGAGTGCGACGACCACGTTCGAGTTCATCGGTCCTCGCCAGTTCCAGTTGTTCAACGACGGCGACATGAACTGCGATGCGCTCTTCGGCATCAACGACATCGCCGGGTTTGTCACCGCGCTGATCGATCGCGATAGCTATCCCACCGTCTATCCGGATTGCCTCGCCGATTTGGCAGATGTCGATGGTGACCAGTTCGTCTCCGTCGGCGATATCAGCGGCTTCGTGACGATGCTCGCGGCCTCCGCTCAATAGGCTCTTCGCCACCACACCGAATTATCGGAGTGGCGGAGTTTTCGGACCGTCGTCGCGCAGGATTGCGCAAATAGTTTGTGAATTCGATCGGACTGTTGCGATCTGCGGCTAGGCAGTTCGTAGCAGTCCGTTATTATTTGAAAATCGCCACTCGGCCGTCGTCTGCCGGCGTCGCCGGCGTTCTTACGGCATGTGCGCTGAATGTTCTACCAGGAACGTTATCCATGTCGTCGAGCGCTCGTAAAGCGCGAGAATGCCGGTCCCTATCCACAGCCGCGTTCGGCTGTCGGCAACGACTGCGTTGCATTCTCGCCGGCGTTTTGTTCGTGGGTGTTGCTCAGGCAACACAGCCGGCGCTGTTCTACAGGCCGCCGACGATCCTGCCATTGGTTTCACTCGCTCCGCATTACTCCGATGCGACGGTTAGCGATCTCGACGTCGCCGATTTCGACAATGACGGACGCCTCGATCTGATCGTTGCCTGGTTTGCAACCTCGCAAACCCAGCCGTCCAGCAATCTTCGACGCGTTACGCTTTTTCAGGGCAACGAGCGCGGCTTTGAGTTCTGGAACGAGTTCGACGTCTATCGCCCGGACCCGATCATTGAAGTGCTCTCCGTCTTTCGAAACGGCACGGCCGAAGTCACGCCCGGCGATTTCGACGGCGATGGCGACACTGATTTCGCCGTCAGTTGCTACTTCGGCGACGAGATCTGGTTCTTCGAAAATCGCGGCGCGCCAATTTTCGAGCCGCGGCTGAAGTTCATGTTCGGCACAAACTCTCCGGCGAATTTTCTGACTCCGCCCGAATCCGCCGCCGCCGATTTCGACAATGACGGGCGTGATGATCTGGTCTATCTCGCCGACCCGATTCAGCATGTTCAGGGCCGCATCGTGCATTTCTGGCGCACGTCGAACAGCATCGCGAATATCTACCGCATCAACTGGGAAGCCGGAACGGGTGCGCGCTTCATGCAGTGGACACGCTCGCTTGCGGTCGATGATTTCAACGGCGACGGCCGCCCAGACCTTTGCTTCACCGGCACCACCATCCCACCCAATGAAGAGGGGCCGGTGATCGCGATCTGGAGCGAGCTCAACACCCAGACGCGATTGTTCGCGCCGTCCTATACCGACGCGACATTCCTCTGCGCCGATGTCGTTTCTCGCCTTCAACCCGGCGATTGTCGGCCGAGCTACGTGGTGTCGGATCAGGCGGGCATGTTCTGGTCGGAGTGGACTCCGCTCAGCTGTCCGCCGCTCGCGCCGTCGTTTTTTCCGCTCGTATCCCAGGCGGATTTTTCGGGGCTCTCTCCCGGACGCGGGCTCGCTCTCGCCGTCGCCGATATGAATGGCGACGGTCACGCCGATGTGGTCAGCAAGCAAAAACTCGGGCAGATCAGCGACGCGAAACAGATCGAAATCTCGTTCGCGACCGGCGATCCGCTGATCTGGAGCGCGCCCACCAGTGCCGGGCTCAAGACGACGAATTTCGCCAACACGACCAACGCCGTCCTGCGGCCCCACAACCTGGTCGTGGCCGACGTCGCGGGCAATCGCCTGCCCGACGTCATCGCCGGCTTCGGCCGCTGCCCCGGCCCGCAACCCGGCGATCCCGAGCGCCTGCTCGTGGCAATCTGGACGAACGGCTGCGATGGCGACGTGAACTTCGACGGGCGCACGAGCGATGCGGATCTTGAGGACATCCTCAAATCATCCGATCGCTGCCAAAGCGACGCCGACTTTGTGCCCGGCGCGGATCTAAATCGCGACGGCTGCGTCAACGGCGACGATTATGAGATCGCGGCCCGCAACTGGGGCTGTCGGCTTCATATACCACGCCCCGGCGACATCAATTGTGACGACAGCGTGGATTTCGCCGACATCACGAGTTTCGTGTCGCTGCTCCTCGGCGGCGTCGAAAACGGCGACTCGGTGCCGATCGGCTGCGCCGGTCAGGACGCCGCGGATCTGAATAGCGACGGATTCGTCAGCGTCGCCGATATCGGGATGTTTGTAGAGCTGTTGCTGCAGTAACCCCCGATCGGCGAATCCCCCCAACCAAATAGGGGCGAAATGTAACGCGGCCCCTGCGCCGCGACGCCCCGCGATCGCGCCCACTCCACCGACATGCGGCGGCGGAACCCGGGCGCGGTCGCGAGGCGTTGCTCAGCCCATCGCGCTCAGCCCGAGCTGTCGCTCCAGGTCTGCAAGTACGCGCCGAATCGGGCGCTCAGCGGCGCCGTCGGTGGTCTTGAGCAGGAGCGGCGCATCGTTGCCGAGTTGAGCTTCCACTCGCCGCGTGGCATGTAAAACCGTGGTGTGATTCTTGTCGCCGAAAAGCTTGCCAATCTGCGGCAGGCTCATGCGCTGATGTTTGCGCATCAAGTACATCGCGCAGCTCCGCGCGCCGCTGACGAGGCGGTCGCGCGCGGCCGATAGCAGCATCGCCCGCGTTACGCCGAAGTACTCGCCGACGGCGTCGATGAGCGCCGTCGAAGACAGCGGCGCACCCTCGCTGGGGGCTTCAAATTCGGGGAAGGCCGATCGCGCCCCAGCCACGGAGAGCGGCGCCTCGCTGAGCGATACGAACGCGAGCAGGCGATAGAGCGCGCCTTCGAGCGCACGCACATTCGTGGTCACATGCTGCGCCAGATAGTCGATCACGTCGCTCGGCACCTTGCGACCCATCGATAGCGCCCGACGGCGCAGAATCTCGCGCCGCGTTTCGAGGTCGGGCGGCTGCACTTGCACGACCGTGCCCTTGCCGAGCCGGTCCTGGAGCGGTTCGAGCAGGGCGGTCAGGTGCCGCGGATGGCGGTCGGAGGACATGATGATGGCCTTGCCCGCCGCGTCGACCGCGTTGAAGGTGTGTAGAAATTCGATCTGGGTGGCGCGCTTGCCTTCCAGGAAGTGAACGTCGTCGACCACCAGCACGTCGACCGAGCGGAAGCGATCGCGGAAGGCCTGCTCGCGCTGATTCCGCAGCGCGCCGATGAAGTCGTTCGTGAAGTTCTCGCCCGAGACGTAGGCCCACGTCAGCAACGGCTGCTCGCGAGCGACCGCGTTACAGATGCCTTCCAGAAGATGCGTCTTGCCCAGACCGACGCCGCCGTGAATCACGAGCGGGCGATAGGCGTCGCTGAGCTCAGAGATGGCCCGACGGGCCGCGTTGAACGCGAGCTCGTTGCCGTTGCCGACGACGAACTGCGACAGGTCGCCGCGAAGCTGCGGCCTGCGGCGTTCGATCTTGGCCGCCGGTCGCGGAGCGCCGGAGGCTGCGCCAAGCGTTGAACCGGAGCTCGGGGGCAATGGAATCTCCGCAATGTCGGAGGTCGCCGTGGCGACCTCCGCGGTCGAGCCATCCTTGAGCTCGACGCGGCGCGAGCGTGGGCTGCGCTTCGCAGCGATCGGCGCGGCGACCGCGTCGGCCTTACCGGCGACGTGAATCCGCACGCTGGCCGTGGTGCCGAGCAGTTCGCTGGCGGAGGCGATCACCTGGGGAAGATAGTTGCCCGCGATCCAGTCTCCGACGAAGCGCGAGGGCACCGACAGATCGACGTTATGTTCGTCGATGCTGATCTCCGCGCTGTCAGCGAACCATGTTCGATAGCGACTTTCACCGATCTTCTCCGCGATTCGTTCGCGCAATGCGCGTACGATCTCCGATGCCGTTTCGCTCACGGTTTCCCTTCGGAGCTTTCCCTTCCGGCGGCAATCCAATACCCCGCCCGGCCCGGTCAGCGTGTTTTTTGTTTCGTGTTTCAGAACGCCGCGTACGATGAACTATCCGCACACATTTGTGAGGCGAATATTAGCGGGCGCTCGAACATGCGCCAATTAGAACTGCGCGGTGATTCGATTCACAAGCGCGTAACTCCGCGTGTGTCGAGCCTTTGCCGTTTTGGAATTTGCGCGAAATCACGAGTTGTCCACAGACTGTTCGCAGGGCATCACGCGTCAACGCGAGCGCCGCGCTCCTGTGTAACGAATCTGCAACACGCCACGCGCTCGCCGTACTGCATGAATCCGCAGCGAGAATAGAGCGCGCTCGCCGGCGTATTGCGCGCGTCGACGGCCAGCACCAGTCGCGCCAATCCCGCGCGCCGCGTCAGCGCAAGCGCCTGTCGCACCAACACTTCGCCCAGACCCCGGCGGCGATGCGCGGGGCAGACGCCGAGATAGGTGATCTCCGCGGCGCTGCCGTCGCTCAGCGCCGCAAGCAGCAAGACCGCCGCCGGTTCGTCGTCGCGCAGCAGCACATTCCATCGCAGCGGATCAAATCGACCGGCGGCGCGATGGGTGCGTAGTGCATCCTCGGCCCCGCGTGCGCGGTTCAGTTCGGGGCAATCCAGACTCTCTCGGTAGGAATCTTCGAGCGCCCGGACGAAGGTCGCGTGATGTTCGTCGCAATAGGTCAGCCACGTGCCGAGATTCGCCGGCGGCGCGTCGAGCCAGGGGAAGCGGGCATCGCGCTCAAGATAGCGCAGCGTCGTCAGCCGCTCGAAACCCGCTCCGTCCATCAGCGTCAGCGTCGCCGCATCATCAGGCGCTGGCAGGGCTTGCATGAGCCGTGCGCCCGCGGCGATCGCGGCGTCGCACACTCCCGTCAGGGCGGCGGCCTGCGCCGCCGGCTCGATGCGATCGGCGGTCGCGGGCGCGAGCATGACCAGCGCCGCATCGCCGGGCTGCAGCACGACCAGCGCCGCGCCGCGCACCTGCCCGCTGTCGAGCGCCACCGCGGCACGCCACTCAGCGCCCGATTCGTGCAGCATCGCCTCGAAGCGCCGAATCTGTCGCGCATCGGCCGGCGTGCCGTCGCGCTGCGCGAGAATCAGCCGCAGCACGCGCGACCGATCGCTTGCGGCGACGAACTCGACGGCAGGATTGGCTCCCGGCATTTCGATTCAAGCTAACCGAAGCGCGCTCGGCGGACGAGCGGCACCGCGGCCTCCCTCTCGACGCGCCGCGGGGCGCTCGGTAGGTTGTCGGCAACTAACGCGGACGTGCGCGGCGGAGTCTTGTACGTGGGCCGCGCTTGCGCAGGGCGGAGCCTTGCGCGACGGCCTGGCGTCGCGAGCGCGACGATGGGAGTGAACAATCGCATGAGTGGCCAACGATCGACGAGACCGACGGCGTGGTTGAATTTTGGCGCGTTGGTGCTGGGGCTGCTCGCGTGCGGGTGCCAGCCGGGCGTGAAGTGGGATTTGCGGCCCTACGACGATGTTCACGCGCGCGCCTTGCGGGAAAAGAAGCTGACTTTCGTATACTTCCGTAACTGGGCGTCGGTCGCGTGCACCGAGTTCGAGGACAAGGTGCTGAAGCAGCCGCCCGTCTTGCAGGCATTGGAGCCGCTCGTTTGCGTTCCGCTCGATCTGCTCTGGGACAAGGCGCTCGCCGAACGCTGGGGCATCAGCGAGATTCCCGGCTGCGCGGTGGTGGGGCAGGATTCGCAGCTTTTGGAAAAGGTCCAGGGGGCCGTCAGCGCCGAGCAGCTGTTAAGCGCCGTGCAGGCCGCCAAAGCCAAGGGCGCCGCGGCGCCAGCGGCACCGGCGTCGCAGGCGAGCCGCCCCGTGGAGATGAGCAAGAATTAGTGAGCGTCGCTGTGCGGCGCGAACGCAGGGCGGCCCGGTGCGCCGCATTGGGGGCCGCCCAGATCTGCGCGCTGCTCGCGTTCGTGCTTCTCGGCGGGTGCGGGCGGCCGATGGAAGACGCGGCAGCCGAGCCGCTGCGCGTGCTGGGGAGAATGGGTTACGGCCCGCGCGAGTTCAGCTATCCCCGCGCCATCGCAATCGACCATCAGGATCACGCCTACATCGTCGATAAGACCGGGCGTATTCAGGCCTTCGATGCGGCCGGCGAGTGGATCACAAGCTGGCGCACGCCGATGATCGACGCGGGCAAACCGACCGGGCTGGGCGTCGATCGCGCGGGAAATGTCTTTGTCGCGGATACGCATTACTCGCGCGTGCTCTGCTATTCGCCGCGCGGCGAAATGCTGCGCGAGTTTGGCGGCTTCGGCGACGATGCGGGCAAGTTTCGTCTGCCGACCGATGTCGAAGTCGGCGCGGATGGCGATCTATTCGTCGGCGAATATGGCGGCAACGACCGCCTCACTCATTTCAGCGCAGCCGGCGAAGTCGACGCGCCCTTTGGCGCAGCGCAGCACGCCTCCGCGCCGCTGCAGCGCCCGCAAGGGATTCACATCGACCGGACCGACTCTCAGGTATTGTGGGTGAGCGACTCGCGTAATCACCGCATCTGCAAATTCAGCAGCGACGGCCGACTGCTGGCGAGCTTCGGTCGGATGGGGCGCGATCGCGGCGAGCTCCGCTTTCCTTACGGAATCGACCAACTCTCCGACGGATCGCTGGTGGTGGCGGAATATGGCAACAACCGCGTGCAGCGCTTCGCGCCCAACGGCGAGTCTCGCGGCTGCTGGGGCAGGGCGGGTCGAGAGGTCGGGGAGCTAGCATACCCTTGGGCGGTCGGGGTCGATTCGCGCGATCAGGTCTGGGTGGTCGACTCGGGCAACAATCGCGTGCAGATCATCGACGGCAAGAGCGCGGCGACCTGGCGATAGCCGCCCCGACAAAACCGACTTTCGCCCGGAAAAGAAGCCAAATCTCAGCAGCTCGCACGACGTAAGTTCTCAATCTGTTCGAAGCTAACGAAAAGCGTACAAAATCGAAGCCGATTCCGCGGCCGATGCTCGCTCTCGCCAGTTCTTACAGCAAAATGATATTGAAAGATGGGGGATCATTATATAACATCCAAAACACAGCCCCCATTCAGGCGGCTCAGCATGCTTTTCGGCAACCGTACACAGTTCTGTGGTCCCTTCGGAGGAGTGAGAGAGATGAAGCGCTTTCTGTCTGTTTGTGCCGGCTTGGCCATCGTCGCCTCGCCCGCGTTCGCGATCAACTTTTACAACATCGCGACTGTCGACACCCTGACCCTCGGCATCGATCAGCCCGGCTCTGTCGCCTGGAACGGATCCGACCTCTACGTCGGTTCGCTCTTCGGCAGCGGTCAGATCCGCAAGATCTCGAACCCGCTGACCGCCCCGGCCGTCACCGCCACCTTCGGCGCCCCGGTCGCAGGCAACGGGTATGTCAGCCTCGATGTCGGCAACGGCTATGTCGTCGGCGCGTCGAACAACTCGGGCGTCAACGATGTCGTTCGCACATTCGACCTTAACGGCAACCTGCTCAGCCAGAACACCGGCGGCGCACTGCTTCAGTCGTCCGGCGCGCCCTTTAACCGCATCGACGGTGCGGCGGCGGACCCGGGTTGGGTCGGCGGCGGCGGCGGCGGCGCGGGCGTCAGCCTGACCTTCTTCGGCGGCGGTCGGCGCAACCTCTACTCGCAGAACAACCTCACCGCGCCGCTCAACCAGGGCGTCATCATCCAGGCCCCGAGCCCGGTGTCCAACGGCTGGCGCGACGGCAACTACGACGATGCCACCGGCAACCTCTACATGCGCGCCACGCAGGGCATCTCGCGTTACATCCGCACCGGCGACAACTCCTTCAGCGCCGCGCAGGTCATCGCGACCTTCCCCGATGGCACCAACTCGGCCATCAACGTCGACTTCCTGCCCAACTTCGACGGCAGCGGCACCGACGTCGCGATCGCCAATTTCCGTAGCGCGCCGGACACCTTCGCCAGCCAGATCGTCCTGTTTGACGCCAACGCGTCGAACGTGGCGGTCCCGGGCGTGTTCCTCAATGCCGACGGCTCGGCCCCGTTCGTCGCGGCCGATTCGACCAACGGTATTTACGACTTCAGCTACGACGCGGTCAGCCGCATCCTGGCGTTGTCGGATCACCAGAACGGAAAGATCTACTTCTTCCAGGGCACGGCCATTCCGGAGCCGGCGAGCCTGAGCCTGCTGGCCCTCGGTGGGCTGGCGCTGCTGCGCCGTCGCTAATTCGCGGCGCGACTGATCTCCCGCGGAGCGTCGCGCCGATCTGCATCGTGCGGCGCTCCGCGGTTTGTTTCCGGGCAGTGTGCGAAGGCCGTTCGCCGGCGGGCGAGGACGGCAGTTTCGGCGGCACAGGAGGTGACGTCATGAGAGCGAAGACAAACAAGACTGCAGCGTTCACGTTGATCGAACTACTGGTCGTCGTCGCGATCATCGCGCTGCTGATATCGATCCTCCTCCCGTCGCTGAGCAGCGCGCGAGAGCAGGCCAAGCGGGCCGTCTGCTCAGCCAATCTGCACAGCCTGGTCCAGGCGATGACGCTCTACGCCGAGGCCAATCGCGACGAGATGCCGCTCAATCGCGGCGTCGAGCCCACGTACATCTATGTTCGTTTCGGCAACACCGCCGATCAGCAGTGGCATCTCGCCGATCTGCTGCTGCCCTATCTGGGCACAAAAGAGCGCATTCCGCGCACCGGTCCCAACGGCACCTTCACGCAGGCGGATTTTGAGTTCAGCTACAAGATGGGGCAGGTTTTCCACTGCCCGTCTACGCCGAACTTCGGCACGCAGGACCAGCCCTGGTGGCGCAATCCGTCGACGTTCGGCGCGTTCATGGACTATGCCCAGGTCTGGAACTGGGTCGGTCCGGCCTCAACCCCGATGCGCGATCGCGTGCAAATCCTCAACGCGGACGGCGTCTTCCGCGTGTTCGACGACATGCAAAACACGATCCTGCCCGTGCAGAACGACCCGCGCTTCGCGTTTCGCCTGCCCTTCATGACGAGTTCGCCGCGACTCCAACTGCCCGATAGCGATGCCTGGTCGCGCCCGCCCGTCATCATGGACTACATGGTCAGCACGGGTCTGGATTCCAGCCAGTTGCGCGGCGAGTTTTTGGCCGGCAGGTTAAAGCCGACCAACGGAAACCATCGCTTCACGGGCCGCCCCGGCGCCCAGGGCACCCGCTCGTCGAATCTCGCGGGCGCCAACTACGGCTACGAAGATGGCAGCGTTCAGTGGCGCACCGCCGGCTCGAACACGCTGCGCCCGAGGCTGATGGTCGATCGACAATTCCCCAGTGGCGGCTCCACCCGCCCGACGTATTGGTGGTAACGGAAACATCGCGGCCGGCCGCACGCCGCCGCTCGGAGGTGAATGACTTATGAAGCGGATTTTGTTTACAGCCAATCTGCTCGCGATCTCCGCGGGCGCGCTGGTCGGCGCCGCTAATGCGGGCGCGCCGCCCACGGATCATCCGTTTGCTCTGGTCAACGTCATCGATCTGTTCGAAGCCTTCGACGCGCCGGTCATCATCGACCCGGCCAACCCGAACTTCGAGCAGTTCGACCCGAACGCCGGCCCTCCGGGCAACTACGCCACCTATCGCGCCAATCCGCGCATCGGCACAAACCCGTCGGCGGTCACCGTCGGCGACGGCAAACTGTGGATCGGCGGGTTCTATAACGGCTCGAACTTCGGCGGCTCCACACAGGCCAGCCAGGCCTCGTGGTATGCCTCGCTGGGCGTAGCCGAGATCGACAATATCTACACCACCTCGGGCTTCGGCGGCTCGCTCACCGTGTACAACGGCTCGATTCACTTCGGCCCGACCATCACCAACACCGACTCGATCACCGGCATGGACTATGACCCCGTGTCGCAGATCGTCTATGTGGCGATGGACCAGGTGCAGGACGAGTTCTTCCCGCCCACCGGCGCAGATGCCGAAAAGCGCAGCTACGTCGGCGCGATCGATGCCGACCCCATCAGCCCGACCTACGGCCAGTTCCTCTGGCAGCGTCAGGACCCGATCAATCCGCCGCAGTCGATTTTCAACATCGGCGATCGCTTCTTCGGCGGCGTCGCGGTCGACCCGCTCAATCCGCGCTGGGTGTTTGTGCCGCAAAACGGCGGCGGGAACACGCTCAACGCCGGCTTCCGCATTTTCGACACGCTCAATCCGAGCGCGACGCCCAAGAGCTTCAATCTCAAAGATGTCGGTTCGGTTTGCGGGTCGAGCTTCTATCGCCAGATCGCGTTCAACGCGATTACGGGCGACATGTTCCTCCGCAACGCCAACGCCGCCGAGTGGATTCCGCGTGATTCGCTGAACCCCTCAGCGCCGTTTGAGTGCGTCGCCAGGTTCATCGTTCAGCCCCCCGGCGGAAACGGAACGGCCAACACAACCGCCGCCGGCGACGATGTGCAGCTGATCGCCGTCGGTCAACCCGCAGGGCCCGACGCCCAGATCATCGGCGGCGGCCCGAACGAGCAGATCGACACCGTTCCCCAGGGGGATGACCGCCTCAGCTCGATCGCGTCGGTTCGCGATCGTGCCACCGGTGGCAACGGCCTCGCCAACACCACCGCCATCGGCGACGACATTCAGCGCATCCCCGTCGGTCAGTCGGCCGCCGGCGGCCTGAACATCGTCGATCCCGGCGCCAACGGCGTGATCGACAGCGTCATCGGCAACACCTCGATCGTCTCTCAGGACGACGTGCTCAGCCCGGTCCGCGTGCTGAACCGTCGCCCGATCGGCAACGTCAATCTTCCCAATGATGACGGCGACTGCGACGACGCCCCCTCCGCCGGCTTCGGAAACGGTCCCTTTGGACAGGGCCAGGGCATCGCGATCATCTCGGCGAGCAATCTCGCGACGCTGAGCGAAGACTTGGTCCTCGCCAACAATCGCCGCACCTTCGGCGCGAATCAGGTCACCGACCTGCGCTTCTTCACGCTCGACGGCCAGCAGGTCGCTCGGCTCGAGCTTCCCTGCAGCCCGGTCGCCTCGCCGACCACGGGCATTGCGATTTATGACATCGACTACGACGAGGAATCGGGCACGCTGGTCGTGGTGGAGTTCGAGCAGCGCAAGGCCTATGTCTTCCGCGCTCAGCTCGCGCTTGGCCCGGCCGTCCCGCGCTACGACTTCACGCGTAACGGCGTGCTGAACGTGGCCGACTTCGCCGGATTCCAGCAGAGCTTCACCGGCGGTGAATTCGCCGGCCCGCTTTCGCTCAACGCGCAGCGGGTGAATACGGACAGCGACTGCGATGTCGACTTCGCCGACTACCTGGTCTTCCAGACGCAGTGGGATCTGGTCGGCGATCCCTGATCATCGCCGTCGCTTTGACGGTTACGATTCGTCGCCGCGCCTTGCCATGGTGCGGTTGCGGCGACGAGGCCGAGGATCGAGTGCTCGAAGGACCGAGATGACGCGCATCAAGTTGCAAAAGGTCGACATCCGCGATCGGACGCCGAAGTACCTGCAGGCGCAGGACATCCTGATCGCGGCGATTCGCTCCGGGCAATTGCAGCCGGGCGAAAAGCTTCCCTCGACCGCCGACATCTGCGAATTGGTGGACATCAGCCTGATCACGGCGCAAAAAGCGCTGGGCGGGCTGGTGCATGCCGGCTGGCTGCGGCGCGAGGTCGGCCGCGGCACGTTTGTGCGAGACGACGTCCGCGCCGCTTCAAACGGCGAAGGCGTGCTCTCCGTCGGCCTGCTCTTTCCGCCGCACGTCAACATCGACGACTACTACCACAGCACGCTGCTCAACGCGCTGCGGAACGAAGCTCGAAGTGCGTCGCGACAGATCGAGTTTTTCTTCCACGATCAATACGACCTGCCCAAGCGCCAATCGCCGCAGACCGGCATGATCTGTGTCCACCCGCCGCTCGAAGAGAGCGAGTCGGTCGAGCGGATCGCGCGGCGCTGCCCTGTGGTGCTCTTGGGCGGAACGCTCCCGGGCAGCGGTGTGCCGTTTGTCGACTGCGACAACCGCGCCGCGGCCCGTCAGGCGGTGCGGCATTTGCTCGATCTCGGCCATCGCCGCTTCATCGTGCTGACCGGCCCCACCAATCTGACCAACTCGCGCGATCGTCTGGCCGGCGCGGCTGCCGAGCTCGCCGAGCGCGGCCTTTCGCTCGATGCGCAGACCGTGCTCTCGTCGAGCGACAGCGTCATTCTCGATGACGACACACGCAGACAGTTTGAACAGGCCCTCGTCGGACCGTCGCGGCCTACGGCCGTCTTCGCGGGCGGCTTCTACCTGGCGCTGACGGCGATGCAACTCGTCCGCCGCGCCGGACTGAGCATCCCCGAAGAGATCTCAATGATCGGCTTCGACGATCCGCCCTCAGCGGCACTGCTGGCGCCGCCGCTCTCGACCGTGCGCCAACCGCTCCCCGCCATGGCCCAGCTTGCATTGCGCTGGCTGTGCGATAATGCCGGGGCGCCGGGCGCCAGTCTCGCGGCCAGCTTGCCGGCCGAATTGGTACGAAGGGCGTCGACGGGGCCCGTTCCGTCGGGATCGCCCGTGCGCCGGCCGAGGCCGCGGGAGTGAATTGCGGCCCTGAAAGGATCGATCTGGTTCCGATATTCGCCGGAGAAATTCGTCGAATCGACGTGAATTGATACACCTGTTTGTTCTACAATGAGTAAGTTCTTCAATCTAAGCAGTGCGAAACGCACGTAGATTGTTTCGGAGGAGTTCGAAGATGCGAAAGATGACATGCGGTCTGGCGGCTTTGGCGATGTCGGCGGCGGCGCTGGCGCAGACGGTGACGGTCAGTCTGACCTCGCCGCAGAACGGCACGACCGTCAGCCCGGGCGCGACCATTACC
>JANRJD010000037.1:0-14817 GCA_033764195.1 Phycisphaerae bacterium | reverse complement strand
CGCGGTGTTACACCGCGCTCCGCAACGCGGAGACCTGCACATGCCGAAGACACCGTCGTATCGGTGCCGCGTGGGCTACGCCCAGGCGATCGTCACCCTGACCGATTCGGTCACCAAAAAACGCCGCGATTTCTGGCTCGGCGAGTACGGGACGCCCGAAAGTCGCGAGCGCTACCACCGCATCATCGCGGAGTGGGAAGCAAACGGCCGACGCTTGCCCCGCCCCGCAGCGGAGCAGACCGATTCGGAGCATCCCGACCAGCTCAAGCTCATCATGCTTCTGCGGAGTTACTACCGCTTCGCAAAGCAGCACCACGAGTACGGGGAGCTGCGTTCGTTCGTTGCCGCCATGCGGCTCATGAAGCGACTCTTCGGCCACACGCCTGCTGCGGAGTTTGGACCAAAGAAGCTGCGAATGCTGCGGGAGGAGATGATCCGCGGTGACGCCAGCGCAGTTCCGCCGCGCAAGCCGTGGGCGCGGAAGTACATCAATCAGCAGGTGCAGCGCATACGCCGCATCTTCAAGTGGGCGGTTGCGCAGGAGCTGGTGCCGGCGGCGGTCCATCAGGGGCTTTCCACGTTGGAGCCGCTGAAACGCGGTCGATGCGCAGCGCGAGAGAATCCCAAGGTGGGCCCGGCGCCCGTCGACATTGTGAACAAAGTGCTGCCGTTGCTGAGCAAGCCGGTTCGCGCACTCGTGGAGCTTCAACTGCTGACGGGAGCGCGGGCCGGTGAACTCGTGGAGCTGCGCGTGCGTGACATCGAGATCGACGAGAGGTCGGGAGTCTGGTCCTATAGGCCTCATGAGCACAAGAATGCGCACCGAGAGCATGATCGCCTGATCTACTTCGGGCCGCGCGCTCAGGAAATCCTGCGGCTGTTCCTCGATGAACGCGAGACGAACGCCTTCTTATTCAGCCCATCGGAAGCGGACGCCGATCGGCGAACCGAATTGAGCGCGCGGCGGAAGACCCCCCTTTCGTGCGGTAACCGTCGGGGTACGAACGTCGAAGATCACCCGGCAAAGAAGCCCGGCGATTGCTACACGACCAACAGCTACCGTCGCGCGATCGAATATGCCTGCGAGCGGGCGTTCCCTCCTGGTGGCGAACTCGCTCGCCAAGACGGCGAGACCGTCGCCCGATGGCGCGAGCGACTCAAAAAGGCACGCAAGTTGGACAATCTCAACGAGTGGCGCAAAGCACACCGCTTCCACCCGCACCAGCTGCGGCACAGCGCGGGCACGCTCATTCGCCGTGAATTCGGCCTCGAAGCCGCCCAACTCGCGCTGGGACACGCGAGTGCGGTCGTCACCGATGCGGTCTACGCCGAGCGCGACCACGACAAGGTGATCGAGATCATGCGAAAGTTCGGCTGATCGATCGCGCGCCCACCGAGCGTTTTTTCGGACGGATTCGCGGTAACTCGGTAACCGAGTTTCCCAAACGGGTAACTCGGTTTTTTCTTTGAGATTTTTTCGACGAGCGCAACTCCATCTCAGATGTGCACTTGCGCTGCACCGACCAGCGCGGCGCTCTCGGTAACTCCGAGTTACCAGTTACCGCCGAGTTACCGCCCGTAGAACGCCGTGCATGGAACCCAACCCCTCGGAGGTTCACATGCACGAGCAACTGCGAGTAGACGAACAAATCACGCTCACGCAGGCCGCCAAGGTCGCGCCGGGCCGCCCCTCGACCAACTGCCTGTGGCGCTGGTGCCGGCGCGGCGTGAAGGCTCGCGACGGACGGCGCGTGCGGCTTCAGCACCTGCGCATCGGTGGAAAGATCTTCACGACGCTCGGCTGGCTTGAGCAATTCGGAAGGCAGCTCGCCGAGGCCGACTCCAAGTACTTCGATTTCTGCGAGGCGGCGGCACAAGCGGCGGCCGCCGCGGAGACGCCAATCACGCGTCGCCGCCGCAAGCCATCGGGTGGACGCGTCGATCACGCGCAACGCCGCGAACTCGACGAAGCCGAACGCGAGCTCGAAGAGGCGGGCATTTGATGAGCACGCGCCCCCATCAGCCACCGCTCGTCTCCACCGGTCAGGGTGACTACCGCCGCGACTTGTACCCCGAGGACTTTGGCATGCCCGCCAACACCGACACGATCGATCTGCGATTCCTGATCCGCGAGCCGGCGGATGTGTATCACGCGAAGGGCAAGGACTACTTGTCGTCGCATGCGTTGAATGAGTTCCGTCGCTGCCCGCTGCTCTATCGCAAGCGCGAGCTGGGCCTCGTGCCCGAGCGCGATTCGACGGCGTTCCTGATCGGACGGGCGGCGCACACGCTGATCCTGGAAGGCCGGCAGCGCTACGAGCGTGAGTACGCCATTGGCGGGCCGATCAATCCGAAGACGGGGCAGCCCTTTGGGTCGCAGACCAAGGCGTTTGCCGAGTGGGCCGAGGCGCAGAGCAAGCCGGTGCTGAGCGATGCGCACGCGGCGCTGGTCGAGCAGATGGCGGCCGCGGTGCGTGAGCACCCGGTAGCGCGCGATCTATTCGCAGCGGGCGTGGCCGAAGGCGTCGTCCGCGGTCCCTATCTCGGGTTCACGTCCCAAGCGCGGATCGACTGGATCAACCCGGCGATCGACATCGGCATCGTGGACCTGAAGACGGCCGACGACCTCGACTCCTTCGAGTTCGCGCTGCGGGCCTTGGGCTACGTCCACCAACTCGCCTTTTACCGAGCGATGGTGGCGATCGGCTGTGGACGCGTGCTTCCGGTGCATGTCGTGGCGGTCGAAAAGCGCGAGCCCTTCCGCTGCGGCGTCTGGCAGATCTCGCCCGCGGCCCTGGACCAATCCCGGGAACAGAACGAAGAGGCGATGCGTGAGCTGCGCCGTTGTCGCTCGGACGGTGATTGGTTCACGCGCTTCGAAGAGATGCGCGTCGTGGAACGGTTGTGAGCCCGGGCCTGGGGCCGGGTGGCGGCCGTACGCCCCCCACCTCCCTCGCTCGATGCGGCCGCCGGCTTCTCAGCGCCCGGCCCCACGCCCGGACTCACAAAGAGATTGGCAGCGAACGAACCAAGAGGAGAGCACGATCATGGGATTGCTGGAACGGATTCAAAAAGGCAGCGTCAGCGCTCCGCGCCGCACGCTGCTCTACGGCACGCACGGCATCGGCAAGTCGACCTTCGGCGCGATGGCCGAGGCGCCGGTCTTTATCCAGACCGAAGATGGCCTGGCCGCGATCGAATGCGATCGCTTTCCGCTGGCACAGCGCTACGGCGACGTCATCACGGCCCTGAGCGAGCTCTATGCGCAGCCGCACACCTACCGCACGCTCGTGCTCGACTCGCTCGACTGGCTGGAGCGACTGATCTGGGGCGAGGTCTGCGACAAGCGCGGCGTCGAGTCGATCGAGGATATCGGCTACGGCAAGGGCTACGTCTTTGCCTTGACCCACTGGCGTGAGGTGCTCGCAGGGCTGGATGCGCTGCGGAACGAACGCGGCATGGGCATCATCCTGATCGCCCACGCCCAGATCGAGCGCTTCGCCAACCCCGAGACCGACACCTACGACCGCTATAGCCCGCGCTTGCAGAAGCTGGCCTCGGCGATGGTGCAGGAGTGGTGCGATGAGGTGCTCTTTGCCACCTATCGCATCCACACCAAGACCACCAGCGAAGGCTTCGATCGCAAGCGCGTCGTCGGCCTGGGCACGGGCGAGCGCATCCTGCGCACCACCGAGCGCCCGGCCCACGTCGCCAAGAACCGCCTCAACCTGCCCGAAGAGCTGGCCCTGGACTATCGCACCTACGCCGCGCTGGTGCGCGGCGAACACCTGACGGACGCCACCAACACCCCGCAACCCGCGGAACAAGGAGCCTGACCATGCCGAGTTTGAATGGATTCAACGCCAATGACGTCGACCCGAACTTCGCCTTCGAACCGATCCCGGCCGGCAAGTACCTGGCGGTGATCACCGAGTCGGAGCAGAAGCCGACCAAGAACAGCAGCGGCAACTTCCTGCAGCTGACCTTCCAGATCCTGGAGGGTGAGTACAAGGGCCGTCTGGTCTGGGCCCGCCTCAATCTCGACAACAGCAACGCCACCACGGTCAAGATCGCTCGTTCCGAGCTGTCGGCCATCTGCCGCGCGGTCGGGGTCATGTCGCCCAAAGACAGCGTCGAGCTGCACAACCTGCCGCTGCAGATCACGGTCGGCCACAAGAAGCGGCAGGACACGGGCGAACTGAGCAATGTGATCAAAGGCTACGCCAAGAAGGATGCGGCCGCGGCAGTACGTCAGCCGGCGATGGCTGGCGGCAATACGAACGGGAAGGCGCCTTGGCAGCGGTGAGCCATGTGTTCGAGTTGCCCTTCCCGCCGTCGGTGAATCACTACTACCGGCGGGTGGGCTGGCGCACCTTGATCAGCCGCGAGGGTCGGCGCTACCGCACGGAGGTGGTGGCGCGCCTCGCGGCGATCGGGATGCAGCCGTTGCTGGGTCGTTTGGCCGTGCACGTGTTGCTCTGTCCGCGTGGTCGACGGCGTTTCGATCTCGACAACGCACAAAAAGCCTTGTTGGACGCGCTCCAGCATGGCGGCGCGTATCGCGACGACGCGCAGATCGATCGCCTGCAGATCGAGCGCGGGCCGATCGTCGCCGGCGGGCGAGTGGTGGTCACGATTGCGGAGCAGGTCTGATGCAACTGCGGCCCTATCAACAACAGGCCGTCGACGCGGTGTACGAGCATCTGCGGACGCGCGACGACAGCCCGTGCGTGGTGATCCCAACCGGTGGGGGTAAGACCCCACTGATTGCCGCGATCTGCCGCGACGCTGTGCAGCGCTGGCAGGGCCGCGTGCTGATCCTGGCGCATGTGAAGGAGCTGCTCGAGCAGGCGGCCGAGAAGCTGCGGGCGATGGCGCCCGATGTGCCGGTCGGCCTCTTCTCGGCCGGCTTGAAGCGCCGCGACCTCGGCTATGCCGTCACGATCGCCGGCATCCAGTCGATTTATCAGCGCGCTTGCGACGTCGGGCCGGTCGATCTGGTCATCGTCGACGAGTCACATCTCATCCCTCCCGACGGCGAGGGGATGTACCGCCAGTTCCTGGCCGATCTGCGAACGATCCATCCTGCCCTGCGCGTCATCGGGCTGACGGCCACGCCTTTCCGCATGAAGACGGGCACGATCTGTGCGCCGGAGAACATCCTGCACCACATCTGCTTCGAGGTCGGCGTGCGCGAGCTGATCGTGCAGGGCTACCTGTCGCCCTTGCGGACCAAGGCTGGCTCGCAGAGGCCCGACTACGACCAGCTGCACGTGCGCGGCGGCGAGTTCGTCGCCGGCGAAGTCGAAGCGTTGATGGACCGCGACAATCTGGTGCTGTCGGCCTGTCGCGAGATCGTCGAGAACACGAGGGACCGTAAATCGGTGCTGATCTTCGCCTCCGGCGTGGCCCATGGAACGCACATCGCCGAGGTCCTGCGGACCGAGCACCACGTCGAATGCGGCTTTATCAGCGGTGAGACGCCGGCGATGGAGCGCGACGATCTTCTGCGCCGCTTCCGGGCGAGCACGCTCCGCTACCTCTGCAACGTCAACGTGCTGACCACCGGCTTCGACGCGCCCAACATCGACTGCGTGGCGCTGCTGCGGCCGACGATGTCGCCGGGGCTTTACTATCAGATGACTGGGCGGGGCTTCCGATTGCACCCGGGCAAAACCGACTGTCTCGTGCTCGACTTTGGCGGCAATGTGCTGCGGCACGGGCCGGTCGATCAGATCCGCGTCGAGTCGCCCAGTCGCGGCACGGGCGAGCCGCCGGCCAAGGAATGCCCCGAGTGCCAGGCGTTGATCGCGATGGGCTACGCGACCTGCCCCGAGTGCGGCTTCGTCTTCCCCGCGCGACAGCGGCAGAACCACGACGCCACCGCCAGCACGGAGGGCATCCTCTCGGGCGAGGTGACGCGCAGCGACTACGAAGTCGCCGACACGTTCTACGCCGTGCATGTGAAGCGCGACGCCCCTCCCGATGCGCCGCGATCACTGCGGGTCGATTATCAGGTCGGATTCAACCACTACGTCTCGGAATGGGTCTGCTTCGAGCACTCGGGCTTTGCGCGCCAGAAGGCCGAGATCTGGTGGCGCACGCGCAGCGCATCCCCCATCCCGGAGACCGCTGCGGAGGCGGTCGAGCGCGCCGAAGCGGGCGAGCTGGCACCGACGCTGGCCATCACGGTCGAGCGCCGCGCGGGGGACAAGTTTGATCGAGTGGTTGCGTATCGGCTGGGGGAGAAGCCTGCGTCCAGGGACTCCGAGAATGAGCATCGCGGTCCCTCGGCCATCCGCATGGACGAGGTGCCGTTCTGATGGCTGCGCCGACCATGCTCCAAACCGCCCTGTGGTATGCCGACCTCGGTTATCCGGTGTTCCCTTGCGCGCCGGGCCGCAAGACGCCGGCGACGCCGCACGGCCTCTTGGACGCGACGACCGATGTCGAACAGATCGGTCGTTGGTGGACGGAGCAGCCGTCGGCGAACGTGGCCATCCGAACCGACGGCCTGCTTGTCGTCGATGTCGATGGTGCCGAGAACCCGTGGCTCCACGATGACGCAGAGCGCCGCGCGGAGATCGCGATCGCGCCAACGTCACAGACGCCGCGTGGCGGGCGGCAGTACTTTTTCCGCCAGCCCAAGGGGCGAACGTGGCGCAATACGGCCGGCCGCCTGGCCGACCACGTCGACACACGCGGCAATGGCGGCTACGTGCTGGTTGCACCGTCGATCGTCGACGGACGCGGCTACCTCTGGGCCGAGGATCGCCCGCTCGCGGTCACACCGCCACGGCTGCCCGAACCGCCGGCCTGGCTCACGACGATGCTCGACGCGCTGGCGGCGTCCAATAGCGTTGACACCGCAGTGGATGCATCGCGCGCCAACCCGATCCCGGAGGGTCAGCGGAACGCGACGCTGGCCCGGCTGGCCGGCGCGATGCGGCGCGTCGGGATGACGCGGGCCGAACTCTTCGCGGCGCTGCTGCAGATCAATGTCGATCGCTGCACGCCGCCACTGCCGCTGCGCGAAGTCGAGCGCATTGCGGCCAGCGTGGCGCGGTACGAGCCGGATTCGATCTCGGTCGCGCTGATCGAAGATCACTGGCGGCAGGACTTCGCACCCAAGCCGCCGCCCGGCCCGCTCAGCGTTCGGACGTTGCTGCGCACCTATACGCAGTTGCGGGCGCCGATCATCCATGGGCTTCTGCGCCGCGGCGAGACGATGAACGTGATCGCGCCGCCCAAAACGGGGAAGAGCTGGCTGGTACTCGGGCTGGCGATGGCGGTGGCGAGCGGGCGGAGATGGCTGGACACATTCGAGACGACGGCCAGCGATGTGCTGATCATCGACAACGAGCTGCACCTGCAGACGCTGGCCCACCGCATCCCGCAGGTCGCGGAGGGGCTGTCGATCGGACTCGACGAGATCGGCGAGACGATCCATCTGCACAGCCTGCGTGGCCAACTCCGCGACATCTTCGCGCTGCGCGAGTACTTCGACGCGATCGAACCCGGCCGGTTCGGACTGATCGTACTCGACGCGATGTACCGCTTTATGCCGCGCGAGATGGATGAGAACGACAACGGCACGATGGCCGGCATTTACAACCACATCGACGCCTTGGCGGATCGGCTGGCCTGCTCCTTCGTGCTGATTCATCACGCGACCAAGGGCAACCAGTCGACCAAGGCGGTGACCGATGTCGGCGCGGGCGCTGGAAGCCAGAGCCGCGCGACGGACACGCACCTCGTCCTGCGTCCGCATGAGGAGCCGGGCGCGGTCGTGCTGGACGCGGCCGTGCGGTCGTGGCCGCCGGTCGAGCCCTTGTCGCTGCGCTGGACGTTCCCGATCTGGTCGCCGGCGACGGAACTCGATCCGACGCGATTGCGGGTCGAAAAGCCCAAGCGTCGGCCGAGTGAAGTGGCCGATGTTCCGCGGGCCGAACAGGTGCAGGAGTTCGTCAGGCGCTTCGTCACCGCGGAGCCGCAGACCCGCTCGACCCTCCTGCAGGCAGCGACCGGAGGCGGACTCTCCGGGCGCTCCGCGCAGCGGCTGCTGCACGCGGCCGAGGAACTCGGGCTGATCCACCGCTGGAGCTTCGGCAGCCATCGACCGACCTGCTTTGCGACGCGGGCCAAGCCGGCCAAGGGAGGCGATCGTGATAGCGCATGATTCATCGCCGCAGCGCGCGGCGCGCTTGCACGAATCGTGTGAGCGCGCTCGTTGTGAGCGCACGGCGCGCTCATACGAGTCGTGCGAGCGCGCATCGTATGAGCGCATTGCGCGCTCGTACGGAGCGTGTTTTGGCTCGCGCCGTGTGTGCGCGCGCACCCCCCATACCCCCCATGTGTGTGCCGCCACGGCGGCCACACACGTGTGGGCGCATTGCGCGCGCTCACACGATGAGTCGAGAATGGGTGAGGGTGGGGAAAATTGCGCACCTGGACTGGTCGCCAGCGGTTCCTCCCGGGCCGAAAAACGCCCTGAGGTGGCGTGGGAACAACCGCGGTTGGTCACTGACTTTGTTTTTCGCGCGGGGATTGCCGCGCCGGGCCGCGACAGGACGCGATCCGGGGCGTTTGGGGCGATCCGGGCGGGTTGGGTGGTACGTCGGGTGCGAGCTACGCCAGGCACGCCACGGGCGGCGTTTGGCGCGAGCGTGATTGAGTCGGATGGACGCGAGTGAACGAACGGCGGGCGCATGGATGCGCCGGCCGCGAGGACAAGGAGGTCGAGCGATGAAGATTGAGTTGCGGCCATTGGCCGCGGTCAGACCCTACGAGAAAAACCCGCGCGACAACGAGGCCGCCGTCGACGCGGTGGCTGAGTCGATTCGGCAGTTCGGATTCCGGCAACCAATCGTGGTCGATGGCGACGGGGTGATTGTCTGCGGCCATACGCGCTGGAAGGCGGCTCAGCAGCTTGGGCTGGACAAAGTGCCAGTGCATGTCGCGCGCGACCTGACGCCGGAGCAGATCCGGGCCTATCGCATCGCCGACAACAAAACCAACGAGCTGGCGACCTGGGACATGGAGCTGCTGCCGCTGGAGATCGCCGAGCTGCGCGACGCCGGCATCGACTGGTCGCTGCTCGGCTTCGACGCCGACGATCTGGCGAAGCTCTTCGATGCGGCCGACGGCGTGAAGGCGGGGTTGACCGATCCGAACGACGTGCCAGCCCCGCCCGACGCCGCGACGACGCAGCCGGGCGACCTGTGGCTGCTGGGGGATCATCGCCTGCTCTGTGGCGACAGCGGCGCGGCGGCGGATCTGGATCGGCTGCTCGACGGCGAGCCAATCCATCTCGTGAACACCGATCCGCCTTACAACGTGAAGGTCGAGCCGCGCTCGAACAACGCGATCGCGGCGGGCAACAGCTCGTTCCCCGAGTCCAAGCGGACCCACCACCAGTCCTTCGACGTGGCGCGGCAAGGAGAGAAAAAGGCGACCACGCGAAAGCTGCGGCCGAAGGATCGGCCGCTGGCGAATGACTTCGTCACCGATGAGACCTTCGACAAGCTGCTTGCAGATTGGTTCGGCAACATCGCCCGTGTGCTGCTGCCGGGGCGGGCGGCGTACATCTGGGGCGGCTATGCGAATTGCGCCAACTATCCGCCGGTGCTGAAGGCCGTCGGCCTCTACTTCTCGCAGGCCATCATCTGGGTGAAGGAGCATCCGGTGCTGACCCGCAAAGACTTCATGGGTAACCACGAGTGGTGCTTCTACACGTGGAGGGAGGGCGCCGCGCACGTCTTCCTCGGGCCCAACAACGCGACCGATGTTTGGTCGGTGAAGAAGGTCAACCCGCAATCGATGATTCACTTGACCGAGAAGCCGGTCGAGCTGGCGGTGCGGGCGATGCAGTACTCATCGCGACCGGGTGAGAACGTGCTCGACCTCTTCGGCGGCAGCGGCTCGACGCTGATCGCTGCGGAACAGACCGGACGACGGGCGTTCTTGATGGAACTCGATCCGCTGTATTGCGATGTGATCGTGCAGCGCTGGGAGAAGTTTACGGGGCGGAAGGCGGAGCGGGTCGCTACCGGAGCGATAGCAAAGCGATGAGCGTGAGGGCACAGATCACCATGATGATCATGAACCAGCGCCACTGGCGACGCTCGTATTGGGCGAGCGCTTCGAGGTCCAAATACCAACGGTCGGGCGGCGCAGCCACAAATACGCCGTGGCGGGCCATGCGGCGGAAGATCCGGTGCGAAGAAAGGCCGAGGTCGTCCAGCGAGCGGGCGGTACGTGGACTTGTCGCTCCGGCGTCGCGAAAGCGGCCGATGAGTTGCTTTTGCCGAAGCGTGATGATCGCGGCAGCGCTCATGCCCGCATTCTCCCGCGCGGCCCGGCCGAAGCAACACCTCGGCGTCATCGGCCGACGAGTGGCGGGTCGGCATTTGATTTTCGCACGTTCAGCTGCTGTTCGCGCGGAGGAACTCCGCGATGCACGCCTTGTCCGTACGACCCTGGGCGACATCCAGAACGAGTTCGACCAACGCGTCTTCATCCGCGTCGACTGCCACGCCGTTCATCTCGAGGAATACGAGCGCCGTTGCCGTTCCGGCACGCTTGTTGCCGTCAACGAACGGGTGGTCTTGGACGATGTGGAAGAGATAGGCGGCGGCCATCTCGAAGAGGTCGCGATGCAGGAACTTTCCGTCGAACGTCGCGTGCGGCATGGCCACTGCCGACTTCAGCAGTTCAAGATCCCGGAGGGAGCCTTCGCCGCCGTAACGTTCGATCTGGTCGGCGTGTATGTAGAGCACCTCTTCCAACTCGAGGAATTCCGGCTGCACGGCGCGCTACTCCGCGAGCTTCTTCAGCGCGCGGCCGTAGCGCCGATTGGTCTTCTGAAGCGCCGCGCTCAGGCGCTCCCGCCGCTTCGGGTCCGCCGCCGGCGTGATGGTCAGCGTTTTCCCGTCCGTACTGAGCTCCAGTTGCGTCTCGGGCGTGATCTTCAGCAGGTCGAGGATGGCGCGATCGATGATCAACGCGTAACTGTTGCCGTGTTTGGTCAGCGTCTTCCGCATGCGGTCGTCCTCCAGGTACTACGAGGTATATCCATTGTATATCGAACGGACGCGGGCGGCGACTTCGGCTGGCCAGAAAACGCGTCGCCCTGCGCCCGTTCCCTCAGAAACGCCCGTTTCTCGGTCGGTGATCCAAGGAAACGATCGTTTCGGAGCGGCGCGACGCCGGCTCCCGTGAACATGCCGGAGAGACACCCCGGCGTCATCGGCCGAGGTGTTGCAGAGGGGATCGGAAGCTTGGTGGCGCTCAGTCCGTGTCTGCTGCGCCCTCGAATGGTACGGCCCGCCCGCACGCGATCAGCGCGTCATGCAGCGCCTGCCATTCAGCGCTGGTCACCATGCCGTTGCTGCGGGCGTCGAGCAGCGCGGCCGCGGCTTCGATCAGTTGGTCGATCGCTTCGGGGGTTGGCGTGGTCATCGGCCACCGCCCGCGTACTCGAACAGCCCGCGCTCGACCTTGCGGAAGCGGGCGTCTTTGGCCTTGTCGCCGACCTCGCGCAGGATCGCGGCGTACAACGTGGCCGCCGGCGTCTTGCCGTTGGGGCTGCTCCACAGTCCCTGCTCGGCCATCGCCGTGATCAATTCCTGGCTGCGCATCGGCTTGCCGGCCTTGCGCAGCACCTCGGCCGCCGCGTCGAGGGCGCTGCGGCGCTTGGGCTGGTCGCCGGCGGCGGGCTTGCGCTCGGTCTTCGGCTTCGTCGTCGCCTTCGCGGGGCCCTTCGTTGCGGCCGCTGTCTTCGCGCCCTTGCCCTGCTTCGCGGTCGTCTTCGTCGTCTTCGTGATCCTCTTCATCGCGGTCTCCTTTGGGTTGCCTCATCAGGCCCGGGTCTCCAGCGCCCGGGCGACGCGCGACTGGCGCGCGTTTCGGCGCTACTCGGCCAGGAACTCCTCGATCCGTTCGCGCTCCATGCCCGACAGCCCCTCGATCAGATCGATCAGCGAGGTGCGGACGTAGTCGAGCGTGCCGGGGTAGTCCCAGCGCTGCGGCTCGGCCGCGGCTCGCTGGTCGAACTTCTCCAGTTCGAGTTCGAGCACGTCGACCAGCCGAGCGATGTCGGCGCGGCGGGCGGCGTAGGTCTGTGCGGCGGTGGGTTTGGGTCCGTTCGTGGCCATGTGCGTTGCTCCTTGCGGGACGCGGCGTGCGTCCGGACACATGGAGCCATGGGTTCGCACCGGAATCCACTCGCATCGCGAGGATTTCCAGGAATCCTTGCAGCGATGGAACGGATAGTCCGAGTTGCGGGCGAGAGCGCTCTCGGGCGAGGCGGTGGCGGCGTTGGTCGCCAGTTCGCCGGTCTCTTCGCCCCGTGGCCAACGGGGCGCGTTTGGGGCCTACCCGGGCGGGAGGCGGCCTAGATGGTGGAGCGCGACGCCAAGTTGAACCCGGCCGGCTTGCCGCTGGCCGACGCGGCCCGGCTGCTGAGCGCCGCCGGTGGACAGCGGATCACGGTCGACATGCTGGCGGCCGACCGGGTCGCCGGCGCGCCGGCCAACGGCGACGGCACGTTGAACGTGGTGCATTACGCCGCCTGGCTCATTCGGGAGATGTCCGGCCGTGGCGATTGACCCGCGCAAACTGAAGCCGACCGAAGCGGTCCGCCTGCTGAACTCGACGCCCTTGGGCGAGGTGATCAGCGAGCGCCAACTGCACCGCCATCGCTCGCGGGCCGGCTTCCGCATCGGCGACGACCGCACGGTCGACCTGCTGCGCTACGTCGCCTGGCTGGTGCTGGAACGCCATCGCCCACGCCCGGAGCCGACCGGCCTGACCGGCTATGAGGCGATGAAGGAGCGCGCTGCGCAGCGCAACCGGGAACTGGCGCTTCTGGGTCGCGACATCGGCGAGCTGCCGGCGGTGATCCATGCCGATCGCAAGGCGCGCGCCGCGGCCGACTTCCGCTTCTTCTGCGAGCAGTACTTCCCGCAGACCTTTCATCTGCCCTGGTCGCCGGATCACCTAAAGGTGATCGCCAAGATCGAGCAGGCAGTGCTCGAAGGCGGGCTGTTCGCGATGGCGATGCCGCGCGGCAGCGGGAAGACCTCGCTGTGCGAGACAGCCTGTATCTGGGCACTGGTCTTCGGACACCGGGAGTTCGTCGCGCTCATCGGCAGCGACGAAGAGCACGCCGCCAACATGCTCGACTCGATCAAGGTCGAGCTGGAGACCAACGATGCGCTGCTCGACGACTTCCCGGAGGTGGTCTATCCGATCCGGGCACTAGAAGGGATTCATCAGCGCGCCGCAGGGCAGCTCTACCAGGGCAAGCAGACGCACATCGGCTGGACGGCCAAGGAGATCGTGCTGCCGACCATGCCCGGCAGCCGCGCCAGCGGCTCGATCATGAGCGTGGCGGGGATCACGGGCCGCATCCGCGGCATGAAGCACAAGCGCGTCGACGGCACCAGCGTGCGGCCGTCGCTGGTGCTGATCGACGATCCACAGACCGACGAATCGGCCCGTTCGCCGTCGCAGTGCGTGACGCGCGAGCGGATTTTGTCGGGTGCGATCCTTGGCTTAGCCGGTCCGGGGCGGAAGATCGCGGGATTGATGACGCTGACGGTGGTTCGGCCCGACGACCTGGCCGATCGCATCCTCGACCGTGAGAAGCATCCGCAGTGGCAAGGCGAACGAACGAAGATGGTCTACGCCTTCCCGGCCAATGAAGCGCTCTGGGCCCGCTACGCCGAGTTGTGGCGTGAGGGGATGCGGGCCGATCGCGGCATGGCGGAGGCGACGGAGTTCTATCGCGCCAATCGCGACGCGATGGACGCCGGCGCCGTGGCAGCCTGGCCCGAGCGGCATCATCCCGATGAGCTGTCGGCCATTCAGCATGCCATGAACCTGCGCTTGGATCGCGGCGACGCGGCTTTTTGGGCTGAGTACCAGAACGAGCCGCTGCCGGAAGAGCAGGCCGACGCGGATCTGCTGACGGCCGAGCAGATCGCCGCCAAGACCAACGGCCAGCGCCGCGGCGAGGTGCCGATCGGCTGTACGCACCTGACGATGTTCGTCGACGTGCAGGCCAAGGCGCTCTTCTGGCTGGTGGCGGCCTGGGAGAACGACTTCACCGGCTATGTGGTCGACTATGGCACCGAGCCGGATCAGAAGGAAGCCTACTTCACGCTGCGCGATCTGCGGCACACGCTGGCGCTGGCCACGCCGCGGGCCGGGATCGAAGGCGCGATCTACGCCGGCCTCGAGCGATTGGTGACGCGGCTGCTCGAGCGCGAATGGCGGCGCGACGACGGCGCGATGGTGCGGATCGATCGCTGTCTGATCGATGCCAATTGGGGCAGCTCGTCCGACGTCGTCTACCAGTTCTGCCGGCAGTCGCAGCATGCGACGATTTTGCTGCCGTCGCACGGGCGGTATGTCGGCGCGTCGTCGATGCCGTTCTCCGATTACAAGCGGCGCCGCGGCGATCGCGTGGGGTTGAACTGGCGCGTGCCGACTGTGAACGGCAAGCGCGCTGTGCGGCATGTGACGTTCGATACCAACTACTGGAAATCATTCGTTCACGCGCGACTGGCGGTTGCCATGGGCGATCCGGGATGTCTGTCGCTCTTCGGTCGCAAGCCCGAACTCCATCGCCTGCTCGCGGAGCATCTGACCAGCGAATATCGCGTGAAGACGGAGGGCCGCGGGCGGACGGTCGATGAATGGAAGCTGCGCGCCGACGGAGTCGACAATCACTGGTTCGATTGCCTGGTCGGCTGCGCCGTGGCGGCGTCGGTGGAGGGGGCGGCGATATTGGGCGACGCGGGCGTTGTCGCG
>JANRJD010000036.1:0-2364 GCA_033764195.1 Phycisphaerae bacterium | reverse complement strand
CGCGGTGTTACACCGCGCTCCGCAACGCGGAGACCTGCACATGCCGAAGACACCGTCGTATCGGTGCCGCGTGGGCTACGCCCAGGCGATCGTCACCCTGACCGATTCGGTCACCAAAAAACGCCGCGATTTCTGGCTCGGGCCGCACGGCTCGGCCGAGAGCCGCGAGCAATATCACCGGATCATTGCGGAGTGGGAGGCCAACGCACGGCGGCTGCCCAGCGCGCCCGTCGACGCCGCGCGGACCGAAAATCCCGGACAACTCCAACTGATCGTATTGCTGCGAGATTACTACCGGTTCGCCAAGACGCATCACGACTACGGCGAGTTCCGGTCGTTTCTCGCTGTGATGCGACTGATGAAGAAATTTTTCGGGAGAACGCCGGCAGTCGAGTTTGGGCCGAAGAAGCTGCGGATGCTCCGCGAGCAGGTGATCAAAGGTGACGCGACGGCCGACCCGCCGCGACGACCATGGGCGCGGAAGTACATCAACCAGCAGGTGCAGCGCATCCGACGCATTTTTAAGTGGGCCGTCGCGCATGAGATGGTGCCGGCGACGGTGCATCAATCGCTCAGCACGCTGGAGCCGCTGAAGCGCGGTCGCTCGGCGGCCCGCGAGAATCCCAAGATTGGGCCGGCACCGGCCGAGATGCTGCAGGCGGTGTTGCCGATGTTGAGCCCGCCAGTGCGGGCGTTGGTGGAGCTCCAGTTGCTGACCGGGGCGCGAGCCGGTGAATTGGTTGAACTTCGCCGCTGCGACATTGAGACCAACGACAGGACGGGCGTGTGGTCCTTCCGACCGCACGAGCACAAGAACTCGCATCGCGAACACGAGCGGGTGGTCTACTTCGGGCCGCGTGCGCAGGAGATTTTGCGGCCGTTCCTTGAGGGGCGCGGTGCGGACGACCAGCCGGGCCAGCGGTTCGATCATTAGCGTGGCGGGGATCACGGGCCGCATCCGCGGCATGAAGCACAAGCGCGTCGATGGGACGAGCGTGCGGCCGTCGCTGGTGCTGATCGACGACCCGCAGACGGATGAATCGGCCCGCTCGCCGGCGCAATGCGTGACGCGCGAGCGGATTTTGTCGGGGGCGATTCTCGGATTGGCGGGCCCCGGGCGGAAGATCGCCGGTCTCATGACGCTGACGGTCGTCCGGCCCGACGACTTGGCCGATCGCATCCTCGACCGTGAGAAGCATCCGCAGTGGCAAGGCGAACGGACGAAGATGGTCTACGCCTTCCCGGCCAGCGAAGCGCTCTGGGCCCGCTACGCCGAGCTGTGGCGCGAGGGGATGCGGGCCGATCGCGGCATGGCGGAGGCGACGGAGTTTTATCGAGCGAATCGCGACGCGATGGACGCCGGCGCCGTGGCGGCTTGGCCGGAGCGACATCATCCCGACGAACTGTCGGCCATCCAGCATGCCATGAACCTGCGCCTTGATCGCGGCGACGCGGCCTTCTGGGCTGAGTACCAGAACGAGCCGTTGCCGGAGGAGCAGGCCGATGCGGATCTGCTGACGGCAGACCAGATCGCGGCCAAGACCAACGGCCAGCGCCGCGGCGAGGTGCCGATCGGCTGTACCCACCTAACGATGTTCGTCGACGTGCAGGCCAAGGCGCTCTTTTGGCTGGTGGCAGCGTGGGAGAACGACTTCACCGGCTACATCGTGGATTACGGCACGGAGCCGGACCAGAAAGAGGCCTACTTCACGCTGCGCGATCTGCGGCACACGCTGGCGATGGCCGCGCCGCGGGCCGGCATCGAAGGGGCGATCTACGCCGGTCTCGAGCGATTGGTGACGCGGCTGCTCGAGCGCGAGTGGCGACGCGACGATGGCGCGATGGTGCGGGTCGATCGGTGCCTGGTCGATGCCAATTGGGGCAGCTCGTCCGATGTCGTCTACCAGTTCTGCCGGCAGTCGCAGCACGCTGGCGTGCTGTTGCCCTCCCACGGCCGGTATGTCGGCGCGTCGTCGATGCCGTTCTCTGATTACAAGCGTCGCCGCGGTGATCGGGTGGGGTTGAACTGGCGCGTGCCGACCGTGAACGGCAAGCGCGCCGTGCGGCACGTGACCTTCGATACCAACTACTGGAAATCGTTTGTCCACGCCCGTCTGGCTGTTGCGATTGGCGACCCCGGTTGCCTGTCGCTCTTTGGCCGCAAGCCCGATCTCCATCGGGCTGCTCGCCGAGCATTTGACCAGTGAATATCGCGTGAAGACCGAGGGCCGCGGGCGGACGGTCGATGAATGGAAGCTGCGCGCCGACGGAGTCGACAATCACTGGTTCGATTGCCTGGTCGGCTGCGCCGTGGCGGCGTCGGTGGAGGGGGCGGCGATATTGGGCGACGCGGGCGTTGTCGCG
>JANRJD010000006.1:0-92538 GCA_033764195.1 Phycisphaerae bacterium | reverse complement strand
ACTCCCGCCACCTCCATTCCGATTCCCCTGCCAAGCGACGCGCACCCGACGCGCCGCCCGCCCCCGCGCGCCTCTTCAATTCGCTATTCGCTATTCGCAATTCGCTATTCCCCCACTCCCCTCTTCCACTCGCCACTCTGCACTCGCAACTCGAAACTCCCCCGCCGCCCGCCCCCGCACGCGCCTTTCTTCAATTCGCTATTCGCTATTCGCCATTCGCCGTTCGCTACTCCCCCCGCTTCACCGCCTTCTCATGCTTCGGCGGCCGCCCCACCCGCGTCCCCTCCGCCGTGATCCGCTCCGCCGCCGCCAGCGCCCGCTCGCGAGCGCCTGCCGGCTCCGCGGCCAGGTCGGGGTGTTCAGACGCATGGCGACAGATCATCTCAAGCGCCTCGTCCAGATCGTCGGTGAGCGTGAACAGCTGCTCGTCGCCCGGCGAGATCACCTTGAACTCATCAAGCAGCGTCTTCTGAATCCACTCCGTCAGCGGCCGCCAATAGTCGCTGCCGATCAGCACGATCTTCATCGGGCGAACCTTCTGCGTCTGGATCAGCGTGATCGATTCAAAAAACTCATCCAGCGTCCCAAAGCCGCCCGGAAAGCACGCGAACGCAACCGCGTACTTGACGAACATCACCTTGCGAATGAAAAAGTAGTGGAAGTCGAGCTCGATCGTCTGAAACGGATTGGCCATCTGCTCCTTCGGCAGCCAGATGTTCAACCCGACGCTCGTCCCGCCGGCTTCAAACGCGCCTTTGTTCGCCGCCTCCATGATCCCCGGCCCGCCGCCCGTGATCACCGCCAGGCCGCGCTGCACCAGCTTCGCCGAAAACTTCTCGGCCATCTGGTAGTAACGATCGTCCGGCTTGGTGCGAGCCGAGCCGAACACCGAGACCGCCGGCCCGAGACAGGATAGGTGGTCCACCGCCTCGACGAATTCCGAGACGATGCGGAAGATCCGCCACGTCTCCTCCGCCGCTGTGCGATAGCCGAGGTCGCAGCGCGTGTTCGCATTAGCGCCGTTGGGTTTCACGTGGTTCGCCATATAAATCCTTAGAACCGGGTCGACTGATCTTCGCCCCTGCCGTCAGACCTTCCGATGCTCGGTCGTCGCGATCTCCGTCCCGTCGCGATACTTCACAATCTGATAGTCGCCGAACATCGAGTGCGACTCGCCCTGCAGAATCCGCAACATCTGAATCGCAACGGCGCGAATCTCCACTTCGGCGTGTTCATTGGCCCGCAGCTCGACGAAGTGTCGCAGCGCCCGCGCGTTGGCCGTCACAAAAATCTTGGTCTCCGTCGCGTTGGGCAGCACGCTGCGCGCCGCCTGCCGCGCCAGTTTTCGCCGCAGCGTCGCCGACGGCTCATCGGCGAATTTCCGCGCCAGCCCGTCGACCAGCTTCATGTACGCCTCGTGCGATTGCCGCACCGACTCCAGCCAGACCGTGTGCAGCTCGGGGTCGCTCGCGATCACATCAGGCTCGATGAAATCGCACTCGCTCTCATCGACATAGCGCTGCGAAAGCTGCGAATAGCCCCATCCCGCGCGGTGGCGGATCAGCTCGTGCGTAAACGAGCGCGACACGCCGCAGATCAGAAAATTCCACACCGCGTGCTCAAGCACCGACCCGTGCGCGGAGGCGAGAATGTTGTTCATGTACTCGGCGTTGGTCTTGCGGCCTTTGCCGAACGACATGTAGCAGACGCGACCGGCGGCCTCGGCCAGCCGCTCGGCGCCGATGCTCGTGTCGGTCTCCCATGTCGCGCCATGATCCTGCAAAAACCGCTCAATCCCCGCTTCGTCGACCGTCTGCCGCCCGACGAGATAGACCTTCGGCTCTCGGATGACCTTCATGCGAAACCTCCAAAAAATTCGCTCGGCAGTGTAGCGGTCGCGCCGACCGATCGACACGCCGAGAGGCGGCGGCGGACCTTTCACCCGCGCGTGCCCTGCCGCTAAACTGCGACGCTCGCGTCACGAACAATCGCGACAGCCTTCCATGCTCGCTGTCGGTTCAGGAGAAGTGCAATGCCCGTGCCCAACGATCGTCGCTATTCGCAGACCCACGAGTGGTTCAAGGTCGAGGGCAACCTCGTCACCATCGGCATCACCAAGTTCGCCGCCGACGAGTTGACCGACGTGACGTTCGTCGAATTGCCGAAGGTCGGCGCCAAGGTCGAAGCCGGCAAGCAGTTCGGCGAGGTCGAATCGGTCAAGGCGACGAGCGACATCTACACGGCGGTCGGCGGGACGGTGCGGGAGATCAACGGCAAGCTGGAGTCGGCGCCGGAACTGGTGAACAACGACCCCTTCGCCGGCGGCTGGATGATCAAAGTCGAATGCACCGACACGACCCCGCTGCAGAAGCTGATGGACGGTCCCGCCTACGACAAAATGACCGCGAAATAGGCTCAACTCGCCCGCAAACGGTTCCACGACGCCGCCCGTGAGGCGCGGTTTTGGCTCGTTTTCTGAATTCGTTTTAAGGTCGCGGCTGGGCCTAAAAATAGAGAGGCACCGGGGTGCCGAAGCGAACCCGGTGCTCTCCGGAGGGGAAAGAAGCGTCAGGACTCTAGCGTACGGCCCAAATAATTCAAGGCCTATTATCGGCCCATCGTTAACATTTTCAGTCCGGACCCGCGATTCGGCCATTCCAATGTGAAGTTTAGCGACATCGCAGTCGCCAATGCCGCGTTTTTGGCGCACGGAGAGCGGTGGCGATCACGCCTCCTCAGGCGAACGCCTCATTCCGAGCGATCAAAATTCTCTAATCTATTTCTGTACAAGGGGTTGCAGACGGCAATTTTGGGGCGAAACGCCCAAACAAGTCTCGCCGCCGCACCCGTCAGTTCAACCCAGAAACGCACGCTTTCTCCGGCCGCTCAGATAGGACTCCATGACGCAATTGGCGAGGTCGCCGGAGGCGCATTGGAAGGTGACGCCGCGGGTGATCCGCCCGAGTTGTTCCACGAAGCCGAGCCAATCCATATCCCAATAGTCGTCGGCGAGGGCAAAGGTGCAGACCCGCACGCCCTTCTGCGAGACGCGCAGCGCGGCTTGCAGCGTGGTGTTGTGGCTGGAATGGTGCGGCGGCCAGATGAGGTGGACATAGTCGCCGGCGACGTGGGCGGTGGGCTGACCATCGGTGATGATAAAGACCATCTTCGTATCGCCCGCGCGACGCGACAGGATTCGCTCGGCCTTGAGCAGACCCAGGTGCAGATTGGTGAAGTGCTGCGGCGCATCCGCGATTTTTTTCAGCGGGACGCGCATGCGCACGTGCGGATCGAAGAGCGTGACCGGCTTGGGCATGAGCAGCGGCAAACGGTCGATGTCGAGCTGCTCGGCGCCGGAGTAGAAGCCGACGAGATCGATCGTGTCGAGCGGGAATCGCTGGCGAATGAGCGCGATCAGCGCCATCGCGCACTTCTTGGCGTTGAAAAAGCGGTTGTAACGCTGCATCGAGCCGGACATGTCGAGCAGCAGGACCGTGCTGCAACTGCTGCGGGCTTCGGTCTGATGGACTTCGAGGTCGGATTGGCTGAGGCGGAGGCGCGGCGACGACGCTGAGGTCGGGCCGCCCGCGGGTCGCAGGCCGCCACCGGCCGCGTCTGTGGCGCGACTTTCCGCTTCCGTGCGACGCAGGGCATTGCGCAGGGTCGTGTGCGAATCGAGTTCGCTGAGCGGGTCGCCGAATTCGTAGGGGCGCGTGCCTTCGATGCGCTCGCCGATGCCGCCGGGCTCTTTCGCGGCGTGGCTGTCGCGCGAGCCGCGCGGCAGGTGGGCGAAGATCTCCATGAGGGCGCGGCGCTGCATGATGTTCACGGCCCGCGGCGTCAGGCGGAATCGGCCCTTTACCTTTTCCAGGATGCCCTGATCGAGCAGTTCCTGCAGCGACTGGGCCTGATCGGGGTCGCGCTCAGCGCGGCGCAGGGCTTCGAGCGCTTCGTCGCCATAAGCGAGGATGAAATCGATCAACCCCTCGGGAAAGCCGAGGTCGTTTTGAAAGGGGAAGGGTTTGCCGTTGAACTCGAAGTATCGGTTTCGCACGAGACGATCTTAGCGGGGCACTGCAGTCAGACGGGGGCCGTGTTCAGGCGGCGTTGCGGCCTTCGTCCCGGAAGTACCAGTCGAGGAAGTCATCGAGCGAGCGGATGTTCTCCGCCTGATGGTCGGGGATCGAAACGTCGAACTCGTCTTCCAGCTCCATGATTAACTCGATGTGGTCGAGTGAGTCGGCGCTGCCGGCTTCGATCCTCTCGGCGATTTCGACCAGCGCGCGGCGCTGTGGCACGCTGAGCATGTCGGCGAAGAGCAAGTGCGGCGGGCCGTCGGGCCTGGGCAGCGGCCAGAGCAGTACGCCGCAGGCCGGGCAGGGCGCATCGGCGAACTGATCGGATGGCGTGACTGAGACTTCGTTCTGGCAGATCGGGCAGCGGCCGGGGATGCCTTCGGGGGTGCGGGAGGAGATGTGGGGCATCGAGGAGAGTACCTTTGAGTACGCGAGTCGGAACCCTGCCCGCCGCGCGCGAACCTACTTCGCAAGGCGACAAATCATGCGCCAGACTTCTAGCTCGGAAAGGCCTCTGTTGCCGGTGCGCTCGTTAAACTCGCGCACCAAGTTCACAAATTCATCCGTGTAGGGCAGCCGGTCACGCTGTCCCAAAGTACCGGCGTACTGCGCCACCAAGCTCTCGAGCAAACTGTAGTCCTCGTCGCCCGTGTCGCCGCTTCCAGTCGACCAACGACCGAGACGCGGCAGCCGTCCGGACTTGCGCAATAGCAGCAACTCGAAAAAGACCTCACGCTCTGAGATGTCTGGCGGTCCGAACTTTTCACGATATCTCGCCACCACCTCCTCGAATTCAGGGGTGTAGAGCAGGTGGTCGCTCGGGCGGCCGATTCGGACGTACTCGTCGATCAGAAACCGCTGGCTCTCGCTCAATTCGAGCGGCTGCGGAATCTCACTGGACCTTCGCGCGGAACTCATCGATCCGTGTCCCTAGTTAGAAACTCAAGCTGAGCCGTAGTGGCTGCTCCGCCGAGATCGCGAAACAGTGACCTGGCGCACACCGACATCATCCGTAGATCATAGAGCGCACCAAATGCTTCGCTTCGTGGAATCACAAACTTCGTAAGCCCTGGCGAAAACGCCGTCTCGATCGGCTCTTGCCACCTCTCCACCGTCATCGAGACCGCCTGCTGTTCGATGGCGCGGCTGTTCCAGCGCACTGCGAATTCCTCTTCCCGCTCATCTTCGTCCGAAAATCGAGCCCCAAAGTACGCGTCGCGGAAGCCGCCCAGCCGCGTCCGATCCAGCATCCATATGGCGACTTTTCCCTTTTCGTCGCCGAGGCACTCAGCGTCAGAGAAAGCGAAGTACGCGGCGACATATGCCGAGCGCGACCAATCGAGGATTGCGCTGGGCACGCCGTGATGCCGCGCCAACAGCTCCCAAGCCAGCGCTTGATCGAAGCCCGGCAGTCGAGAGTTTAACCCTCGCGCCAATTGCTTGAATGAGAAAATGAGCTCCGCTCTGACGCTTTCGCGATCTCTCGTCGGGCACTGCTTCTGAACGAACCGATCCAAGGTGCTTTGCAACGGCCAAGCTGCGTCTGCGTGTCCGCGGAAAAGAACCGCTTGTTCAGACGGTCCGCGCGATCGCGAAAAACTTCGAACCTGAATAACGAAGTCCGACCAGCACCTCATGCCAATCTGATGCGTCTTCACCCGCAGCCCCCTACAGCTCCGGCCCGCCGTCGTAGCCGCCGTAGACCTCCTTCATCGTCGCCATCATCTCGCCCACCGTCGCCAGCGCTTCACTGGCTTCGATCAGCGCGGGCATCACGTTGCCGCCTGCCTTGGCCGTCTCGCGAAGGGTCTGCAGCGCTTTGCGATGGCGCTCGCGCATCGCGGGCGTACCGTCGCGGCGGGTGCGCATGGTGCGGAGCTTGCCGACCTGCTCGGCCTCCACCGCCTGATCGATCTTCAAGATCGGAATGCGCTCGTAGTCGTCTTCGACGTACTTGTTCACGCCGATCATCACACGTTCGCCGCGGTCAAACTCTTCGCCGAACTTGGCGCTGCTCTCGGCGATGGCGCGGCGGAAATAGCCCTGCTCGGTCGCCGGCAGGACGCCGCCATAGGTCTTGTAGACGTGGTCGATGAAGGCGGTGGCGCGCTTCTCCATCTCGTCGGTGAGGGCCTCGATGAAATAGCTGCCGCCCAGCGGATCGACGGTGCGTGTGACGCCGGTCTCCTCGGCGATGACTTGCTGCGTGCGAAGGGCGACCTTCACCGCGTTTTCGGTCGGGAGGGCGAGCGTCTCGTCCATGCTGTTGGTGTGCAGGCTCTGCGTGCCGCCCAGCACCGCGGCGAGGGCCTGATAGGCGACGCGAACGACGTTCACCATCGGCTGCTGCTCGGTCAGGCTGACGCCGGCCGTCTGCGCGTGGCAGCGCAGCCACCAGCTACGCTCCTGCTTGGCGTGGTAGCGATCCTTCATGATCTTGTACCACATGCGTCGCGCCGCGCGGAACTTGGCGATTTCCTCGAAAAATTCGTTATGCACATCCCAGAAGAAGCTCAGGCGCGGCGCGATGGCGTCGACGTCGAGGCCGCGGCGGAGCGACTCTTCGACGTAGCACATGCCGTCGAGGATCGTGAAGGCGAGCTCCTGCTGCGCGGTGGCGCCGGCCTCGCGGATGTGATAGCCGCTGATGCTGACGGTGTTCCATTGCGGCATGTGCTGCGTGCAATACTCGATCGTGTCGATGACGAGCTTGACGCTCTGCTTGGGCGGATAGACGTATTCGTTCTGGGCGTGAAACTCTTTCAGGATGTCGTTTTGCAGCGTGCCGCGGAGCTTGTTGAGGGGCACGCCCTGCTCGCGGGCGACGCAGATGTAAAAGGCGAGCAGGATCGCGGCGGGCGCGTTGATGGTCATGCTGGTGCTGACCTCGGCCAGGTCGATGCCGTCGAAGAGCACGCGCATGTCTTCGAGCGAGCTGACCGCGACGCCGCACTTGCCGACTTCGCCGAGGCTGATCGGGTCGTCGCTGTCGCGGCCCATGAGCGTCGGCAGGTCGAAGGCGGTGGAGAGACCGGTCTGGCCTTTCTCGAGCAGATACTTGAAGCGCTCGTTGGTCTGACGCGCCGTGCCGAAGCCGGCGAACTGTCGCATGGTCCAGACTTTGGTGCGATACATGTCGCCGTGCATGCCGCGAGTGAAGGGCGGGCGGCCGGCGTCGGCGATGCGGTTGTCGTAATCGGCGCGCGAGGGGGCGTCGTCCGGGCCGTACTGGCGGCGAATCGGAATTCCCGACATCGTGGTCGGGTCGAGCGAGGGCTTTACGGCGGGATCGAAATGGATTTCGCTGGGAGTCTGCTTGACCATGCGCGGCTGCATGCGTGAGCTGCCTTTCCGCAAAAAGCGACCGGGGCACGCGTCGACATTCGACGCGATTCGCCACCGCCGACGCCCGCGGCGGCGCGAGTTCAACTTGTTGCTTAACAATGATATCGCACGCGTCGGGCGGGATTGAGTTGAAACGCGGTCAAACCGCTGCGTTTGAGAATCCCGCCAGAAGTGTGAGGACTTTTCGCTCCAGCTTCGCGAGGGGCAGCGATTCGAGCTCTTCGAGAGAAACCCAGCGAAAGGCCGCATGGGAGGTCAGTCGCGGCGTGGGGCGACCGAGCACCTCGCCGAAAAGCACACGCAGAGTCAGGTCGCGATGGGTGAATTGGTGGCGGACTTCGCCGCAATCGCGCAGTTGTTGCGGGCGTACGCCGTATTCGCTGTGCCAGGCGAATTCGAGGGCGACTTCGTCGATGGCTTCCGGCACTTCCACGGTGGGAAACTCCCACAAGCCGCCCAGCAGGCCGCGGCCCGAGCGCTGCGCGACGAGCCATTCGCCTTGATCGTTGCGGAGTGCGATGCAGGCGCGCGTGACGACGACGGGTGCGCGCTTGGCCGATAACACGGGCAGCTTGTGAGCGATGCCCTGCTGCGCCGCGGCGCAGTGCTTGCGAATCGGGCAGAGCATGCACCGTGGCCCGCGCGGCACGCAGACCGTCGCCCCGAGCTCCATCATGGCTTGATTGAAATCGCCGGGGGAGCGGCGGCTGAGGAGTGATTCGGCGAGCTGCCACAAGCGGCGAACGACGGCGCCGTCGTTGATCGGTTCGTCGAGGGCGAAGAGGCGGGCGAGCACGCGCTTTACGTTGCCATCGAGGACGGCGGCCGGCTCGTCGAAGGCGATGCTGGCGATGGCGGCGGCGGTGTAGCGGCCGACGCCGGGCAGTTTCAGAAGCTCGTTCGCGCTGGTGGGGATTTCACCGTTGTGTCGTTGCACGACCTCGCGTGCGGCGCGGTGCAGATTTCGGGCGCGGCTGTAGTAGCCGAGACCGGCCCAGAGCTTGAGCACGCTTTGCTCCGGCGCGGCGGCGAGCGCGGCGAGCGTGGGGAACTCGCGCGTGAAGCGCTCGAAATAGGGCACGACCGCCTCGACGCGAGTTTGTTGCAGCATGATCTCGGAGAGCCAGATCTGATAAGGGTCGCGGGTGCGACGCCAGGGCAGATCGCGCTTTACGGTGCGAAACCAGCGCAGCAAGGCGCGGCGGAGGGTGGTCAATTCGGCGCTGGACAGATGCTCGACCGCGTTTGTGTCGGGTCTTGCAACAACGCGCCGCGGCTTCATGCCCGGGCGTCGCCGTTCAGCAGCGTGCGAAAGAGCTGGCCGCGCTCGCGATAATCCACGAATTGCCCCCATGACGCACAGCCGGGCGACAGGAGGACGGCGTCGCCCGGGCGAGCCGCGGCGCGGCAGGCCTCGACGGCGCGCGGCAGCGTCTCGCACACCTCGGCCCGCCCGCCGCTGCGCGCGACCTGTTCGGCGATTTTCGGGCCGGTCTGTCCGATGCAGGCGGCGAAGCGCGCCCGCCGCGCGACGAGCTCGCACATGGCGCTGAGGTCTGCGCCTTTGTCGTAACCGCCGAGGATGATCAGCAGCGGATTTTCGAAAGAGTCGATCGCCGTCGCGACGGCTTCGGGAGTCGTGGCCTTTGAATCGTCGTAGTAGCGAACGCCGTCGAGCTCCGCGACGAGTTCGAGCCGATGCTCGAGCGCGCGGAAGTCGCGCAGTGCGGCGATGGCCGGCTGGCTGTCGTATCCGAGTGCGGCGTTCACGGTCAGCGCCGCGGCCGCGTTGACGCGATTGTGCGGCCCGGGCACGCGGAGCTCGAAGCCCGGCCAGGCGAGGCGGCGATCGTCCGAGTCGACGGCGGCGGTGCTCTGCTGCACGGCGCTGAATGATTGCGCATCGGCGGCGTAGCGCCAGATTCCCGCGCAATCGCCGTGCATCTGGTCGAAGGCGGCGCGCAGCTGCGGATCGGGGCCGATGACGATGTGGTCGCGGGCGGCGTCCTGAAAGCGGACGAGGTTGAGCTTGGAGGCGAAGTAGTGCGCGAAGGTGCCGTGCCAATCGAGGTGGTTGGGGGCGATGTTGGTCAGCACGGCGACATGCGGACTCCAGCGGATGAGCGGGGTGCGGGCGAGTTGGAAGCTGGACAATTCGAGGACGACCCAATCGTCGCGACCGATGCGCGGCAGCTCATCGAGCAGCGAGCCGCCCAGGTTTCCGCCGAGCCACACCTTTGCGCCCGATGTGGCGCGAAGGACGGCGGCGATCATGGATGAGGTGGTGCTTTTTCCGGCGCTGCCGGTGACGCCGATGATTCGGGCTGGGCAGCGTTCGAGAAAGAGGTTGATCTCGGTCGAAAGCGGCACGCCGGCTTCGCGGGCGGCGGCGAGGGGCGGGGCGCTCTCGGGCACGGCGGGATTGACGATGACCAGATCGGCGTCGCGGAAGTGGCTGAGGTCGTGGCCGCCGAGGTGAAATCGAATCGGCAGACCGGCGAGCTGCGCGACGGACTCGGCGAGCTTTTCGGCCGGGTCGCGATCGGTGACGGTGACACTGGCGCCGCGCTCGGCAAGCCAGCGGGCCACGCCCACGCCGCCGCCGAAGCGCCCGAGGCCGAGCACGGTGACGCGCGCTCCGCGCCAATCGCCGCGGGGCGAAGGAGATGACGGGTTGCGTGGGCCGGTCGCTGCGCTCATGCGACGCTCAGCACATCCTGCATGGTGTAGAGCCCCTGGCTGCGGCCGACCAGCCACTTCGCGGCTCGCAGCGCGCCGGCGGCGAAGGTGTCGCGCGAGAGGGCGCGATGCCGCAACGTCAGTACCTCGGCCGGGCTGCCGAAGGCGACGTCGTGATCGCCGACGATCTCGCCCATGCGGACGGCGTGAACGCCGATTTGTCCGGCCATGCGTCCGCCGCCGACGCCTTCGCGGCCGTAGATGGCGACCTGAGCCGGGTCATCGCCGCGACCGGCACAGACGGCGTTGAGCAGTGCGCGGGCGGTGCCGCTGGGTGCGTCGGCCTTGTGGCGATGGTGGGCTTCGACGATTTCGCAATCCCAATCGTGGCCGAGGCGCTGGGCGGCCTGTCGCACGAGCGAGAGCAGCAGATTGACGCCGACGCTCATGTTCGGCCCCCAGACGACGGGCACGCGCTGGGCTGCGTCGCGGATCGCTTCGTGCTCGACGTCGGTCAGGCCGGTGGTGCCGGAGACCAGCGCTACGCCATTCGCGCGACACCACGCCGCCCACGCGCGGCAACTGGCGGGATTGGTGAATTCGACGAGGACGTCGCACTCGGTCGAGCTTTCGGTGCGAATCGGCACGCCGATGTCGCCGATGCCCGCGACAGCGCCGGCGTCGCGGCCGAGCTGTGGGTCTTTGGCTCCGGTGATCGCATCCGTCACGCGCAACGCCGCATCGCTCGCGGCGAGGCGAACCAGCGCTCGCCCCATGCGTCCGCAACAACCCGCAATGGCAACCCGGACCGGCTTCATTCGATGGTTTCCAAAAGGCCGCGCATTTCGTCGGCGGTTTTCCAGTCGCCCTGCTTCTTGGCCACTTCGATGCCCTGCGTCAGTGTGGTGCGGGCTTCGTCGTGCAGATTAGCGGCGATCTGCGCCCGGCCTTTGTGGTAGATCGCCGCGGAGTATTGCGGATTGATGGCGAGCGTCGCGTCGAAAGCGGCGACGGCATCGGTCCAGCGCTGCAAGTTGATGTATTCGAGCGCCAAGCCGTAGTGCGAAAGCGGGTCGTTGCCCGCGATCTTGACGAGCTTCAGGAGTTGTTCGAGGCGGTTGGACATGGGTCTCGATTAGGGGGAGCGCGGGCAACCGGCCCGCACGAATGTTTTGTGGTCTTTGTCGGCGCCGCGAGCGGCGCGGCGCTCACGTCGGCCCGCAGGCCGCGACGACGGTCGCGCGGCCGATGCCGCGGTTTTACCGACTCGTTTTACTTTTTACGCAGCACGTTCGAATAGCAGCCGCCGAAGTTGTACCCGTTCTCGACGTAGGCGGTGCCATGTCGCTTTACCTCTGCGATCAGGGACTCCGTTGCTTTCGCGGTGTCGAAGGGGGTGGTGCAGGCGAGGCGATACTCCTTCGATTCCTTCGAGGTCAGCAGGACAGCGGGGACACCCTTGCCGACCAGAAAGGCCAGCGCCCGTTCGGCGTCGGCGCGCTTGTCCTTGGGGAAGTGTTGCGCGATCACATAGAACTTGCCGACCTCGGGGGAGAACTCGGTGGCCTTGACGACGGGGGCGGCGGGCGGCGCGCTCGGCGGGGGCTCGCTCTGTTCGGCGACACGCGGGTTCGCGGGCGGCGCGGCGACGGGGGCCGGATCGGGACGAGTTCGCAGCGGCTGATCTTCGACAGGGTCGGCCGGACGCGCGGTTCGCACGGTCGGCGAATCGCCGCGCGGCGCGGGTCGCGGCTCGGTCGGCGTCGGCTGGCCGCCGGCCTCGACGGGCGCTGCGGTCGGTCCGATCGCGAGGGCACTCAGATCGCGCGCGTCTTCCTGTCCGACGCTCTGTCGTCCGGAGAAGAAGGCGACGATGAGCATGGCCGCCAAGCCGAGGGCCAGCAGCACCGCCTGTTGCGCGCTGAGAGATAACTGCACGCGGGCGTCGTTGAGCGTGAGGATCGGCTGACCCGCGACGAACGCCGGCTCTTCGATGTGGTGGGTGCGCTCGACGGCGGTCGCTCGCCCCGAGGCGACGCTGGCCGCGGCCGCGCGAATCGCCGCGGCGCGTGCGGCCTCCGCGGCGTGCGTGCCGGTGGTGGTGGCCGGCGGTTCGCTCACCGTGGGCGGCGAAACGGGCACGGGCGGGCGCGCCGCCTGACGTTCGCGACGATTGCGACTGACGACTTCATAAAGTGTCGGACGATTGCGACGATTGGCCATGGCGCCACCTCACCGCGCCGGCGGCAACGTGAGTCGCGGGCGCTGCGTGGATTGCAGGTTGATCGATCGCGGGCGATTGTAGACGTGATCGCGACGCGCTGCACTCGCGGGAGCACCGCGAAGAAGCGATGCGCTCCCGCGCGGCGCTTGTTACACTGTCGAGCAGTCATGTCGTCCGGAGGCGCTTGGCGGGCGAGCGCGCGACAGGCAAATCGATCTGCGGAAACGGGGTGCGGACGGTGGATTCCGCAACGGACAAAATTCGCTTCGCGTGCGACTGCGGGGCGCGGATCGGCGTTCCGCCGGCGGCCGCGGGCAAGCGCGTGCGCTGTCCCAAATGCCAGACGGCGGTGCGCGTGCCGCAGCCCGACGACGCGCAAACCGAGCATCGCCCGGATCATTCGGATCACTCATCAACGGCGGAACGCGCCAGCGCGATCCCGGCGCGGGCGCCCGAGGCGGGGCTGGTCGAATCGCTTGAGAGCCTGATGGACGGGGAGACGCTGCGGCTGGCGCCGGAGCCGCCGCCCGCGGCGCCGATCGCTCCGGCAAAACCCAAGGGCGCGGGCGGGCGCGGGCCGGGGGCAGCGCGGTTGCACCTGTTCGACGGTTCGCTGGACGACGACGCCCCCGACGGCCCGCCGGTCGCGTGCCCCTGCTGCGAAAAAGAGTATCGCACCGGGGTGAAAATCTGCGTCGAATGCGGGATCGACATCAAGACCGGCCGCGCGATTCAGACGCGCGATGATTCGACGCTCGACCGCACGTATGAGGTGATGGAACCGACGCTGGAGTGGATCAGTTATCTGGTCCCCTTCGGATACTTCCCGGTCGCATCCGAGGCCTTCGGCCTGCGGCGGCCGTGGGTGATTCGGGCGATCGCCGTCATCACCGTGATCATCAGCGGCTGGTACATGCAGGCCTATCTGTGGCCCGAGGATCCGCCGCAAGCGCTGGGTTTGCTGATGCAGTGGAGCGGTCGGGGCGGCGCGTCGCCGGAAGAGATCGCCGAGCAGGTTCAGGAGATGCGCGATAGCGGCGTGGACGAAACGCTGATCGCCGAGATCGCGGCGGAGATGGGCACGGCCCCGGACGGGATGGGCTTCCGCTGGTATCAGCCGTTGACGGCGGCCTTTCTGCATGCGGATTTCATGCACCTGATCGGGAATCTGATCTTTCTGCTGGTCTTTGGGGCGCGCGTCAACGCGCTGATCGGAAACGGGCTGTCGCTGCTGGCCTACCCCTTTCTCGCCTACAGCGCGGGGATCGCGTGGGACATCAGTCAGAACGGGCGGCCGATGGGGGCGATGCTCGGCGGCTCGGGGGCGATCATGGGTCTGGCGGGCATGTACCTCGTGCTGATGCCGGTGGCCAACGTTCACATGGCGGGTTGGCTGCGGCTCTTCTGGTGGTGGGAAGCGTGGGTAAAGCTGTGGGCGGTGCGCGGCTTCTGGGTGGTGCTGTTCTGGATCGGGTGGGACGTGTTCTACACCTATCTCGGCATGGAAACCGGAACGGCCCACTGGGCTCACCTGGGCGGATTCATCGGCGGGGTTTCGCTGGCGCTGGTGCTTCTGCTGACCCGGCTCGTCAACGCGCGGGGCGGCGACGTGCTCTCGACGTTATGCGGACGGGCGGCGTGGGGGCTCATCGGCAAGCCGAACCGTCCGCCGCGAACGCTGTGGTGACGCCGTGAGCCACGGGGCGTCGCGCCGCCTGATTTGAACGAATCGACGGCGGGCGGGGAATCGCGGAAATTCCGGGACCCACCCGCCGGTTATTCCGGCGGGACGGCGTTCGGATCGCCGGCCGCCTCGTTTACAATGTTCGTCATCATCGGTCGGCTCCGACCGGACTTTGCGCCTGAAGGATGGAAACATGAGTGATCGTTTCGGGTCTGTATCCGCGCACCTGCGCCGCCTGCTGGTTTCGAGCGCCATTGCAGGCTTCGCCACCTCGCTGGCATTTGGGCAAGCGCGCCACGACGACAAGGAAGAGCACAACAGCGGCACGGTGGCGCGCTGGTCGGGCGGGGGCTGGGTGTCGGGCGCGGGCGGAAACCCGCCGATCACGTTTCCTTCGCTCAACGTCGAACTGCTGAGTTGGACCTCGCTCGACGACATGACCGGCGGCGACAACGGCGCCGATTGCTGGGGCTATGTCTCGCCGAGTGGCCGTGAATATGCACTGATGGGCACGTTTAACGGCGTGTCGATCATCGAAGTGACCAACCCGCGCATGCCCGTCGTACGGGCGGTCGTCGACGGCGTCGACAATCTGTGGCGCGATGTGTGCGTGTATCAGAATTACATGTACGTCTGCTCCGAGGCCACCGGCTCCGGCGTGCAGGTCGTGAACCTGGCCAACATCGACAACGGCGTGGCGACGCTGGTGCGAACCGTCAACACGCCCGGCACGTCGCGGACGCACACGATTTTCGTCGATGAGGTCAGCGGCTTTCTTTATCGCGCCGGCGGCACGACGAACGGCATCCGCATGTACAGCCTGAGCAACCCGGCGAACCCGACGTTTGTCGGCGACTGGCAGGATCGATACGTGCATGAGTGCCAGGTGGTGACCTACACCAGCGGCGTCTATGCGGGCAAGCAGATCGCGTTTCTGTCGACCGGCTATACGGGCCGGCTCGAAATCGTGGACGTGACCAACAAGGCCGCGCCGATCAACCTCGGCGTGGTGGGCTATCCGAACCCGGGCTACTCGCACCAGTCGTGGCTGAGCGAGGATCGTCAGTTCGCGTATCTCAACGATGAGCTCGACGAACACAACGGGATCATCAACAACACCACGACGCACATTTTCAACGTGAGCAACCTGAGCGCGCCGGTGTGGGTCGGCTCGTACAGCGCGGGCACGACCGTGGTCGGCCACAACCTCTATGTCCACGACGGCTTCATCTATCAGGCCGACTATGTGGACGGCTTGAACGTCTTTGATCAGTCGAACCCGCTGGCGCCGGTGCGCGTGGCCTATTTCGACACGGAGCCGACCAGCTCGGCGCCGGTCTTCGACAGCGCCTGGGGCAACTATCCGTTCCTGCCCAGCGGCAATGTGCTGATCAGCGATCTGGAGAAGGGCCTGTTCGTCGTCGACGTCAATCTGCCCATCGCCGGTGATGTGAATTGCGACGGCGTGGTCAGCGTCGGCGATATCGCCGCCTTCGTGCTGGCGCTCACCGATTCGGCGGGCTACGCGACGCAATATCCGAATTGCCCGGTGGGGAACGCGGATATCAACGATGACAATTTCATCACGGTCGGCGACATCGCGGGTTTTGTGTCGCTGCTGACCGGCGTCTGAGCATCGGTGGCTCCGAAGATCGCGAATCGTCGGCCGGCGTACGGCGCCGGCTGACGATTTGCGGGGGCCCGCGGCCTGTTGGCGGCGGGAAATTTCACATCGTTTGTCCATAGGGCTCCGCCCCGCCCAACTACGGGCATTCACCCTACCGGCCTGTCACCGAAAGGATTGGCGGACGCCGTGGCTCGTACCCGCCAGTCTGCGTGGATGCGGCTGAGAAGGCATCGGCAGAGCGCCAAAAACTCGACTTGCATATACCTAACAACGACCGTACAATTGGCGTGATTCGCGCGCCCAGTCTGGCGCGTGAATGCCGTCCCATCATCCGGGGCAGCAGGCCACGGAATCGAGCGTCAAGGAAGACGTACCTGCCCCAGTGTCGCCGTGGGCTTTGCGGCGAAACGACGCCCGCGGTGTGTTCTCGATTCGTCCGGCTTTTTTGAAGGAGCCCGCATGATGCGCCCCATCCATCGCCGCCCCCGACTCGATTCTGACCAGTGTTTTATCCCCCTGTCGGCCGCGCCGGGGACGCCACCGCGTCCGCCGCTGGGCCGCTCTTCGCGGCGTTCCCGTTCAGAGGATCGCACCGGCGGCGAGGCCTGCGCCGAGGTGATCCGAGCGCGGGACGTAAGCGATGCAGATGAGGCGGAGCCTCGTGTGATGCCGATGCAGGCGGTCGCGGCGCTGACGACGGCCGAGTCGATCATTCGGATCCAGCTTGTCCTCCCTTTTTTCGGCGGCGCGGAGCTGGCGGGGCTGGCGGCGTATCTGGAGCGGGAGCTTGCAGCGCGGCGCCTGCCCCTTCGACGAAGCGGCGAATCTGCTCCGGGGATGCGTCGGAGTAGCGTCCCTCCCACTCGCGCAGGCGGGCCATCGCCTGGGTCCGGGCGCGCGGGTTCTCGATCATCATCAGCAGTCCCGCGGCGCAGAGGCGGGTCACCCAGTGGCCCTGGAGTTTCGCCTCCTCATACATCAGCTTCATTGCATCGTCGACCTGGAAGTTGATCTGGGGACGGCGGACGGGTTTGGGCGCGGCCATGTCGTATCCTTCTTGCGACGGGGCGCCCGCGAAGCGGCCGCGCGGCGCATCGCAGCGCCGCGGCGGCCGCTTTTTCGCAGCGCGCCGGCGTTCTTGACAATTCACAATCGCAAGACAGTCTAGCGACGCGAGCGATCCTTGACAATTGTCGAGGTGCGCGCGGGGCCGGCCCGCGCGCCGACTGCGGAACGTCGCGCCGGGATCAGGCGTTGAAAATCGTGACCGACCCGGCCCGGCTCCACCGTCCAGACCCGTGCGGGTAAGATCGGAGCGAAGCCAAAGGGTAGGCGCGAAATTGATCCCGACCGAGATTCTTAAAAAAGTACGGCGTATCCAGATCGTCACCGCCGCCATGGTGAATGACGTCTTTGCGGGGCAGTATCACTCCGCCTTCAAAGGCCGCGGCATGGAGTTTGAGGAGGTGCGCGAGTATCAGGCCGGGGACGATATTCGCTCAATCGACTGGAACGTCACGGCCCGCGCCGGGCGGCCCTTCGTCAAGAGCTTCCGCGAGGAGCGCGAGCTGACCGTGATGCTGCTGGTCGACGTGAGCGGCTCGCAATCGTTCGGCACGCGCAAGCAGCTCAAGCGCGAACTGGTGACCGAGATCGCCGCCGTGCTGGCGCTATCCGCGATTCAGAACAATGACAAAGTGGGTCTGATTCAGTTCAGCGACGCGGTGGAGCAGCATGTGCCGCCGCGCAAGGGCAGGCGGCATGTCCTGCGGCTGATTCGCGAGACGCTGTACTTCGAGCCGCGCGGGACGGGCACCGACCTGGCGGCGGCGCTGGACTATCTGGTGCGGGTGCAGACGCGGCGCTGCGTGGTTTTTGTCATCAGCGATTTCGCCGACGACCGCTTTGCCGCGGCCGCCCGCATCGCCCGGCGGCGTCATGACATTGTGCCGATCATCGTGGGCGACGAGCGGGAGCGGTCGCTGCCGGCGATGGGCTATGTGGATCTTTTCGACGCCGAGCGGGGCGAAGTGGTGACGGTGAATACGTCGTCGCGGCGTGTGCGGGAGCGCATCAGCGCCGCGGCGCAGGCCCGCAGGCAGGCCGTCGAGCGGCTCTTCCGCCGCATGCGGGTCGACCCGATCGAAGTGGAGACAGGCGGCGATTTTGTGGAGCCGCTGCGGCAGTTTTTCCATCGTCGGGGACAGCGGCGATGAGGTGGGTGGCGGCGCGTGCGCGACAGCGGGGAATTTGGCTGCTTCTGAGCGCGGCGCTCCTGGCCGGGTGCAGCCCGAAGCCCCCCGCGCCGTCGGGCCCGGCGCCGCAGGTCGCGGAGCGCGGCCCGATTCGGCTGGAGATGCGGCTCAGCGCCGAGACGATTCGCATTGGCGACACCATCACGGCAAGTTTCGAGGCGTCGACGCCGCCGGACTTTGAGCTGGATTTCGCCGATTTTGCCCCGCCCATCGATGCGGAAAAGATCGCGGCGACCGACGAGACGATGAGCCTCGACGAAGCGGGCAATCGGCGCTGGAGAACAGCGACCACCTTTGAGCCGACCGTCAGCGGCGAGGTGGAGCTGCCGGCTCAGACGGTCCGCTATCGGCGTCAGACGAACGACGCCGCCAGCCAACCGGGCGAGTGGTCCGACCTGACGCTGGCGGCGACGAAGCTGACGGTGCAATCTGAGCTTTCCGACGCCGACCAGACCGATCAGCCGCGGGCCATCACGGGAATTTTGGCGGCCCCGCCGGTGCGGCTGAAGCCGTGGCAGATTGCGGCGATTGCGATCGGCGTGCTGGCGGCGATCGCGCTGCTGATCTGGCTGGTTCGTCTCCTTCGCCGCAGGCTCAATCAGCCCGCCCCGCCGATCGCGCCCGAGCTTTGGGCATTGCATCAGCTGGAGCGGCTGGCGGCGGTCCCGCCGCGCGACGCGGAGGCGACGCGCTCGTTTTACTACACCGTTAGCGGCGTGGTGCGCGAGTACATCGAGCGAAAATTCACGCTGCGCGCCCCGGAGATGACGACCGAGGAGTTTCTGCGCAGCCTCGTCAGCGACGACCGCGGCCGCGAGATTCGCGAAGCGCTGAACCCCGAACAGTTACGCCCGTTTCTCGAAGCGTGCGACGCTGTGAAGTATGCGGCGTTGCGGCCGGGCGCGGAGGAGGCGGCCGACTCGGTGGCCGCGGCGCGGGCCTTCGTGCATCGCTCGGCGGCGAGCTACGCCGAATTTGAGCGACGGCGCGAGCTGGCGAGCGAGCAGCCCATGAAGGGAGCGGCGTGATGAAACAAATGCAGAATGCAGAATGCAGAATGCAGAACAATGGGGCGCCGTCGGATGTCGTGGTGCGCGCGCCGTCGGATCCCGTCGTGCGCGCTCAGAGTCCCTTCTTCATTCTGCATTCTTCATTCTGCATTGATGCGTCGGAGGTGCGATGACCTCCACCCACCTGCCATTCACCCCCGACTGGCTTTACTGGCGCTATCCGTGGCTGCTGGCGCTGCTGGCGCTTTTGCCGCTGGTGGCGTGGTGGCGCGGGGGAAATCGAAGGCGGGGCGCGCTGCTCTATTCGGACGTGGCGACGGTCGCGAGCGCTGCGAAGTCGGCGATCCACTGGCCCGCCCTGCTGCCGCTGCTGCGCATGGCGGCGCTGGCGGCGCTGATCATCGCGTGTGCCCGGCCGCAGCGGGCCGACGAAAGCAGCCGCACCTATGCCGAGGGCATCGCCATTCAGATGGTGGTGGATGTTTCGAGCAGCATGCGCGATGAAGATCTGTCCGTTTCCGGCAAGCGCTTCACGCGGCTGGACGTGGTGAAAAGCGTCTTCCGCGATTTTGTTCTGGGGCGAGGGAGCGATCTTCCGGGCCGGCCGAACGACCTGATCGGGATGATTCGGTTCGCACGCTTCGCCGATAGCGTCTGCCCGCTGACGCTCGACCGCTCGCACCTCAACCGCCTGATCGCCGAGACGCAGACGGCGATTCCCAACAGCCCCGACGACGGCACGGCCATCGGCGACGGCCTGGCGCTCGCGGCCGAGCGCATGAAAGACCTGAAACGCTTCAGCGGCTCGGGCGATCAGTACAAGATCACGAGCCGCGTGATCATTTTGCTGACCGACGGCGAAAACAACGCGGGCGAGATTGAGCCGGTGAAGGCGGGCGAGCTGGCCGCGACGCTGGGGCTGAAGGTTTACACGATTCTCGCCGGCACCGGAGCGATGTCCGCCTTCGGACGCCGGCCGGTGGATGATCAGGAGTTGAAGCAGATCGCCGAGCTGACGGGCGGGCGCTATTTTCATGCCACCGACGCGGCGGCGCTGCGCGAGATCTACGCCGAGATCGACCGCCTGGAACGGACCAAGACCGAAGAGCGCCGCTTCGAGCGCTACGGCGAGTTGGCGGCGCCGTGGCTGCTGACGGCGTTCGCGTGCCTGGCGCTGCGTACGACGTTCGCCGCCACCTGGCTGAGACGCACGCCATGAATCTGAGCTGGCTTCAATTTGATTCGCTGCGGCTCTGGCCGCTGATCTGGGTCGCGGTCCTGGTGGGCGCGATCGGCCTCTTTGGTCTCCTGCGCCGCCTGTGCGATTTGCGGCGATTCGCCGATGCGGCTCTGCTGCCGCGGCTCTCGCCGAGGGGAATCACGCTGCGACGCGGCGTGCAGCTTGCGCTGCAATTTGGTTCGCTGGCGCTGCTGTCGATCGCGCTGCTCGGGCCGCGCTGGGGCGAATCGACCGAGCGCGTCTTCACCCGCAACATCGATGTGATGGTGCTGCTCGATGTCTCGCGCTCGATGCTGGCCCGCGACATCGCGCCGAATCGGCTCGAACGGGCCAAGCTCGCGATCGTCGAGGATCTGATCCCCGCGCTGGCGGGCGATCGTGTCGGCGTGATGGCATTTGCCGGCGTGCCGCGGCTGGTTTGTCCGCTGACCGACGACTATGGCTTTCTGCGGCTGGCCGCCGCTGAGATCGACCCGCTCAGTTCGCCGCGGGGCGGAACGTGCATCGGCGACGCGATCCGCGAAGGGGCCAAGGCGCTGATCACCCAGCTCGACACGCACAAGGTGCTGCTGCTGATCACCGATGGCGAAGACCACGAGTGCTTTCCGGTGGAAGCGGCGCAGGGCGTCTGGAAGGATCATGAGATTCCCGTGATCGCGGTGGCGCTGGGCGACGAGCGCGAGGGATCGCGCGTGCCGGTTTCAACCGAGAACGCCGGCAAGTTTTTGGAACACGAGGGGCAGACTGTGTGGTCCAAGGCCAATTTTGACGACTTGCGCAAGATTGCGGCCGTTTCGAATTTGAATGCGTTTGTGCCGGTCGGCACGCGGAACTTCAACCTCGGCGACGTCTATCGCGAGCGCATCGTGCCCGCGCTGCGAGCCAAGGAGACGGCCCGCGACGCCAGCAATGTCACGCCGGCCCGATTCCACTGGTTCGCCCTGCCGGCGCTGGCGCTGCTGCTGCTTGAAGCGCTCTTGCGCGAGAGTTCGTTGCCGGCGCATCGCGCGCTGCGCAGCGCGGCGGACGACGCGGTCGTGGCACGGCGAAAGCGCTCGCCGCGGGTCGTATCGGCGGTGGGTGCGGCGGCGCTGCTGGCGCTGGCGATCGCGCCTGGCGCCCGTGGCGAAGACGCCCGCTCGGCGTTGAAGACCGGCAACAGCGCGTACGAAGCGGGCGACTACGACGGGGCGAGCGCCAAGTTTGAGGCGGCTCAGAGCGCCGCGGGCGACGCGCGGGTCGCCGCCGCCGCACGCTTCAACCGCGCCAGCGCGCTGTTTCGGCTCGGCCGCTATGCGGACGCCAAGGACCTGTGGGTGCAATGTCTGCAAGACGCGGATGCGACGCACGAGGCGCGGGTGCGCTACAACCTGGGCAACTGCGACTATCAGGAGGCGCTGGCGCTGCTCCGTCCGCCCGCGCCGACTTCGCAGGACGTGGTGGCGACGATCGGCGAGGGAGAGCAGAAGGGTCCGAGCCTGGAGGCGATCGATGAGCATCTGGATCGGGCGATCGAGCAATATCGCGACGTGATCCGCCTCGACGCCGGTCACGCCAACGCCCGGGCCAATCTGGAGCTGGCGCGCAAGCTCAAGCGCGAGTTGAAAGAGCAATCGACGTCGCAGCCCAGCTCTCAGCCGCAACAGCAGCAGCAGAACCAGAACGACAACTCGTCGCAGGAAGACAACCAGAACGGCCAGCAGCAAAACTCCAACGGCGGCAAGCAGGATCAGCAGAACGCCAACAGCGACAGTCAAAACTCCAACGGCAGCGAGCAGCAGCAGTCGCAGCAGAACGACACCGGCAACGAAAACGGCGACCAGCAGCAGGACCAGCAGAGCCAATCGGGCCAGCCCAACGGAAACGAAAACCGGAACCAAAACTCGCCCGCCAACGCCAACGGCAGTGAGCAATGCGAGACCGGCGACAGCGAAAACGGCAACGCCGACAAGGCACCGCAGCCGCAGCCGGGCGAAGAACAGAACGAGCAGCAGAACGGCAACGGCAACGCGAATTCATCGTCGCCGGTTGATTCGAAAGATTTTCAGAAGAAGGACGCGAGCCAATCGCCCGAAGCGGGCGAGCCGAGCGAGGCCAAGGAGCAGGTGCTCACGCCGCAGGAGACGCAGCGTCTGTTGCAGCTCATCCGCGATCGCGAGAAGGCGCGGCGCGAGGCGATTCGCCAGAGTCAGCGGATGCGTCAGCCGCCGGTGAAAAAGGACTGGTGATCGCGATCCGCGCGGGGGGCGGCGCGATCAACGCGATGGGCGTAGGGTGTCGGCGATGAGATCGCAGACGCGCTCGGCGGGGTTCACTTCGCAGCGCAGTTGAGCGCAGACGGACTCAATGTCTGCGAGCATCGACGCGCGCCGCGCATCGTCGCGCAGGATGTCGAGCGCGTCGCGCGTGGGGCCGGCGATATCGCGAACGACGGGCATGTATTCGGGCACGATGCGACGGTCGGCGAGGATGTTGACGAGCGAGAGGTGCGCCGTGCGAATGATGAAGCGGCCGCCGAGGGGGTAGAGCTCGCGCAGGGGCGAACCCACATCGTAAAGCACGACCATGGGACGCCGGTGGAGCGCGACCTCGAGGGTGGCGGTGCCGGATGTGACGAGGGCGAGATCGCACCATTCGAGCAGGCCGGACAGATTTTCGGTCACCAGTTCCAGGCGCACATCGGAAGCCGGCGCGAGCTTGGCGACGATTTCGCGAATCGCGGCTTCGCGGCGCGGCGAGGAGCAGGAGACGCGGAAATCGATCGGCCGGGCCGATTGACTCGCCATCTGCCGCGCGACGCGGAAGAGCAGCGGCAACATGCGGGCGATGACGCCGGAGCGCGAGCCGGGCAGCAGCGCGACGCGATGCGCGCCGGAGGCGGCGGGTGCGAGAGGCGTCGGCGGCGGCTGATGTGCGACGGCGTAGGCGAGCGGGTGGCCGACGAAGGTGGCGTTGACGCCGGCGCCGCGCAGCCAGGCCTCTTCAAAGGGCAGGATGCAGGCGACGCGGTCGCAGTATTTGGCGAGCTTGCGGTTGCGGCCGGGGCGCGAAGCCCAGGTTTGCGGCGAGATGTAGTAAACGACGGGCAGGCCGCGCTGTCGGGCACGAGCCGCCATCGGCAAATGCAGCGCCGTGGAGTCCATGACGACGACCGCGTCGGGGCGATTTGCCTGCCATTCTTTGGCGGCGGTGCTGAGGGCGTTCCACCCGCGGCCGATGAGTTTGAAGACGCCGGTGAGCATCGCGGCGTGTTGCGTGAGGTCGGCGAGCGGGCGCACGCCGGCGGCCTGCATGCGCGGGCCGGCGAAGCCGACCAGTTCGACACCGGGCCAGCGGCGCTGGGCAGCGCGGGCCAATTCGGCGCCGTACCGATCGGCGGAGTCTTCGGCGACGGAGATGAAGAGGCGGCGTGGAGATTGGCTCATGGGGACGGCGCGGGATGGGGCCGCGGACGTTGGCGATGCATGGGCGGCATCGGCCGCAGTTTGCCGAATAGCCGCTCGTTCACGACTGGGCCTCCGACGCCTCGCCGACAGGCCGCGAATCGAGGAAGGCGCGCAGGATGGCGAGTGCGGCGAAGCTGTCGCGCAGGTCGCCGCGACGGCCGCGGGGGACGCCGGCCTCCTCCATCAGGGCGTCGGCCTGAAACGAAGAGAGGCGTTCATCAAAAAGCACCACATCGCGGCGAGCCTGATCGGGACCGGCGGCGTCTTCCAGGACTTTGGCGAAGCGGCGCGAGTAGCGCGTTTGCGGGCTGTCGGTGCCGTCCATGTTGAGCGGCAGGCCGACGACGAATCCGGTTGGCGCGTACTCGGCGGCGACCGCGAGGACGGCGGCGGCATTGGCGGCGTGAGACTGCTCGGCCCGCACGGTGGCGACCGCCGAGGCCGTCCGCCCCGCCGCATCAGAGACGGCGACGCCGATCCGCTTGGATCCATAATCGATTCCGACCCATCGAGCCATCCCGCGTACAATACTGGAGCAGAGGCGTTCGCGGGCGCTGCAGCGCGCCCGGCGGGCGGAGAAGCTGCGAAGAGGTGCGACGGATGTACAGTCGAATCCCTGTGGTTTTGGCGGCGGTGTTCGTGTTGGGGCTGTTGGCGAGCGGTTGTCGGGAGCCCGATCGGCGGGTTTATTCGTACAAGAATCGCGACGCCGACGCGGCGCTCTATCAGGCCGACTCGGAAGTGCAGAAGGCGTTTCGGCTGGCGCGGCGCTACGCCGGCAGCCGCGCGGCCTGCTCGCTGGACCTTGCCGAGCGCGAGGCGCGACACGGCCTGGTGACGGCGGGCGAGGCGGTGGATGAGTATGAGGAGTCGGACGACGACGACGGGGAGCGGGATGAAGCGAACGAGTGATTTGCCCGGCGCGGGGTGACGCGGGACTCGGCGATCCGCGAGCCGCTACTTGACGGGTGCGGGGCCGTAGTATGATCCTCGGCTCGGCGATCGCGATGTACCGACGACTGACGCTTGCGCGGCCCGCCCGGGCTGCGTGGAAGAAGGCGAGATGGCCAGAAGACGCAAGAAGCTCGGCGAAATCCTCGTAGGCTGGGGAATCATCACGCAGACGGCGCTGGATGATGCGCTGGCCTATGCCCAGCAGCATCAGAAGCGGATCGGCGAAGCGCTGGTGGAGCTGGAGCTGGCGACCGACGACGACGTCACCAAGGCGCTCGCGACGCAGTTTGACCTGGAGTACGTCGACCTCAACAAAAACGTGCAGGTGCCGCCGATCATTCGCGAATACGACCGCAAGCTGATCGAGCGCGAAAAGTTCCTGCCGATGAGCAAAGAGGGCAATCGACTCAAGATCATCATCTCCGACCCGCTCGACCTGGAACTGCTCGACAAGCTGCGCTTCCGCCTCGGCGTGGAGCTGGAGTGCGCGCTGGCGCCGCTCTCGAAGATCCAGAACTTCATCGACAGCATTTTGAACAAGGGCGTCAGCAAGGACTCGATGGACCAGGTCATGCGGGATATCTCCGTCGACCTGGAGGCCAAAGAGAAAGACACCGGCGTGAAGAAGGGGTCGCTGGTCAAGGAAGACCCCGACGCGCCCGTCATCAAGCTGATCAACCTCCTGATCGACGAAGCCGTGCGACAGCGCGCCAGCGATATTCATATCGAGCCGATGGCCAATCGCGTCCGCGTGCGCTATCGCATCGACGGCGTTTGCGTCGAGCGCGACAACATTCCCAAGAGCATGCAAGGCTCGGTGCTCAGCCGCCTGAAGATCATGGCCGGCATCGACATCGCCGAGAAGCGCCTGCCGCAGGACGGCCGCATCAAGAAGATCGTCGGCAACGGCAAGATCGACTTCCGCGTCAGCTCGTGCCCGGCCTATCACGGCGAGAGCGTGGTGCTGCGTATTCTGCGGCCGGACTCGGTGAAGGTGGGCGTGACGGGTCTGGGGCTCGAGCAGGAGCAGTTCGACAAATTCAACGAGATCATCCGTCAGCCCAACGGCATCTTTTTGGTGACCGGGCCGACGGGCTCGGGCAAGACGACGACGCTCTACGCCGCCCTGCAGGAATTGAACCGGCCGGACAAGAAGATCATCACCGCGGAAGACCCGGTCGAATACAACTTTCCGGGCATGAATCAGTGCCAGGTGCGCGAGGAAATCGGGCTGTCGTTCGCGAAAATCCTGCGCGCCATGCTGCGTCAGGCGCCGAACATCATTCTGGTCGGCGAAATTCGAGACCGCGAGGTCGGCGAAGTCGCGATTCAGGCCGCGCTCACGGGTCACCTGGTCTTCAGCACGCTGCACACCAACGACGCCCCGGCGGCGGTGACCCGCCTGATCGACATGGGCATCAAGCCGTTTCTGGTGGCGTCGTCGATTCAGGCGATCCTGGCCCAGCGACTGGTGCGCGTGATCTGCAAAGAGTGCAAGGAAATCGACCCCAACCCCGACCGCTTCACGATGAAGCTCTGCGGAATCACGGACAAAGACCTCGAAGGTCACCATATTTATCGCGGCGCCGGCTGCAACCGCTGCAACGGTGCGGGGTATCGAGGTCGTCAGGGCATCTTCGAGCTGCTGGAAATGAACGCCGAGCTGCGCGAGCTGTCGTTCCACAGCGCCTCGGCCTCACAGCTGCGCAAAGCGGCGCGGGCCAGCGGAATGAGAACGCTGCTGGATGACGGAAAAGCCAAGATTCTGCGCGGCCTGACCACGCCGGAAGAGATCGCCCGCATCGCCCAGATGGAAGGCGTCGTGGTCGAGGAGTAGCGGCGGGCGCGCAATGGTCGTCGGGAATTCGTAGTTCGTCGGCCCGCAACTCGCGGGCCGCTGCAAGACCGAGCCGGCCGCGATCGGGCGCGCCGCCGATTTGAAGAAGGATCGACTCGTGGCAACTGTTCATATTGACCGTCTGCTGGAGACCTGCATCCGCGTGGGCGGGTCGGATATTCACCTGCACGTCGGCCGCGCGCCCGTCATTCGGATGCACGGACATCTGCGCAGCCTCGAGACCAAGACGCTCGAGCCCGACGACACGGTCGCGCTGATGAAGTCGATCACGCCCGAGCGCAACCAGCAGGAATTTCAGGAAGAAGGCGGAACCGACTTCGGCTTCGCCTTCGGCGACAAGGCCCGCTTCCGCGTGGCGGTCTTTCGCCAGAAGGGCAATGTGTCGCTCGTCTTGCGGCAGATTCCCAACAAGATTCTGACGTTTGATCAGATCGGTCTGCCCAAGGCGGCCCAGGCGCTCTGTCACCGGCCGCGCGGTCTCTTCCTCGTGACCGGCCCGACCGGGTCGGGCAAGACCACCACGCTGGCGTGCATGATCAATTACATCAACGAAGTCATCGACCACCACATCATCACGGTCGAAGACCCGATCGAGTATTACCACCTGCACAAGAAGTCCTGCGTATCGCAGCGCGAAGTGGGCGTCGACGTGCCGACCTTCGCCGAGGCGCTGCGCCGCGCCCTGCGTATGGACCCGGACGTCATTCTGGTTGGCGAAATGCGCGACCTCGAAACGATCAGCTCCGCCATCGCCGCGGCCGAGACGGGCCACCTGGTCTTCGGCACGCTGCACACCACCGGCGCTCAGGGCACCATCAACCGCATCATCGACGCCTTCCCCACCAACCAGCAGGAGCAGATTCGCGTGCAGCTCAGCACGACGATGCTGGCGGTGTTGTCGCAGACGCTGGTGCCCACGGTCGACGGTCAGGGTCGCCGCGCCGCCTATGAGTTCATGGTCTGCACCCCCGCGATTCAGAACCTGATCCGCGAAAACAAAACCTACCGCATCGACAGCGCCATTCAGACCGGCAAAAAGTACGGCATGCAGCTCCTCGACGACCACCTGTTCTATCTCTACGAGAGCGGTCAGTGCCCGCCGCAGGAGTGCCTCGACCGCTCGCGCGCCCCGGGCGAATTCAAGAAGCGAATCGAAGAACATCGCAAGGGCATGACCGGCGACCTGCTGCTCAAGACCGACGACGATCAACTGATGGAAGACGCGAAGGAGTAGCCTTGGCGACGCCGAAGGAGAACGCGAGCCAGCCGAACGGGGCGAAGGCGGGCCAGGTCACCGACTCGCGCGTCGTGATCTCCGTTCGCGATCTCGTGGTGCGCTTCGAGGCCGCCGACGGGTCGCAATCCACAGTGCTGCGCGGCGTCACCTTCGATGTCTATCAGGGCGAAACGCTGGTAATCATGGGCGGTTCGGGGTGCGGCAAGAGTACGCTGCTCAACTGCCTGATCCGCGAGATCAAGCCCGCCGAGGGCACCATCCTCTACAACCTGCCCGACGTGGGCGAGGTCAATCTTTGCCAGGCCGATTCGAAAACGATCAACCGCTTGCGGATGCGGATCGGCATCCTGTTTCAATCCGGCGCGCTGTTCAGCTCGCTGACGGTCGCCGAAAACATCGCCCTGCCGCTGCGTGAGCACTCCTATGTCGATCCCGCGATCATCGACATCGTGGTGGCGATGAAGCTGCAGCAGGTGCAGATGCTGGCCCATCGCGACAAACTCCCGTCGCAGCTGTCGGGCGGACAGAAGAAGCGGGCCGGACTGGCCCGCGCGCTGGCGCTCGACCCCGAAGTGCTCTTTTACGACGAACCCAGCGCCGGCCTCGATCCCGTCCGCAGCACGACGATCGACGAGCTGATGATGGACCTGTCGCAGAAGCTGCAGGTGACTTCGATCGTCGTCACGCATGAGATGGACTCTGCCTTTCGCATCGCCGACCGCATGGTGATGCTGCACGAAGGTCGCGTGCTGAAGATCGGCCCGCGCGCCGAGTTTGAAGCGCTCCGCAACGCCGACCCGGCCTCGCTCGCGGATGAAGACGAACAGATCATGCACCAGTTTCTGAACGGCTCGAACGAAGGCCCCCTGACCCAGGGTGAGGGGCTGGACGATTACGAGCGAATTCTGCACCAGACGGTGAGCCGCCGCCGCTGACCGAGCGCTTGGCGCGATCCGGGCGCTGCCCCGCCGGCCTCGCGGGCGGCGAATCCGCCGGTGAAGGTCGGAAAGGCTCGGCGGCGGGTCGTCCAATAAGGCCCGATTCCCGCCAATTTTTTCTGGTTCGCGCCTCGGGCCGGCCCCAATTGCGGCTATCTTCAGCGGCTTGGGAATAGCCCATTCCCGCAGTTGGTTCTGGATCGAGTAGACAACAAGTCCAGCCGATTTCGCGACAGATTCAACGCTCGTTCGAGCTATCGCCCTCAAGGACCGGCCGATGGAGCACGGCCCCAGGGGCATCGCCGCATCGGCATTGGGAGATGCAACGTCATGAACAGGTGCAGGAAGCCCGCATTCACGCTGATCGAGTTGCTGGTCGTGGTGGCGATCATCGCGCTGCTGATCTCAATTCTGATTCCCTCGCTGCAAGGGGCGAAGGAGCAGGCGAAGCGCGCCTACTGTCTGGCGAATCTGAAAACGCTGGCGACCGGGTTGCAGGCCTATGCCAGCACCGACGATCGCGAACATACGGCGCCGGTTCAGCGGGTGTGGGCCGATAGCGCGATTCCGATCGGCCCGCCGACCTACTTCTACATTTCCTGGTGGACCTGGGGCGGGCGCGACGCGGTCGAGCCGTGGCCGCTGAGTGTCGGCGTCAACACGATGTTCGTCCGTCGCTTCAGCCCCGAGGGCGTGGCCGAAAACAACGGCCCATCGGGCGCGTGGAACTTCATGGACGCCGTGAACCGCCCGCTGAATTCGGTGGTTTATCCGAACATGACCGGAAACGATCGATTCAAGGCGCCCGTCTACGAGTGCCCCTCCGACACCGGATACCCCAACAATCCGCTAATCGACGACATCAGCGGCCAGGCGCGGCGAAAAAAGCTCTATGACATCAACGGCAACAGCTATCGCGGCAGCTTCTTCTCGCGTTCGGTCGGCGGCGGCAGCGGTCGGCCCGCGATCACCTTCGGACCGGGCGGTCACCGCTTGAGCCAGCTGACCGAGACCGCGCGGACGATGCTCATCGGCGAACCGCTGTTCTTCAACATGATCGGACAGAACGGAAACGTGGATAACCCGGCTCTTTCGGTCAACCTTTACGGCTGGCACAAACGAATCAACACCGACAACATCATTTTTGTCGACGGCTCGGCCCGCTCGACGCTGGCCGGAAGATTCAACAATGTCGACCCGGCCACCGCCACGGCCAGCGCCAGCGATTCGATCACGACCGAGAGCCTGCGATTTATGGCCCGCGGCGAGCAATGGCGCCTCGACGTATTCCCGGTTCCGGCGGCGGCCCTGACGCGGGCACCCGGGGCCGGCGGCGACTCCACCGCGGGTTACCAGGGCCTGCTGGGAGACATCCCCCCCAACGCCTGGCCGCGGGTCGGTTTTCAGAACAACCTGAGCGGCTGGGTCCGTCCATAATTCCCGACCCGTGGAACCCGCCGCGACCCCGCGACGCCGATCGCTCAGCCGTGTATAAACCAATCGAGTGAAGCGAGCGATCGGCCCCATCCTCCGCCCCGTCTGCGTCGTCGCACTGATTGCGGCGACGTTCGGCCTGCGCGCCGCGGCCCAGCCGGCCTCGGGCCCGGCCTCTCCGGCCCTGTCGATTCCGGAAGCGGTCTCGGCTCGGCTCTTCATGGAGCGGCCGATCGTCGCGCCCGGCGAACCGCTCATCGCACAGTTCTCCCTGAAAAACAGCGGCAACGCGCCGGCCGTCGTGCGGCTTTCGATGCCGCAGGACGATTCCGCGTCTGTCTCGCTGCCGTTGGCGGCGATTTTCGGCAGCCCGACCGGCCCTGCGTTGACGGTCGCCCCGCGTGGCGAGTTGCCGCAGGTCGTCTTGCCGCCGCCCTCGAAAGAGGCGGCCCTGCGCGACGTCACCATCGCGGCCCGCGGGCTGATCGGCGCAGAGCTGGATCTGCGCGAATATTGCACCGCGCTGCGCTACCCCGGCCACTACACCGTGGCCTGGCGGCCGCTCGGGCCCGGCGGACCGGTGGCGTCGGTCGAAATTCGCGTCGAGGGGCGCAAAGACGCCATCTGCGTCACCGACTACGGCAAGCTGTCGATCGAGCTGCGCTACGACGAAGCCCCCAAGAACGTCGAGAATTTTGTCGATCTCGTCCGCGAAGGCTTTTACAACGGCCTCTCGCTGCACCGCGTCGTCCCCGGCTTCGTGGTTTCGGCCGGCTGCCCCAACGGCGACGGCACCGGCACGCGGCCCGACGGCAAGTATGTCCCCGCCGAGCTGACGCCGGAGCAATTCAACCTGGGCACGATCGCGATGGCGCACCTGCCCGACGACCCCAACAGCGCCAGTTGCCAGTTCTTCATCTGTCTCGATCGCCTGCCCGCGCTCGATCGCACGCACACGATCATCGGCGTCTGTCGCGACGAAGCCAGCCTGACCACCTTGCGGGCCATCAGCGAGGTCGGCCTTGATCGGCAATATCGCCCGCTGCGGCCGATCGCGATCCGCTCGATCAACCTCATCGACCGCGACCCCAAGGCCCGCGCAGCCGCATTGCAGCAGGGATCGCCGCAAATGCCCGCGTCGCGACGGCGCCCGCTGCGGCTGCCGCAGACGCGTGCCGCGCGCGAGGCCGCGCCCGCCGACGCCGGGCAAGCGGACATGACGCCCGCCAACGCGGATGCGCGTCCGCCGCGGGACGATGCGGATGAGGTGCAGGCGATGCGGGAGCGCATTCGCGCTCGCCTGCCGCGCACGGCGCAGCAGAGCCCCCCTGCTCGCTCCACGCCGCCGCCCACCGCAGCGCCGCCTGCACCACGTGTGGGCCAGATGCAGCCGATGACGTCGAGCGCGCGTCCGGTGCCGGCGCAGCCGAGCGGCCCGTCATCCACATACGCCTCTCCGGCGCCGACGAAGACCGCCGCCCCGGCGCCCAAAGCGGTCGCGCCCATGCAGCCGGCGGCGCGCCCGCCCACCGCAGCGATCAATCAGACATCGCCGAAGCCGCCGGCCACCACGAGCGCGCCGGCGCGCCCGTCGCCGACGAGCATGGCCCCGATGACGCCGGTGAAGCCGCCGGCTGCGAAGCCTTCGGCTCCGATTCCCGCGGCTCCCAAGCCCTCGACGTCCAAGCCCGCGGCTCCGAAATCCGGCCCCAAGGGCTGATGAGTCAGCGACTCTCGCGCAACGTCGCCCCGGCTGAAACGAACGGTCGCAAGACCCGATTCGCGAGGGAAGATCGATCGTGACGCACGCCCCGTCGAATCAACCGCCCGTCGCACCCGCCGCCACCGCCGCTCCGCGTCGCGGCCGCTCCGCCTATTTCGCGTTCGCTCTGCTGGGGCTGGCTCTGGCCGGCTACTGGGCCACAACCGAGGTGATGCGTTTTGCCAATCGACAGCGGTTCCTGGCGACGCTGCGCACGGCGGACGGCGAGAGCGCCAAGCGGGCCGCGTGGTGGGTGGCCGATGCCAATCGCACGAAGTTTGCGCCGCAGGTGCGCGAAGCGCTGGGGCGGCCCGACATCTCGGCCGACTATCGCGAAGCGCTGGTCTACACGCTGGGCAAGCTGCGCGACGCCGACGCGATCCCCCCGCTCCGCGCGCTGCTGGCCAACGAGGGCTCGGGCGTCGTGCGTCAGGCCGCGTGGCTGGCGCTCGCACGAATCGAGCCTCAGGCTTTCCTCACCACAGCGAGCGATGCTTCGCTGCGGCGCAGCGAGTGGGATGAGCTGGGCATCGCGGTGGGGCGCGTCGCCGCGGGCGACTGGGCCGGCTTGCGCGATGTTTTGCACTGGGCGCAGACGGGCGACATCGATCAGCGGCAGATCGCCTGTCGCACGCTCGACCGCGTGGTGAAGCCGTTGTTGGAGGCGGCGGGCCGCTGGCCGGTCGACTTTCGGCCGAAGGCGGGCGAGGTGTGGGAGACGGCCCGCGTGGCCGAGATCGCGCGCCGCACGAGCGAGGTCGACCTGGCCAAGGTCGCGCTCGACGGCGCTCAACACGAGAAGCGCCGCGAAGGCGTCGAAAAGAACGTCCGCCGCCTCGCGAGCGGTCGGGCCTATCTGGCGTGGTTCCTGGTCGGATCCGACGAATCGCGCGAGCGTGAGCGAAAGGCCGCCGAGCTCAATCGGCACTAACCCGCGACCGGCATATCATCTTCTCCAACTGCTCGGCAATCACGCCGGGACAATCTGCATCGATTGAACGAACCACCGCGCCGGCTGCGTGCGGCCTGCCGCGAATGAACAAGGAAACGCCATGACACTGATTTCGAAGGCGATGAACCAGAAGATCAACGAACAGATCGCAAACGAGCTTTCCGCTTCATATTCCTATCTCGCGATGTCCTGCGTGCTGCAGGGGATGGAGCTGCTCGGGCTGGCCGGCTGGTTTCGCAAGCAGTCGGAGGAAGAGCGCGAACACGCCATGAAGTTCCTGGGCTACCTGCAGGACGTGGGCGCGGTGGTGCAGCTACGGGCGATCGCCGAGCCGAAAGCGAAGTTTGATTCGGTCGTCGCCATCGCTGAGGCGGCGCTGGAGCACGAGCAGAAAGTGACGAAGCAAATTCACGATCTGGCGGCGCTGGCGCGCGAGGAGAAGGACTACTCGACCGAGAGCTTCCTCAAGTACTTCGTCGATGAACAGGTCGAAGAACTGGCCAGCACGTCGCGGCTGCTGGCGCTGACGAAGATGGCCGGCCCCAACCTTTTGCAGCTTGACGGCTATATCGCGCGGACGCTCGGCAAAGACGACTAAGCCGGGCCTTTCACTGAGCGCCGCGCGGCATCGGCCCGCGCGGTCGCTCAGCTTGCACCGCGCTCGTTGCGTTTCGCCGCCCCTATTTCCTGCGACAAATCTGCTGCCCCGGCAGGCGGCGCACCAGCCCCTTCAGCTCCAGCGCCGTCAGCGCGGCCAGCGCTTCGCCGGCCGGCGCGGCGAGCAGGCGGATGAGTGCATCCTGCGAGATTGCGTCGCCCGAAGCCAGCGCGCTGTAGGCACGCTGTTCGATCGGGCTGAGCGACGGGGATGCGGGCGGATCATTCGAGGCGCTGACGCGAGCGTCGTCGTCGCCGGCCGGAGCGATCGCCTGCTGATCAAACAGGGATCGCGTCGAGGCGCGCGGCTCCGGGGGTGATGTCGTCGCCCCGCGCATTTTCGATCCGATTTCGCCCAGCTCGTCCAAGATGTCTTCCAGGCATGTCACCAGCTTTGCGCCGCCGTCGCGGATCAATTTGTTGGTGCCGATCGACATCGGGTCCTGCACGCGGCCGGGAATCGCGAAGACTTCGCGGTTGTATTCGCTCGCGAGCCGGGCCGTGATCAACGCCCCGCTGCGGGCCGCCGCCTCCACCACCAGCACACCCAGCGACAGCCCCGCGATGATGCGATTGCGAGCCGGAAAGTTGCTCGCGCGGACGACTGTCCGCAGCGGCAGCTCGCTGATCCACGCCCCGCTAGCGAGCAGCTTTTCGGCCAGCGCGCGATTCTCGGGCGGATAGATGTCGTTCAGCCCCGACCCCATCACCGCGAGCGTGCGCCCGCCCGCGTCGACCGCGCCGTGATGAGCGAATGCGTCGATGCCGCGCGCCAGCCCGCTGACGATCGTGAACCCGGCGCCCGCGAGCAATTCGCCGAAGCGCCGCGCCTGCTCGCTGCCATAGATCGAGCAGCGCCGACTGCCGACGATCGCCAGCGCGAGATGATCCGTCGGCCGCAGCTCTCCTTTGACGAACATCACGATCGGAGCATCGTCGATTTGCTTGAGCCCATGCGGATACTCCACGTCTTCGCGACAAAGGATCCGCACCCCCTGCTCCGCCGCCGCGGCCACCTCCGCCTCCGCCGCGCGGCGGGCGTCGTCGCGCTGCGCCACGATCTTTCCCGCCCGATCCGTGCTGATGCCCTTGATGCTCGCCAGCGCGGCGGCGGAAGCGGTGAAGCCGGTCGCAGCGTCGCCAAAGCGTTCGACGATCCGCGAAAAGGTGACCGGCCCGACGCCGTCGGTCAGCGTCCAGTGCAAGTGTGCCAGCAGCGCTTCGTGCATCGTGTCAGTCTGATCGTCGGGCTGCGGCGGCTCAAGGGGGGAATCAACCCGAATGGCCGAAGCTTTGCGGCGCATCGGTTGAAAACTCGTTGCTGCCGCACGCCCGCTTTCTCCAGACGAGCCGGTTCATCAGGCAATGAAAAATGGCATGCTCTCCCGGAAAACCGCGAGAGCATGCCATGGAACCGCATTCTGTCGAACACGACGCGCCGCGTGGCGCGTCGGTTCGATCGGCCTGGTGCCTTAGTTCTTCCGCACCGGCTGCGTCTCAGCGACGCAGACCCGCGTGCAGATCACGCCGCCCGACGCGCCGCAGTCGGTGCCCGGCGGGAAGACCTGACACGAACCGTCGCCGTAGCAACAGGTCACGCCTGTGGTCGGACAGGCCGCACCAGGCCCGCCGCAGATCGAGCCGCCGCTCGCGGCGCAATCCGCGGGCGCGGCCACGCTGCACGAGCCATTCGGCAGGCAGCAAGGCTGCGGCGGCGGCGGACAGGTCGAACCGCACGGCGTACCGCCGCCCGCGGCGCAATCCGCCGGCAAGACGACGCTGCACGAACCATCGCCGAGGCAGCACGGGACCGGCGTCGGCGTCGGGCAGGGTTGGCCCGGACCGCCGCAGGTCGTTCCGCCGCCCGCGGTGCAATCGGTCGGCGTCACGATGCTGCACGAACCGTTGGGCAGGCAGCACGGCACCGGATCGACCACCGGTTCACAATCCACCGGCACGCGAACCTTGTCGCAGCATTCTTCCTGCTGACAGTTCGGATCGCACGCCGCGACCGCGCCGCTCGACGCTTCGGAGTAAGCCGCGAACAGGAACGACGCCGAGGCCGACGCATACCACGAAGCCGAAGCCGAGAACTGAGCGGCGGCGGCCCACTCCGCGGCCCACTCCGCATACCAACTCGCGGAGAACGCGAAGGCGAAGAACGCTTCCGCAGCGGCCTGCGCGGCGGCCACCGCATTCGCCGCGGCGATCACCTGCACCTGCGCATTGACGAAAACCGCGACCGCGGCCTGAGCCTGGGCGCCGGCCACCGCCACAGCCTCAGCCAGCGCCAGCGTATTTCCACCGCAGGCGGCCGCAAAGGCATCGGCCTCCGCAGCGGCAGCGGCCTGTGCGTTGGCCTGTGCCGCGGCTGCCGCCTGGGCCAGTGCCGCAGCCGCAGCCTGGGCTTCCGCCGCAGCCACCGCGCAAGCGGCGGCACGAGCTTGCGCTTCGGCATAGGCCGAGGCACACGCAGCCGCGATCGCGCTGGCCGAGGCCGAGGCCTGAGCCGCCGCGCTCGCCGAAGCCGCGGCAGCGGCCGAAGCCGACGCGCACGCGCTGGCCATGGCACCCGCCGTGGCCGACGCAAAGGCGCAAACTGCGCCGCATTGACACGCAGCGCAGGCAGCGGCGGACGCCGTCGCCCACGACGACGCAGTCGCACATGCGCTCGCGGCTGCTGCGGCGGCGGCGTTGGCCTGGGCAAATGCGGCAGCCGCAGCTGTGGCGCTGGCTTGCGCCGCGGCGCACGACTCGGCAAAGGCGACGGCCTGCGCCTCCGCCTGGGCACACGCCCCGGCGACTGCGATCGCGCGTGCGTTGGCAAACGCGAATGCCTGAGCGACAGCAAACGCCGACGCATTCGCGCTGGCGGCGAACTGGGCCGCGGCGTGCGCCTGTGCGACGGAGAGACCGCCCAACAGCAGATAGTCTTCGATTTCGCCGTGGGTGAAGCGGCCGCTGCCATCCCAGCCAGTGGCATTCACCGCTACGACATCGACCACGCGCTGTCGCGTCAGCGAGACGCGCATCCAGCTTTCGGCCAGCGGCAGCGGAATGCCGAAGGCCGGCGAGGTAATGACCGTGGTCTGACCCGCGGGAACGACCACGGGCAGATCGCGCACGACCCACTCATTCGCGGGCCCGACCGACCAGCGACCATCGCGGTTGAGGTCGATCAATACATTGAGATAACGCGTCACGTTCGGCCCGCCGGGCGCGACCGTCACTGCAAATTGCATCCGCACGGATGCCGGGTTCGACTGCGCTCCGACCACCACCGGACAGAGCCCGCCGCGCACGCCGTCGTCCGAATCGTCATCGACGAGGTTGCCCGTGAAATCGGGGTCGTTCACATCCGCCGCGCCCTCCTCGATCGAAACGTTGGCCCCGAGCCGCTCGCGGCTGGGGTCGACGGCATGGCCGCCGGGCAGGCCATAGCGGCTATGGCGCGTGTCGAAGCGCGTCGGGAATGCGCCGAAAAGACCGGCCTGCGCACCGGTGTAGCCGGCGAGCGTGTCGTCGGGCGCGTCGCCGTAGTCGGCGGCGGGGTGCCGCGAGACGCCGGGCGCGGTGGGGCCGGTCGGCGGCGGCGGCGCGAAGCCCAGCGCGGGCAGCGGCGCGAGGCTCAGCAGGCCCAGCGACGCCAGCGCGAACGCGGCATGGGTGCGGAGAGTCCTTGCGGACAGACACAAACACATACGGCTCTTCCTCCGGAGCGAGAATGACGGACCGCGCGTCTTCGACGAGACCGTCGAAACCGGGGCGCACGATCCGAGTCGGATCGTTCGTATAGATGTCTGTGGCAGCAGTTTTTCAGAAACCAGACGCTGTCATCGTCGACGAGATCGACCAGCGCATCACGTGTCGACGCCCGGCAGTAGGATGGGATGCCGCTAGATGAATATGCCTGCGGTTTTTCTCTCGGTCAAATCGATTTTTGGGAAATCAACGGACCGCGCAGAGCCGCCCATCAGCGACGAGATCGAAGTGCGGTTGCGATATGGACTTGCGGCGTTTCCTCGATGCGACTCGAAAAATCGCCGGGCCGTTCGGGCAGGCGCGATGGTTCCGCGCCCGGCCGCGAGCCGCAAACCCGACGACTCCCAGCGGAGACCCGCTGCGGGCCCGATGCCCGCGCCCCCCTGCTTCGTCGCTACCAGCCGATGACGTTGTAGCCGGCGTCGACGTAGTGAATCTCGCCGGTCACGCCGCTCGACAGATCGCTCAGCAGATAGAGCCCGCTCTTGCCGACTTCGTCCGACTCGATATTGCGGGCCAGCGGAGCCTTGGTCGGATAGTGGTCGAGCATCTGCTGAAAACCGCTGATGCCGGCGCTCGATAGCGTGCGACAGGGGCCGGCGCTGAGCGAATTGACGCGAATCTGCTTCTCCCGGCCCAATTCCGCGGCCAGGTAGCGCGTGCTCGACTCCAGGGCCGCCTTGCAGACGCCCATCACGTTGTAGCTGGGAATGACCTTGACCGAGCCGAAATAGGTCAGGCTCAAGACGGCCGCGCCCGGCTTCATGAACTCGACGCCCTGCTGACAGAGCGCCACCAGCGAATAGGCGCTGATATCCATCGCCTGCAGGAAGTCGGCCCGCTTGGTCTTGTAGAACGGGTTGTAGAGCGCCTCGGTGTTGGCGAACGCGACCGCATGCAGGACGAAGTCGAGTTCGCCCATCGTCTCGCGGGCCTGGTGAAAGACCGCCCGAATCTGCTCGTCGTTCTGCACGTCGCAAGGGGCGATCATCGTGGCGTTGATCGGCTCGACCAGCTTGCGAACCCGTTTTTCCATCTTCTCGTTGGGCAGATGCGTAAAGCCCATTCGCGCTCCTTCGGCGTGGAGCTTTTCTGCGATGTACCACGCCAACGAGCGGTCGTTCGCGACGCCGAAAATCAACCCCTTCTTGCCAGCCATCAACGCCATTGCGGTTCTCCTGCGGAACAAAGTCCGATCGAGAGAAGTGTAGGCTCAGGCGTGGGGAGTGACGAGGGAGGTGCGAAGTGCGGGGGCGGAAATCAGACGCGGGTGCGCGGGTTCGCGCACGCCGCGTCGGAATGTTCGGCTCGTTTATTCGTCGTCGAAGTCGTCGTCGTCGCCAAAGTCGTCGAAGTCATCGTCATCATCGTCGTCGCCGAAGTCGTCGCCAAAATCATCGTCGTCGTCGTCATCATCATCATCGCCTAGGTCGTCGAAATCGCCGTCGCACAGGTCGGTGCCGGCGACTTCGGAGAGAATCGCGCACAGGTCGCCATCGCCGCAGCCGGTGGTGAGCGTGCCCGTCCCAGCCAGTCCAAGGAGAACGATCAGCGGCAAGCGGGCGTTCAGCAATCTTCGCATGATGGTGAGTTCCTTTGCGCAAACGAGGGGCGGAAACGCTCACAGTGAGCTGATTTGTCCGCAAAGCGTGCCGTCGAGGCCGGTTGGCGTCAAGTGTGCCCGGTGGCGCCGAACGGGCCCGCGGACCCGCGGCGCCGGCCGATTCCGCCCGCGATCCGCGGCGGGATTTCGACCGTGGCTCCGGTCTAATCGCGCCCCGTGAAGTCGGGTGCGGCGGCGGGCAAGCCCCAGAAATAGGCGATGCCCGCGATCAGGATCGCAACGCCGGACGAGATCGCCAGCAGCTGCGCCGAGAATCCGGCGCCGGGGCTGTCTTCAGCGTTCATGAACCACGCCACCACGAGCAGCGCAATCGAAGCAAGCACGGCCGACCCGCCGACGACCGCGGTTCGCCCGCGAATCGAGCGTCCGCCGGGCACGGGCCAGACCTGTGCGAACGCGCCTTGCGCCCCAAACATGCCCAACTGACAAACCAGCCCCGCCGCGACCGCCCCGCCCAGCAGCGACAGCCACCAGCGCCAAGGCGCGCCGGGATCGATCGGCGGCAGGAACGAGCGCAGCAGCAAGGCGGCCAAGGCGGCGCCGAGCCAGAGCGGGGTGTAATACGTAAATCGACTCATCGCGATACTCCTGAGCAAGTTCCATCATAGTGGCGGCGGGCTGGGCCGGACTACAATGCGGAGGCTCGCGCGGCGGGCGCGACCCGTGCCACGGCCCGGGGAACGACGCCTCTGCGGGAAGCGACGGCTCCGTCAGCCGTGGCCGCCGAGCCGGGACCATTTTGTAGAGCTTTTTTGGAGATCAGGGTTTGTTCAAGCGTGTGGCGATTGTCGGTGCGACGGGGGCGGTGGGCGAAGAATTCGAAGCGGTGCTGCGCAATCGCAAGTTTCCCGCGAGCGACTATGTGCTGCTCGCGTCGGCCCGGTCGGCGGGCAAATCGGTGCGATGGATCGACCGCGAGCGGACCATTCGCGAGCTCGGCCCCGATTCATTCGCGGGCTGCGATCTGGCGTTCTTTTCGGCCGGCGGGTCGATCAGCAAGCAGTTTGCGCCGCTGGCCGTGAAGGCCGGCGCGGTCGTGGTCGACAATTCGTCGGCATTCCGCATGGACGAAAGCGTGCCGCTGGTCGTGCCGGAAGTTAACCCCGAGGCGATCCGCACTCACAAAGGCATCATCGCCAATCCCAATTGTTCGACGATCATCCTGAATGTCGCGCTCTGGCCGCTGCATCGCGTGAATCGCGCGGTGCGGGTGGTGGTCTCGACCTATCAGGCCGCGAGCGGCGCGGGCGCAAAAGCCCTGGCGGAGCTCGAGTTGCAGACGCGCGCCGTGTTGGCGGGGCAGGCCGCAAAGCCCGAAGTCTTCCCGGTGCCCTGCGCCTTCAACGTCTTCAGCCACAACAGCGCCGTCGGCCCCGATGGCTACAACGTGGAGGAGACCAAGATGATCCTCGAAACACGCAAAATCTTCGGCGACGCGCGGATCGCCATCGCGCCGACCTGCATGCGCGTCCCGGTGAAGCGGGCCCATACCGAGTCGGTCTCGATCGAGTTTGAGAAGCCGATGTCGCCCGCCGAGGCGAAGGCCCTTCTCGAAAAAGCCCCCGGTGTCAAAATCGTCGACGAACCAACCGCCAATCGCTTTCCGACGCCGTTGGAGGCCAGCGGCAAAGACGACGTGCTCGTGGGACGCATTCGCGCCGATCAGAGCATCGGCGGCGGCCGCGGCTTGCAGTTCATCTGCACCGGCGACCAGTTGCTGAAAGGTGCGGCGCTCAACGCGGTTCAAATTGCTGAGATGCTGCGCTAAAGTCTGCGCCGACGATCGGGCATAGCGCGGCAATCCACCCTCAAGACGATGAGCGCACGGAGCGGAGATAGCCAGCCGCTCCGGCGCCGTTCATTTCGACGCGGGGGCGAACTGCATCGCCCGGGAACACACATCAATCAGCGCATCGCGCTGAATCGGCTTAGCGGCGTAAACGTTGCAGCCGGCCTTCAGACAGCGTTCGGCCTCGTGCGCCATGGCGTGCGCCGTGAGTGCGACGATGGGCAGGCCGCAGCCCCGTTCTCGCAGCGAGGCCGCTAATGCGTAGCCGTCCATTTCCGGCATCTGCATGTCGGTGATGAGCAGATCGCAGGGCAAATCGGACAGCAGCTCGCCCTCAACCGTCAACCGCTCCAGGGCTTCGCGCCCATTCGAAACGACGTCGACGATGGCCCCCTCTTTTCGCAGGTGATAACTGATCAGCCGCTGATTGTCCGGACCATCTTCCGCAAGCAACACGCGCACACCGGCAAGGCGCGATCCGGGAGAAACGGCAACGGCCGCATTGGCGGAGAGCGCCGGCAGCAACTCGGTCGACGACTTCATTGCGGGCGTCACCAGTTCCACACCGGCGATGGATTCGAGCGGCAAGCGAAGGCTGAAGGTGCTGCCCTCTCCGGGCGTGCTCTGCACGGTGATGTCGCCGCCGAGCAACTCGGCCAGACGGCGCGAGATATAAAGCCCAAGCCCTGCGCCCTCGAAGCGCCGCGACATGGAATCGTCGACCTGTGCGAAGGGCTGAAACAGACCGGCCATCTGCGCACTCGTCATGCCGATGCCGGTATCACGGATGGCGATGCTCAGCGCAGGCGGATCCGAACGCACCAGGCCGAGCCGCAGCGACACGCCGCCGCGGGCGGTGAATTTCAACGCGTTGCCCAGCAGATTCAGGCAAATCTGACGCACGCGTAGCGCGTCGGTGCGAATGGTGCGCGGAATGGGCGTGTCGCACTGCGCGTCGAGCTTGATCCCCTTCTGAACGGCCTTCGGCGCCAGCAGCGCGATCAAGTCATTCACCAACTGTGCGAGGTCCACATCGGCGCGATCGAGCACCAGCTTGTCGGCCTCGATCCGGGAGACATCCAGCATGCCGCTGATGACTCCCAGCAGGTGTTCGCCGCTGCGGCGAATCGTCTGAATCGCTTCGCGGCGAAGAGAGGCTGCGCCCGGCGCATCGGCCAACTCATCGAGCATGTCGCAGTAGCCGAGGATGGCGGTCATCGGCGTGCGAATCTCGTGGCTCATGTGCGTCAAGAAGAGGCTCTTGGCGCGATTGGCCGCCTCAAGCTCGCGCGTTTTGGCGACAAACTCGGCGTTGAGCTTGCGCAATGCATCGAACTGGCGCAGAGCGCGAATCACCCAGATCCAGGCGCCCACCACCGCAGCGCCCAGCCCGTAGCAGACCATCAACAGACCGAAATAGAGCGTCTGCTGCCGATCCGCCTCGCGCTGAATCATGGCGGCGAGCGCCTCGGTCGCTTCGCGATTTCCGTCGGCGTAGATGCGCTTTTGGAGCGAGTACTCGTCGGACGTGAGCACCTGCAGCGCAACGTCGCGCTCGCCGTCTGCGGCCAGCGTCAGGGCGCGCGTCTCCATCGCCAGCAGCGCCAGGTTGGCGTCGTTGGTCGCAACGCCCAATGAGCGATCGAAGATTTCCGGAGAGATATTCCGCAAACCGGCGATGGCATTGTCGAGCGGATCAACGTGGGAGTCGTAGCGGGCGCGCCATTCGGCGTCGCCGGTGGCCGCGAACATGAGCGCCGACATCGTCAGCACTTCATCGAGGTAGGCGATGCGCGCCGTCAAGCGCTGCACATCGCGCTCTCGCTCCAACGTGCCGCTGATCCGGGCCTGCGCGAAGTAGATCGCACCGGTGACGCCGCCCAGCAGCGCCATCGTCGCAGCCAACGCGAATGTCACCAGCGACCACGGCGAATTGCGAGCAAAAGCCGCGGAAACAGACGGTGTGGCCGCCGCCGTTCCGGCGGCGGGATTCGATTCCATAGTGCCGCTATCGGCGGGAACGATTCTGAATCCAAGTAGCGACAACGTCGGGCGAGACTTTCGAGCTTGCGCAATACTCACACGGTCCGAATAATGGCGCAACACGCGCCCCTCATGCTGATTTTGCTAAGCTCGTCACTTCGCAAAGCGGAAGTCGCGCTCGGCCCGTTCATCCACAAGGAAACACGATGCGAACGTTTTGGTGCGCGTTGGCGCTGACATCGATCACCCTCCCTCCGCCGGCGAAGGCTGGCTTTCCGAACGGCGTCGCCGCGGGCGATGTCGATCATCAGAGCGCGGTGCTCTGGGCTCGGAGCGACGCGCCAGGCTTGGTCACCTTTGAACTCGCCACCGATCCTTCATTCGCCCAGATCGTCGCGACGGCCAGCCAGCAGGTTGTCGATGTCACCGTACCCGCAAAGGTCGCGCTGACCGGCCTCTCCGACGGCGTGCGCTACTTCTATCGCGCGACCGATGCTGCCGCGGCCGTCGCCACCGGCACATTCGTGACGCCGGCACTCACCGGTTATCGCGGACTTCGCATGGGAGTGTCCGGCGACTGGCGCGGCGAGCTGAACCCTTATCCGTCCATCAGCAACGCCCCGGCCCGCCAACTCGACCTTTGGGTCAGCCACGGCGACACCATCTACGCCGACGTCGCCTCGCCCGCCGTTCCGCTGCCGCAGGCGACCACCATCGCCGAGCACCGCGCCAAGCACGCGGAGGTGTACGCCGAACGCTTCGGCACAAATTCGTTCGCACCGCTGCGCGCCTCGACCGCGTTTCTGGTGAACATCGACGATCATGAAGTGACGAATGACTTTCAGGGCGGCGCGCCGCCATCGAGCGATCCGCGCTTCGCGGGCGAAAGCGTTGCATTCATCAACGAAACAATGCTCTACCAGACCGGCCTGCAGGCCTTCCGCGAATACAACCCGACCGCCGATGTGAACTGGGCCGGCACCGGCGATCCGCGCTTCGATGGCAAGCCCGACCTCTATCGCGCGCGCCGCTATGGCCTCGACGCCGCCGTCTTCGTGGTAGACGCCCGCTCCTTTCGCGATCAGGGACTGCCTCCCGTCACCAATCCCAACGACCTGACGCAGATCGTGAACTTCGTGCTGCAATCATTCACACCCGGCCGCACCATGCTCGGCACTGCGCAGCGCGAGCGGCTTAAGAGCGACCTGCTCGCCGCCGAGCAGCGCGGCGTGACCTGGAAGTTCGTCCTGATTCCCGAGCCGACGCAGAACCTCGGCGTTCTCGCCGCTTCCGACCGCTTCGAGGGCTATGCCTGGGAGCGGACCAATCTGCTCTCCTTCATCGCCGCCAACGGCATCTCCAACGTCGTCTTTGTCGCCGCCGACATTCACGGCACACTCGTCAACGAGATCGCCTACCAGACCGCGCCGGGCGAGCCGCAGGTGCCGACCGGCGCCTTCGAGATCACGACCGGATCGGTGGCGTACGCCGCGCCGTTCGGGCCGACGGTCGTCGGGCTCGCCGCGCAGTTCGGGCTGATCTCGCCGGCCGAATTCGCGCTCTACAACAGCCTGCCGCGCGCGGGTCGAGATGATTTCCTGGTTCAGTTGATCAACACGCAGCTCGACGTGTTCAAGTACCCGGCGCTCGGTCTGGGCGGCGGCGATGTCGCGGCGGCGCTGCTCGCGGGCACCTACTGGCCAACGCACACCTACGGCTGGACCGAGTTCGAGATCGAGCCCGAGACCCAGTTGCTGACTGTCACCACCTACGGCATCGATTGGTACAGCGCGACCGAATTGCTCGCGAACCCCGCCGCGATCCTCGCCCGCACACCGTCCGTCGTCAGCCGCTTCAGCGTCTCGCCGGTCGGCAAGGCCATCGCCGGTGATCTCAACTGCGACGGCTTCGTAACGGTCGCCGATATCAGCGGCTTCATCCAGGCCCTGATCGACCCCGCCGCCTACGACGCCGCCAATCCGTTCTGCGATCGCGAGCGGGCGGACGTCAGCGGCGACGGCTTTGTGACCGTGGGCGACATCGGCGGCTTCGTCACTCTATTGACGGCCGCGCGGTAGGTCCGATTCGGCGCAGCGCAACTTTTGCCGCTCGGCGGTCGCTCGGGGGGCTCCGAGCCACGCCCGGACCATTGCCACGCGGGGGGCATCTTTCGCAGTGGACAATTTGACCGATCGGCAATAGTTAAGCCGGCTGACCGTCTGGCGTCTCGATGATCGCGTCAGCAGCGCTGTATTTCAGGGCGCTGGCGTAGCGATATGTTGCGCTGTGGCAGGAAGCCACCGCCGCAGCCCCCGTTCGATGGGGCGCGGCGTGCGAAAGGAGTTCGGTTCGTGCGCATACGCCTCGTTCGGCGAGCGAGTGGCGCAGTGGCGCTGCTCACTCTGGGGAATCTCTCCGCCGCGAACGACTTTCAGTATCCGACGTTCGCCGACTCTAGCGGCCTTCGGTTGCTGCGCGACGCGACGATCGCCGACGGACGACTGCGCCTCACCGACGCCGTGCTCGATATGGCCGGCGCCGCCTGGCGCGAGACACAGATAGACGCCCTCGGCGGCTTCGAGACCCAATTCACATTCCAGATCTCCGACCCGCTTTACGGCGGCGCCGACGGCTTCGCGTTCGTCGTGCAGGCCGCTTCGCTGAACGAGCGCGTCGATCTCGGCTGTGCGCTGGGCTATGAGGGGATCGCCAACAGCATCGCCATCGAGTTCGATCGCTACCTCAACACCAGTTGCACGCCCGAGCCCGACCCCGACCCCGACGCCTCGCACATCAGCATCCACACGCGCGGCGCCTTGCCGAACGACACGGCCGAGGCCTTCTCCATCGGGCGCGTCGAAAATGTCGCCGCGCTGCAGGACGGCGCTCCCCATGCCGTGCGAATTCGCTTTGCCGACGGGCTTCTGAGCATCTTCCTCGATGGCGCCGCCACGCCCTCGCTGGAGATCGCGCTCGAACTCGCCGCCGAACTCAATCTCCCCGACGGTCGCGCTTGGGTCGGCTTCACGGCCGCCACCGGCGGCGCCGCGGAGCGCTACGAGATCCTGAATTGGTCGCTGACCGAGTTGCAGCAGCCCGCGCTCGCGGCCTATCCACCGGCCATGCCCGAAGTCGGTGAGCCGCCGCCTGGGCGCATCATCAATCCGGCCGACGTGCATATGGAGTGCGCGCCGCTGCGCGATCGCGACGGCCACACCCACGTCTGCACCGACTGGGAAATCTGGAACGGCGACCTGACGGAACGCGTCTGGCGCGCAAGCTGTGCTGTCGGCGTCAGCGGGCTGCACATCCACCTCGGCAACGGCGTGTTCGAAGGCTCGCTCGCCGGCCAGACCGCCCTCGCGGCCGATCGCGTCTATGCCGTCGTCGCTCGACATCGCGACAGCGGACCGACGGGGCGCTCCATCAGCCGCGACGCCGTGCGGCGCTTTCGAACAGCGCAAGAGCCCGCGCTGCGGCCGCTCGTCGCGCAAGATGTTCTCGACGGCCTCGGCCTACGCTGGCGTCGCGAAAGCGATCAGCTTCTGGAGCTGCCTGCCGGCGCGACTCCCGCGCGACTGGTCATTGAAGGCGGCCACGACCGCTTCCTCGAAATCGTGGGCCGCCCGGAAGAGGGCAACTCCACGACCGTCTTCGACGCGGGCGATCATCCGCACACGATCAGCGCCGAGCTCATCGCCGGCAGCGAAGCAGTGACACTGCCGCCCTCGCAACTTGCCATCTGGCTCGATGGCTGCCGCCAAACGACGATCTACTTTCCGGCGATCTCGCTGGATGCTGGGCAGCGGACCTCCTTCTGGATCAGCGAGAGCGGCGCGACCTTCGGCCGCGCAGAAGATCAGGAACACCCGGATCTGACGTTTCCGCTGCGCGCCCCGACGCTGCCTTGGGCGGCGCTTCAGCCGGATCTGCAAATCGATCGCGTCGCCGGCGGATTTCAGTTGCCCGTCAACATCGTCTTCGTGCCCAACGCGGGACCGGAGCCGAGCGACCCGCTTTACTACGTCGTCGAGCTGTATGGATCGATTCGCGTCGTGAATCGGGCGGGTAGTGTCGCCGTCTTCGCGGAAAACCTTCTCAATTTCGACCCCACCGGGCCGTTTCCCGGAACGGGCGAGATCGGACTCGCCAGCATCGCCATCGACCCGGTGTCGGGCGACATCTTCGCCACCATGCCCTTCGCCGCCATCGACAACCGCCCGGAACTGGGGATCTTCTCCAAGGTGGAGCGCCTCCGCAGCAACGACGGCGGCCACACCCTCGCCCAGCGCACGACGGTCCTCGAATTGCGCGATCAGCAGACCGCCCCCTCACACCAGATTTCGAACATCACGATCGGCCCCGACGGCTACCTCAATGTCCACGTCGGCGACGGCTTCAACATCATCGACTCGCGTAACATCGACTCGTTTCTCGGAAAGATTCTGCGGATCGACTTCAACGGCGCCCCTGCCGAAGACAACCCGTTCTACGACGCGTTCGACGGAATCTCCACCCGCGATTTCGTCTGGGCCTACGGGCTTCGAAACCCCTTCGGCGGCGGTTGGCGACAGGCGACCGGGCAACACTTCATCGTCGAAAACGGCTCGACCGTCGATCGATTCGCCCTCGCCGTCCGCGGACGCGACTACCTCTGGGACGGCACCGAGGACAGCACCCGGAACTACGCGCTTTACAACTGGTTCCCCGCGCACGCGCCGGTCAACATCGCCTTCATCGAACCCTCGCTCTTCGATGGCTCGGGCTTCCCCGCCGAGTATCAGGGCAAAGCCTACGTCACCGAGTCGGGCCCGACCTGGGCCGAAGGGCCGCAGACGCTCGGCAAGCGCATCGTTCAATTCGACGTCGCACCCGACGGGCAGACGGCCATCGGGCCGGAGACCGTGGTGGAATACGTCGGCATCGGTCGCGCGACGGCCGTCGCCCTGGCGGCCGGCCCCGACGGACTTTACTTCTCCGATCTCTACAAAGACCTCGACTATCTTTCACCCTTCGACCGCGGCGCCAACATCTATCGCATCTCCCACCGTCCGCCGCTCGATTGCGACCGCAACGGACGCAGCGACCTCTGCGAGCTTGCCGAAGACTGGACCCTCGACGCCGATCGCAGCGGATTTATCGACGCCTGTGAAATCGGCTTGGGCGACATGAACTGCGACGGCCGACTCAATGGCTTTGACATTCGCCCCTTCGTCACGGCGATCATCGCTCCCGACGAGTACGTCGCCGAGTTCGCCGGCTGCCCCATCCTGCACGCCGACTTGGACTTTGACGGCCGCGCCGACGTCGGCGATATTCCCAACTTCATAAGCCGCTATCTGGCCCTGAATCCGATCACGCAATAGCGGAGCCTCGCGCGGCGCGTCAGGCGGCTCCGCGCTCGAGGCGATTCATGACCCTGATCGACATCACGCCGCGCGTCTCGCCCTCGCTCGCCGTCTGGCCCGGCGACACACCCGCCAGTCGCGAAATCATCCTCGATCAGTCGCGCGGCGATAGCGTGACGCTCTCGACCCTGCGCGCGACGGTGCATCTGGGGGCTCACGCCGACGCGCCCAATCACTACGGACTTCATGCCGCCGCGATTCATGAACGGCCGCTGCACTACTACATCGGCCCGTGCGCGCTATTTCATGTCGATGTCGCGCCGCGAACGCGGATCACAATCGCCGACTTCCTCGCCGCCGCTCGTCGCGCCGGCTGGAGGGAGAATGCCGCCGGTGCGCTGCACGGCCCCGACGCAGCCCCCCTGCCCCCGCGGATCTTGCTGTCGACCGGCACCTTCCCCGACCCCAACCGCTGGGAGCCCGGCTTCGCAGCCCTCTCACCGGAGCTGGTCGACGATCTGCACGCCCGCGGCGTCATCCTCATCGGCATCGACACGCCCAGCGTCGACATCGTCGATGATCGCCAGCTCCTGGCTCACAAGCGCTTCCTCGCTCACGACATGGCGATTCTCGAAGGCATTGTGATTCGCGATGTCCCCGCCGGCGTCTACGAGCTGATCGCGCCGCCGTTGGCGCTGGAGGGCTTCGACGGCAGCCCGGTGCGCGCCCTCTTGCGCCGCACGCCGGCCACGGCAAATCAGACCTGAAGCCCCCAACGCCCCTCAACTCACTCCGCGCTCGCCGCCTTGTTGATCGGCTTGGCGAATGCGATCGCGTAGCCGTTGAGCATCTGCATCACCTTCATCAGAGTCGCGTCCGCGGCGAGTTCGGCGATGCTCTTCAAGTCCAGCGCCGTGTGAAAGCAGAAGTACTTGCCCTGATCGCGATAGTGCTCCACCACGGGTTCGGGCCAGTCGAGGCCGGCTTCGTCAAAGCCCGACTCAATGAACTCCTCCATCGTGTCGCCGGTCTCTTCGATCGCCTCTTCCAGCTCCTCATTCGTCCAGCGGTCGTCGGTCATGATGCCGATCTTGAGCTGCGGAATCGCCGGCCGCGCGATCACTTCGAGCCATAGCTTTTCGCCCACAGAATAGCGCGAGACGAGGTGGCTGCCGTCGGCGCGGTCCTCACGCTGCGGCGTGCCGAAGCGCGGGTCGCCGGCCATCTTGCGGTCCAGCGCAGCGCGAAAGTCGGCCACGATTTTCGAGTCCTGAGCGGTCAGCGGCATGGCTTGATCTTCTCCTCAGCGTCGCACAATGCGTCGCAGATCGGGTGTCGGCGATAGCTCACTTCGCGTCAGACCCCGCGATGTTCGCCGTCTCCTGCTTGCGAATGCGCCGCAGCAGCCCGCGACGGGCCTGAATGATAGGCCGCGCGATCCAGCGGTGCATGCGGATCCAGATACTTACATGCTCCACCGCGCGGCGCTCCTCCGCGGTCGCAAGGTCCGGCCGCAAGCGCACCTTGTGTTTGCAGAAGTGATACCAGTCCGCCTTCTGCAAACGGCGCAGGGTCCACAGCCACGGCCCCCAACGCAGCAATCGCCAGCGCGGCAGCTCATAAGAGATCTGAAAGTCGATCAGATAGGGCCGCCCGTCGTCGCCGACCAGCACGTTCTGACGCTTGTTGAGGTCGACATACGCAATGTCGCGGGCGTGAATCTCTCGTAGCAGTGCCTCAAGCTGATCAAAGAACGCATCGCCCACGCGCTCATCGCGCCCCAGCGGATGGCCGGGCACAAAGTCGTGCATAAAGCCGGTCGGCCCGACCGTACCAATGAGCGCGGGAACACCCGGCAGATCGGCCACCCGCCGATAGATCCGCACCTCGCGATTGCGGAGCGAGCGGCCGATCCAGGAAAGCGGAAGTCCGAAAAAACCGCCGATTCTGCCAACCTTGAGTACCGCGGCGCGGTCTTTTTGGTTATATAAGCCTGTCGCGGCGAAAAAGTCGTGCTTAAACGTCTGCGCCAGCAGATATTTACAACCTTCGCATTCGACTTCTGCCGGCAGCGCTCCCGTTGGAATGGCATATAGCCAGGGCAATTTAGGAAGATTGGGTGGTTTTCCTAATGGCGATGGCATATGCTCATCCTAACATCCGAGTGTCTGAATATCGCGATGACGACCTCACCGCTGCGGTTTCGTCCGACCCGAGTCAGTGAGAAGCCGATCATCGCACAAATTGCGCCGGGGCTCCAAACCTCCAAAGGAGCCTCCGAAGGATGGTTGGAATCCGATGTTTGATCGAAAAGCGGCCTTGTACGCCGTCTTGACCGTGTCCGAAATCGCTCGCCGAGAAGATTCGATGTACCGCGGTGTCCGCGCCGCCGAACTCGCCGAGGCCCTCCACCTTCCCGGCGCCTACGCCGCAAAAGTGATGACCCAACTCGCCCGTGCCAATGTGCTCAGGTCCGACCGCGGACCGCGCGGCGGCTTTCGCCTCTCGCGCCCGCCGACCGACATCACTCTATTGGATATCGTCGAGGCGGTCGATGAAGGCATGACCAGCCCCGCGCCCGCCAACTCCCCTTCCGACGCCAACGGCACTGCCGAACGCATCCTCGCCGTCCATGGCGTCTTCCGCGACGCCGTCGATTCGCTCCGCGAGCGCCTTCGCAGCCGAACGGTGGCAATGCTGCTGCGCGGCAGCGGCCCCGCCACCGGCGCCGCCGCGATCGATTCGCTGCGCAGCCTCGACCTCAAGTAGGAAAAAACGCGGCCGCCGGACCGATCTCGCTCGCCGATCATGCCCACGATCCGCGAGCACAGATCGTCCCCACTTCCAATCCGACTCAATCCCGCCGCGCGTCGCTCAGCTCGACCCGCAGCCCGAATCGCTCGCAATAACGCTTAAAGAGCGTGTGCGCGCTGCGATACGACGAATACGGGCTCATGAAGTGCGAAAACTCGAAGGTGATGAGCTTCGCCACGCCGGCTTCGCGGGCCGCGTCGATCTTGAACTCCAGCTTGCGCCAATCCGCCGGCGGAAATTTGATCGGCATGTCGCGGTCGAAGCTCTCGACATTCGACCAACAGGTCATGCCCGCTTCGCGCGCCAGCCGCAGGTTTGTCCGCAGATACTCGGGCAATTCCAGATAATCGACGTGCCCGTCCTGGAAGGCGACGATGTCAATCGCCTCGCGGACGCGCGCAAAAACCTTGCTCCACTCAGCCTCGTGCTGCTCGCGCGGCACATAGTCTTCGCCGTTCGGGGCCTTGATGCCCGCGATGTAGGGCGAAATCAGCGTCGGCAGATTGGGCGAGAGTTCCTTGGCGTGTCGCCCGGCGCCGAGCACCAGCTCGACCTGCTTCGGGTCGTTACGCGACAGCTCAAACGTGATGTACCAACCCGCAAACGCCGGGTGAGAGCCAAATTGCTCTTTCACCTCGGTCATAAATCGACGGTTCAGATCCAGCGCGGGTGCGGTGTTCTGCGTCCAGTCGCCCGGATCGTAAATCCCCCAGAACAGCTTCATCCCGTTGCGATGCGCCAGGTCAAGAAAAAGCTCCGCCAGATTGAGCCGGACCGGCAACATCGAGCGATGCTCGCGCAGCACCCACGAGTTAAAGATCGCCTGCTCGCGATAGCCGGAGCGGATGATGATCACCGTATCAATGCCGATCTGACGCATCACGTCGAACTCGGCGGCCCACTCCTCCCGACCCCAGTTCTGACCGGGAATGTCGTGGGTGATCTCGTCCAAAAATGTGCCCGTAATCCGCATGGCCGGCATTCCTTCTCCGCGGGGTCAGGTTGCGTTGCGATCGGTCCACGCGGTTGCTAAGGTTATATAAGCATTTGCGCGGCGGGGCGAAAGGGCCGCGCAGCGGTTTGAAACTCCAGAAGCTCAGGAGCGACCTTGGAAACCCCTTGCCGATCCCCGCGGAGCCTCTCCGCGCTCGTTCTGGCCATGCTCGCCGTGGCCGGCGCCGCGGCCCAGCAGGTCATCGTCGATAACTCCGACCCCGGTTTTTCGATCCTCTCCGAGTCCTGGCTGACGGCCAACGTCTCGGGCCAGTTCGGCAGCGATTATCGCTATCGCACCACCGGCCTGCCCGCCGGCAGCGTCGAATGGCGCCCCAACATCGCCACCGCCGGGCTCTATCAGGTCGGCGTCTGGTACCGCAACGGCAACGACCGCCCCAGCAACGCGACCTACACGGTCGAACATGCCGGCGGCTCCACCAACGTCGTCGTCGATCAGCGAATCAACGGCTCGGTCTGGGTCACGCTCGGCAGCTTCAATTTCAACACCGGCAACGCCGGCCGCGTCACGCTCAGCAGCGACGCCGAGCCGGGCAAGACGATCATCGTCGACGCCGTGCGCTTCCTGCCGCTCTTCAGCGGCGCCGCCGAGCCCGAGCTGCGCGCCTGCTGGCTGACGCAATATCAATACCTGGGCAAGACCGAGCCGCAGCTCCGCGCCATCGCCCAGAACATGCGCGCCGGCACCATCAACACCGTCTACATCGCGATGTACTCCGGCGGCACGGTCTATTGGCCCTCGACCGCCTACAAGGCCGCCGGCGGCAACTGGGGCTCGAGCTCCATCGACTACGCCGCCTACCTAACGCGCATCTTCAAAGAGGAAGGATTGAAGGTCGGCGCCTGGTTTGAGTATGGCTTCGCCCTCGGCGCCGCCAGCCACCCGATCGCCGTCGCTCATCCCGACTGGCTGGCTCGCGACCGCTTCAACGACCCGGTCACGGGCGAAAACGGCGGCTTCGTCTTCATGAGCCCGGGCCATCCGCAGGCCGTCGGTCTGCTGGTCGCGATGTGCCGCGAGCTGGCCGAGAACTACAACTTCGACGACATCCAGATCGACCGCTACCGCTGGGGCCGCAAGAGCACCGGCCGCGAGTATGGCTATGAAGCCGTCACCGCGGCCGCCTATCAGGCTCAGTTCGGCTCACCCCCGCCGACAAACGTGAATCAATCCAACTGGGTCACGTTCCGCGAAAACCTCGTGAACGCCTCGGTCGAGGCCTGCTACGACGCGATCAAGGCGGCCAACCCGGAGATCGTCGTCTCTTCCGCGCCGGTCGGGTCCTACGGCATCACGCAGCACATGCAGCGCTGGAGCTCCTGGGTCAACGGCGGCTATCTCGACCTCTGCATGCCGCAGATGTACATGACCTCGCTCAGCAGCTTTCAGACCGAGTTCAACACGCAATACAACCAGGCCCCCGCTCATCGCGACAAGCTCGCCGTCGGCTTCCGCGCTCAGGAAGACGCCGACTGGACGCTGGTCCGCGATCAGATGAACTTTGCCCGCGCCAACAACATCAAGCACGGCACGCTCTGGGTTTATCACCAATACACGACGCAGATCGCGATTCAGGACGAGATCAACAACCTGCCGCTCGCGGGCCAGCCGTGGAATCTGCCGGCTTATAACCCCTTCGTCAGCGACCGCATGCTGCAGATCGTGATCGACAATCGCGACGGTTCGCCCAGCTACATCGAAACGCCGGCCGGTGTCTGGGCCAACTCCGCCCAGCCCGGCTTCTTCCGCTTCGACTCGCGCGTCGTCGCCGGCGGCGCCGGAGCCGCCGTTGAATATCGCGCGGCGATTCCGAAAACCGGGCGCTACGACGTCTACGCCTGGCACACCTCGGCCGGCAATCGCAACAACGCCGCCGCCTTTACCATCGACCACTACAACGGTTCATCAACCACGACCATCGACCAGACCACGCTCGGCGGCATGTGGAACCCGATCGGCCGGCACATCTTCGCCGCCGGCCCGCTGGCCCGCCGCGTGCTGCTCTCGACCGCGGACAGCGATCCGACCGAGTTCACCAGCGCCGACGCCGTCAAGCTGGTCCTGACCGGCTACGCGCTGGGCGACGCCGACGGCGACGCCGATGTCGACGGGGCCGACTTCGCCGGGCTGCCCGCCTGCATCAGCGGCCCGCTCGAAGCCGGCGGCGTCTCCACCGCGTGCGAAGTCTTCGATTTCGACGACGACACCGACGCCGACATGCTCGACTTCGCGGCGTTTCAGGCGGCCTTCGGCAACTGACCGTCCGGTCGCGATCCGACCACCCGTTCAGCGCCGCGCCAGCCGCCCGGCCCGCTACGCAAAGCCCGCCGGAGACGCCTATACTTCTCCGCAGGCGAATCTCCTCCGACGAATCGCGGTGCGACTTTTCCGGCGTTTCTTGCGAACCCGGGCCGCTCTGATTCGTCGAACGCGATTGGAGAGGTATCGAGTCGATGGCTGACACGATGGAAGACAAAGAGGTTCTGGACGAGCGCGAGTTCGACCCGATTCCGGTCGACGTCGACAAAAAGCGCGAGCCGTTCCTGAACAAGTACTTCAAAGTGGTCATCAAGATGAAGGTCTCCGACCTTCACCTGAAGGCGGACAAGGCGCCCATGGTTCGCAAAAAAGGCGACCTGCGCCCGCTCACCGGTGGCCCGCTCAGCGCTCAGCAGATCCACGACGGCATTTTCGAAATCCTCACCCCCAAACAGCGCGAAATTTACAGCTCCAACGGCGCGATCGACTTCGCCTACGACGTCGGCCCCCCCGGCGACGCCGACCGCTTCCGTATCAACGCCTTCCAGCAGCGCGGCAAGATGTCCGTCGCCGCCCGCCGCGTCTCGCGCAACATTCTCAACTTCGAAGAGCTGCACCTGCCCCCCAGCATCGCCAAGATCCCCGACTTCACGCAGGGCATGGTCCTGCTCGCGGGCATCACCGGCTCCGGCAAGAGCACCACGATCGCGGCCATGCTGGACTGGATCAACGAAAACAAGCCCGTGCACATGGTCACGGTCGAAGATCCGATCGAATACATCTTCACCGACAAAAAAGCGACCATTAATCAGCGCGAAGTCGGCATCGACGTCAAAGACTTCCACATGGCGCTCAAGTACCTCATGCGCGAAGACCCCGACGTCGTGCTGATCGGCGAGTTGCGCGACATCGAGACCTTCCAGGCCGCGGTGCACGCCGCCGAAACCGGCCACCTTTGCTTCGGCACCATCCACGCCAGCAGCGCCGCCCAGACGATCTCGCGCATTCTCGACCTCTTCCCGGCTCACGAGCGCAAGAGCGTTCGCCAGGCGCTGGAGTTCAACCTCAAGGCGATCGTCTGCCAGAAACTGCTGCCCTGCGTTCGCGACGATCGGCCCGTGGTCCCCTGCGTCGACATCCTCATGACCAACCCCTCGGTGCGCAAGCTGATTCGCGAAGAACGCGACAACGAACTCATCGACGTGCAGCGCGCCAGCTACTCCGACGGCATGATCGATTTCACCGAGCACTTGCGGCAACTGGTGGAAACCGGTTACATCGATCACGCGACGGCCTACGAGGCGGCCCCAAACCCCGACGAGCTGCGCATGGCGCTCAAGGGCATCCGCCAACCGTCGTCCGGCATCCTTGGCTGACGGCGGCGGTTCACACCCGTCGCGCGCGGCGACACGGAGTCCTGCATGCAGGTGCTGCTCATGGCTGATGGATTGGCGGGCACGCTCTTCCTGAGCGCGATCTACTTCAGTTTCCTCAAGCTACCCGTGGTCGTGCTCCTGGCGGCGGCGTGGGCCAAGTACTGCGAATGGGCCGACAAAGACGCCCTCGCCGTCAACACCTACCGCCAGATATGGAACATGGGCCACGTCGCCACCGGCCTGGTGGCGCTGGCCTCTATCCTCTTCATCCCGAATTTCGCCGTCGGTGCGATCGTCGGCTGGGTCGTCTTCCTGGGCGAGGCGATCGGCTACGTCGTCCACCGCAACGGCCTGGTGACCCCCGAGTTCACGCTGCTCACCTCGGCCCACCTCAAGCGAATTCAGGACCACGGCCTCTTCGGCAAGGGCAAGAAGAAGGAAAAGGAGATCGTCGAGCGCGTCGTTCTGCGCGGGCCCAAGGGCGTCCTGAAAAAGCCCGAGGAAGACGCCGCCCGTGTTCATTACGCCAATCTGCAGGAGATCTTCCACGAATTCCTGCTCCGCCGCGCAACCCGCGTCGACATCGTCCCCACCGGCGAACTGACCAAGATCGGCTACGAAATCGACGGATCCGCCGTCGAGCGCGATCCCCTCGATCGCCCCTCGGGCGAAGGGCTGATCGAGTTCGTGAAATACTCGCTCGGCTTCAATCTCGAAGAAAAACGCAAGCCGCAAAACGGCAAGTTCATGGCCAAGCTCGGATCGAGCGATTTCGATCTGCGCATCCGCACCGACGGCTCGACCGCCGGCGAAAAAATGAGCATCCGCGTGATCGGGGCCGAGGCCAAGTTCAAGGCCGCCGACCTCGGCTTTACCCCCGCGCAGCTCAAAGACATCAACGAAATGCTGCAGATCGAGCAGGGCATGCTGCTGATCGGCGGCCCGCCTCAATCGGGCATCACCACCACGATCTATTCGCTCACGCGCTCCCACGACGCGTTCTTAAAGAACATCCAGCTGCTCGAGTACGCAACCGAACTCGACATCGACAACGTGACGCAGCGCGCGTTCGTGCCCAAAGAGGGCGTCACCTTCACCGATGAACTGCTGAAGATGATCCGCTCCGACCCCGATGTTCTGGTCGTGCCGCAGATTCGCGAGCCCCAGGCGCCCATGCAGATGGCCAAGGCCGCGCCGAAGATCAAGATCGTGACCTCCATTCCGTCCACCAGCATCTCCGACACCATCGCGCGCTGGATGCGACTGAACAACGACAACGACCTCGTCGCCAAGGGCCTCTACGCCGTCACCAATCAGCGCCTCGTCCGCAAGCTCTGCCCCCAGTGTCGCGAGGCCTACAAGCCCGACGCCGCCTCGCTCAAAAAGCTCAACCTCCCGGCCGAAGCCGTGCTTTATCGCGCGCCGCAGCCGGTCTATGACAAAAACGGCAATCCGATCAACTGCCCCAATTGCCAGGGCACCGGCTTCATCGGCCGCACGGGTATCTACGAAACGCTGATCGTGGGCGACGATGTGCGCGAGCTCATCCGTCGCGGCGCCACCGCGCAAGAGCTGCAAAGCGTCGTCAGTAAGGGCGGCAACACCAGCCTGCAAAGGCAGGGTTTCGCCAAGGTGCTCGACGGCACCACCAGCATCGATGAACTGGTGCGCGTCTTAAAGCCGCCCGCCCCACCCGCGGGCGGAGCCAAAGCCGCGGTCGCGTGATTTCGAGTTCGATTCAGTTTGAATGGACCCGGTGCGAGCCGGCTCATAGCTGAGGGAAGTCTGAATGATCCTGCAAATTGCCGCCCTCGTGTTCGTCATCGCGATCACGATGCTCAACTCGCGCTACGGCCTCTTCAGCGGCCTGATGAACGCCCTCTGCGCGATCGTCGCCATGATCGTCGCCCTGGGCATGTTCGAGTTCGCCGGCTTCGTCTCGGCCGAGGTGATGGGCTGGTCGCTGACCTGGATGCCCGCCATCTGCATGGCGGGGCTCTTCATCGTCACCCTCGGCGCGCTGCGCCTGATCACCGACAACTACGTCCGCGGCAACGTCAATCTGCCGCCCATGGTCGACTGGATCGGCGGAGCGCTCTGCGGCTTCCTGATCGCACAGATCTCCGTCGGCGTCATGGTCCTGGCCTTCCTGATGATCCCCTTCGGCCCCAAAGTCGCCATGTACTCGCGCTTCGTGCGGACCGATGCCGACCCCCAGACCAAACGCATGCAGTTCGCCCGGGCCAACCTCTGGCTCCGTTCCGATGACTTCACCGCCGGCCTCTTCAGCTTTCTCAGCGGCGGCAGCCTCAGCACCGGCGACCCCGCGTTCGGCGAGGTCTACCCCGATTTCCCGAAGTGGGTCTCCTGGACCGGCAACACCGTGCAGGAAGAGTCGGCCACCGCGCCCACCGGCTGGACCGCCGACACCGAACCCTATTCCGGCGTCAACGTCGTAGCCTGGTGGGAGAAAAAGGACGCCGTCGAAGGCCGCTACTGCCTCGACATCCCCACGCGTGAAAAGCCCGATCCCGTCTATTCGCGCACAACCTACGCCGCCGAGCCCGGCATGCGATTGCTCGGCGCCCGCGTCGAACTGCTCGACGTCGCCGCCGACAGCCCCAAGGCCGGCCCCAATCACCGCTTCCGCCCGACCATGCTCCGCGTCGTGGGCGAGGTCAACGGCGTCGTGCGCGACTATCCGCTGCGCGTGGTCGCCGGCGCCGACCCCAAGGTGCAGGGCGCCTTCCGCATCGCCGACGTCGACAACAATTTCGCCGTCGCCGCCGGCGGCAGCACCAAGCTCGACTGCTATTTCGAAGTCGATCAGGATTTCAAGCCGCGATTCATCGAGTATCGCCGCTTCGCCCGGGCTGAGTTCAAGCAGGACCAATTCGCCGACGCCGCCCCGACCACGCCCCTCACCGCCGGCGGCACCGCCGTCGCAGAAAACACCGCGAGCGGCGGACAGCAGGCCCAGGGCGTCGGCCGCACCCGCTTCATCGACGCAATCGTGCAAGGCCGCACCGGCCAGTTGCTCGACATCCCGATCAACTTCGACCGCACCAAGATCGCCCGCGTCAGCGATATCGAACTCGAGGGCGAGCTGATCAAGTCGGGCCGCGTCTTCGGCAACCGCTCTGCCTACGTCCCCGATCGCGAAGGCGCCACCGAGGTCAAGCGGCTCGTCCTGCCCGAGGGCCGCGTCATGTTCCTGCTCACCTGCAACAGCCGCCAGGCCCAGTCCCTCGCCGGCGGCGTCTTCAACTACGTCGCCGCGACCGCCAACCAGTACAAGGCGGTCGACAGCGGCGGAAACGAGTATCCGCTCGCCGGTTACTACGCCGAGTTGAAGCGCGGCAACAACCAGGTCTTCGAGCTCTATTACCCCGGCCCCGACCCGGCCGAAAAGAACTTCCGTCACATGCTCGACTTCCAGCACATCGAGAAGAACGAGCTGCGCGACAAGGACACCGACCTGACGCTGATCTTCATGGTGCCCAAGGGCGTCACGATCGTGAAGATCGAGAACCAGAAGGGCGAAGGCATCGAAGGCCTGCGCTACGAGATTCGCTAGTAACGAGTCGCCGTCGTTGCGGCGGGCCCGACTGAAAGCGGCTGCGCCGTGTCGGACCTGCCACTTAGCTTAGGTTGGGTCGCCGGGGCACGGCAATGATCCTGCACTTTGGAACGCGTATCAGCCGATCGCGGCGTGGCTACGTCGCTGATTTCTGCCCGTTTTGTAACGACGTCCGACCGCACCGCCTGATCCGCGTCGGCGAGTACCGGCATTTCAACTTCATCCCCACGAGCGGCACGCGCACCATCGGATTCGAACGCTACTGTGATGAGTGCAGGGTTCCGATCGCATGCAACGCGGCCGACTATCCGCAGCCGGAACGTTCATCAGGGCTTGACCTTGAGGTGCTGATCGCAAAGACGAATCCGCACGTTCGACAGAATTGGGCTACCCGAATCGCAGACTTCCGAGCGATCGTCCGGCGTGAGAGAATTCCCGGGGAACGCCGCGATGACTACATCCGCGAGATGCTCCTACTGCTGAACGACCCGGTCCATGAGCGCAGCCACGGCGCCCACATTGACATGGTGTCGGTCTTGTCGATCATCGGTACGGTGGTGTGCATCGTCCTTGCCGGATTCGCCGTCAACAAGTTCGGAGCTGATCGGCTGTCGCTCGACGCACGCACTTACCTGGTAATGGGGGCCCTCGCCGCGATCTTCGTGATTCCACTCCTATTCATCGCGACAGACCCGTGGCGCTTCAAAGCACGGAAGGTTTACCCGCCGCTCGCGAAGGGACTGGCGACTCTGAATCCAAGCGCCGAGGAACTGGCGGATCATCTCAGCAACCTTCGCGACTTGGGATTCATCATTGGGCGAAAACTGAGTGCGCGACGATTGCGTCGACAAATCGAGCGTCAACGCCGGGCTACCTCGATCGACTGAATCCCATTGAAATGTAAGGTTTGTTCGGTGTTTCTCGTTCTCTCGTCGCCTAGCGAAGCCTCTGCTGATCACTACGGCTGCCCCGCCTCCACCCGCCCGATCTCCGCCCGAATCGGCAAAATGCGATCCGCCAGCTCCCCCAGCGTCCGCGGCGTCTGCGCCGCTTCCCATTCGCGAAAAACCTCCCCGTACTCGCGATGAAATTTCAGTTGATCGCGCAGCAGATCCAGCGTGCGCCGCCGCACGCGCGTCTCCGTCGATCGCAGCAAATCCGCCACCAACTCCCGCCCACGCTCCGGCGATTCATGCTGATAGAGCGCGAAAATCCGCGACGCCCGCACCAATTGCCCCTGCGTCGGCGCCGCGCGCGAGTACAAATGCCGCAGCTCATCGCCCGCCGCCTCGCGCGCAGGCAACGCCCAAGCCGCCCCCGCCGCGACGAGCATCGTGAGCACGCTCCACTCAATCACGCTTCGAATCATGATGGGCGATCTGCCGGACTCAGAAACAATCACGACTCGCCGAGCCGCACCACCCGCTCACGGTGCTGCAACGACCGCTATAGACGGATGTCCTGCGCCTCCGCGCCGACGCGAATCGTCTTGCGGGTCAGATCGTGGAACGCGCGAATGTATCGCACCGTCCGCGAGCGCATCCGCATCACCACCGAGTGCGTCGTCGCCGTGTGGCCGCGCACGCGAACGCCCTGCAGCATCGCGTTGTCGGTGATGCCCGTCGCCACAAACACCAGCCCGTCGCCCTGCGCCATGTCGTCGGCCAGATAGACGCGGTGCAGGTCTTCCTCATGCCCGTCGGCGATGAGCTGCTTGCGCTCGGCGTCGTCGCGCGGCCACATGCGGGCCAGAATCTCGCCCCCCAGACACTTGATCGCCGCCGCCGCCAACACCGCCTCCGGCGCGCCGCCCGTACCCATGTACACATCGATCGAGCTGTCGGGCATCGACGGACCGATCGCGCCGGCCACGTCGCCGTCGCCGATCAGCCGGATCGACGCGCCCGTCTTGCGAATCTTGTTGATCAGTTGCTCATGTCGCGGACGATCCAACGTGCAGACCACCAGGTCGCGCACGCGTTTGCCCAGCTTGAGCGCGATGATCTCCAGATTCTGATCCACCGGCGCATCGAGACGAATCGTCCCCGGCCCCTCCTTGATCGCCGGCCCCACCGCGATCTTCTCCATATAGACGCTCGGCACCGGCGTCATCGCCTGATCATCCGGACCGCGCGTCCGCGCCGCCGCCAACACGCTCAGCGCCCCCGGCAACCCCTTCGAAGTCAGCGTCGTCCCGTCGATCGGATCGAGTGCAATGCTGATGTGCGGCGTGCCCGCGGACCATGTGCCCAGCTTTTCGCCCACGAAGATCCCGGGGGCCTGATCCTTGATCCCCTCGCCGATCACGCACGTCCCGCACATCTCGACATGATTCAGCGTGCCGCGGATCGCGTCGGTCGCGGCCGCGTCGGCCGAGATCTTGTCGCCCTTGCCGATCCAGCGAAACGTGTTCAGCGCCGCCGCCTCGCAGGCCCGCACCAGGTCCAACCCGAGCGCCCGCTCCGGCTCGTCGTTCTCGATGAATACGCGCTCATGTTCGGCCATGATGAATCTCCGGTTGGCGGATAGGAAATCGTCAATCGCCCCCATCTTAACCCCAAACACCCCGCGCGCCGGAGCGCCGCACCCGGTCGGGCGGCGGCGGCAGCCACGTCCGCCCCCACCGCTACCCGCGCGCCAGCATCCTCTCCGACAGACCGCGCACCACCGGCCACAGATTCATCTCATGCGCCGCCCACGCCGCACAGCCGATCGCCGCGAGGATGATCGCCGCCTGTACCCAGCTCATCGTCCGCTCAAAGCGTTCCAGCGCAGAGGGGTCGCGAGCCAGCGCCTGCAGAAACCGCGAACGCCCGGCAATGGACCCATGCCGCGGACTGCCCGACTCGGGCGCAATGCCGTTCAACACCGCCACCTCGTTCAGCGTCTCGCTGAAAATGTGCGCGCAAGTCGTGCAGATCGGCTGTCGCCGCCCCGAAGCCCGCGGCGTCCCCGCGTCCTCCGCGGATTGGCGAGTCGCCTCATCGCCCTTCGGCGCCACCGGCATCGCCGCCTCCCCCGCAGCAGCGAAGTGATGCACAAAGCACGGCTGATTGCACGGCACACCCGTAAGCTGCAGCGCCCGCACGCCGAAGATGTCGGCCTGACGCTCGAAGCGCTGCGACATCCACAGAAAAATCACGCCCCACTTCACCAGCATGAACGCGCCCAGCGCAACCGCGCCGATCTGATAGGTCTGCGTCGATGCGCCATGCATCCGAATCGCGAAAATCTGAAGCAGACAGCCGCTAATCAGCGAGAAGAGCAGCAGATAAGGAATGTGCCAGCGCCGCACATGGCCCGCCTCATGGCCGAAGACGGCCTCAATCTTGCGATCGTCAAGATTTGCCAGCATGCCGTCGGTCAACAGCACATAGCGCAACGGCGCAAAGAGCCCCATCACCGCCGCGTTCACGATCAGCCCGCCCGACTTCCACACCAAAATCTCGCGGCAGCGCACGCGCAGCTTTTCGCCCAGCAACAGCAGCCGATCGCGCAACGGCCCCGGCGACAGCGGCGCGGTGATCCACGTATGCCGAATCAGCAGCGGCGCGAAAATCGCCACGACCACGGTCAGCGCTCCCAGCATCAGATCGGGCATGTCGCGCAGCCCCGACCAGCGCTGCAACGCCGTCTCGTTCTGATACAGCAGATCGCGCCCCGCGAGCATGAAGACCATCGGAACCAGCACGCACAAAACCTGATGCCGAAAGTTGAACGTCAGGTATTGCCCCAGCGTCCACACCGGCTGCACCGGCCGATGTCGAAATAGAAACACTTCCAGCGCAATCTGCCGCACCGCCCGCTCCGCCGGATAGGTCGCCAGCCACAACAGCACCACCGCGATCAGAAACGGCGTCACCGCCAGCAGGCTCGGCGCCACGATCCAATCGCCCACGATCGGCAACCGCCCGCACTCGATCGGCCAGCGCGTCAGCAGCAGCAGCGCGATGTGCGCCGCCCCCAGAAACATCTGCAAATAGCCGATCGCGCTGTTGAACGCATACTGCCCGCGATTGGGGTCCTCCGGATAGCGCTCGATCAGCCGCAGCGCGCGGCGCGAAACCGCCCAGCCGATCAACGCCGGCAGGACCGTGGCCGCCAACGCCGCCGCATAGGTCAGGCCCGAATGCCGCAGATACCCGGGCACCGGCCCCTGAAACGCCAGGGCCACGCTAAACACCGCGAGAACAATCAAAAGCATGACGCGGAATGGTAGAGGCTGCGCACCGGCGAGGCACCGGCGCCCCGCCAGTTCCTCGTCGCGGCTACCCTATTTTGGCTATGCCCCAACCGACCATCAAAATCTGCGGCATCACGCGCCTCGAAGACGCCGAAGCCGCCGCCGACGCCGCCGCAAACTACATCGGCCTGATCCGGGCGGAGAGCCCCCGCGCCGTCGAACTCGAAACCGCCCGCGCCATCGCGCAGCACGTCCGCAGCCGCATCGCGCCCGTGCTGCTCTTCAAAGACGCCTCCGTCGATGTCGTCTTCGACGAACTGAACGAGTGCGCCGTCGATCTCGCACAACTCCACGGCGCCGAGCCGCCCGAGTTCGCCGCGCAGTTGCTGCTCCGCCTGCCCAATCTCCGCCTCATCCGGGCCTTCCCCGTCATCGACGGCTACGGCGTCGACATCGCCGCCTGGCTCGACGCCGCAACGCCCTTCGCCCCATCGATCCTCGCCGTCATCCTCGACGCCCCCAAAGGCGCCGCCGCAATCGATGAGGACAACTTCCGCGCCGTCGCGGCGCTGGTCCGGCGCCGCGGCTTCAATGTCTGGCGCGCCGGCGGCCTCGACGCAAAAAACGTCGCCAACATCGCCGACGCCGCGTTCTACGACGGCTACGACGTGGCCCGCGGCGTCGAGTCAGCGCCCGGCGTGAAATCGCCCGCGCTGATCCGCGAGTTCGTGCGCAGCGCTCGCTCTCGCTGATCAAATAGAAATGCGGGCCACCAAAGCCCGCATCTCATCAATCACTCAACTCGCAACTTGTCGCAGCCCGGCGTCAATTGCCCGTCAGCAGCGCCACAAACGACCCAATGTCGCCCACCGTCACAAACCCGTCGCCGTTCACGTCGGCCAGGTTGATGTCGCAAGCGGGGAACTGAATCGCATATTGCGACGGATTCGTCAGCGCCAGCACAAAGCCGCCGATGTCGCCGACCGTCACAAACCCATCGCAGTTCATATCGCCCGCCGCGAACCCGCCGCCGCTCACGCTGATGTTCAGCGGCAGCACCGGATAAGCCACCGCGCCAGGGTTGCCGTTGTTATTCGTCCGGCCGACCTTCAGGCCGCCCGGCGTGCTCGCCAGCAGCCGCTCCTGCTGCGCCGCGCTCACCGCCAGCGTCGTGCTGCCCTCGCCAATCGCGCGGATATTCACCCGATACAGCGGCGCCGCCGCCGTCAGCCCCTGCGTAAAGCTGGTCGTGTGGCCGTTCACGCCATCGATCCCGCGATCGCCGCCCACACCCTGCAGCGCCGCCAGCCCAGGGCGCGTCGCCGCAAACGGGCCGACCGCCTGCACGCTCGTCACCTCCACGATGCCGCCCGCGGCGATCTCGATGTCATGCACATATTGCATGACGCCGTTTTCCTGACCACTCGTGACGATCGCGCCGCCCGACACCCGCGCCGCAACGGTGATCTCGGCCGTGTCATTCACCTGCAACTGAGTCAGGTCAGTGCTGGCGCTGGCCGTGATCGTGCACACCACCGGCAGGTTCGGATTCAGATGCACCCCGCCGCCCGCCGGCGTCGGTGTCGTGCCGTCATAGGTACGACCGACGATACGGCCCGTCGCGTTGCCCAGGAAATTCAGCGTCCATTGCAGATCGCTCGGCTCAACGCCGTTGTCGCCCGTCTGATCCACATCCCACGGCCGCGTCTGCGTCGCCGGGTCGCCGCTGTCGCCCTCCGGCGCGGCGGAGAAGCTGTTGCTGAATATCCAATCCTCATCGCCGAAGACCGCGGCGATCTTGGCGATATCCGCCGCGTCGGCATCGCCATCGCGATCCGCGTCGCCGGGGATGTACGCCAGCGCCAGCGGATTCACCCGCCCCGCCATGATCTGATACGTGTTCGCCGCCGCGAAGTTGTAGTCCGCTCCCACGCCGTCGTTCAGCCACTTCGGTACATTCGTCCAGAACGGCTGAATCGAATCGGGGTTGGTGTTGGCCGTGTTGTCAAAGTACATCTGCGGCGGATTGCCCACGCCGCCGCTGCCGACGATGCTCTCGCCGCGCACCCACTGTTCGGTCGCGGTGTCCTGCCAGTTGTTGCCGCCCGGCCCCTGCCCCGTCGCGCCGGCCACCGCCGCCCAACCCGCCCCCTTCGTGCGATAGTCGACGCGCGAAATCGCGTCCGGGTTAAAGCCCTGCGGATCATCAAGCGTGTGGACGCGCCGCTCGGGCAAGCCCAGGTTCGCGCTGCCGACGTCGCACAGCCGCCCGTCCAGGTCGTATTCCCAGCCACGCTCATTTTCGTAGCTGATCTCATCGACCACTTCGAGATCATCCGCGACATCATTCGGCGTCAGCGATCCCTTCACATCGAGCGTCGTGCCGCCAAAGCCGTTGGCGCCGCCCGTGTCGAGATTTCCGTCGCCCCACTGGTCATACTGCAATCCATCCTGCGGATCGACGACCGGCGTAAAGAGCTGCGAGTCGCACTGAATATCCTTGCCCCAGCGCAGGTCCACCGCGGGCGGAAACGGGTGCGTCGCCTGCGTCGCGCCCGGCCGATTGCGAATCAGCAGATACGTCGGCGAGCCGTCGTTTTCGAGTTTGCCGTTCGTGTCCAAGAACCCGTTCCAGAAACTCTCCCAGCGGGCGAAATTGCTGTCGGGAATCATGGTCGGGTAAAAGTTCTGCGACCCGATCGCGATCACGAGAATTCCGTTCGGTCCGAGCGACAGCCCATCGAGGCTGAAAAACTCGTCCACTTCCTGCCCCAGCGGCGCAGGCGGAATCGACCCCAGCGGATAAAACCGCGTCATCGCACCATTGATCGCCGCGATCGCGTAGCCGTCGAGCTTCTTGCCCGGCGTCCCCATCAGCTCGATGAACTCGCGCGTGTCATCGAGGCTGCCGGGCGGGTTGGTAAAGACCTCGTTGATGAACACGTTCGCCAGCGCCGGGGCGCTCAGCGCCAGCGCCGCACTCGCACACAAAAACTTCCGCATCGCTTCTCCCTCAGGCTTGTGTCCTCCCCCGTCTTGGAACGTTAGCGCGGCATGAACGCGTCGCTCGAGCGGCGCCCCAGGCTCAGCACGCCGTCGAAGACTTCCATGCTGTCGATGTCTTCCTGATCCACCGGATCGGTCGCGTCATTGACCCGAAATTCGCCATTGCGCACCTTGTCGACGAACACGCTCACATGCCCGTCGGCAAACAGCACGTTCGCCCGCAGCCGGGCGTGCGGCTTGTTTGGCAGCCGCGAGCCGAAGCCGTGCGCCGGGCCGATGTCCGCGAAGTTCTGAATGTCATACGGACCGCTATAGGGCCCATCGGTCATGGTCTTCACGCTCGGCTCACCGAGCACCATGTCCTCATAGCGTCCGCCATCGAGATCGGTCCGCCCATCGCCCAACAGCGGCACCGTCGAATCAGCGACGCGCGGATACCGCCCCGCCCGATAGGGCCCCATGCACGTATTCACCCGCCGCCAGTTAAAGCTCGAGCTCGCATTCGGATTCACTTCCGAACGCGCCATGAACCAGAACTGCGTGTAGTTCGAGTTGTAGCCCCGCGCCACGAGGTCGCGCACCTGCGCCTCGGTGTACGAGTTGCTCCCTGCCGCGCCGGGCGCCAGCTTTTGGTTGTATTGCGCCACATTGCTCGGGCAACGCTGCTGATTCGGAAAGGCCAGCTTGGCGTTCACCAGGTCCGCCACCCAGCCCACCTTGTCCACCGGCCCGTCGCGACCATTCGACACTTCCGGGTCAAACGCCCCGCTGCAAACATAGCTGTTGTTATCCGCGGCATACGCCAGAAAGCCGATGCCGAAGCTCCGCAGCCCCGCTCCGCACTGCACCTGCTTCGCCTGGTCGCGCGCCCCGCGCAGGCTCGGCAGCAAAATGGAAATCAGGACAGCGATGATCGCAACCACGACGAGCAGCTCGATCAGCGTGAAGCCGCGGACCGACCGGCGTTGCCTGAAGTTCACGATTCTCAAATCCTTTCCACACGCGGCGCTCACAAAAGCGCCCGCCTACCAAAAGACCATGCGGATAGTCGCAACCAGCCGCATGGTCTGTTCGCATTCACGCAGCGACGTTCGCGCGCGAAGCATGCGATAATGAGGACCGATTCTTCAGCGACGACGACGCGCCAGCGCCAGACCGCTGATCGAAAGCAGAGCCAGCGAGCTCGGCTCCGGCACATACACGCCCGGATTGCCGACATCGCCGAAGCTCGAGAAAACCGACCCGAACGAATCGCCCGAGGCCGACAGCACCCAACCGAAGACGTTGTTCGTCCCCAACACGCCCGGCGTGCCCGGGTTGCCGCTGAAGTTCTGCGTGCGAATCGAGCCCACGAAGGTCTGATCGCCGAACGTCAGACGGTCCACCAGCGTCGAGCCGGCGTCGAACAGGTTGATCTCGTCGTTGCGACCCAGATTGGTCGTGTTGCCGCCGATCACCTTGACCAGCGAGGGCAGGCCCCACGCCAGCCGAAAATCAGCTTCGACCGCCTCGGTCAGAATCACCGACTCGCCCGGCTCAACAGTGCCGAACGCGCTCAAGTCGACCACGCCCGCCAGGCGGCTGTCGTCGTCATAGCTCCAACCCACCAGGCTGATCGGGCTGGCCCCGACGTTGGTGAACTCGACGAACTCGCCGTTGGACGCGCTATACGCCCACTCGGTGATCCGCATGTCCGCAAACGCAACGGCGGTGAAGCTCATCGCCGCCAGAAAACAGAATCTCCGCATGCTCGATCCTCCTCCAGATCGGAATCCGGGCCTTCTACTGCGAAAAAACGCTGAAAAATTGAGAGCGCCAATACTTGGAGGCGGATTCTTGTAAGACTGTGCGAACGAATCGTGTGCAGTTTGTTAAGAACGCGCTAAATAACCCCCGCACGATCCACCCCGTTTCATCGCGCCTCTACGCGCCCGCTCGACCACGCCCTCGCCCCGCAGCCCCGCGCACCACACTCCCCGCACATCACACGCCGCGCGCCGCGAACACTCTCTCCAATCCAACGCGCGCCGTGTGCAAAATCCCGACCGATGGCCATGCAAACATCGGCGTCGACAACCGAGCGCATCATCCGCCCCACCCGCCATGCGACACCGCTCAAAAATCATGATATAACGATTCCGGTGCGGCATCCGCACCAAGCGAATGCACCGCTTCAAAGGAGGCTTTGTTGCAGACCGTGCCTGTAAACGCCATCCCCAACGATCTGCTCGCCCATGCCCATGGCATGCGCCCGCTCCGCGAGAGCGGCGACCGCCTCCACCGCGTCGGCGAAAACGGCGTCGTCGCCATCAACGCCACGGGCGACGGCCGCGTCGAATTCATCGCCTGGCCGACACATGTGTTGGCCTATGTCCACTCCGCCCTCGGCTACCCCGCCTATTACCCCGTCCGCCGCGTCGAGCTGAAAAAGCCCATCGTCGCCGTGCTGATGGATCTCGACGGCACCACCGTCCGCAGCGAGGAATTCTGGGTCTGGATCATCGAGCGCACCGTCGCCAGCCTGCGCCGCGAGAGCGCCTTTCACTTCGAGCCGCCCGATCTGCCCTTCGTTTCGGGCCACAGCGTCTCCGAACATCTGCAATACGCGATCCGCAAATACTGCCCCGCCGCCACGCTCGAAGAAGCCCGCCGCTGGTACACCGACCACACCCATCGCGAACTGGCCGAGATCGCCGCCGGTCGCGGCCGCGTCGAAGCCTTCACGCCGGCGCCCGGCATCAAGCCGTTCCTGCTCATGTTGAAGCAGCGCGGGCTCAAGCTCGGCCTCGTCACCTCCGGCCTCTACGAAAAAGCCTGGCCCGCCATCGTCGCCGTCTTTCGCCAGCTCGATCTCGGCTCGCCCACCGACTTCTACGACGCCATCATTAGCGCCGGATTCGCGCTCCGCCCCGGCTCCGTCGGCACGCTCGGCGAGCTCTCGCCCAAGCCGCACCCATGGCTCTACGCCGAGACCGCCCGCGTCGGCCTCCACCTCAAGCCCGAGCAAAGCGATCACGTCATCGCCATCGAAGACAGCGGCGCCGGAGTCTGCGCCGCCCGCATCGCCGGCTTCCCAACCATCGGCATCGGCGGCGGAAACATCCTGCAAAGCGGCACGCGCGCCCTCTGCGCCGCGTACTGCGAGACCTTTGACGAAATCGCGGCGCTCATCGCCTGAGCCGCCGCACCATCATCGGAAACCGAGTCGACCACGCCCATGGCCAAACGCAAACAGAATCAACCCACCGGCAAGCCCGCTCGAAAACCCGCACCGAAGCGCCCCGCCGCCTCGCTGACGCAATGCCACTTCGTTTCCAACACCCACTGGGACCGCGAGTGGAAAGCTTCCGCGCAGCGCAATCGCTATCGCCTGGTCCACATGATGGACTCCCTGCTCGAAATCCTTGAGCGCGAGCCAAAGTACAAGTCCTTCCATCTCGACTCGCAGGTCGCCCCCCTGCTCGACTACCTCGAGATCCGCCCCGAGCGCGAAGCCGCCATCCGCAAGCTCGCCAAGGCCGGCCGCCTCATCCTCGGCCCCTGGCTCACCCTGCCCGACGAATTCTGCATCAGCGGCGAATCCCTCATCCGCAATCTGCTCTTCGGCCACGAGGTCGCCGCCCGGTTCGGCCCCGTCGCCAAGACCGGCTACTCGCCCTTCTCCTGGGGACAGATCTCGCAGATGCCGCAAATCTATCGCGGCTTCGGCATCGAGATGATCATGTTCTACCGCGGCGTGAACACGCTCGTCGCGCCGCGGGCAGAGTTCGTCTGGCGCGGCCCCGACGGCAGCCAAATCGTCGGCTCGCGCCTCGGCTACCGCCCGCGCTACAACGCCTGGTACGTCCTGCAGCGCCCCGCCTATTGGGGCCTGCCGCTCGACAAACTCAACCATTTCGAGCGCCGCTGGGCACAGGGCGCCGGCCCCTTCCGCATGATCGACGCCGCCAACGAAGACTGCGAATACACGCTCGCCCACGCGCCCTATGCATACGACGCCAAGGTCATGCCCGCCGCCGCGGAGCAGGCCCTGCACGAGCAGAACGGCGACTGGAGCACGAAGCACCGCCTCTGGTCCGCCGGCCACGATCAGTCTTATCCCGACGTGCGCGAAGTGCGGCTCATCGCCGACAGCGCCAAGGCGCTCCGCGGCAAGGCCAACGTCTTCCACAGCACCATCGCCGACTTCCAGGCCGGCGTATTGAAATCGTGGAATCCCGCCTGGCCCGTCGTGAAGGGTGAGATGCGCCACACCTTCACCAAGGGCAGCACCAGCCCCCTACTCGGCTGGATTCTCTCCGCCCGCACCTATCTCAAGCAGGACAACCACGCCACCGAACACCTGCTCACCACACTCGCCGAACCGCTCAGCGTCTTCGCCTCGCTCCTCGGCGCGCCCTACCCGCGCGCCTTCGTCCGCGAGGCTTATCGCCATCTGCTGCTCAACCACGCCCACGACTCCATCGGCGGCTGCGGCCGCGATGTCGTCGCCAACGACATGCTCTATCGCTCGCGCCAGTCGCGCGAAATCGCCACCTGCATGATGGAGACCGCCCTGCGCGAGGTCGCCGGCGCAATCGACCTGCGCGACTGGCGGCCCGACGACATGGCCATCGTCGTCTACAACCCGCTGCCGAATCGACGCAGCGAGACCCTGTCGCTCGCCCTCGACATCCCGCGCGAATGGTCCGCCTCCGCCTTCACCCTCGAAACCGACGACGGCGCCCCGATCCCCATGCAGACCGATCGCGTCGAGCGCGGCTACAGCGAAGCCGTCGAAAACCCCAGCGACGTCGTCGGCTATCTCCTCGCCGATCGCCACCACATCCGCGCCGCCCTGCCCGACCTCCCGGGCTGCGGCTATCGCACGCTTCGCGTCCGCCGCGGCGGCGCGCCGACCGCCGCAAATGATTCGCTCCGCACCGGCCGCGGCTACGCCATGCGCAACGAGTACCTCGAAGTCGCGCTCAACGACAACGGCACGGTCCGCATCGTCGACCTCGCCAACGCCGCCGTCTACGACCGCCTCGCCTACCTCGCCGACAGCGGTGCCGGCGGCAACCCATGGCAACATCAGCCGCCCACCAATGACGCGCAGTTCACCACAATGGATCTGCCGCGCCCGGCCGAAATCCGCGTCCTTCGCGAAGGCCCGCTCGAATGCACGTTCGAAGTCGCCTTCGAATGGCTGCTGCCCAGCGGCCTGAGCGAAGACGGCAAATCCCGCCGCCGCTCGCAAACCGCCATGCCCGTCCGCACGCGCATCACGCTTCGCCTCGGCCAGCCCTGGCTCGAGTTCGAAACCACGATCGACAACACCATCCGCGACCACTACCTGCGCGTCTGCTTCCCCACCGCCCTGCGCGGCGCGACCCACGCCGACGCCCAGACGCCGCTCGACGTCGTCTGCCGCCCCATCGCCCCGCCCGACCCCGCGCAATTCGACGAGCCGTGGCAGGCCGAGCAACCCATGCAGGGCTTCGTCGACATCAGCGACCAGGGCCGCGGCCTCGCCGTCTTTGCCGAGGGCCTCCGCGCCTATACCTCCAAAGACGACCCGCAGCGCACCATCGAACTCACGCTCATCCGCGCCTACGAAATGAAGTTCTTCATCCCCGAACGCTCCGACCGCCCGCATCTCTCGGCCGATTCGCAAATGCCCGGCCGCCACACCTTCCGCTACGCCGTCATGCCGCACATCGGCGACTGGCAAAGAGGCGGCGTCTGGCAGGCCGCCGCACGCTTCCTCACGCCGCCGCTCGCCGCACAAATCGGCCCGACCGCGCACGGCTCACAGCCGCGCACGCGCTCCTTCCTCGAACTCGAACCCGAAGCGCTGCATCTCTCCGCCATCAAGCAGAGCGAAGACGGCAAGGGCTGGATCGTCCGCCTCCTCAACCCGACCGACGCCCCGCTAACCGGCCGCATCCGCCTCAACGCCGGCCGCGCCCCGGCGAAAACGCAGGATTCACTCATGAAGCGCGTCGAAAACGAATATGCCCTGCCCGCCGCGCCGGGCCCCAAGTGGAAAACGGTTCGCCTCGTCTCCCTCGCCGAACAGCCGGGCAAAGCGCTGCCGGTCGACCGCGAAGGCTGGTCAAACATCGCGGCCGGCGCAAAGCAGATATTGACGATCGAGTTTCGCTCGTAGCGCGGAGCGCCATTGCACCCCATCGACATCTCCATCCTCGCCGCCTACTTCCTCGCCGTCTTCGCCATCGCCTTCGCCGTGCGCCGCGGCGCCGCACGCGATATCGACAGCTACTTCCTCGGCGACCGCTCCATGCGCTGGTGGCTCCTCGGCGCTTCCGGAATGGCCTCCAACGTCGACATGGCCGGAACCATGGTCATCGCCGCCCTGCTCTTCACCTTCGGCTTCAGCGGCTTCTTCGTCGAAATGCGCGGCGGAATCGTCCTCATCATGGCCTTCTTCCTCGCCTTCACCGGCAAATGGACCCGCCGCTCCGGCAAGATGACCATCGCCGAGTGGATGGAGTTCCGCTTCGGCCCCGGTCCGCAAGGTCAGGCCCCGCGCCTTCTCGCTGCCATCTTCAACATCCTCTTCTTCACCTGGTGCATCGCCTACTTCGCCGTCGGCTCGCGCAAGTTCCTCGAATCATTCCTGCCGTGGGACGCCCAGCTCTGCTCCGCCGCCCTGATCGTCATCGTCATGATCTACACCGCCTTCGCCGGCCTGAAGGGCGTCGTCTGGACCGACGTCTTCCAGGGCCTCCTCGTTCTCATCCTCGCCGTCGTCATCTCGTGGAAAGCCTTCTTCGCCACCGCCGATCACGCCGCCCTCCGCGCCCTCACTGGCGACGCATGGATGAGCCTCACGCCCGCCTGGCATATCGACCCCAAGCCCGGCTACGAAGGCCTGCGCTATCTCGGCCTCGCCATCGCGCTCTATTCAATGAAAACGCTCATCGACGGCTTCTCCGGCGCGGGCGGCTATATGGCTCAGCGCTACTTCGCCGCCGCCAGCGACAAGGAATGCGCCCTCGCCAGCCTCTGGTGGATCGTGCTCATGGCCGCACGCTGGCCGCTCATGATGGGCATCGCCGTGCTCGGCTTCACGCTCAAAGACCGCGTCGCCGACCCCGAAATGGTCCTCCCCGTCGTCATCCGCGACCTCTTCCCCGTCGGCATGCGCGGCCTGCTCATCGTCGGCCTGCTCGCCGCGGCCATGTCCACCTACAGCTCCATCATGAACGCCGGCGCAAGCTACTTCGTCAAAGACATCTATCAGGCCTTCATCCGCCGCGAAGCAGGCGACCGCGAACTGGTCATCGCCAGCTACGCATCGACCATCGTTCTCGCCATCATCGGCCTCATGCTCGCCAACGCCACTGAGTCGATCAACGAAGTCTGGAGCTGGCTCAACATCGGCCTCGGCTCGGGACTCATTCTGCCCAACATGCTTCGCTGGTACTGGTGGCGGCTCAACGGCTGGGGTTACGCCGCCGGCGCCGCCGCGGGAATGGTCATCGCCCTCACGCAGCAATCGCTCAAAGCCCTCGGCCTGCTGAGCGGCTTCCACGAGCAATGGATCGAAATCGCCACCTTCGCCGCCATCATCGGCGGCTCTCTCGCAGCCATGATCCTCGTCTCGCTGCTCACCCCGCCCTCGACGCCCGAAGTCTTGCATGACTTCTACCGCAAGACCCGCCCCGCCGGCCTTTGGAGTCCCATCCGCGCCACACTGCCGCCGCCAGAGCAGCAATCCATCCTCGCCGAGACCCGCTCCGACTTCGTCGCCCTCCTGATCGCCGTCCCCTGGCAACTCGTCCTCTTCCTGCTCCCCATGGCGATCATCGTCAAACACTGGACCTACGCGGGCTGGCTCGCCCTCGCGCTCCTCATCCTCAGCGCGCTGCTCTACCAAACCTGGCTGCGACCGATTCTGCGCCGCGCTTGATTCACCCCATCACGCGCTCCGATCCGCGAAGCGCAGCCATTTTGCATCGATGGGGCGAATGCCACGACCCCGCGACTCTCGTTCCCCTTCGGAACACCCCACCCTATAGTGAGTTCCGCATGATTCGACACGCTCTACTACTCGCGGCCCTGCTCTGCCTCCCCGGCTGCTCACTTCTCGAGCGCTTTCGCCTCACCCCCGCGGAGCCCACCAAGCCCGCCTCCTTGCGCCTCCAGATCGCCAGCGAAACCCCGGTCGACGGCTGGACCGAAACCCGCGACGAAGAAGATCGCACCATCTACGTCTCGCCCGAAGTCATCCTGACCGAGATCGACATCAGCGACTCCGCCTCCATCCACAGCGAGACCACCCACGGCGTCCAGCTCGCCTTCGTCGGCATGGGCGCAGATCGTCTGGGGCGGATCAGCGCGGCGAACATCGGCAAACGCATGGCGATCTTCGTCGACGACAAAGTCGTCGCGTCGCCCCGCATTCGAACCAGCGTGCGCGATCGCGCGGTGATCACCGGCGATTTCACCCGCGAACAGGCCCAGACCCTCGCCAAGCGACTACAGCCCTCCTAAAAGCAGTCGCCGCCTGGTTCTACGGGGCGACAAGGCCGCGCGACGATAAGAGGGGAATGCCGCGCCGATTCGAATTTCGGCTCTCCACCTTGCTGCGCGTCCGTGAGATGCGCGAGCGCGAGGCCCAGCGCCGCGTCGGAGCGGTGATGGCCGAGCTCGCCCGGCTCGACCAGGTGGACGAGGCGACCCGCGCGGAAATCGCGCGACAGCAACGCACGCTCACCGGCGTCGGCCCCGACGGCTCGACCACCGCCACGATCATCGACGCCGCGCACCTTTCGCGCGTTCGCGCGTTCATCGGGCATCTTCAGCGCGAGCTGATCAGCAGCGCCGCGGTGCGGGCCGAGTGGAACCAGCGCCTCGATGCGCTGCGCATCGAACTCCAACACGCGCGACAACAAGTAAAAGTGCTCGAAAAGCTCCGCGAGCGCCGCCTCGAAGAGCATCACGCCGCCGTCAATCGCTACGAACAGGCCCTCACCGACGAAGCGGCGCGCCGCTTGCCGGGCGAGTCTGACGACATCGAACTCGAAGCCGCGCGAGACGAATGAGCAAGCTCTACCACATGTTGGCCACCGTCGCGATCGCGCAGCTTCTGGCGCTCGGCGGCGTCCTCGGCTATCTGGGCGCCACCGGCGGCCTGAGCGCCGGCAGCATCGAGCAGATCGTGCGGATTTTGCGCGGCGAAGAGTTCGTCTCCGCCAGCGCCGCCAGTCAGCCCACATCGAGCCAGGCCGCCAGTCAGGCCAGCAGCCAGCCGGTGATGGCGGCGGCGGTCGACGACAACGAAGTGACCACGGCCGCGGAGCGGGTCGCGGCCCGAGCGCGCGAGTCGCGGCTCTCCGGCCTCCGCGTGCAGCGCGCCCTGCAGGAGCTCGCCGCACGCGAAGAACTGCTGCGACACGCGCAGCAGTCGCTGATCGAAGATCAGGAAGCCTTTGAGGCCGAGCGCACCCGCTGGAACGACCAGCGCTCGAAGCTCGCTCAACAGGCGCAGGACGAGGGCTTCAAAAGCGAGTTGCGCAGCGTGACGGATATGTCCCCGCAGCTCGCCAAAGAGCACCTGATGCGCACCTGGAAAAAATCGGAAGTCGATGCGGTGCGCCTCTTGAACGCACTGCCCCCCACGAAAAAGAAAAAAATCCTGGAGCAGTTCAAAGGCCAGGAAGAGTTTGATCTGATGCACCGAATGTTGGAGCAGGTGCGTCTTCAGGAACCGGAGGCCCGAGCGGCCAAGGCAGGGATGCCGGCCGCCGAAAAGAAGCCGTGACGGCATCCCATGCAAATTCCAGTTTCCGTCGCACCGACCTTCGTCGGCAAGTCCGCGTCCGCGCGGGCTGAAGCCCTCGCAGCGCCAAACAGCGCAGCCACCCCCCGAGACGCGCGCACCCTGCGCCTACTCGAGAACATGCTCGACGGCATGGCGGCGCTCTATTGGTCCCCCACATTCACGCCCGACCCGGCGAAATCCTCCGCCGGCGAAGCGCGCGACGCGGAATCACGGTCGAGCCGCTCACAGGCCCGCGACCGAGCCGCCGCGGACCGTACCGACGCCGCCGCTCGCCGTCTCGCCAATGGCAAACAAGCCGCACAGCCCTTTCACGAGCTGATCGCCGAAGCCCGACGGGCGCACGCCGCGAAGGCCGAACCAGCGCCCGACGCGCAAGCCGCAACCCCCGCCGAAGGCGATGCCGCCGCCGGCAAATCCCTCTCCACAAACACCCCGCAATCAACCGCGGCCGCCGCGACTTCGCCCGCCGACGCTCCGCCCACCGCAGACGCCGCGACAAAACAATCTCGCGCGGCGAGCGCAATCGCCGGCGACGACACCGCGAAGACGCCCTCACAGGACACCTCCAGCGGCCAACGCCCCGCCGCCCCGTCCGCATTTGCCCCCGGCCTCCCGATTCCGCCGGCCCAGAGCAATAGCGCTCTCGCCGCGGCTCCCGCAAACAACCAGCAAGCAGCAGCACCAGTCGCCAGCGTCGCCCCAACCGCCAATGCAACGCCGCCCTCCGCAACCGGCGACGGCGCGAACGCAACGATCGGCGCATCCTCCGCCACCAAGCGCGCCGCCGACGAACAAAGCCTCGCGTCCAAACAGCTCGGCCAATTCGACGCAAAGCCTCAAGCCGACGCAAGCGAAAACGACGCCAGCGAATTGCGCGTCGAGAAGCTCTTGCGCCTCCTGCAGGGTCAGCTCGCACGCCGCGAAGGACGGGCGCTCGTCCGCCTCGATCCGCCGGAGCTCGGCGTCATGCAGGTCGAATTGCGGATGGATCGCGGCGAAATCCGCGTCGTCTTCGAGGCCGAGTCCGCTGTGGCACGCGACTTGCTCTCCACGCAACTGGACGAACTACGGCAGGGTCTCGAGGAGGCCGGCCTGCGCGTGCATCGGTTGGAAACGCGGCTCAAGGACGAGCCGATCCTCCAGCCGCCCACGGGTCAAGCGACGCTCAGGGAGGAGCGGTCCAGCCCGCGGGAAGATGCGGATTCGCATCGACAGGGAAGTCGGCACGCGACGGGCCTATCGGCGACGTCAGCGCCCGGGCAGGAGGCCGCGGGCGCTTCGGAGCCGCGCGTCGTCGCGCCGCGCCGCGTGTTGAGCGGCGCGAGCGACGCGCTCGATCTGATCGCGTAGAGGGTTCGAGCAAAGACCTCAGCAAGGAGCTGCACCCATGATCGATACAGCCGCCGGCGTCGGAATCGCCCCCAGCGCCAGTGCCCCACGGCGCGACGTCAAAAGCCTGCAGAGCGAAGACTTCTTTAAGCTGCTCATCACTGAGCTGCAACAGCAGGACCCGCTCGAACCCAGCAAAACCGAGGACATGATCGGCCAGGTCTCGCGCATCCGATCCATCGAGCAAGGCGAATCGCTCAATCGCGAGCTCGGCAAGCTCGCCGCCGCCCAACAGGCCTCCGGCGCCGGAACACTTCTCGGAAAATATGTCAAAGCGGAAGCCACCGACGACGCCGGAATCGTCAGCACCACCACCGGCGTCGTCACCGGCGTGCGCTTCGCCGACGACGGCACCACCCTGCTCGACCTCGACAGCGGACAGACCGTCCGGCTGCAGGACGTAAAGCAGGTCACCTCCTCCGAATCCGCCGGCGGCACCGGCGCCGCCGCCGCCGACGCACCCGGCGGACCGACCGCCTCGCCCAAGAACGGCGGAGCCAACAAGCCCTTCTGGCTGTTCTAGCGCAGCGTGAGGTTTTGAACGATGAGCCGCAGGCTTCAGCCTGCGACTCTTTCAAAAATAGAGGTGTACGATGGGTCTCACCAACGCGATGTACAGCGGCCTGAGCGGAATGGAAGTCAACCAATTCCGCATCGGCACCATCGGTAACAACGTCGCCAACGTCAACACAACCGCCTTCAAGGGCAGCCGAACCCTCTTCCAGACCCAGTTCTATCACACCCTCTCCGGCGGCACCGGCCCATCCGCAGCCAGCGGCGGCACAAACCCGATGCAGATCGGCCTCGGCGCCCAGGTCGGCACCACCCAGCGCGTCCACACCAACGGCACGCTCGAAGCCACCGGCGTCCCCAGCGATCTCGCCATTCAGGGCGCGGGCTTCTTCGTCCTGCGCCGCGGCGCAAGCGAGCAGGTCTACACCCGCGACGGCTCCTTCACCGTCGATGCCAACAACCGCCTCGTCTCACAAGACGGCTACCCCGTCCGAGGCTTCGGCGTCGATCCCGCATTCAACCTGACGCCCGGCGTCCTCAGCGACATCGTCATTCCCCTCGGCAGCGTCACGATCGCCAATGCCACCTCGCAAGTCGCCCTCGACGGCGATCTGAGCGCCGCCAGCGCTCTCGCCACGCAGGGTTCAATCACCGCGTCGCAGGCCCTCGTCGATGGCGGCGCCAATCCCGTCAGCGGCGCCACGCTCCTCACCGACGTCCGATCCGCAAGCGCCGCCGCCACCCCGATGTTCGTCAAGGGCCACATCATCACCATCAGCGGCGTCGAAAAAGGCGACCGCGAATTGCCCCCGATGCAGTTCGAAGTCGGCGAAACCGGCGAAACCATGCAGGATTTCGCCGACTGGCTCGAAGGCGCTCTCGGCATTCAAGAAGGCGTCGGCGTCGCCAACGCCGGCGTCGCCATCGAGGGCGGCGCCATCGTCATCCGCGGAAATCCCGGCGAAGTCGCCAACATCGAGTTCGAGGTCGACGACGTCCGCTCCAGCAACGCCGCCGTGCCCCTGCCGTTCCAATTCGCCCAAGCGCAAAACGCCACCGGCGGCGGCATCGACACCAGCTTCACCGCCTACGACTCGCTCGGCGCGCCCGTCTCGGTCGATGTCAGCTTCACGCTCGAATCCACCCCCAACACCGGGCCGGTCTGGCGCTTCTACATCGAAAGCCCCGACTCCACCGGCGCCACCCGCGCCATCGGCACCGGCACCGTGCAGTTCGACACCAACGGCAATTTCGTCAGCATCAGCAACGACCAGTTCACCATCCCGCGCGACGCCAGCGGCGCCTCCACGCCGGTCAGCTTCACGCTCGACCTCTCCCAGCTTCACGGCCTCTCCACCCAGGCCTCCAACGTCATCCTCTTCGAGCAAAACGGCTTCCCGCCGGGCACGATGACCAACTACGGCGTCGGCGCCGACGGCATCGTCTCGGGCATCTTCGACAACGGTCAGGTCCGCACGCTCGGCCAGGTCGCACTCGCCACATTCGCCAACGACACCGGTCTCATCAGCGAAGAAAACAACATCTTCGCCATCGGCCCCGCCTCGGGCGCGCCGGCCATCGTCGCCCCCAACACCTTCCGCGGCGGCGCCATCGCCTCGGGCATGCTCGAAGCCTCCAACGTCGACCTCTCACGCGAGTTCATCGGCCTCATCACCTCCAGCACAGGCTTCCAAGCCTCCAGCCGCGTCATCAGCACCTCGAGCGATCTGTTGAATGGGCTCATGGCGCTGCTTCAGTAGCGGCGGGTGACGGGGCGGGAGGGGTGCAGGGGTGAAGATGAAGAGCCGCGGGCTTCAGCCCGCGCGGAGTAAGATGGGGGAATGCAGTCGCGACGTCGGTGGATCTGGCCCATCCTTTTGTCCGTCCTTTGCGGCACGATCATCACGCTGCTGCTCGCGATTGTGGGGCCGGCGCTCGAGTATGCGCTCTACACACCCGCGATGACAGTCTGGTCGGCCGTCATCGCTGACGATTCGCGTGAAATCTACGTCGAGCGCACGCGTTGGTGGCTTTGCGAACGATGGCAACGAGTCGATCTCGGGCCAGGAGCTTCGTTTTACAGATGGTGGTCGTTGGTCCCGGCACCGGTAGTGATCAAAGTGGACTACGACCCGCCAATCCCCTATTGGGCGCTGCGCGAGTACCGCCCAACGGACGATGGCCCGCGTGCGGCGATCGTCGACACAATAGCGCATGGGTTTCCGTTTCGCGCGTTTCGCGCTGTGCATTGGAATGGAACGGTGAAAAGCGACCGCCGAGAGGCGGTTGGGCCGGAGTTCGGGACGAAAAGTTCTTGGGACTTCGGCACTTGGAATGCGCTCGGCCGGGAGTTCAGACTGTTCATACCCAATCAACCGATCTGGCTCGGCTTGGCTGCGGATGTTGCGATTTGGTCATCGGCGTTTTGGTTGTTGATCTCTTGGCCGTCCATTCGCCGCACATTGCGGCGTCGCCGCGGTCTTTGCGAGAGGTGCGCCTACGACCTCCGCGCCTCCACCACCGGCCGCTGCCCCGAATGCGGCACGCAGAACACAGCCGTCGCTGCCCCAAAATCCGATGTTGCCGAGCGCCCCGCCTGACGAACCGCCAGCTTCAGCCCGAGCGGGGGGTAAGATCCAGAGCGTGGGAACATCGAACCGAGTTCGCCGCATCATCCGCTACAGCGCCGTACGGGGGCTGCTGTTCACATTGTTCTTCACGGTCTTCGGCTCACTCTTCGATATGTGTTTTCGCGACACCATAGTAGTCTGGGGGGGGCGGATTCAGTATCACAACGACCCGCAGCGCGACTTGGACTTTGCCCACATCTACACGGGGATCGCTTCCGAAAAATGGGAGATCATCAAACGCGTTGACAGTTTCTATGGCACTCATCGCGAGAATGCAGCCGTCGATTCGCGGCCACCGCGCGACATGCCGAGCATTATCCCCACCCTCCTCGAACCGCCGGCGGGTGGGCCGACGCCGACGCGCTGGACCACCGTCGCCCTCGGATTTCCATTCCGCGCGTCCACGATCACACATTGGTCGGGAGAACTAAGTATCGGCCGCACTACCGGGATTACCACACGCCACGGCATGTTCGGGGCATTTGTCTTGGACTTGCGGTGGCTTGTCGGAATGCCGCTCGAAATCCCCATTCCATGGCCGCCGATCTGGATCCCGCTGCTGGCGAACTGGGTGTTCTGGACGCTCGTGGTGGCCGGTTTCGCGGTCGCGTACTACGCGATTCGCGATGCGGTTCACCGAAGGCGACGGATTTGCATCGAATGCCGCTACGACCTCCGCGCCTCCGAAAACGGCCGCTGCCCTGAATGCGGCACACAAAACTCACTCATCGCCGCGCCGCCAGCCGATGTCCTCGCCTAACAAGCCGCCAGCCCCCTACCGCGCGCAGCTATGCTCCCCTGCGTGGCCTCCCCAACCCGCCTCATCCAACGGCCCTTCCTCCACCTGCTCCTCGGCACAACCATCACCCTCTTGCTCACCATCATCGCCCCCTGGATCGAATCCTCAATCCCAAACATCCAAATGCTCCTCGCCCCGCCCTTCACCGCCGCACAAGTCGATGGCCAATGGCGGCAAATCGGCATCATGCATCGCTGGTCGTTCGACATCTGGCACTCCATCCGCGCTTCCGGCGTGAGCAGCACCATCAAGCCCGAGCCCGTCCCCTCCATCCACCCCGAAATCCGCGACGCCATGGTCACACCCATCGCCGGCGAAATGCCCACCATGATCCAGGCCGTCGCCAGCGGCTGGCCCTTCCGCGCCGCGATGTATCTCCAATGGTCCACCTATCCCCTGCCCGACGACCCATCGCCCATCCCGCGCCGCGGCTTGGTCCACAACTGGCGCATCTCCCGCCTTCCCTTCTCCGACAAATTCCGCAAGCTCGATATCCCCATGCAGCCTCTCTGGCGCGGCCTCGTGTTCAACATCGCCATCTGGTCCGCCGCCTCGTGGTGCTTCTTCTCCGCCACCGGTTTGCTCAAGCGCTCCCTCCGCCGCCGCCGCGGACTCTGTGCAACATGCGGCTACGACCTCCGCGGCTCCAGCGACGGCCGCTGCCCCGAATGCGGCACAGTCTCCCGACCATCGCGACAAACCGCCTGACCCAACACCCCAACCACCGCCCGTAGTCAGCAAATCCAAATCAAACCCACCACCGCGAGCCACCCGCCGCCACCATCTCCGCCATCGATCAGCTCGACTACATTTCCCCCATGAATCCGACGATCCGCATCACCGAGGTCGGCCCGCGCGACGGCCTGCAAAACGAGCCCGCCATCATCACCACGGCCGACAAACTGCGCCTCGTCGAGCAGCTCTGTCGCGCCGGCTTCGATGAGATCGAGGTCTCCAGTTTCGTCTCGCCCAAGTGGGTGCCCCAGCTCGGCGACGCAGCGGAGCTCTTCGCCGCCGCGGCCCGCTTCAAGCCCGCCGGCGTCCTCTTCTCGGCGCTGGTCCCCAACGAAAAGGGGCTGACGAGCGCGCTCGCGGTCAACGCGTCGAGCCCCATCATCGACAAGCTCTCCGTCTTCACCTCCGCGTCAGAGACCTTCGCGAAGAAAAACACCAACGCCACTATCGCCGAGACGCTGCAACGCTTCGAGCCCGTCGTCGCCGCCGCCCGCGATCATCGTCTGTTGGTTCGCGGCTATGTCTCCTGCGCCATCGCCTGCCCCTTCGAAGGCCCCATCGCCCCCGCCGCCGTCGCCGATGTCTGCCGCCGCCTCCGCAAAATGGGCATCGACGAAATCGACGTCGCCGACACCATCGGCGTCGCAACCACCGATGCGATGCACGCCATGCTGACCGCCGTACTCACCGAGATCCCCCCTGCCGATCTCACCCTCCACCTCCACGACACCTTCGGCCGCGCGGCCGATTGCGTCCGCGTCGCGCTCGATCTCGGCCTGCGCTCCTTCGACAGCGCGGTGGCCGGCCTGGGCGGCTGTCCCTATGCCTCAACGCCGCAGCGCCGCGCCCCCGGCAACATCGCCACCGAGACGCTGCTCGCCACAATCGCCGCCTGGGGTGGCCAGACGCGACATCACGCGACCACCGGCGCCGCCGATGCTCTGCTCAACGCCCGAAAGATTGCCTTGGAAATCACACAACCGAAGTGATCGCGGCGATTCTTCATCGCCGCGCAAAGTAGGCCGCCCGCCGCGAACCCCGCATCGAACGCCTTATCGCCGCGCCACCGCCCGCTGCGATCGCTGCGGCTGCACGCCGCGCAAGTCATCCGCCGACGCCACCCGCCGATTCGCCTGCTTCGCAAAATACATCGCCTGATCCGCCAGTTGCAGCAACGCCTCGGCGGTCGGCGTGATGTGATGCCGGCGCAGCGCAATGCCGATCGACAGCGCACAAGGCGGATCAATCTGACACAGCGTGCGGGCCCGCTGCGCAAACAGCGCCGCGATCTGCTCGGCCACGCGCTCCGCGTGCATGATGTCGCTGTCTTTCAGCAACACCACAAACTCGTCGCCGCCGTAGCGGTAGGGCTGATCGACCCCCTGCCGCGTCGTCGCCCGCAGCAGCTCGCCCAAAAAGCCCAGCAGATCGTCGCCCGCCTGATGCCCCGCCGTGTCATTCAGCAGCTTGAAATTGTCGACGTCGATCCACAGCGCCGCCAACTCAGACTGAATGGCCCGATCGTTCTCAAACCACTGCGCCAGATCGAGCTCCAGCTGTCGACGATTCGCCAGCCGCGTCAGCGCATCAGTGCCCGCCTCGCGCGTCGCCTGCTCCGCGGCCCTCTCCGCCGCCTTCGTCCGCTGCTCCACCTGGTGTTCCAGCGAGTACTTCAATTGCGTCGCTTCCGCGCGATAGCGCAGCAGTTCGCGCTGCGCCTGTTGCAGCGACTCGGCCAGTTCCACCAGCTCGGCGGGCGCACCGATCGCCTGATCCAGTGCCTTCAGATCGCTCTCGACCGAAGTGATCCGCGCCGCAACCGACTTGGCCGCGTTGCCGATCCACGACTGCGCCGCAAGCCCCAGCAGCACCAGCGCCGCGATCGACGCCATCGCCGCCGGGAACATCATCCCCAGGCTCGGCGCCTCCGCAGCCGAAAGATCGACGATCGCGGCCAGGTAGCTCTGCCCCTCCGACGACATCGCCGTGTTAATCAGGTAATAGCGCTTCGAAGGCCGCCCGTTCACCAGCAGCGGCTGCAGCTTGTTCTCCGACGGCTCCTTGATCTGCATCAGGATCTCGTCCCGCGGCGGCGCGTTCTCACGCCTCAGCTCCACGCCGTTCCCATCCGCCTGAAAAATCCCCGCCCACGTGATCCGCGTTTCGAGCTTCTCCAGATCGCGCAGCCAGTTCTCCGTCGGCTGCGATGCGCTCGCCGCCCCGCCCACAACATGCGCCTTCAGCACCAGCGCCATGAACGCCTGCGCAATGTGGCGGTGCTGCTCCCCCGCCGCTTCGGCGCATTGCCGAAACGCAATCCCAAACGGAACGGCGATCGCGACAACGACGCCGAACATCAACAGAATCGCCCGGCCCGTCAGCGTTCCCGGAAGAAGGCTGCGCCCCGTTTTGGATCGCGTTGAATCACCCATAGGAGGGCAATTCGGCAGGATTCGCTCTGATTTTCAGTCCGAGGAGAAATGCGCCGCGCCAGGCGCCGGCTGAGGCGATCGCCGCACGCTCACCAACCTGTTAGCGGACGCTCGCCGCGCCGCTCCCCCAAAGCGTCCGAGTTCTCGGGACAATGAATCGCGCCGTCCGCTCAGGCACTCTGCGCCCGCGGCGGCCCCTCCCCGTCACCCAGCGCCCCAGCCGAGCGCGGCGGCAGCGAAAGCCCATCCGACGCAGGCAGATCTTCCAGCCCGCCCAGACCAAAGATGTCGAGGAATTTCCGCGTCGTCGCGTACAGCAACGGACGACCCACGACCTCGGCCCGCCCCGCAATGCGAATCAGCCCCGCCTCACGCAGCCGCGTCAGCACTTCCCCGCACGCCACACCGCGAATCGCCTCAATATCTGCTCGGATGATCGGCTGGCGATACGCGATGATCGCCAGGGTCTCCAGCGCCGCATCACCCAGCCGGTTCTGTGCCCGCTGCTTCTCCAGCCGCGACACCACCTCATGAAACGCCGCCGTCGTCAGCATCTGATACCCGCCGGCGAGCTTCTCAATCCGAAACGCGCAGCCCATCCCCTCATACTTCTCATTCAGCCGCGCGATCGCCTCCTCGGCCAAACGCGCCGCCCCGCAACCGCTGAGATCGGCCAGTCGCCGCAGACTCACCGGCGCATCGCTCGCAAACAGCAGCGCCTCAAACACCACGTCCGCCACCTGCTCCGCAGCCACCGGCTCTTCCACCAGCCGCGGCTTGGCCCCGTCCGCCTCGGTCGACTCCGCGCCGCCCGCGTCCCCCGAACCCGCATCCGCCGTCGCCTCAGCGACGCCGCCCGCCATCGATTCCGCCGCGGGCACCGTCGCGACCGCGTCCGCCGCCTCCGCCTTCTTGCGCCGCTTCCGCGTCGCACGCGGCTTCTCGTCCGCTCCGGCCGATTGCGTCTCAGACTCAATCGAATGTGGATCGCCCAGCGATGAACCCCCGTCGCTCGTGGCATGGCCCATATCGATATGCGCGTCTTCCATGACGATCTCCTGCGTTTCCAAGGTCGCCAAAGCTTAACGCTGAGCCCCGCACCGGTCCAGAAAAAACCAGTCCGCCTCCCGCGCCCACCGTCGATCACTCATCAACTTCGTCCCAGCAACACCGCAATCGCCACACCAAACGTCGCCGCCACCCCGAGGATCGAGACCACCACCATAGCCAGCATGATCACCGTGCTCACCGCCAGCGTGACGCTCCGCGCCGCCGTGGGCCGGCTCAGCCGATGAGCGCAGGTTAGCACGTTCGCGAACCACATCATGCCGACAATGAACTGCCCGCCAGCGAGCACGAAAATAACCAGGTACCCGCCGGCTTCGATGAGGCCGCTCCCGCCGGGCGTAAGGCCGACAAATCCGGCAAGCACCGATCCCACCAAGAACACGATCGACGTCAGCACTGCGTGAGCCGAGTGATAGTGGACCAACGCCGCCCAGACGGCGGTCCCGTTGCGCCGCCCGCGCGGCGTCAGCCCGAGACGGAAGAGCGCCACGAGTACGAATTCCAGCGCCAGCCGAGTGGAGGACCAGATTGCGCCGATCATCAGCGTGCCCGTAAGCACCGAAACCGATTGCTCTGGGGCGTCGAACAGTCGGAACGCGCTGCCAAGGCAGGCCAGAAGCGCGGGCCCCGCCACTGCGACCGCATTGCTTCGCAGCGAGAACTGCAATGCCGCGACAACATCCGGCACCAGCGACATGCGCCCCACGAACTCGTCGCCCCGCAGCACGACCAGCTCGCAGGTCTCTTGCCACGCCTGCCATCCGGGCCGCTCCTCCCACGGATAGCTCGGCAACGCACGATCGAGCGCCATCGCCGCCATGTCCGCCGGCGCAAACCACGCCCCGCACTCCGGGCAACGGTCATCGACCGTATGCGCCAGCGAATAGTCGCATTCGAGACACCGCCAATCCGACCGATCAAACTCGCCCGCCCCCTCCTCAACCGACGAGTCCGAGCGCCCCGCCTCTTCCGCCGCCGCCTCATCGCCGCGCGACGGCGGTTCGTTCGAATGCGCGCTGTCCTTCATCGCCCGTCCACCATAAATCCCCGCCAGTGTAGCGCGACCCGTTTCGTCAGTCCGGCGTAACGCCCGAGCCGCGACAGCTTGATCGCCATCCCTAAGTGCCGATCAGAGGCCCTCACAACCACCCCTCCCACCCCTTTCAACCCCTATGAAATTCGACAAGTCCGCCAACCGCGCCGAATACAATACTCCCATGACGCCAACCGCCAACCAAACCTTCGACGCCATCATCCTCGGCGGCGGCCCCGCCGGCGCCACCTGCGCCACCATCCTCGCCCAACACGGCCGCCGCCCGCTCATCCTCGAAAAAGCAACCTTCCCGCGCCACCACATCGGCGAATCGCTGATGCCCGGCACCTACGAAATCTTCGACCGCCTCGGCATCCTGCCCAGGCTGAAAAACTCCGACTTCACGGTCAAAGAGAGCGTCCAGTTCGTCAACAGCGACGGCCGCGACAGCCGCCCCTATTTCTTCCCCGACCGCGACCCGCACGAACGCTCCTACACCTGGCAGGTCAAGCGCTCCGAATTCGACCAGATGATGCTCGACAACGCCCGCGACCACGGCGCCGAAGTGCTCATGGGCGCGCAGGCCCGCCGCGTCATCTTCGAAGGCGATCGCGCCGTCGGTGTCGTCGCCAAAGTCGACGGCCAGGAGCGCGAGCTCCGCGCCAAAGTCATCGTCGACGCCACCGGCCAGGGCGCGCTGCTCTCGCGCCAGCTCAACATCCGCTACCCCGACCAAAAGCTCCGCAACGCCGCCATTTACTCCTACTACAAAGGCGCCCACCGCGACGAAGGCCGCAACGCCGGCGCCACCCTCGTCGTCAGCACTCCCAATCGCGAAGGCTGGTTCTGGGTCATCCCCCTCGCCGACGACATCACCAGCATCGGCGTCGTCGCTCCGCCCGCCTACCTCACCAGCGGCCGCGGCGACGACCCCGAAGCCACCCTCGCCGAAGAAATCCGCAACTGCCCCGGCGTCGCCCGCCGACTCGCCAACGCCACCCGCGTCGACAAGGTCTACGTCTGCAGCGATTTCTCCTATCGCTCCGAGCGCGTCAGCGGCGAAGGCTGGGTCCTCATCGGCGACGCCTTCGGCTTCCTCGACCCCGTCTACAGCAGCGGCCTCCTGCTCGCCTTCAAGAGCGGCGAATGGGCCGCCGACGCCATCCACGACGCCCTGAAAACCGGCGACCTCTCCGCGACCAGCCTCGGCCGCTGGGGCCCGCGCTTCGCCAACGGCATGCAGCTCCTCCGCCAGCTCGTCTACGCTTTCTACGACCGCGACTTCTCGTTCGCCCAATTCATGAAGCAACACCCCGAACACGGCGACCACCTCGTCCGCCTCCTCATCGGCGACGTCTTCAACGACGAAGTCGGCGCCATCTTCGACCCCATGCGCAACTGGACCAAACTCCCCGAAGCCATGGCCGTCACCCCGTAGCAGCAACCCGAGCCCCCTACCGCCCGGCGTTAGCCCGTAGCGGCCGGCGGCTCGCCGGCCGACGAATTCTCTCCCCCAATCGAGCCGCGGGCTTCAGCCCGCGCGGACGCCCCGCCCCCGAGCGCCGCGCGTCGCCCCGTATAATCCACCGACGTTGTTTTCGTCCGCGCCTCAGGAGCTTTCCCCATGATCCACCGCCACACCCTCGGCCGCATCCCCGCCAAACATCACATCGCCATGCGCGATGAAGACGGAAAGCTCCTCATGGAGCAGATGGTCACCCGCGAGGGCTTCCACGGCCCCTACAGCATCCTCTACTTCCGCACCCCGCCCACCGACGAATTCTCCGTCGAAAAGCTCGCACTCCCCGGATTCTGCCCCTTCGAGCTCGTCAAGGAGCAGCCCCTCCACCGCCGACACGTCCGAACCCAGGACTTCAAGCCCGCCGGCGATTTCCTCACCGGCCGCAAAACCCTGATGGTCAACAGCGACATCCACGTCGGCGTCTGCAAACCCGCACAGCCCGCCGACCGATTCTTCAGCAACGGCGACGGCGACGAATGCTGGTTCATCAAAGAAGGCAGCGGCCGGCTCGAATCGGTCTACGGCGTCCTGCCCTTCAAAAAGCACGACTACATCCTGATCCCCCGCAGCACGCCCTATCGCCTCCACCTCGATGGCGATCGCGGCTCGCTACTGGTCTTCGAGGGCAAGCCCCGCATCGGCATTCCCAGCGACTATCGCAACGCCTACGGCCAATTGACCGATTACGCCCCCTTCTGCCACCGCGACTTCCGCCTGCCGACCGAGTTGCTCCGCTTCGACGAACGCACCCACGGCAAGCCGCCTTACAAGATGGTCGTGAAGCAAAACGACGAACTCACCGTTCACTGCTACGAAAAATTCCCGCTCGACGTCGTCGGCTGGGACGGCGCGGTCTACCCCGTCGCCTTCAATATCCACGACTATCAGCCCAAAACCGCGCTGGTCCACCTGCCGCCGACCATCCACACCACCTTCGCCGGCGACGGATTCGTAATCTGCTCCTTCGTCCCGCGCATGGTCGACTATCACCCCCAGGCCATCCCCTGCCCCTATGGCCACGCCAGCGTCGATATGGACGAAATCCTCTATTACGTCGAAGGCAACTTCACCAGCCGCAAGGGAATCGAAAGCGAATCCATCAGCCTCCACCCCCAGGGCGTCCCCCACGGCCCGCACCCCGGCACCTACGAAGCCAGCATCGGCACAAAAACCACCAGCGAACTCGCCGTCATGATGGATTGCTACAAACCGCTCCGCCTCACCACCGTCGCCGACGGCACGGAAGACAAGCAATACCACACCTCATGGGTCCGCAACGAGCCGAATCCGTTTATCTCGTAGGTCGGGTCATCGACCCGACATCCGCCCTCAGTAGCGGCCTGCGGCCCGCAGGCCGCCGAACGGGTAGGGCGGGTTCCACCCGCCTCTTCGCCACGACACACGACAATCCCACCCTCCCCCCAGTCCGCACGGTCCGTCGCCCGGTCCGCCGCCCGACCACCTCGCCCCGCAACGCAAGCGTTCGTAGTTCGTAGGGTGGGCCGTGCCCACCATTCGGCACGCGATCAATGCCGAGGTCGGCTGATCCTACAATCTCGAAGAAGCCGATGGAATACAAGCCCGGCCGCATTCAGGGCAAACTCCAGATTGGTTGCCATGCAAATTGTATCCGCAATTAATGCACTTGCCGATTTCAGCACGACGCTCAAGTCTATATCGAATAATCGCTAGTGTGACTGCCGCACACAGAACGCCTCCAAGAAAACCTAAAAGCGCGAATGAAACCTGGAAATGTAGGAAATGCGATATTGGAACAAACCGCTGGACGGAGTTCGTAGATACGTCCCAGTTCGAGGATTCCGAAATATTCACATAATAAGATGTAATTCTTAAGCCTGGCATTATCGACCACGAGCGTGATTGACGCAACGGGGCACTTACCAAGTCCAGCTGCGATTGCGTCAATCCGTACCCGGTCGGCGCAACAGGATGGGCCAACGACCGCGACGAGATGATCAGATCCAATCCGCCCGTTGACACCGCAATGCGCTGCAACGTCAAATGTAAGTAAAATATGCTCCCGATGCAGGCCACGGGGACGAGCAATCCGACGGCAACGAGTAATCGCTTTACGAAGATCTGTTAATCTCCATCGGAACATCTAACGTGCGGCGGGCAGGCTATGCATCCGCCGCTGCCGACACACTGCAGTTCGTAGGGTGGGCCGTGTAGCGAAACCCACCGCTCCGAGACCAGTTTACAGGTTGGGCCGCGCAGCCGCATCGGTTGGGCCGTGCACCTCCCCCCAGTCCGCACGGTACGCCGCCTGGCCCTCTCCGCCCGGCAGCACCAGCTTTAGTAGCTAGGCATTTCAACCTTGCTGGTGCCCAAATCTTTGTTCCTAGGATTTAACCCCGAAGGGGTCGCGGCCTGTAGCCACGGGTGGAGTCGACGCGCAGCGGCGACGAAACCCGTGGTCGCCACCCCTCACGCCTCCGAGCCCCGAAGGGGCGAAGGAAATTGGACGTTGGGACGCCCGCGAACCGACAAAGTTCGTAGCAAGCGAGTAGGGTGGGTAGAGCGCAGCGAAACCCACCTTCCCACGACCAGCGCGACGCCCACATCGCAACGGCGCACCGCGCCATCCCGCCCCGCGGCTGCAAGCAAACCGGCCGACACGCACAGCGTGATCCCACGTGTGCCACGGCTCTGTGAGCCGTGTCTTCGGCGGACGGACGACGGCCGCAAGTCCCAAGCCGCCCGCCGCCGCGAACGCCCGACCGCACGCCCTGCCGCGTGTCGCCCGAGCTGTTCATCACATAGGCCCCGCCGCTGATGCTGCACGAACCGATGTCGTCGGCGAAGCGGCCGTCGAGCGCCAGGTCGGCGTTCAGGCTGCGGACCTTGAAGTTGTCGCCCTTCACCGCCGCCGGCCCAGATGCCGACCCGGCCGGGGTGGACCGTGCCGTTGGAGTCACGCACGATGCCGGTGTTGGTCACGCCGCCGATACGCCCGCGAAGTCGCAACTGGCGCTGTAACGACAAAGTCGCTGGCGAATGACGGCCACCACCGGTCCTACAAAACTCATCCGCCATTCTCACTCCAGAGCTCCCAGACGAACCGGTAGAAACCGCTCACATGCTTCAGAGTTACGCAACTTTGTGCCCCTGCACAGAAGTTTCTACTCCGCACTCTGGGCACGCCTCGTGCGGCCCTCCGCGAAGGTCGTACCAGCAATTTTTGCAGTAACCAACGCGAGATGGTCTATGGCGTCGCCATGCCACGAAACAGGCGCTCACTCCAAGACAGCAACCAATTCCTGCGATGGCGACTACCGGGAATACTAGAATAACCCGATGCTGCCAACGATCACCAGTTTTGATGAAACCAAACAACCCGCTTCCGCCGACCATCTCGGTACGCCACTTTAGCATCAAGACTGGCGTGTCAATAGTGCGCCACTTAAGTCGCCTCGCGGCCTCAGTGACGCGAGTCTTTGCTGAAACTCTGCCGCCAGTGAAAGCGTTGGAAACGGGCGGTGCTGGCCAGCGATACTCCAGCGTGACGCGGGTCCACGCCGTGGTAACTTGGGCCGCAGACGCAAGCAGAAAAATACATGCTCCAGCTACAATGGTTGATGCAAAAATGAGTTCGTAGGGTGGGCCGTGCCCACCATTCGGCCCGCGACAACTTCGGCCCCGCGCACGCAGTACCTTGCCCGAGCCGAGGACTTCGCTACGATTTCCGGCCATGCCCGAGTATCGCCGATGGCACGTCCCGGGTGCAAGTTCGTAGGGTGGGCCGTGCCCACCATCCTCCGCGTCCGGCCGCGCACCGCGTCGCGCACACCGCAATCGCCGCCCGCGCATCCGCCAGCACCCATCGCCAATCTCCACCAATCTCTCGCACCCAACCCTCGCCCGCCTCGACTCCTCCTCCAACGACGCAAACGATCCCAACAGGATCGATCCCGCGCCCGCAGTATACACGGGCGCACCTGTAGGGCGGGTTCCACCCGCCTCTTCGCCGCGACCGCCGGTTGACTCCGACGTGATCGGATGGCGTCGCGATCGCGCGAAGACAACCTGAACCGTTCTCGAACACTCTGAACTCAACGGAGGTGTCCGGGCAAAAAACTCTGTGCGTCCCGCGCACGCGGCGACAGAAGCTCCAAATCCAACGGCAACATCGGCGACCCGCCGGCGTACCGCCCAAGGACAAACAGCCGATCGCGCCGCATGCACGAGCGACGAGCCGCACCGCACAACCCAACCGATCCCCCGCGCTGCCGTGCAGGGAATCGCGCGGGGCGCGCGGCAGGCCGCAACGATCAATCAACACCGCCTCCGCAAGGAAGCGCTGTTGAGAGCCGCCGCAAGGCGACTCCGCTCGTCTCGCCGCGCAGCTCGCGCTCAGCGGACCCAGGCCATTGCATTCGCCCGAATGCAGCGACCTGCATTTTCTTTTCTGACTTGCTCTCGTCGCCGCAAGGCGCCGAAAGCAATGGCTAGCCGCCGCGATTCCGCGCCTCACGCGCGGCGGCGA
>JANRJD010000003.1:0-2801 GCA_033764195.1 Phycisphaerae bacterium | reverse complement strand
CGGCTGCGCGCCGGAGAACGACTGGACGTACTTCGGCGACGCCTTCGTGAACCAGACCCTGCGCCAGAACCGGTCGCTCGACGACGCGTTCTCCATGGCCAAGACGCTGATCCAGAGCTGGGAAGCGCGCGAGAACATCCGCCCCTCGCTGCCGCAAAGCGCCATCGGCGCCAACACGCAGGCGATCACGGCGGCGATGACGGGCAAGGCAAAGTAGGGGCGGGCGGCGTCGTGTGTTAGTGTGTCGGCATACAGCGGGGAGCACGGCGATGCGGTGGGTGGTGCGCATTTTCGCGGTCATGGTTCTGGCGCTGACGGCCGCAGATGCGCAGGCGCCGCGCCGGGTGGCGCTGGTGATCGGCAACGCCAACTACGCCGCGGCCGCCGCGCTCGCCAACCCGCCCAACGATGCGCGCCTGGTGGCCGACGCCCTGCGCCGCGCCGGCTTCCAGACGGTGGACGTAAAGGCCAACCTCCCCGCCGCGCCGTTCCGCGCTGCGTTGCGAGCGTTCCGTCAGCAGGCGGCCGGTGCGCAGGTGGCGCTAGTGTACTACGCTGGCCACGGCATCGAGGCGAAGGGCAAGAACTGGCTCATCCCGGTGGACGCCGCGCTCAACTCCGATCTCGATCTGGTGGACGAGGCGATCGATCTCGACCGGGTGATCGAGGATGTGTCGGGCGCGGACCTGCGGGTGGTCATCGTCGATGCCTGCCGCAACAACCCATTCGGGCGCACGTGGCGCAGCGGGACGCGCGCGGTGCAGCGCGGCCTCGGCCCCATCGACGCCGATGATGTGCTGGTGATCTTCGCCGCAGCTCCGGGCCAGACGGCCAGCGATGGAGAGGGCGCGTCAAACTCCCCGTTCGCGCAGGCGCTGGCGCGGCGCCTGCCGCAGGCGGACCTGCCAGTGCAGGTGCTCGGCAACGTGGTGCGCGACGATGTGCTGCGCGCGACCGGCAACACACAGCGCCCGTTCGTCAGTGCCAGCATGACGGGGGAGCTGTTCTATCTGGTGCCGCGGACAGCAATGGCGCCCGATCCGGAGGTGGAGCGCCTACGACGCGAAAACGAGGCGTTGCGCAAGTTGAGCGATGACCTCGATCTTGCGCCGATGTCTTCAAAAGAAACCTCGGTACTAAGGCAAACGCCTTCGGGAGGTGCGACATCCGAAATGCCTAGGGATGTGCGTCCAGTGCGCACATTCATCGGACATGTAGACACGATCTATTCAGTACGCGTTTCCCCCGACGGAAGGTCACTTGCTACCGCTAGCAGAGATGCAACTGTGCGCCTGTGGGATATTGCGAGTGGCGCGGAAGCGAGGATCATCACGGGACACCTAAGCAATGTATACACGGCGGAATTCTCACCCGATGGAAAACGTCTAGCGTCAGGAGACAGTGGTGGGTTGGTGCAAGTTAACGTGGTGGAACGTCGAAGCGTCGAAACGAGCTTGCAGCTCTCTGGACCATTGCGTCTCGTGCAAAAGCTTTCCTTCTTTAGCGATGGGCAAAGGCTGGCTATCCAGTCGCTCAATAAGAATCTGTATATCTGGCGGATAGGTTCACCCGAGCCGGAGAAGATTCTCGATCTCGGTACAGGTGAAGGAATTTCTGGCTTCGCACTTGCTTCAAATGACCAAAAGGTGCTTGCGGTATCGGACTATGGTCAATTGGCAAGTTGGTCTTCTGTAGATTGGGTCCGTGCCTATTCGGGTTCGCGGCTTACCGAACTGGGTGGGCGTGCTTTCGCTCTATCTCCAGACGGTAGCGTCTACGTTTTTGGCGCAACCAACTCAAAGATAAGCTTCGTAGCCGCGAGCACTGGTTCTGTAATTCGGGAGATAGATGCGCGTGCGGGTAGTGTTTATGACCTAAGGTTTTCACGAGACGGTCGACGGATTGCAGCGGCCCTCGAATACTCGACAGCATTGGTCATCGATGCCGGGACCGGTGCAGTCATTCGCCGGTACTCCCCGATTGGAGGTACAGTTTTTTCGGTAGACTTTAGTGCCGACGGCCGCCAACTGATGACAGGTGGGGGCTCCAACAAGGCTCACTTGTGGCCGATAGATTGATCGGCGGTCGCTCGGAAGCCGACATAGACCCTATCCCTTTCAAAGCAAAACTACCGCGTCGGCGCGTGCTGCGAGACGAGGCCGAGCGGCGCGGCGGTGGTGCGCTTGGCCACGCGGATGACGATGCGGCTCTGCACGTCGCTAACGAGGCCCAGCGAAAGGATTTTGTCGCGCAGGAAGTCGTCGTAGGCGTGCATGTCGGTGGTGACCACGCGCAGCATGTAGTCGGAGGCGCCGGTGACGGTGGCGCAGTCCACCACCTCGGGCCATTTCAGCACCTCGCGCTCGAACTTTTCGAGGTTCTCCCGCGTGGGCAGCTGCAGCTTGGCCGACGCGATGACCTCGAAGGTGAGGCCCAGGCGCTCGCGGTCCAGCAGGGTCACCTGGCTGGTGATGATGCCGGCCTTCTTCAGCCGTTCGATGCGCCGCCAGCAGGGCGAGGAGGACAGGCCCACCTTCTCGGCGATGTCGGCGATGGACAGGCTCGCATCCTGCTGGAGCAGGTCTAGGATGCGGGTGTCGATGGCGTCCAGCTCCTCGGACAAGGATTCCTCCATTTCAGCCCGCTGACGGGGATATTGAGCATCACTCTTGCGCGGTTGCGGCGAAACGGCAAACAAAATCACTCCCCCGGCGCATTCCCGCCCGCGAAAGCTTGCGCGCCGCACGGGCGCGGATTATCAGTCCCGCCCTCCGGTGGCGTAGCTCAGTTGGTTAGAGCGT
>JANRJD010000029.1:0-1658 GCA_033764195.1 Phycisphaerae bacterium | reverse complement strand
CACGCCAAGTTCGGAACAGGTCCGCCGCCCGATCTTCACCGAAGGCCTCGACCAGTGGCGGAATTACGAGGAATGGCTCGGGCCGATGAAGGCTGAGCTCGGCGACGTGCTGGCGTCATACCCGGCGGCCCCGGCGCGCGCATCCTCACCCTGAGGAGCCGCCGTCGGCGACGTCTCGAAGGGGCCGCGCGCGAAATGCGCAGAGGCCCTGGTGACGCCGTTGTCGAATGCCGGGTCGACGCGACCCGCCGCCGCGTTATAGGCGATGGCGATTGTGCGCGTCCCGAGCTTCTGCACCCGGATATTGCCGGGCGCTTCAAATTTGAATTTGCCCTTGGTATTCGCCCATCCGGCCACTGAAGTTTCAGCCGGCGGCGGCGGGAGCTTCCGACTGACAAATGAGGCTGCGCCGCGTTATGCTCGGCGACCCATTTGCAGAGTTTCCGGCGAGCGTTGTCGAGGCCAAAGACTGAACTGACGATCCGGATCGTCTGCTCGGTCAAATACTTCTTCCGCATCGCGCGGCGGATCGTCTTGATATGCTGGTCGGCCGTCTCTTGCGGCCCGGATTTTTATCCCATCTTCTGTCCCTTGATGGACTATAATGAGCCAGAAATTTCCCGTTCGGATCACCCCGCATAAAGTCCCCCAATTGCTGACGGCGGACATGTGTTTGCGGCGGAGATGAGGATTCCAGCCCGAAAGGCTTCAGATCAGCTCGCGCGCGGCGCGAAGTACCGATCGAATAATTCTATTTCCGGGGGAGAGGCCACGGCAATATCGGCTTGACCCGCTCCGTGAGACGCCGCGACCGCAACGCCCTGCGCCTCGAGGGTCGAGCACCCACGTACAGGTGCGCCCGGGCTGGGCTACTTTCCAGGGTAAAGCCGTCGCGGCCTGCGGCGTAGCAGCAAATCGCGCGGGGCCAGGGTGCGGCGAGAAATCCACAGGGTCCGGTCAAATTGCACCGCGTGGAAATCGCGATTGTGACGGTTCTGCGAAGCGGTTAGCGTCCCACGATGAGGGCGGCTGTCCGGCGCGAGGGGACCCGTGCACGGGCGGCTTTAAAGGGAGTGACCGATATGAACGACGCTCATGCTGCGCGCCGCCGCGGCGCCAAATCCGCGCTGCTCGCTTCATCCGTTTTGACCGCTGCGGCGACCTTGGCCAGCCCGGCGCTCGCGCAGGTCGACGAAATCATCGTCACCACACAGCGCCGAACCGAAAACCTTCAGGATGTGCCGATCAGCATCACGGCGTTGAACAACCAGCGCCTTGAAGACCTGGAGGTGTCAGCGTTCGACGATTACTCGAAGTTCATCCCCAGCCTGTCGTTCCAGTCGACTGGACCCAATTCGACGACGGTCTATTTCCGCGGCGTCGTGTCGGGCGGCGACGGCAACCACTCCGCCTCGCTCCCTTCGGTCGGCGTCTATCTCGACGAACAGCCGGTGACGACCATCCTCGGTTTCCTGCCGCTGCACATTTACGACATTGAACGGGTTGAGGGGATCGCGGGCCCGCAGGGCACGCTCTATGGCGCCTCCGCGCAGTCCGGCGTTCTGAGGATCATCACCAACAAGCCGGACGTGAGCGGTTTCTCCGCCGGCTATGATGTCGAAGTGAACGCCGTTCAGCACGGCGAGGTCGGCTACCAG
>JANRJD010000041.1:0-45122 GCA_033764195.1 Phycisphaerae bacterium | reverse complement strand
GCAGAGTGGCGAGTGGAAGAGGGGAGTGGGGGAATAGCGAATTGCGAATAGCGAATAGCGAATTGAAGAGGCGCGCGGGGGCGGGCGGCGCGTCGGGTGCGCGTCGCTTGGCAGGGGAATCGGAATGGAGGTGGCGGGAGTTGAACCCGCCGCGCGCTTCGTCGTTACGGACAAAGGTTGCGTCGATCCGTCGAGCACTTTCGTGCTCGATGGATCACTCTGTGCGTGCCGGCCGGGATTCTTGCAGCCGCGGGGCGGGCTGGCTCGCCGCACCGTTGCGATGTTGCCGTCGCTTGGGTCGCTTGCGGCGCCGGGAGCACGGGCAGGCGGAGTACCGCCAGCCCATGCCACCCGGGTTTGAAGAGCAAGGCAGAACCTTGCTCTACGAACTTTGCCGGTTGCGGGCGGCTGCAGAGCCTCACACTTGATTCGCCGCCGCGCGTGAGGCGCGGAATCGCGGCGGCTAGCCATTGCTTTCGGCGCCTTGCGGCGACGAAGGCAATTCAGAAAGAAATTACAGGTCGCTGCATTCGGGCGAATGCAATGGCCTGGGTCCGCTGAGCGGCGAGCTGCGCGGTCGCGACGAGCGGAGTCGCCTTGCGGCGGCTCTCAACACCGCTTCCTTGCGGTCGCGGTGTTGATTGATCGTTGCGGCCTGCCGCGCTTCCCGTGCGATTCCCTGCGCGGCTACGCGGGGGATCGGTTGGGTTGTGCGGTGCGGCTCGTCGCTCTGCACACGGCGCCGTCGGCTGTTTGTCCTTGGGCGTTACGCCGGCGGGTCGCCGATGTTGCCGTTGGATTTGGAGCTTCTTACGCCGCGTGCGCGGGACGCACAGAGTTTTTGGCCGGACACCTCCGTTTTTTCGAGAGTCGTTCGGTGCGTGCGATCAAGAGGCAGGGCGCGGCGTACCGCGGCCTGCCCTACCGATTGCGAGCCGCGCCCGTGATATCGGCGGGCGCGGGGATCCTGTGGGAATCGTTTGCGGGGTTTGGCGAAGAGGCGAGGGGCGGGCGGGATGGGTGTGGGGGATTGGCGGGGTTTGACGGGGAATGAGTGGGTTTGCGCGGGCGGCGATGGCGAGTGGAGGCGGGAAAGGTGGGCACGGCCCAGCCTACACCCTATCAGTGCGCTTCGTAAAGCCTTCTAAACCAGTCGATAAACGCTCTCGCGACAATACTGTCGTGTTCAAAGTACTTTCGCCGCAGCGCGTGTCCGTACGATAGCCCCGGCTCCGCCTGCCAAGCTAGCCAACTGTGCAGCTGTCCTTTCGTCTCGTCCTTGGGTTGGATAATCGCCATCGCTTTCGGGCGGTTCTTGCAAATGCTAATTGCCTCGGAAGTTGATCGCTTTGCGAGATCGAATAGCTCGTCTGCCTCAGGCACAAGGGTTACGAGCAGATCCTCAATTCTCCCATAATCGGCTCGATTGTCGGGCATCAGCCAGACACCGACAGCCCTTTCGTATTTAGCCGACAGGCCGATAAAGCCCGATTCAGGCAGCTCATCGTTTACTGGTTCCGCTGGAGTTGGCAATACCACGCCGCCCGCCTCCAGCCTGCTGCGAATTGATTTCCAACGGTCAACTCGCGTAAGGCGTCGGCCATCGCCAAAAGCGTCTGTATCAAGTATAAACCCCACGGGGGAGGTACCACTGGCTTTGATGGCAACGGCAATTGCATCAATAACGCTGGCGTCCGACCCTTTGCAGTGAACTCTTAGCGGGCAATCGTCGTCATGTATGTCTATTTGATGTCGCGCGAGAAGTTGCTTAATCGCATGTTCGTCATCTTGTCCTTCGACATAGAGATCGCCAGTCGAAATCGAGATTTTCATTACCGAATCTCAATGTCCTGTCGTATCGCCGTGAGGATTTCCTCCGGCTCAAAGAGTACGCTATTCTGCTTGCCCGCTTCAATTCTATGCAGGCCAACATGTCGCTTTAGGTCAGGCTCTCGCTTGAGTAGTTTAGCTAAGCCAAACACGCAGTCATAGCTATGAGTGGCGGCAAAAACCTGGATCTCATAAACCTCAGCGGTTTTTACCACAAGCTCCCACATCTTATGCATGACCGAGTAGTGCAGACCGGTGTCAATCTCATCGATGAAGAGATGCGCGCCCGTGGTTGTAGCAAGGGCCGCAGCAAGTGTAAGCATGCGACGCATGCCCTCGCCGAGGCTCCCGAGCGGTATGGGGCTCTCCAAGTCTGACATTTTGGCGACTACGCCAGCCTTGCTGCCGCGAAACCCGAGAGTTGTAAGTCCTGACAGCTGTCGGACATACTGAAGCTTCTCATCAAGCAAGTGGAGAGCGTCCGAGAGCATCGACTCTTTGCCCGATATTGCCACCCGGTCAAGCATTTCTGCTAACGACATTGCGTCAACAAGGTCAGTTCCAATGTAGCGAGAGGGCGCGTCTCTTCCCTGCTCAATGCTCCCAACGCCCAGATTCCAGAGTCCAAGCGACTCGGTTTCGTGCGTTCGCCACGGCGCGGGATCCTCGAAGAGGACGCCTCCCTCGCGCAAGAGTGGATAGATTCTTCGCTCGGGCGTGCGCCGTCGCCCCCCCTCGATCTTGATTGCAAATCGTGGCGATCTTCGGGCGGCTTTGGGCGGCGCTTCGGCCTCAGAACCATCCTCGCCAATCGCGATGACGCGCACTGTAACCGCGTTGTATCCATTATTCCCGGCTAACGAGAAATGCCCGTTAACGGCAAGTTGGTGCTGGTGAAAGAAGTGCGAAACATCAACAAGCGGAGTCCCCTCGTTACGCCGAACAACGAGCTCTCCGCGCCTGATCGCAGCCTGTTGTAAGGCGCTCGGATCGCCGCCGCTCGCCAGAAGCTGGAGACCCTCCAGTACGGCCGTTTTGCCGCTGTTGTTCATTCCGACGAGCAAATTGACTCGGGACAATCCCTCCATCTTGAAGGATTTGAAACCGCGGTAGTTCGAGATTTCAACCTGTGTCAGCATCCACGGTTCCGCTCAACATCCGGTAGCGCCACCGTACTTCGTTGCTCGGAGCACAAGTTCCGGCCGGTCGGCGCAGTCCTATGTGATCGTAGCGCGGCGGCAATACTCCACGTACTAAGTTCGACAAACTTGCGCTGCAGTCCGGAGAACACCCGAGCTGTACGCATTCTTTGCGCTCGAAAACGTAGTTTCACACGCGTGGAGCGCGGCGTCAAGCCCGGCGTCGTGCCGAATGCCATGCCAGCTTTCGCGTCGGCACGAGCATCAACCGCCCGTCCAAATCCGCCAATCTTCGCCACTCTGTATCCGCGCGGCATCCCTTTTGCGTCGCGTTAGCGTGTTTCACGTGAAACACGTTTGACGGAGTGGCGGCTTGCTCGCGGGCGGCGGTCCGGCGATCGCGGCGCGACCGCGCGGGCTGAAGCGCGCGGCTCGTCGGCGTCGTTCGCGGCGTGGATCAGAGCTTGGCGATCTCGGCCAGTACGAGCTTGGGATCGACGCGCTCGTTCGCACGGGTGCTGTGGAACTCCCAGACTTTGCCGCCCTTTGCGTCGAACAGATATTGTGCCGGCAGCGCGATGTCTTCGCCGGTGGGGCTGCCCTTTTCGTGCAGCAATCCGAACGCTCGCGAGAGCTTCAGGCCCGGATCATTCAGGATCGGGAATGCGATCTTGTTCTTGCGGCGCACATCGCGCGATTTGGCCGGGGGATCGGCGCAGATGGCGATCACCGTTCCGCCCCGCTTGCCCAACTCTTCGTTAACCGCCCCGAGACCTCGGAGCTCCGCCACGCAGAACGGTCACCAAAACCCGCGATAGAACACGAGCAGGATCGGCCCCTTCGCCGCGTAATCACGCAGCCGCACGGGCTTGTCGTCGCTGTCGATCAGCTCTAATTCGAACTGGGTGGGTGCGCTGCTCGCAATGGTCGATTGGGCGGGCTCGGGCAGGCCATGAAAATAAATGCCGTAGCCGAACAGGCCGGTGAAGCCCGCCGCGAGAAGCGTTGCGAACGCCCCCGGCCAGCGCGGCCGGCGGCCGAGTGCGGCGATCGCGAGCAGGCAGCCCAGCAGCATGAGTGCGAAGTTGGGCATGCCGCTATTGCGAATAAAGGGCACTTCGAGGAGGAACATGAATGAGACGCCCGCCGCGATCGTCAGCGCTGCGCCGCCGATGGCGAGCGGCCAGGGGCTGCGACGTCGGGCCGAACTGTCGGTATTCGTGTTCGCCGGAGCGGTGCTCATGGCCGGATATAGTACCTGCGTCGAGCGTGGCGTGAAACGAATGTTGCCGCCGACCCGGGCCGCCGGGCGCGAGAGGAGACCCCGCACGATGGCGAACGCCGAGAGGAATGAGCGCAGCGGCGCGGGCATGCGTCGGACGATGGCGGAGAGACTCTGGCTGGCGCTGGGGCTGTTGGTGGTTGGTTGCGCGACTGCTTCGGCCATGCAGGCGAGCGACCCGGCGGCCGCGGCGGGTGTGGTGACTTCGGCGCCGGCGGTCGGCTGGCGCGATCTGCCGATCTGGCCGGAGCCGAACCCGATTCAGCTTTCGTGGTTTGCGGCGATCGCAATTCTTGCGCTGACGTTGCGGGCGCGGAATCCGTTGAGCCTGGCGTCGCTGGACGGCATTTCGCTGGCGGGCGCGGCGATCTTGTTTGTGCTGCGCGATCTCGATGGCTCGCAGCGCGGCATCGGGGGCCATTCGTGGAGCTGGTGGGCGATCTCGCTGTTTCCGCTGATCGCGCTTTATTGGCTGATTCGCGGCATTCTGCTTTTTAGCGGGGCGCGGCCGGCGCGGCTTTCGCGCGTGGCGCTGGGCGGGCCGGTGGTGGTGTTCGCGTTTGTCGGCCTGTTGCTGGCGGGCCGGAGCGTGGCGACGGGGCTGATTCCGCCGGCGATGCACGATGGGTTCATCGGCGCGACGGGGATGCTTGAGAGCGGCGCGCTGCCCTATGGCGATTTTCCGGGGCACGACTCGCGCGGCCCGTTGCTGTATTCGTTCGTGGCGGGTGTTTTGAAAGTGGCTCAGCCGGCGGTGTTGCCCGATGTGCCGCTGGCCGAAGGGCCGATGGCGCCGGAGCGCACGATCGTCTTTCCGGCCGATCCGCCGGTGCGCTATGACGCAACCGCGCTGCGCGGCGCGAACGCGCTGTTGATCTGCCTGGCGACGATCGCGCTGTTCGTGATCGGCGTGGGGTGCGGGGCGCGCTCGCTGGGGGCCGGGCTGGCGGCGATTTTCCTGCTGTTTCCCGGCGTGCGCGAGGGCTTTGGCGATACGGAGCTGCTGCTTGCGGCGACGCTGCTGGCGTGGTCACTGGCGTTCTTGTTTGTGCCGTGGGTCGGGTCGTTTTTCTCGGCGCTATGCCTGACGCTGGGCGGCGTTTCGTGCCCGTGGTTGTGGCTGGGCATTCCGCTGATGCTGGCGTTTCATCTTCGTCGCGGCGCGGCGCTGGTCGGCACGGTCTGCGGGCTGCTGCTCGGGTTCGCCGCACTCGGCTATGTGTTTGCCAATCATGTGCGTCCGACGCTGCCGCGGGAGCGGGGCGTGCTGGCGGCGGCCGATCTTCCGCCGCGATTTCGGGCGACGCTGTCGGCGGATGGTCAGGTGTTGCAGATCGCGGTGGACGAGCGTGAGGACCGGCCGCGACATGGGGCGCGCTTTGCTGCGCCGCTGTTGCGCAAGCTGCTGGACCAGGAAGATCTGAGTTTGGAGGCGGCGTTTCGTCGCAAGGGGCTGCCGGAGTTTGTGCTGCCGGACGGCGTGGCGCCGCACGCGGTTTTCTTCACGGATATCGCGGCGGATGGGGCGGCGGCGGACGTGTTGCAATCGGAGTATCGCGTTGATCTGGCCGCCGCGCCTGAGAAGACGCGTTTTTTCGCGGCGATTCGCACGGTGATTGAGAGTACGTGGCTGCCCGCGGCGCCGGAAGGCGCGACGGATGATGCGCTGGAGCCGAGCACGTGGCGGGCCTGGTCGCTGGAGCCGGGCGGAGTGGCCAGTCGCGTCGACGCGGCGCGGCGCGCGATGAAGATCATTGCGATTCTGTGCGCGCTGGTGATGGCGTTGGGGCTGCTCGTGCGGCGCGATGTGGGATTTGGTGAATTTGCGGGCGCGTTGCTGGCGACGTTGACGCTGGCGTTTTTGGCGAGCGAACCGGGCTCGGCGGCGCGGTGGGCGTGGATCGTGCCCGTGATCCTCGCGGTGCATGCGGTGCAGCGAGAAACGCCCGCCGGGGCGGCTGGGGGCTATGACCCGTCGGACGAATTCGGCGGCGAGCCGGTGACTGCCGAGCCTGTGCAGCGGACGCAGGTTGCGGTCCGCTCCAACGACTATGTTTCGCTGGCGGAGCTGACCCGCACCGGCGGCGGCGCGTGGGCCGACGAGCCGCCGACGGCCCCCGCCCCGCCCGCGCGAACGCCAGATCGGCCGCGGCTCGGCCCGCCGCCCTATCGGACGCCGAATCCGCCGAATGCGGGGTGAGGAGCGATTGGAGCCGCGTCAAAAGAACTGCGGCGACGACCGGGAAACCCGCCGATCGCCGCCGCGACGCATGCACTACTGAGGTGCGATGTGCATTACCGCAACTGCAGCGGCCCTTCCGTCACTGAGATGGGCACGACGGGAATCGGCTGCTGGTTCGCGTTGACGGCGCGGCTGCGGATGAAGTATTCGGAAGCCTGGAAGACGGCGCGACCGTTTTCGCGCGGGAGGTTTGCGTTGAAGCGGTTGGCGTTGGCCGGGAAGCGGTGCTGGAACGACACGTCGGGCGAGAACTCAAAGGTCCACTCGCTGGTGCCGTCGCCGATGTTGACGTTCGCCGCCTTGCCGACGACGCGACCGTAGCGATCGACGATGGCGGCGCTGACATCCGACGGCAGCACCACGTTGATCACTGACTCGTAACGCGAGACCAGCCAATCCGGGCAGCCGCCGGCGCAGAGCTTGATCTTGAACCAGCTCGAAGGCGGAGGGGTGTCTTCGCGGCGGAATTCCTCCTGCTCGCGGGGGTCGCAGGCGAAGCCGATGCCGTCGCCATTGAAATCGCGCTGGTCGGGGTTGGGGGTTTTCGGGCAGTTGTCGGCGATGTCGGCGACGCCGTCGTTGTCGTCGTCGAGGTCGCACGGATCGCCCTGGCCGTCGCGGTCGGTGTCGGTCTGGTCGGGGTTGGCGAAGCGAATCAGTCGACCACCGGGGCCGGGGAATAGCTCGACGAGATCCGGGCAGTTGTCGCAGGTGTCGCCTACACCATCGCCGTCGCGGTCGGACTGACCGGGGTTGGCGCGGAAGGGGCAGTTGTCGACGCCGTCGGGGATGGTGTCGTTGTCGTCGTCGCCGTCGCACGCGTCGCCTTGGCCGTCGGCGTCGTTGTCTTCCTGATAGGGGTTCAGGATCGTCGGGCAATTGTCGCGGCCGTTGGGCACGAAATCGCCGTCGGTGTCCGGGTCTTCGACGTCATCCAGTCCGTCGCAATCGCTGTCGCGCGCTCCGAGGCCGACCGAGGCAAAGGCGTTGATCACGCTGCAGACATCGCGGCGAGTGAATCCATTCACGTTGCGAGCGCGCCAGTCTTTCGCCAGCGCCACGGTCGCATTTCGCGCATCGATCAACTGGCTGTTGCTGCTCAGCCGCGACGTCACGACGGTGTAGTAGAGCTGCGCCGTCTTCGCCCGGCCGATGCCCGCGATCGTGAAGCCGTTGTGCGTGCCGCCGTCGGCGATCAGGAACGCGGCCTTGTTGGGAATGCCGCTGTTGGTGTGGACGCCGCCGTTGTCGTTGTTGGCGGGCAAGGGCTGGTAGCCGATGCCGATCGACATGTGGTCGGGATCGCCGAATGCCGGCGGATTGGTCATGTCGCGGAGCTGCCCGAGCGAGCTGGCCTCGCCGATGCGCCAGTCATCGGTCATGAATGCCGCGAGCACGTCGGCATAGCTTTCGTTGAGCGCGCCGGACTGATTGGCGTAGACGAGTCCGCTGGTGTAGCGAATGACGGCGTGGGTGAACTCGTGGGCAAAGATATCGTCGACGGCGGTGCCGTTGCCGAATTTCAGATGATCGCAGCCGCGGTCGTAGCTGGCGTTGTTGGGGTTGAATCCGACGTGGACCATGGCCTCAAGCTGTCCGCCGCCGCCGTCCCAACCGCAACGACCGAAGGTGTTGCGGAAGAAGTCCCAGGTGCGGTGGGCCAGAGCGTAGGCCCGCTGGCCCTCGACGCTCGGGCTGGGGCAATCGAGCCCGAGGAAGCCGCAATTCAGGCCGTCTTCGTCGAACCAATCGTCGTCGGCCGTCTCGAAGGGGGAATCCCAGCAGCTCGTCGAGTTGGTGTTGTTGGCGGTCTGGATATCGAAGTCTTTGTCGCAGCTCTGATTGGTCGGCAGCTCCCAGGCGATTTCGCCGGTGTGCGCATCGACCAGAAACTCGCGCAGCTCGCAGCCGCCCGACGAATCGCAATTGCCGCGGACCGCGACGTGCCACACCAAGCGTGTGCGATCTTCGCCGGCGCCCAGCAGCGACGCGTTGAAATACTCGAGCGTCGGCACACCTTCGGCGGACTCCACATAGAGCCCGAGCGACGCGGCCGCGATGATCTGGGCGGAGTCGCCCATGAGCACCATCGGTTCGAAGAACGGAATCGAGGGCAGCCAGTGGCCGATGGAGCCGACCATTCGCCCTTCGCGGATGTGGATGCCCAGCTCGGCGCCGTAGACGACGATGCCGTCGCGTTGCTGACCGAAGAAGAGGTGATCGCCGTCGGCGTCGGTGGTTGCGCGGATCAGAAAGAGCTGGGAGCCGGGCTCTTCAAAGCGATAGAGGTCTTTGTAGGCGTCGAAGAAGGAGAGCGCGCCGAGCACGGGCTCGCCGCCGGCGGGGTCGGGCAGCGGGACGTTGGCATCGACGAAGCAGGGGACCTGTTTGTCGAAGCAGATCTCGGCCTTGGTGCTCGACGCCCGCAGCAGTGCATTCAGCGCTACGCCGCTCGCCGGCGTCGCCGGATCGAGGGGCGTGCTGTTGTCGTTTCCGTTGGTCGAGCTGTCGGAGTTGTCGTTTCCGTTGGTCGTGGTTCCCGCGTTGTCATTCGCGTTGTCGTCGATGACATCGCCGGAGTTGACGTTGCGGTTTGAGTCGTCCGACTGGTTCGCGTTGGTTGTGCCGTTGTCGTTGGCGTTATCGGGGTCGGGCACGGGCGGACAGCCGCCGAACAATGCGGCGAGCACAACCGAGGAGAGGGCCCAGCCGACGAGCCCCTTTGAATACGATTTCATGACCGGTTCCTTTCGCGCTGACGCGGCGGGTCGGTGGGAGCCAACCGGGCCGCACGGAACCCAAGCGACGGGTGGGCGGGGGGATTCACGCGCCGGGGTGGAGGCGGATTTCGCCCGCTTTTTGGCCGGAGTGTCGGACGGACGCCCGACTGGCCGGTAATCCACCAAACACGCCCCGAACCCGCCGCAAAAGACCAGCACTGCAGCCTTTTGCGGCCCGACTACGATGCTCGTAAAGGGGCTGCCACGATGAGCGGTCTGACTAAGAGCGTCTCGCGGTCCATCTTATGGCGGCATGCGATCATCGCGGCGATTGCCGTCCTGGTCGAGTTACTCACCGGACGACCGATCGGCTTTTCGATCCTCGCCGTTGCAGGTGTAATCGTCGCCGCCTGTCTGCTGCTCTTGCCGGAGATTTGGACTGAGGAACTCGACGAATCGGAGTGCCCGGCCTGCGGCTACGACCTGCGCGGCTCGCCGACGCCTATCTGCTCCGAGTGCGGCGTGGACACGACGCAGCCCGGAATTCGCGAGCGCTACGCCGTTCTTCCATCATCAACTGCCTGCGTGCTGCTGCAGTTGGCGTCTTTACCCGTCTGCCTCAACTTCGCGGTGGCAATCGCGCGAGGCATTGAGTGGTTGTTTCCCGTGAATCTTCCAAACTACTACACGAATGGCAATTCGCTGGCGTTCGATTTGTCGGTCATCGGCGGCCCGATGTTGGCGTACGTCTGGTTTTACGTTCCGATCTACCTCGCCCGCGCGCGATTGCGCCGATCGCCGCTCTTGCTCTTCGTCCTCATTGCTGCAAACGTCGCAAGCCTTGCCGCACTCGCCCAACTCGGATATTCCATCGCCCGCTTCGACTGATTCGGTCGGCATCGGCGGATTTGATCGCCGCTTCGCCGGAACCGCGAGCGAACGACCACGTGACAGATAATCCCGCCGCAATAAACCCCGAACTCGCCGAAAAAGACCAGCAATGCAGCCTTTTGCGGCCCGACTACGATGCTCGTAAAGGGGCTGCGACGATGAGCGGTCTGACCAAGAGCGTCTCCCGATCCATTTTCTGGCGACACGCGATCATCGCGACGATCACGCCGGCCGCTGGAGATATCGTCGCACGAACCCTCGGACGCGCCTCGTGAACGATGCAAATCCCCAGACCGGGCCTGACCGCCCGGAAGCGTCCGCGTGCTTTCTCTTCGATGCGGATCAGCGTGTCGCACGAACGCTCGCCTGTTGCCATTGCGAACGCGACCTGCGCGGCGTGGAGCGCCTGGGACAGTGTCCGCATTGCTTCACGGGCGTCGGCGCGAGCGTGGAAAATGCGTTGCAGCTTGCCGGACTCGATCCGGAGGGCCGGGTGCGGGTAGGCCGTACGTGTGCCAACTGCGGCTACGACATTCGCTCGCTGCACTTCGACGCCGGCTGCCCCGAATGTGGTCACGCTATCCGCGCGACCGTCATGGCGGCCCCCGCCGGCGCCGGCGATTTGGAGTGGTTGCAACGAGTCGCCGACGGCTCGAGCGGGTTCATCGTGGCGATCGGCGCGCTGTTTGTGGGGTGCGTCGGACTTCCGCTCGCGATCGTCGCGGGCGTTGAATCGGCGCGCTGCAGCGTGGTTCTGATCGCCATGGGGCTGCTCGCCTCTCTTATCAGCGTTTGGCTGCTCGCCGCGACCCGACGGCACGAGAATGCCGGCGAACGACGACTAAGAAAGTCGCTGCGCATCGTCTGGCTGGCCGCGCTGGCAAGTTTGTGTCTGGCGGCGTTACCTGAGTATCGCAGTATCGACCGGGGAATGTCGCTCGCGGCGCTGACACTTTGCTCGGTGAGCATTCTGCTGTTGCTCTATCGCCTGCAAGCAATCGAATTCCATGGCCGCATCCGCACCCACGACGCAGCGCTGTCGAGCCACGGCGCAACTATGATGAACTGGTGGTTTTGTACGATCGCGCTTTTGGTCGCCGGCGCGTTCACCTATCTGTTCCAAGATACCGAGTTCCCCTGGGCCCCCCTGTGCACGGCGTTGCCGATGGTGAGCATTTCCGCGCTATGGCTCGTCGGCGCCACGCTGATCCGCATGCAGCGGATTGTCGCCGGCGCGCAGCGGAGAATTCAGCGCTGTCATGCCAATTACCAGGAGATGATCGGCGCTGCACCAGCGGTAAATCGCTGAGACACCAGCTCGCACGCCCCCGAGTTATTGGGGCGAATTTCATCCGCCTCTTCGCCGGAACCGCGAGCGGACGACCACGTGACAGATAATCCCGCCGCAATAAACCCCGAACTCGCCGAAAAGGGCCGGCGAGGCCGCCGCGAACCACACACCGCGAGTTTGCGTACTCTTGAAAGTCCAATGCCTGAACTGACCGACAAGAACTTCCTTCTCGATACGAATGGGCGGATCAGCCGTCGCATTTTTTGCACTGGCTGCGGGGCGAACCTGCATGGGCTGCTCCGCGATCAACCGTGTCACCGTTGTGGCCGCTCAGCAGAACAGACGCTCAATTCTCGCCTCATCTTGCTTGGCGTTGATTCCGCAGGAACGGTCTTCGCGGAACGGAGTTGCGCCCGTTGTGACTACGACCTTCGCGGCTTGCATTTCGACGGACGCTGCCCGGAGTGTGCCGCGCCGGTCGCGGCTTCGCTTCACACCGTCTCGCCTGAATTTGTGGATCTTGTGTGGCTGCGCGAAATTCGCGGCGGAAGCGAACTCGCCGTTTTCGGGTTCACGTTGCTCATGGTCAGTGCAGTCATGGTCATCCTTTTCGCGCCGATCGCGGGGGTGTTCTTTGTGGTGTGGCTGGTCGGGTTTGTGCCGATCTCCAATTGGTTTTTGTGCGCGGCACCGCGTGGTGAGTCGAGATTTGACACGGTGGTTCGCACGTTCACGAGATGGTCATTTGCGTTCGCGACTGCGTCGCTACCTCTCGCCGGCGCGGTGCTTCCGAAAAGCGTGGCGCCGATCATCTGCGCGGTCATCGGCCTTGTCTGGCCGCTGGGATGCCTGGGTCTGGCGTGGGTAACCTCGCGGATCGCTGAACGCTTGCCGGAGTATTCGCACGGAAGTTGGACCGACGGGCCCCTGCTGCTTGCGATCTTCTGGGCAATCGCGGCAGGCACTGGGGCCTGGGGCGTGCTGGCTCCGAGTCTGCACGACGATGACCATTTCGGGCTACTACTTATTAGTGCCGGTTTTTGCTTGATGTTCGCGGTGGCGCTGTTCGCACGAATTTATTGCATCGGTCGCGCCGCTCTGGAGCTACTGGGAAACAACGAGCGTTTGGCCGATCCGCCGATCGAATCTGAGCCGGCGCCGGCGAGCGGGAGTTCGTCGGAGGCTTCTGCCGCGACGCACGTCCACGTCGGATAATCTCCGCCCTTCCACTCCCCTACCCGCATTCCTCGCGATTTCGTCAGAACCGCCCGCCACCCGCTCTATCTCTCCCTGAACGCGGCCCGCTCCCACGAGCCGCGCGAAAGAACAGAACGCGAAAGGAAACGAACGTGGCCAACAACATCAACAACCTGAAGCTCTGCGGCGTGCTCCTGCTGGTCCTCGCGGCGATCGGCGTCACCGCCGGCTGCGACGAATATGGCACCGGCGGATATGGCGACGGCGGGTATTACGACAGCGGTTACTACGGCGGCGGCTACGGCCCGATCGATGAGGACGTGTTCCAGAACCACGTCGACAACTTCAGCGACTACCTTCGCGGATAAGGCGGAGAGCGGAACAGCGGGTTTCATTCGCCGACGGCACAAAAAGAAGAAAGCGGGCTTCGGGCCCGCTTTTTTTCTTACGTTTTGATCGCGAGGCCGACCCGGAACCCGCTCTTAGCGGAGCTCGAAAATGGACTGGGTCTTTACGAGTGTTCGCTCGTGCGGGAAGGTGTGGTAGGCGTAGACGTGGAATTCGCCGTCGCGTGCTTCGTGATCCAGGTGCGTGAACGGCGCGAGATCCCCATCGGCCCATTCGTCGTGCTTGTGGAGCCAGCCGCGCCTGCCGGCGTGGCGGAGCAGGTCGGTGTGGACGGACTTATAGAGCGCCTCGTCCATGGTCTCGACCTGAGAGCTGACCATGTAACAACCACCCTCCGGCAGCTTGCGCTCGTGGTCGCGCTCGCCCTTGAGGCGGAAGCGGGTGACGACGCCGCGGCTGGGCAGGAACTCGGTTTCGCGGCCGACGTATTCGACGACGGTGCGGGAGCCGCAGGTGATCTGCACCATGTGGCTGAGACCCACGACGGAGATCTGGGCGATGTACTTGCCCTGCTGGACGCGGTACTGGGCGTAGGTGCGAAACAACTCGGGGTGCAGCGCGCGATCGAAAACGAACAAATGGAGATCGGCGGACTGTACTGGCGGAGCTGTAAGTTGTGTCTGTCTCATAGCTTAGCGTGTCTCCCTGCAATCAAACTCTGACCAACGGACTGAAATGATAGCAGAATATAATCTCGAATTCACGAATTATTTTGACTTTCCGGAAACGAATGGGGAATAACCCTCGGTCAGCGGTTTTCGGCGTCTTTCGCCAGCGATTGGAGATAGCCGTAGTCGTAAATGCCCGTGTCGTGGCCGTCGCTCCAGCGCAGTCGGATCGCGTAGTGGCCGACCAGCTCCACGTCGGCCAGCGTCACCATGGTTGCGACCGAGGCCTGGTGGCTGAGAATGGGCAGACGGGCCGGCCCTTTTTCGGCGGCGGCGGCCAGAAGCTGTTCCTCGCGCTTTGCGCGACAGGTGGCACAGGGGCACCATTTTCGCAGCAGCGGCAGCGGCAAGCGACTGACCGATTGGTCGCGCCAGGTGATGGTGATCGCGTGCTGGCGATCCACGTCGATGTCGATGGGGTGCGCAGCTTGCACGCGAACTCCGAAGATGGCGCGACGTTGTGGGGCGACGCGGAACGTCGCCCTACGCAGAGGGTGTGCGAGGCGCGGCCTCGCACGTTGACGATCCTAGGTGAGCGGGCGGGGCTTTGCGCGACGAAACGCTACGCCGGGACCACGATCGGGGCGCGCTCGCTGGTGGCGATGACGGGAGCCTCGACGGGTTGCGGGCGGTTTTCGAAGAAAGAGCCCCAGCCGCGGACGCGCGTGTAGCGCTGGGCAGCGATGGCGGCGCTGCGTCCGCCTTTGCGGACAGTGACGAGGGCAGAGCCGATCCAGTCGCCGAGCATCCTGGCGGCCGACGCGGGGTCGCGATGAGCGCCGCCGAGGGGTTCGGTGATGACGTCGTCGATAAGCTTCAGGCGCAGCAGCTCTGCCGGCGTGAGGCGGAGGGCCTCGGCGGCCTTGGGGGCGTGTTCGCCGGATTTCCAGAGGATCGCGGCGCCGCCTTCGGGGCTGATGACGGAGTAATAGGCGTGTTCCATGACGCCGACGCGGTCGGCGACGGCGATGCCCAGCGCGCCGCCGCTACCGCCTTCGCCGATGACTGCGGCGACGATGGGGGTCTTGAGGCGGGACATTTCCATGAGGTTGACGGCGATGGCGCTGGCGATGCCGCGCTCTTCGGCGCCGACGCCGGGATAGGCGCCGGGGGTGTCGACGAGGCAGACGATGGGCAGGCCGAACTTCTCGGCCATTTTCATCATGCGGAGGGCTTTGCGATAGCCCTCCGGATGGGCGCAGCCGAAGTTGACTTCGATCCTCTCGCGGGTGTCGCGGCCTTTCTGGTGGCCGATGAGCATGACCTTTTCGAGCTTTCCGCCGGGCATGGGAATGCGGGCGAATCCGCAGACGAGCGCTTTGTCGTCGCCAAAGAGGCGATCGCCGTGGAGCTCGCAGAAATCCTTGGTCATGAGGCGGATGTAATCGCGGAGGAGCGGGCGTTGGGGGTGGCGTGCGACGAGGACCTTTTCCCAGGGGGTGAGCTTGGAGAAGGTCTCGCGGAGGGCGAGGACGAGCTGTTGGCGGATCTGGTTGATCACGTCCGAATAATCGCGGCCTGTTTGTGCCTGGCTGGCTTCGAGGCGGCGAATCTCTTCTTCCATGCGATGAATGGGCTTTTCAAACTCGAGAAGCGTGCGGGCGCTCGTGCCGACCGACGCGCTGAATTCGGCTTGTGCCATTGTTGTGATCAATCCTTAGGGTTCGTCACGCCTGGGGCAGGCGGGGACCGCTGCGCCGCCCAGCCCCGGGTCATGGCGTTGGCCGGGATGGTAGACCCGGAGGCGGCTGCTCGGCAAGGGAAATATGAAAGTCTGGTCAAGGATGTCCGGCCGGGCGGTTTCGCCCGGCAGAGGTTTCCGTAAGATGCGGCCTGGCTGACGGATACGCGCCGCCAGCCACGAAATCTTGTACGCGGCGAAAGCCCAGGAGTGGCAGGCGTGGCAAACCGGGTGGTCTGCGTGGAGGTGCGGGCGAAGGCTGGAAACGGCCCCACGCCCGAAGAACGCGATGTTTTAGCGGAGCTGCGCGGGGCGGGACTGAGCAACGCGGCTCGTGTCGAAATCCGTCGGCGCTACTTTTTGGAGGGCGCAATCACCGCGCGAGAGGTGGCGGAGCGGGCCGCTGCGCTGCTCGTCGACCCGGTGACCGAGGCGGCGGATGTGTTGAGCGAAATGCCTGCGACGACGCCCGCCGGCGGGCGGTTCGAATTTGAGATTCACCCGCGACCGGGGGTGACCGACCCGACGGCGGCGAGCGTGCTGCACGAACTTTCGGCGCTGGGGCTGGCGATGCGGCGCGTCTGGACGGCGCGACGATTTGTGGTGGAGGGAGCGCAGGACAGCGAGCTGGCGCGGCGGGTGATCCAGAAACGGCTCGCGAACGACTGCATCGAGCAGACCGTCATCGGCAGCGCCGGCGTGGGACCGGCGGCCGAGGCGCAGCCCAAGTCGATGGAACGGCGAACGGTGGCGCTGAAGGGGTTGGACGATGCGGCGCTGGCAGCGCTGTCGCGGCGGGCGAGCCTGTTTCTGTCGCTGCCTGAGATGCGCGAGATCCAGAAGCACTACGCGACGCTCGGGCGCGATCCGTCGGACCTGGAACTCGAAACACTTGCGCAGACCTGGTCGGAGCATTGTGTTCATAAGACGCTGAAGAGCGCGGTCGCGTATGAGGGCGCGCCCTTTGGCGACGGCGGCGGACCGGCGATCCGGGTGCGCTATGGCAATCTGCTGCGCGACACGATCGCGCGGGCGACGCGCGAGCTGATCGCGGAGGGGCGCGGGCCGGAGTGTCTCTCTGTTTTCGTCGACAACGCGGGCGTGATCGGCTTTGACGAGCGCTTCGGCGTTGCGTTCAAGGTCGAGACGCACAATCGGCCGTCGGCGATTGAGCCGTATGGCGGGGCCGCAACGGGCATCGGCGGTTGCATTCGCGACGTTCTGGGCTGTGGGTTGGGGGCCGACCCGATCGCGAGCACCAATGTTTTCTGCGTTGCGCCGGGCGACTGGCCGGAGGAGGCGCTGCCGCGCGGGGTGCTGCATCCGCGACGGATCTTGCGGTCGGTTGTGCAGGGTGTGGCGGATTATGGCAATCGGATGGGCATTCCGACGGTGAACGGGGCGGTCTATTTCGACCCGCGGTACCTGGGAAATCCGCTGGTTTATTGCGGCTGCATCGGGCTGATTCCGCGTGATCGCATCGCCAAGCACGCCAAGCCGGGCGATCTGATCGTCGTCATCGGCGGGCGCACGGGCCGCGACGGCATTCACGGCGCGACCTTCAGCAGCGGCGAGCTGACCGATACGCACGCCGACGAATTTGCGCACGCGGTGCAGATCGGCCACGCGATTGAAGAAAAGCGGGTGCTGGACGCGGTGATACGGGCGCGGGACGCGGCACAGGGCTGCCTGTTCTCGGCGATTACGGATTGCGGCGCGGGCGGGCTGAGCAGCGCGGTGGGCGAGATGGCGGGCGAGATCGGGGCGCGGGTCGAGCTGGAAACCGTGCCGCTGAAATACGCGGGCCTGCGCTATGACGAGATCTGGATCAGCGAGGCGCAGGAGCGGATGGTGCTCGCGGTGGCGCCGGAGAACCTGGCGGCGTTTCAGGCGATCATGCGGGCGGAGCAGGTCGAATCGACGGTGATCGGGCGCTTTGGCGACGCGGCGCGCGACTTTGCGACGGCGGGCACGCGGCTGATCGTGCGCTATCGCGGCGAGACGATGGGCGATCTCGATCTGCACTTCCTGCATGAGGGATTGCCGAAGATCGAGCGCGAGGCGAAATGGACTGCAAAATCGCCGGCAAAGAGCAGCACGAGCCGAACGCACCCGCAGAACAACGGGGGCGATTGGCGTGAGTCGCTGCGCGCGGCGCTGCGCAATCCGACCACCGCCGCCAAGAGCTGGATCGTGCGGCGTTATGACCATGAGGTGCAGGGCGGCAGCGTGGTGAAGCCCTTCGCCGGGAGCGGGCGCGGGCCGACCGACGCGGCGGTGTTGCGGCCGATCCTCGGTTCGTCGCGCGGGCTCGCGGTCGGTTGCGGGCTGCAGCCGCAGCTTTCGGAAGTGGACCCCTATTGGATGGCTGCGAACGGCATCGACGAGGCGATTCGCAATGTCGTTTGCGTCGGCGGCGATCCGCGGCGCACGGCGATCCTGGACAATTTCTGTTGGGGCGGCGTTCAGGATGCGGGTGCGATGGGGTCGCTGGCGCGGGCGTGTCAGGCGTGTTACGACGTGGCGAAGGCGTATGGCACGCCGTTTGTTTCGGGCAAGGATTCGCTGAACAACCAATTCGCGCTCGAGCCGGGCGACGTCGATCGCGTGGTGCGCGAGATCGCGCGGCGGGCGGAGCGATCGCCGATCGATTCGAATCGGCAGAGCGCGGGCAATGGCGGCTCCACGGCGATCGACGCGGCGATTCGGGCGAGCGGGCGGATCGTGATTCCGGAGACGCTGCTGATCAGCGCGATGGCCATCGTTGATGATGTCGCGACGGTCTGCACGTCGGACCTCAAGCATGAAGCCGGGGACGTGTGGCTCGTCGGCGGATTCGAGCCGTTCGGCTTTGATTTCGCGGCGGCGGCGCGGGTTCACCAGTTCGTCGCGGGGCTTGCGTGGCGGCGCGAGATTCGCGCGGCGCACGACGTCAGCGAAGGCGGCTGGCTGACGGCGCTGGCGGAGATGGCGATCGGCGGGCAGTGCGGTGTTTACGTCGACGCAGCGAATCTGCCGAATGCCAACGCCCTGCTCGCGGCGGGCTATCTGGTGCAACTGGCGGAGGGCGTGAGCGAACAGGTGTTGCAGACGGCGGGCGTGTCGGCGATGCGCGTGGCGCGGGCGCAGCCCGATTCGCGCTCGCTGCGCTGGGGTGATGAATCGCTCCCGATCGAGGAACTGTCGGCGGATTGGCGATCGCTGGAGCGATGAGGCTGTTTGGAGTTTGCGCCGCGCCCGCCGGGGCAGGCTGACGCGAATCGCGGCACTTCGATCGTGCGGCGGCAAATCGGCCGCTGCACATCTACTATCAGAACGGTTGAAGAGGGCCCGGCGACACGGCCGGGCGACGCGCGTGAACCGACGGGGGCGGAAGTCACCCGTGGCCTCGCGAAACGATTCATCTCAGCATTTCCCATCGCGCGTCGCGCGTCTGGCAATTTTCGCGACTCGCCATTCGACACTTCCCCCACATCACCATTCTCGGAGGAATCACCATGAATTCTCGATTTCGCCGGCTGAGCGCGGCGATCGCGCTGACCGGGTTCTCTGTTGCGACCGCCGAGGCCGCCACGTATCTGTGGCAAGGCGGCTGCGGCTCGAACAACTGGTATGACGTCTGCACGGGGAGCGCGTGCGCACCGAATCAGGTGCTGCATCGCAACAATTGGTACATCGAGACCTGCGGCCCGACGGGGATGACATTTCCCGGCGCGCTGGACGCGGCGACCATCGGCGGCACGGCCTATCTGGATCGCAACGCCGCGACGGTCCAGACGCTGCAGCTCGATACCGGCGGCTCGCTGGCCATCCGCGACGGCGGCCAACTCACGGTCGGCGGCGTGAGCATCGTCAACAACGGCGTCATTTCGCTGCATTGGGGCGGATGGGCTGGCGACGGGACGCTGACGATTGCTTCCGACGCGGCATTGTCGGGCAATGGCGAGATCCTCAGCGCTGGCGGCGTGATCAACGGGGCCGGCGAGTTGCGCGTGATGTCGGATCAGACGATTCACGGGCGCGCTCTGGCGATTCACACGCGGCTGAACAACGAGGGGCTGCTCTCGGCGGATGAGCCCGGCACGATACAGCTGGCCACCAACGCCAAAAGCAATAGCGGGACGATGGAGGCGATCAACGGCGGCACGCTGTCGATTCTCACTCAGATCAGCCAGAGTTCCACGGGAAAGATCCGCAGCGCGGGCGGCGCCGTGCAACTGCACGAAGGGGCACGGGTGGTCGGCGGGCGGATGGAATCGGCCGGGGAATCGACCTGTCTGCTGGCGCGGGAGACGGCCACGCTCGAAAACTGCGAAAACTACGGGAAGCTGGTCGTGGAAGATGGCGCGACACTGGCGCTGCTCGGCGGCACATTTCGCAACGAGGGACAGATTCATGTGCGATATGGCGGCTGGGCCGGAAACGCCAATCTGCGACTCGACAGTTCGCCCGTTCGCTTTGTGAGCAATGGAGAGATTCTCTTCTCGGGCGGACGACTCCACGGCGGGGACTATGAGCTATCCGCCGCACACACGATTCGGGGCAGCGGCGCGGACATTCAGTCGAACGGCACGAACTTTGGGCTGATTCACGCCGACACGGCCGGTTCGATCACCTTGAGCGCGGCATCGACGGTGAATCGCGGTGTGATCCAGGCCAGCGGCGGCGGCAGCATCAGCGTGCTCGGTGCGATCGACCAATTTGTCGACGAAGGCCGAATCGTGGCCGACAACGGCGCGATTCATTTTGGAGCGGGCTCGGCGGTAACCGGCGGCGCGCTGGAGACCGCCAATGGCGGATCCATCGGCATCGGCCGCAGCAGCATGAGCATGACAAACGTGACCAATCGCGGCACGTTTCAGGACGTCGATGGTGCGATCGTCCGGCTGAGCGGCTCGCTGACGAACGAGGGCGTGTTTCATGTCGCCTACGGCGGTTGGGCCGGCGATGCGTACGTCGTCTTCGAGACCGATTCGCTGCCGATCCACGGCGCAGGACAGATGGTGTTGGCCGGTGCGCACCTCATCAGCGCGTCGGGAGAGACATTCCGAAACACGGCGCTGCACACGATCCGCGGTCGCGGCAGCCTGACTGCGGCGTTTGAGAACGAAGGGCTGATCCTGGCCGATGTGGCGGGCAGCCCGATCAAACTGAACGGCGGCTCGAAGCGCAATTCGGGACTGATCAAATGTGGGACAGGATCGCTGATGGAGCTGTCGACGGCGCTGACCCAGGAATCGGGCGGGCGGCTCGTTGCGGATGGCGGCACGATTGACCTGTTCAACGGAAGTTGGATCAGCGGCGGAACCTTGGAGACGACTAACAACGGATTGATCCGAGCGGCCCGCAACATCGCCGGGCTGGAGGCGATCAGGAACGATGGCGATTTGCGCGCGGGGGATGGGGGAACATTCGTTGTCCGCAGCAGCCTGACCAACCATGGACAGATCACCGTTTACTACGGCGGCTGGGCCGGAAACGGCCATGTGCAACTGGACGGCAATGTCGCCTTGAATGGCAGCGGAACGTTGACGCTGGAGGCCGGCGACGTGAGCTCTCTGAACGGCGGAGCGCTGGAGAACGGGGCGGGGCACACGCTTCGCGGCGGTGGGCCGATCCAAGTTGCTCTGACCAACGCCGGCATTGTCGCGCCGGGCGTGGGCATCGGCACGATGACGATCAACGCGGCGTATGTGCAGCAGCCGAGTGGCGTGTTGGAGATCGAGGTTGCGGGCCCGAGCGCCGTTGACCGATTGCAAGTCAGTGACGCGGCATTGGTCGGCGGAGCGGTTCAGATGAAACCGACCGGCGGATTCCGACCGGCGGCGGGACAGCAGTTCACCGTATTGTCGAGCGGCGGCCTGAGCGGATCGATCGCCGAAGTGCTGGGACCGGGTCGCTATGGCGTTGCGAACGTGGGAAACGACGTTGTGGTTACGGTGCTCAACGGCATCGGCGATACGAACTGCGACGGGTTTGTGACGGTCGGCGATATCAGCGCGTTCGTCACGGCCCTGATTGATCCGCAGAAGTACGCTCAGGATTATCCGAGCTGTGAGATTGACACGGCGGACGTGAACGCCGACGGATTTGTCACGGTGGGCGACATCGGCGCGTTTGTGACGATGCTGACCGGCGGTTGATTGCGAGGGCGCGCGGGTGCGCGGTGCGGCGCACCCGACGCGCCTTGATTCGGGGGGGCTCGACAACAAGTCCAACAGGTTCGAGAAACGAAGCGTGGGAGGCGCGCCGCGGCACGACAGCGCGGCTAGCGGCGGGCCAGGCGCTCGGAGACGACGCGCGGGAGATCGCTGAAGACGTCTTCGCCGCGCGACCAGCGGGCCTCGGCGTCGGGGGTTTCGATGGCGCGCAAGAGGGCGGAGTGGAATTCGTAGTGCTGGTCGTCGAGGTCGGCCTCGCGCAGGGCGGCTTTGAGGCCGTCGCCGATGGCGCCGGCGGCGGCCCATGCGGTCGCGTCGAGCGGGCCGTCGTGGCCGGGCTCGTCGGCGGCGAGGGCCGCATCGCAAAGCTCCTTGGAAAAGGAGGTGTAGCCGCGGCAGCCCAGCGGGCGGAAGGGATGGATCGTGCAAGCGCCGTCATCGCCCAAGAGGGCGCAGGGCACGCGGGCCCTGGCGCGGGCTTCGATGGTGAGGGCGCCGACGCGGCGGGCGTGATCGGCGATTCGCGCCACGGCGCCGTCGAAGTGCTGCGGTGTTCGCTCGGAGCGAAGCCGCGTCGCGATCCAGATCGCCTCGGGGATTGTGATTGCGACGGCGAGGTGGCAGCAGGCCGAACAACCGGCGCGACACGCTTGCCGGGCGCGATCAGGGGAAGCGTCGATCGCGGCATCGGCGCGTTGCGCGGCGTCGGGCGCGATCTGCAGGACGGGCAATCCGCGCGGCCGTGTCGAGAGCGCGCGGCGAGTGACTTCTCGTTGTTCGTCGGTCAGGCGACGGACGAGGGACATGAGCTGGGCGGAGTCGTCGGACACGGGGGCATCATAGGGAGAGCGACGGAGGGGCGGAGGGGAAGCAGCGACCGGAGGAGGGGCGGGACGCCGGTGCGAGGTGGTGGATGCGCAGACAGCGGTCGTTGGCTCGGATATATAGTTGGGTCACCGATCGGCTCGCGCGGGTGTGCGGGCCGGCGGACTCCCGCAACGCACGATTGAGGCACGCTGGTCATGAGCATTCTCGTCGATCGAAATACCCGCGTTCTGTGTCAGGGCATCACCGGGAAGGCCGGCGCGTTTCATACCAAACATTGCCTCGAATATGGCACGAAGATGGTCGGCGGCGTCACGCCCGGGAAGGGCGGGCAGAAGAGCGAACATGGCCTGCCGGTGTTTAACACGGTGCATGAGGCGGTGGCGGGAACGGGCGCCGACGCGACGATGATCTTTGTGCCCGCGCCGGGCGCGGCCGCGGCGGCGATGGAGGCGGCGGACGCGGGGATCAAGCTGGTGGTGCTGATCACCGAAGGCGTGCCGGCGGTGGACATGGTGAAGGCGCGTAAGTACTTGGACGACAAGGGCGTACGGATGATCGGCCCGAACTGTCCGGGGATCATCAGCCCGGGCCAGTGCAAGATCGGGATCATGCCGGGGTATATCCACACGCCGCCGGCCAAGGGCAAAAAATCGGTGGGGATCATTTCGCGCAGCGGAACGCTGACCTATGAGGCGGTCTGGCAGTGTTCGCAGCGCGGCTTTGCGCAGAGCACCTGCGTGGGCATCGGCTGCGATCCGGTGAAGGGGCTGAACTACATTGAGCTGCTGCAGCTTTTCAATGACGACCCCGAGACGGACGCGATCGTGATGATCGGCGAGATCGGCGGGACCGACGAGGAAAACGCGGCGGCGTTTGCGAAGGCAAACGTCCGCAAGCCGGTGGTGGCGTTTATCGCGGGGCAGACGGCGCCTCCCGGCCGTCGGATGGGGCATGCCGGAGCGATCATCAGCGGTGGAGAGGGCACGGCGCAATCGAAGATGGCGGCCCTGCGTGACGCGGGGATCGCGGTTTGCGACAGCCCGGCGACGATGGGCGAGACGCTGGCGAAGCGGCTGGGGTAGGCAGCGCAGTTTTTGCCCCCAGGGATCGGGGCCGTATTGGCGGCTGGCGGGCGAATCGGGTTTGGGGGCCCTGCCGCCGGGGCCATGGATTGCCGGACGCGGGGGCGTCGGAATCGGGTTCCGAGCGCAGGCGGGATCCGGTCGAATAATGGGGAAAGCTCGGCGACGGGGGGTTCGCCCCCAGATTTGGCAACAGGAGAAATTTCGGATGATGCGGTCAAGAACTGGTTTTATCACGCTTGGATACGCGGGCTTCGTCGCGATCGCCCTGGCGGCGGCGGCTCATGCGGCGGACACCCAGCCCCCGGCCATTCAGGCCCCCGCCAAGCCCAAGATCGAGCTCTCTTCGGAGCTATGGAACTTTGGCGAAATCTGGTTCGGCGAGAAGCTGGAACAGAAGGTGACCATCAAGAACACCGGCAACGCCGAGCTGCGGATCGAGTCAGTCCGGGCCAGTTGCGGGTGCACGGCGAGCAAGGCGGAGAAAAACGTCCTGGCCCCCGGCGAGGAAACGACCGCGAGCGTCTCGTTTGACAGCCACAAGCGGCAAGGTCAGGTCAGCACGCAAGTTACGTTCGTTTCGAACGACCCCGACCGCAAGCAGGTGGTCTTTTACCTGAAGGGCTTCGTCAAACGCGTGTTGAACTATGAACCCGCCGGCGGCGTGGTCATCCACAGCACCGATCGCACGGCGGCCAAGAGCGGTACGGGCGTCATTACGGCGACCACCGCCGAGCCGATCAAGCTCGAAATCGTCCGCGTGGACGCGCCGAAGTTTGATGTCACGCTGAAAGAAATCGTCGCGGGTCAGAAGTATGAAGTGACCGCGGTGGTGAAGCCGCCGCTCGAAACCGGTCGCACGGTGGGCAACGTCGTGCTGAAGACCGGGAACGAGCGCGAGCCGGAGTTGAACCTGCCGATCGTGGCGACGGTGTATGACAAGGTCGAGCTTTCGCCGGCGGCGATCTTCCTCGAGCCGACCATGACGCCCGATCGGACGGAGCGCACGGTGTCGGTTCACTATCGCGGGGAGAACCTGGAATTCGCGGTGCTGAACGTGGACGTTCCGAGCGATGATTACACCGCGAACTTTGGCAAGGTGCGTCCGGCGGGTCCGGAGTGGCAGCGGCTGGGTGATTCGGCCCCGAAAATGATGGTCGACATCAAGTTCAGCCTGCCGCCCGGGAAGTCGCTGCCGCCGCAGGGTGTGACGGTGATGGTGCAAACGAACGAGCCCGGCTTTGAGCAGGTCCCGCTGCTGATCACGCCGGATGGAACTGCTTTCAACGCCGCTCTGCGGAAGACGCAGCGGTAGTTTCGAATCGATCGGATATACGACCCCAACCTGAGCAACAACGACTGAGTGTGAAACGCGAAATGGAGAAGCATATGAAGCGGAACATGTGGATCATTGGAATGGCCTCGGCAGCCCTGCTGAGCGGCCTGTCGACCGTCGCGTGGGCGGAAGACCCGAAGCCGGCTCCGGCGCCGGCTCCTGCGGCTCAGCCGCCGGCCCCGGCGCCCGCCGCTGACCCCGCTGCGGCGCAGGCGACCGAAAACTCGAAGGCGCGGATGGAGCTGAGCAGCGCCGACTGGGATTTCGGCACGGTTTGGCAGGGTGAGCCGGTCAAGAACACGTTCACGATCAAGAACACCGGCACCGATCCGCTGACGATCCAGGTGAAGAGCTCGTGCGGCTGCACCGTGCCGAGCAAGCCGACCAGCCCGCTCGCGCCGGGTGAATCGACCGAGTTCAGCATTGAGTACAACACCAAGAAGCGCAAGGGTCCGGCGAACCAGACCGTCACCGTCACCACCAATGACCCGGAGCGCAAGAACACCACGATTCGCGTTCACGGCGAGGTGAAGGAACTGATCAAGATGGAGCCGAACGACGGCGTCTATTTCGGTCAGCTCTATGAGGACAGCGTCGACACCAAGAGCATCAAGCTCAGCCCGCAGACCGACGAGACGATGAAGCTCAAGATCAAGGACGGTCAGGAATTCGGCATGTACAAGGTCGAGCTCAAGGAGCTCGAGGCCGGCAAGTCGTATGAGCTGTCGGCGACGACTGTTCCGCCGCTCGAAGTCGGCTCGCCCAAGTCGCGGGTCGAAGTTGTGCTCGAGACCGGTTTGTCGAAGATGAGCGAGATGACGGTTTCGGTGCATGGCGCGGTGCTGCCGGCGGTGCAGGTGCAGCCGAACAAGGTGTTCGTGCCGCAGAACCTGAGCACGAAGCTGACGCGTCAGGTGCAGATTCGCTATGCCCCGACGAAGCCGATCAAGATTCTCGAAGTGAAGTCGGATCTGCCGGCGATTACGGCTGCTCTGAAGGAGACGCCCAACGCGCAGCCGCAGGGCAACACGATGGCCTTCCACATGATTGAGATCACGGTCGAGTCGGCGGCGAGCCTGCCGACCGGCGGCGGCAAGGTGACGGTCATGACCGACTCGGCCGACGCGCGCTTCAAGGCGATCGAGATCCCGGTTCAGATCGTGCAGCGGGCACAGCCCCCGCGCCCGACCTCGAATCCGGCCGGCACGACCTCGGCGACGCCCCCGGCGGGCACGAAGTGGGAGCCGGTGCCGGCGAACGACCCGGCGACGCTGACGCAGAAGCCGGCGGACGTGACGGCGGCTGCGCCGACTGGCGAGAAGAAGCCCGGCTAAGGGCTGATCGCGGTTGATCGAGCATGAGGCTTGATCCGTGAACGGCTTCGCGGTTCGCTCGGGTTCGATCGAGCCGCGAAGCCGTGTGGTTTTTGAGCGATCGCCGGGGCGCGCGAGATCGGCGACGCGGGTTGATCCCACCGGCGAGCGTGGCGCGGCAAGCGTTGGCTACGATCGGCGGAGAGGCGTGTGAAGCCCCGCCCGGTTGGTGAATGGAGGACGATCGATGCTGTTGATCCTGAGAATGGCGGCGTTCTTTACGCTCGCCGCGGGGGCCGGGCTGGTGACGGCCCAGGTGCGGAACTGCCCGCTCTTTCCCAATGAGGAACGACTGAGCTGTGAGAAGCAGGCCAAGAAAACCCGTGCCATCGACCTTGCCGCCTTCAAGGCGCACTACGCATCGGGAAATCTGGTAATCGACGCGCGTTCGGCCGAGGAATTCCAGAAAGGTCATCTCGCGTGTCCGCTCATCATGAATGTGCCGACCGAGGCGGCGGGGGATCACATGGATCGGCTGATGGCCTTCAGCGGTCAGCCGATCGTGATCTACTGCACGTCGCTGGACTGTGATCTTGCTGAACAGCTTTACTGTCGGCTGGAGCCGATGGGCTTTGTCGACATGAAGCTCTTTCCGCCGGGCTGGCAAGACGGCATCTTGAAAGAGGATCTGCCGATCGCCACCGGCCCGGAATCGGATGGGGCCGGCGCCGCACCGAGCGAGGCGACTCCGCCGACCGACGCGGCTTCGGAGAGCGCCCCCGCAAGCGAGGAGAACAACAATGGCTAACGCACCGGCGATTCGGCCTGCCGAGGAGTTGCTCGACACGCGCACGCCGCGGATCGACGCGACCTTCATTTTTTTGCAGTATCTGCCGCGGCTGATTGTGGCGGCGGTCTTCCTCTACGCGGCCTACCTGAAAATCTTCAGTGAAAAGCCGGACACGTTTGCACGCGAGATCGCGGCGTACAAGCTGGCGCCGTTGCAGGTGACGCACCTGATGGCGCTGGGGTTGCCGTGGCTGGAGCTGATCTGCGCCGCGGCGCTGGTCGTGGGGCTGTGGGTGCGCGAGGCGCGGCTGTGGCTGCTGCTGATGCTGGTGGGCTTTACGCCGGCGAAGGTCTATGCGCTCGTGAGCGGGCTGAAGATCTCGTGCGGGTGCGTTCCGGCGAACAGCCCGCTGAAGTTTCTGTTTGACGGCTGGCCCGGCGTTGCGACGAACGTGGTTTTGATTGCGTTGCTGCTGCTGGACGGGTGGGCCGGTTGGTCTCGGCGACGCCGGTCTTAGTGGGCAGTTATAGGACACTCAGGGGGTGCGCAACTTTTTTTGATCGGATTTGTTTGGGGCGGGAGCGGGGGTTTCGCGTCAAATTGCTGCGTAAGTCGCTGAGAACGAAGAATTTATGGGTAATGGCTGGCGAGGGAGATTTTGCCGGCCTAAATGACCCAGCAGGCAGAATTTGCCCCGTGGTTTTCGCGCTGTCTATACTTCGGGTGAAGAGGCTCCCCCAGCCACCGCGCTTGCGATGAGTGCCCCGCTCGGGTGCCGGGTTCGTGAAGCGCGAATTGAACAACGCGGCAATCTCAGCTTCCAAAACTCTCGTATGGAGAGTAGCCGCGGAGGTTCTGCGCTGGGGTCGGATGGGACGGAATAACGCGACGGCTCGCCCTTGTTGAATAGGCGAGGCCCCGCGTGGAAGGGCGAGGAGCGACATGACCACGGGAACCGACCCGGTCGAAACGCGGCAGTTCAAGTTCGTGCCGCAGGCCAAACTTCCAACCACGACGACACTCCAGGCATTCACGGTGGAAGAGCGGGATCGATTGGCGCGCCGATTGGCGGAGCCGGTCGATTGCGTCTTCGACCCCATTTTTGATAGCGCGGATGCAGATCGCTCGATTCTCGGCGACATGACCAGCAGCCGCTTTCACGTCGCACGCCGCGGCAACCCCAACGATGACAGCGGCGTCGATCTGTTCGCGCTGCCGACGCGTACGGCGCTCAAAGGCGACGACGAGCGGGTGCTGTTTCAGCGTTTGAATCTGGTTCGCTATCGCATGGTGCAGATGCTGACCGCCAGCGCCGGCAAGCGCCTCAGTGCCGAGGACGCGCGACGGCTGATCGAGCTGGAGCGGACGGCGGACGACCTGCGGGCCGATATCGTTCGGGCGAACATGCCGCTGGTGCTGGCGATGGCCAAGCGGACGCGGATCACCGGGGTGGACATCAGCGATTTGATCAGCGAGGGGAATCTGGCGCTGCTGCGAGCGGTTGATAAATTTGATTGTAACCGCGGGTTTAAGTTCAGCACCTATGCTTGCCGTGCGATCCTGAAGAGTTTCTCCCGCGTGGCGACGCGAACATCGCGGATGCGGAACACGATTGCGGCTGAGTTTGACCCCGGTATGGAAAAGAGCGACTTTCAGGACCGACAGCGCACCGACGCGGAGAAGTCGTGTCTTGAGGATCTGAAAACGATTCTCGGACAAAACCTGGCAAAGCTCAGCGCCGTGGAAGAGGCAGTGATCCGAGCACGATTCAATGTAACTCTGACGCCGCCGGCGACGCGCGACGAGCTCGACAAGGGCAAGACCCTGGAGCAGGTCGGCGAGATGATCGGCGTGACGAAGGAGCGCGTGCGCCAGATTCAGAATAAGGCGCTCACGAAGCTGCGCTCGGCGCTGCAGCAGCACATGCCGGCGTCGTAGCGGTCTCCACAAACTTTAGGTTTCACTTGGACGGGAGCGCCGGATCTGGGGATCCGGCGTTTTCCTTTTCTACCCCGAAGCGCGAAGTCGCCGAGCGCGACGAAACGTCGCGCGGCTTGGGCTACTGCGCCGCGTCGGCCGCGAGCGCATTCAGCTCGGCGCGCTCCGCATCGGTGAACACTTTGTGGGCGTTGTCCAACTCGCGGGCGGCATCGATCGCCGAACGCAACTCTGCAGGGCTGGGCGGATCGGACTTGGCGTGGCAGCGGGCGGCCTGAAGCCAGGCGCGGGCCTTGCTCGCGGGAACCTGATAGGTGGCGGCGGCCTGACGGAAGTCGGTAGCCGCGGCCTTGGGATTGCCCTGCGCCAGCAGAATCGTGCCGCGCGTATCGCGCAGGTCGGGATTTTGCGGGTCGAGCGCCACGCCGCGATCGGCTTTCTTGAGCGCTTCGTCGTAGCGCTGCCGCGCGGTGGCGAGGATCCAGGCCATGTCGTTCAGCAGCCGCGGCTCGTCGGGGCGCACGGCGAGATAGGCTTCGTGAATGGCGAGGGCGCGGTCGGCGTCGCCGCCGGCGAAGAGCAGACCGGCGAGGTCGAGCTGGCCGGGATGATCGGCGGCGATGGTCTTGGAGACGGCGGCCAGTCGCTCGATGGCGAGCTCGCGCAGCGGCGCTTCGCCGGTGGCGAGCAGCCGCTCGGCGGCGGGGGCGACGACGAATGGGCCGGCGTCGGACCAGTCGGGAGATCGCAGCAGTTCGGCGATCTCGGCGACCTTGTTTTGCGACGCGAGCCAGATGATGCGTGCGCGGCGGGCGGTGTCATCTTTGGGGCCGAGCTGCGCGGCGCTGTCGAGATACTTCGCGACCGCTGCCGGATCGGGCAGGCGGGCGGCGAGATCGGCGAGTGTGAGCAGCACCGGGACTCCGCCGATCTGGGGATATTCGGCGTGGAATTTTTCGAGACCGGCGATCGCATCGGGCAGGCGGCCGGCCTGAGCCACGGAGCGGGCGCGGATCACGGCCAGCTCTGAATCTTTGGGGTGCAGCGGAAGCGCCTTTTCGGTGCGCGCGACCAGCTCCGGCGCGGGGATCTGCCCGGTATCGGTGAGCACTGCCATTTCGCGGAGGCACTCGATGGATCCGGGGTTGGCCTCCAGCGCCTCGCGTAGCTGCAAGACCGCGCGATCGGGCGTGCCCGACTCGCGTTCGATGCGGGCGGAGAGCGCGGCCAGCGTGGCATCTTTGCTGAAGAACTCGCGAGCCTTTTCGGCACGGATGCGCGCGGTGGCATAGTCGCGCGAATCGAGCGAGAGCTCGATCAGCGCACGATGGGCGTCGAGCTGCATGGGGTTGCCTTCGATGGACTCTTCCAGCAGCTTTTTGGCGGGCGCGCGGTCGCCGCCGGAGTCGAGCAATGCAAAGGCGCGAAGCTTGATCAGTTCCGGATCGCGGACGCCATCGGGCCCGCGCTCGATGTCTTCGATGAGCTTCACGGCCTGCGCGCGATCGTCGCCGGCGTTGCGAGCGAGGAGGGTCTTGGCCAAGGCGCGCTTGATCTCGCGCGAGTTGGAGAATTTTCGCGCGGCGGTGCCGAGCAATGAGGCCGCATCATCCATGCGCTGCCGGTCGTAATAGAAGATGCCGAGGCGCATGTAGCCTTCTTCGCTTTCGGGGGCGAGTTCGGGCAGTTTTTTGAAGTCTGCTTCGGCGGCGGCGAAATCGCCGAGCGCTTCGAGGAACGAACCGCGGAGCTCGTGCGTTTCGAAATCGGGCTTGGCGGCGAGGCGCTCGTCGATCAGCTTGCGGGCTTCGTCGGCGCGGCCGGCGGCTTCGAGCAATGCGATGCGGGTGCGGAAGATCTGGGGGTGACCGGGGTTGAGCTTTTCGGCCTCATCGACTTCGCGCAGCGCCGCGGCACTGTCCGAGGTCTGGCGATACTGCAACTGGATTCGCAGCACGCGGGCTTCGACGTCGGCGGGCTGATCCTTGAGGTAGTCGTCGAGCTCGCGGACCGCTGCGGCGAGTTCGCCGCGTTCGATCAGCTCGATGGTGCTCTGGGCGACCCGCACGCTGGCGGGGAAGGCGTCCGATTTGACGATTTCGCGGAACTCTCCCTCGCGTCCGCGCGATTTGTACAACTGCGCCAGGCGCTGACCCACGAGAATGTCTTTGGGGTTGGCGGCGCGGGCCATCTTGTAGAGCCGCTCCGCGGCTTCCCAATCGCGATTGCGCTCATAGGCTTCGCCCAGCAGGAGCACGGCCCGCGTGGCACGCGAGTCGGCTTCGACGATCGGCAGGAGAAGATTGATCGCTTCGCGTCGCCCGGCGTCCGAGGGGCGCGTCGCCAGGATCGCTTCGGCCTGGAAGATGCGCCATTCGGTGCCGGCGTCGCCTTCGATCTCGCGAAGCTTGTCGATGATGGGCTGGGCGCGTTGAGCGGCGACCGCGTTGCGCAGGTCGATGCGCTCGAGCCAGCGGCGACGGATGATGCCATCTTTGGGGTTGGCGTCGGCCAGCGCCTGGAGCTTCGCTTCACCGGCCTGGGTTTCGCCGCGCTGCAGGTCGAGCAGCCCCAGCTTGAGCTTGAACTCGGTCGCGAGGGCGGGATCGACGGCGGCCATGCCGTCGTTGAGGGCGGCGATAGCGGCGGGGAAATCGCGCTTGCGAGCCAGCGCATCGGACAGGCGCTTCCAGGGCTCGGATTCGGCCGGCGTGCGCTGCGACCATTGGCGCAAAACGTCGATCAGTTCTTCGTCGTTGCCGACGGTCGCGAGGAAGTCTGCTCGGGCGCGCCAGGCGCGCGGCGAATCCGGCTTGGCGTCGGTCATCGCACGGACGATCTTGCCGGCTTCCTCGAACTTGCCCTCGGCCGTGAGCACTTCGGTTTCGAGCTCGCGCAGCGCGATGGCATCGGCATGACGAGCGCGGATCGGCGCGAGCGCGGCGGCGACTTCGGCGATCGTCTGGGCGCGGGTCTTGGCATCGGCGGTGATGCCCGCGCGAAGCTTCACTTTCTGCACGAGCACGGCTCGCTCGACATCGTCATCCGAGAGGTCGGTCCAGCGGGCGGTGATGCGGGCCGCCTCTTCCCAGTTGCCCTGATCCACCAGCCATTGCAACTGCTGAATCTGCAGCTCACGACGATCGCTACCGCCGGCGGCGCGATACTGAGCGATGGCTTCGGCGGCGCGGCGCGAGCGGCCGATGCGACCGTAGGCATCGGCCAGCAGACCGAGCACGTCGGCCCGATCCGGCGCCTGCACTTTCTCGTGCGGCTCGAGCAGCGCGATGACCGTGTGATATTCGCCTTTGGCCTGCGCCTGGAGCGCTTCCAGCACGGCGATTGTGTGTTTGGCGGGCTTGCGTTCGACGAGGTCGAGCGCGGATTTGTACTCCTTCAGCAGATCGTCGACTTTTGCCAATGCCTTCGTGGAGCGATCACGGTCGCCCGCTTCGACGGCACATTCGCGATCGAGCAGGCAGAGGCGAATGGCGTCGGGCAGAGCCAGCGCGCGATACGACTTATCGGGCAGCTCGCGCAACGCGCTCTCGACGATCTCGACGCCGTTGCCGGTCTTGGCGCGGGAGAGATCGATCTGAGCGCGCAGCATGAACTGGGCCAGCACGGCGTCGGCGGAAAGCGCGAAGTCGCGCGGGCCGACCATGTCGGGCTGGGCCTGCGACTCCTTCAAGAGCGCTTCGGCGCGATCGAGTTCGCCGACGCCGACCAACTCCAAGCCGAGCAGGACTTGGTGCAACGGTCCGGCGGGCTTGAGCGCGAGCAGAGCCTTCTTGGCCTCGTCGAGCTTGGCGGCGTCGGGCGTGCCGTCGCGGGTTGCGAAGGCTTGTTCGCGGGCGAGCTGGGCGAGGCGAATCGCGGGCTCAAACGCGCTGGGGTCGGCCGCGAGCGCCTGCTTGAGCGGGGCCTGGAGCTCGGCCACGTCCTTGATGCCACGCTTCTGCAGCAAGAGGTGCTTGAGAACGCAGACCTCGGCCAAGAGCTGCTTTTCTTCGTCGGTCTTTGGCTGATTGATCGCGGGGAGCAGCTTATCGATGGCGGCCGCCGCATCGTCGAAGCGGTCCTGCTTGAATTTGCCGCGGGCCCAGAAGAACTGCGCGAGCGGATCCTTGGGCACGCGCTTCTCGGCGATGTAGAGCAAGTTGGAATAGTCGGGGAGCATGTAGTAGAGCCGCATAAGGTCGTGATGGGCGGAGACGTCGTCGGGATCGAGGCGGTGGATGCGGCGCAGGCCTTCAATCGTGCGCTGCACGTGTTCGCGCTGGTACGGGCGAGACTTCATCAGCGCGTCGCAGTACTTGCGCAAGACGTTTATGTCGTCGGGGTATTGGCGGAGGTACTTCTGGAATCCGCCCCAGGCGGCAGCCCAGTCCTGCTTGGCGACGGCGGCATTGGCCTCGGCCAGCCCCGCCGCGGCGCGTGATCGTTTCTGAAAGTAATGGACGCCGACAAAGGCGCCGCCGCCCAGGGCGAGCGCGAGCAGCAGTCCAATCAGAAACCGAACGTTGACGGCTGCCAGGGAACGATGCGGATGAGGTAAATTCTTCATATCTGTTTGCTCAGTTGAGACGGCGACCATCGAGCGCGCGGAGAGGCCGCGTGCCGGAAAGCCGTCTCTCTATTATCGCCCTTCCGAGTCGAATGGTGATTGCATTTTATCGGCGATTCAAAGCCGGCCGATAAAAATTGCGATTTGGGCCGATTTTTGCCCATTTCGTGTCTCGCGCTGCGCACGGACCGGCGCGGTGAGGTCGGGCCGACACGAGCGTCGCCAATGGCGGTCGGGATGGGCGTCGGAACTGGCAGGCTCCGGCTCGCGAGCCGCGGCCCCTCATTACACTCCGTCTCGTCGTTTGAATCGAGCTCGTGCGGCGGGCTGCCCTGCCGGTCGTCGCGTCGTAATTTTGGTCGAAAGGTGGAGCCTTTGCTTTCGATATTCGCCGCGCCGCTGGGCGCGATGTTGCTGTTTCTGTCGCTGCTCGAAGCCCCGATCGAGAATCCGTGGAAGGCGCGGGTCGAGCCGGCGCTGGCACAGGTCGAGCGAAACCCGAGTCCCTCGGCGTGTCGAAAGGCGCTCGAGACGGCCTATCGCGCCGATGATTGGGCCGCGGCGGAGCGCGTGGCGAAGATGGCGCTCTCCAAGCACGCCAACAACCAGGACCTGCTGCCGCTGATTGCGCGGGCGCTGTGGCGCGGCGGAAACGTTGCCGACGCCGAGGCGGCGCTGGCCAAGATCGACCCACTGAGCGATGACCCGATTGCGCTTTCGACGCGGATCAATATCGCGCTGGCGCGCGGCGACGCCGACGGGGCGGGCCGCGCGGCGGAGAAGCTCGCCGCGCGCGAGAGCCTGAGCGCGGCGGACTATTCGGCGCTGGTGGCGGCGTCGTTCACGATGAATCGGCTGGACGGGCTCGACGCGCTGATCACGCGCACGCTGAGCGCCGTCGACGTGAGCAACGGCTACCCCGAGATCTATCTGAAAGAGCAGTTCGACGGACTGGCCGATTTTCTGAAGACGGTCGGCCCGGCGCCGCTGAACCAGATCACGGCCTACGGCGATGCGCCGATGCCGGTGTCGAGCCTCAATCTGCCGCTGGTGAACGCGTATATCAACGGCAAGGGGCCCTATCGATTGATTGTTGATACGGGCGGGAGCGTGCTGCTATCGCTCGATCGGGACGTGGCCAAGGAGATCGGCCTGCGCGAGATCGCGAAGGCGACGATCCGCGGCGTGGCGGGCACGGATGACTCGATGCAATCGATCGCCGACGATCTGCGCATCGGGAATGTGCGCATGACGCGGGTGATGACGCGCGTCTTCGATGTGGGGAAAGCGCTGATGTACTCGGCCGATGGGATTCTCGGGACGGGCATGTTTCACGCGGGGCGGATGACGATGGATTTTGAGCGCGGGGTGCTGATTTTGGGCGAATCGAGCGAGAAGGACGGCCCCGGCGAAGAGATGCCGATTCGCATCGTGGGCGATGGCAAGATCCTGCCGCTGATCCGCGTGAATGGCCAGGAGATGGTGGGGCTGCTCGACAGCGGCGCGGATGCGGTGGCGCTCTCGCCGGCGACGCTGAAGACGCTTTACCCTGAGTACGAGACGATGGAAGTTGCGGTCGGGGCGATGGGAGTGGGAAGCTCGTCGACGCCGACCATTCAGGTTGGGCCGGGGGTGCGGCTGTCGCTGCCGGGCAAGGAGTATGCGAACATTGGCGGGATCGGGCTGAATGTGCTGGACGATACGCTGAGCCCGATGCTGGGGATTCAGGCCGATATTCTGCTGGGCATGCCGATCATGCGCGATATGCAGACTTACACAGTGGACTATCCGCGGTGTAAGTCGTGGGTGAAGTGGCTGGCGGCGAAGTAGGCCCGGCGGGGGTTGGTCGGCCTGCAAACGGCAGGCGAAGGTGACGGGGCGAAAGCACACTTCGGGTTGGGCCGGCGGGCGGTGCGAGTTACACTCGCGCTGTCGGGGCGCAAGGTTGTTGGGTTCGTCCCTTCGCACAACTCCGTTGATATGAATTCTTAGTCCGAGCCGCGGCATGCGGTCAAAAAGGGGAGCCAGGGGCCATGGCGAATGAGACTGTCAGCGCGGTGCTGACTCGCGCGGAAGCGCGTGTCCTCGACTCGCTGTCGGGCGAGATCGAGCCGGTTCGCCGCTCGATCGCATATCGACTGATGCTGGTCGTGGTCGCATTGGTGATGATGGTGCTCCCGCTCGTCTACCTGGGGCTGGTGGTCGGGATCGGCTATCTGCTGTACTACCACGCGGTAAATCATGTGCCGACGCTTCGCGGTACGGGGGCAGCGACACGGTTTCGCGTGCTGGCCTACCTGGCGCCGCTGGTGATCGGCGCCGCGGTGCTGGTGTTCATGCTCAAGCCGATGCTGGCGCGGCGCACCCGCGAGCACAACGGCCTGCGCCTGCGACGCGAGGATCAGCCGTTGCTGTTCGCCTACGTCGATCGGCTGGCGGAGATCGTCGGCGCGCCGAAGCCAAAAGAAATCAGCGTTGATACGGCGGTGAACGCGTCGGCGTCGTTTCGAAACGGCTGGTGGAGTCTGCTGCTGGGCGACCTGCGGCTGACCATTGGGCTGCCGCTGGTGGCGGGTATGTCGCTGCGGGAACTGACGGGCGTCATCGCCCACGAGCTCGGCCACTTCACGCAGGGCGCGGCGATGCGAGCCGATTTCGTGGTGCGCAGCGTGAATATCTGGTTTGCGCGGGTGGTTTATGAGCGTGATTCCTGGGATGAATCGCTCGATGAAATGTGCGAGTCGGAGACCGGCTGGATCTCATTGCTGGGCTGGCTGACCACGCTTGGCGTATGGCTTGCGCGACGCGTGCTGTGGGTACTCATGTGGGTCGGGTATCTCGTCAGTTGCCTGATGTCGCGGCGGATGGAGTTCGATGCGGATCGATACGAAGCACGCGTCGCGGGCTCGCCGGCGTTTGCGGGGACGGTGCGAAAACTGCACACATTGGGCTGGGCGCAGGAGCAGACGTTCGGCGAACTGCGTCAGGCGCTGGGGGCGTCGCGACTGCCGGATGATCTGCCGCTGGCGGTGCACGGAATCGCAGCCCGGTCGCCGGAGTCGCTGCGAGATGCGATTGAGCAATCGATCGAAGAAGGCCGCACGAGCTGGTTCAGCACACATCCGTGCGACCGCGACCGCATCGCCAACGCGGAGCGGGAGCAGAGCGAAGGGATCGTCGCGGTCGAGGCGCCGGCGCAGACGCTGTTTCGGCAATTCACCGAGGTGTGCAAGACGCTGACGCTGGTGTTCTATCGTGACGCGATCGGCGCGGGGGTGACGCACAAAGACCTTGCGCCGGTCGTGACGCTGTCGGCGGAGGCCGACCAAGCTGCTGTCGAGCGTCGCGCGGGGCAGCGCTATCTCGGCTTCGCTTGGCCGGCAGAGATTCCGCTGCGAATCGACGCGTTGACGTTGACGCAGCCCGAGCGTCCGAAGCAGACGGTGGCGCAGCTCCGCGCGGCGGTCGAGGAGTACGCGACGCTGGCGGCGGGGATGGATGATGTCGTCCGTCAACGCCGCGCGGCGGAAGACGACGTGAACTTCTGCGAGTGCGCGGCGGCCCTGAAAAAGGTGGGTGTCGGGCTCAATCGCGACGCAGAGCGGCGACTGGCATCGCTCGGGGGAAGCATTGAGCAAGGATTGGCCCAATCGAAACGCCGACTGGCCGACGCGGCCGGCAAGCTGCAGGACTTGCTCGACGGACTGCAGCCGCGCGTACAGCTTGCGTTGCAACTGTTGTCGGTGCCGGATGTCTTGCGGCGGATTCACGATGGCCACGCGCTGGCGGCGGATGTGCGCCGGTTCCTCGACGCTTTGTCGCCGATTCGCCTGGCGCTATCGGATACGCAGAGCGTCGTCGCCGCTCAGTATGTGCTGCCGCGGCTGGTGAGCGCGCGGGTGGCAAAGGCAAATGAGGTGCTCGCACACTCGCTGGTGAACACGCGCGTTGAGCGGCTGGCGCAGTTCCTCAGCGAAGCGCGGGACATCCTGAAGAACGTTCCGTTTCCATTTCCGCACGGGGCCGGTGCGGTGAGCATCGCCCGCTACCTGGCGAACGAGCTGCCCGCGGAGGACGACGGTCCGGCGGTCTTTCGCACGAGCCTCGATTTCATGGAAAAGCTACGCGATCTTCACCGTCGCTGCGTCTGGCGAATCCTGACCGCTGCGGCGGCGGTCGAGCGGTTGGCGAAGATTCCGCAACCGGGCGATCTCCTGCGCGGTAAATCCGGCAACGCCGCCGACGCGCCGGTCGAAGCGGACGCCGAAGCAGGCGCCTGATCGATTCGCGCGCTGTGCGGCGTCGCCTAGCATGAAGGCGCCGGGGAACGTGCCCGGCGCGAGGGAAGGCGGCGGCGGCAGCGCGGCGCCGGCGAGATTGGCGATCGGAGTTGCAAGATGGGTTGGGCTTGGCTCGTTGCATCTCTGGCGGGTGGGTTTGTCGGGCTGGTGGCGCTGTTTTTGTTCGCGATGTACCTCATCGGGCGCTCGCTGCCGCTCGAACATCGTCACACGTGTCGGGTGCGCATTGGGCAGCCGATGGAGGCGGTGTATGAGCGGATCGCCGATGTGCAGGGCTGGGCGACCTGGGATGATGGAGTGAACCGCGTGGAGGCGGAGAACGCCGCCGCGCCGGGGGCGGATTTTTCGGGGCGGATGTACATGGGACGAAACACGATGGGGGTGCGCGTGCGGCGGAGCGCGCCGCCGAAGCGGCTGGAGATCGAGGTCGAGGATCTGGGGGCCAAAATCTTCAGCGGTGTCTGGCGATATGAACTGTCGCCCGAAGGCGGGAAGGCGACGAGCGTCGTGCTGACCGAAGATGGCAAAATTCACGCGGCGATTCCGCGGGCATTCGCTCGCAAGTTGGCGGACCCGATGCTCTACATGAAGCGGCATCTGCGGTTGTTGGCGAAGAGCTTTGGAGAAGACGGCGCGGTTTCGCCGTGAGCGCGGCGGCCGCGGCGCGATCGGGCTGAGCCGAGGGAGCGCGGCTTTTTCGGCGGCCTGCGAGCCGCAGGCCGCTACTCAGCGCAGGCCGCTCGTCGCCCGCGGGCGGCTGCGAAATGCAGGGCACGCTGCGGCGAAGCGCATCGCGCGGGGAGCTACGGCTGATCGGCCGTCGTGTCGGGCTTGACGACTTCAAAGTCGGCGACGAGCGGGAAGTGGTCGAACTGGCCGAAGCCGTCGTCGAGGGCGACATCCCACTTCTTCAGCCCCACTGATTCGAGGGCGGCGTCGGCGATGGTGGCTGTGTTCAGCAGGAACGCGTTCTTGGCCCGCAACACGCTATCGGAGTAGACCATGTAATCGAGGCGGTTGGGCGGCCACTTGTCGTTGTCGTTGCGCCAGGTGTACTCGGGGCCGATGCCGTTGTGCTTGAGCGGCAACACGGTGAAGGCCGTGCCGTCCCAGTCGGGCTCGAAGTCGGCGCCGTAGGTCTGCTCGTCGGCGATGTTGCCGGTTTCGACGGTGGTCAGCGGCCCGCGTCCGCCGACGAGGTTGAAATCGCCGCAGACGATGAAAGCGGTGCCTTCGGGGAAGGTGATCTTTCCGCCCTCTTCCTGAGCGTCGTGGATCCAGCTCATGTTGGCGTCGGCCTGCTTCTGGCGAATGGGGTCGTTCTTTTCGCCGTCGCAACACTTGAAGTGGTTGTTCAGGATGCAGAGGTCGGCGGGGAACTGCCCATCGGGCAAGTCGATGAGCGCGATGGTCGCGTCGCGATAGCTGGGCGGGTTGAAGCTGCCGGCGGTCTGCTTGATGGGAAAGCGGCTGAGCACGATCTGTTTGTTGGCCTGATGGGCGTGCCAGGTTGCGCCGCCTTCGAGCGGGCGGATGCTGTTGGCGAGCGCGACGGTCTGTTCGGCGGTGTGTTCGCCGATCTCCTGCAGCGCCCAGACATCGGCGTCGAGCGCGCGGAAGATGCGCGCGAAGCGCTCGGGGCGCACCTTCGACTTATCCGGGAAGATGTCGTCCCAGTGGCTGTTGTAGCTGACGACGCGGACGATCGCGCCTTCGGTGGGGCGCTTCAGAAAATCGGCGTTGTCGGCGATCGGCTCGTCGCCGGGCGTCCAGGGCTTGCTGGTGACCTGCGGCGGCGGGGCGCTTGCGGGCGCCGCGGTCGGAGCGGCGGGTTGGGTGGCCGGCGAAGCAGCCGCCACGGGGGCGGCAGATGTCGGCGGGGCGGCGGCGGGCCGGCTATCGCAGCCGGTGGCGGCAAGAATCGCGGCGGTGGCGGCCGCAGTCGATCCGATGCGGCAGAAGCTGTTCTTTTGTATTGTGGCCATATTGCGGTCGCTCGCGGGTCATCCGAGGGAGTTCGGCGGGCGGTACCGTCCGCCGTCGCGTGGCGGATTCTGGAGGCGCGGGCCGCTTGCCGCAAACCGGAAAAAGCGTGAAATTTTTCGACTTGGGCCGCGAATCCTCCTCTGGCCGGCCGTGATGGGCCGGACAAAATCGTGTCCCTCAGATCCGGCGGCGGTCGCGCCGACGGGATGACGCCCGGAGAAGGCCCATGTTTCACTTGTGCGCATTTGGCGGAAACGGCGGCGAGCTGCCCACGGGCTGGCAGTGTTATCTGACCATGTTCGGCGCGAGCGAGATCACCCGCCCCACGCTGGTGAAGCAGATCCTTGCCCAGCAGGCGAGCGGCGATGCGGGCAAGCAGCAGAAGACCCACGCGGTCTTTCTGACGGTCTTTGGCGGCGTCGATGTCACGGTGCCGACGCTTGCGACCGAGTTCGCCGAACTGCACGCCGCGGTGTCCAGCCGGGCGATCACGCTGGATCACGCCGAGCGCTTGGCGGCCACGGCGACGCCGACGTTCTCGACGTCGAGGATCACGCTGTTTGGCGGCTGCGATACAGAGAATCTGCCCAGCGAGGATGACGAGATTGAGGGGCTGGCGCACCTGCGGAGCATCGGGCTGCTGAATGAGCGCGGCGAGCGTCAATTGCTGATGGCGATTGGTCAGAAGGGCGTGCAGCGGCTCTACGCTGTTTGCGCCGCGCTGCGAGCGATGGCGGGGTAATGCGCTGGGGGTGCGGGCATTCGGCTCGCGCGGGGTCGATCGGTGCACTTTCGATGATTTCAGCGCGCGCCGAGGCAATTCTTGCGCGGCGATGCGCGACTGCGGCTCCGGCAAGAGGCCCGCGATCAGGTCGGCAGGAAATGCCGACCGCGCTGTCGGATTAATCGGGCGTAATCTTCAATCCTAGCGCATAATGGACCGAGAAAACTACCTAGGTGTATGGCTCGTCCGCCGTGCTGAGGCTGCGCTCATGTCTGAAATGCTTGAAGGTTCATGCGGCCATCCGACGGCCCCCATGACCGGGACCGTTTTGGATTACCTCACGAACTTCGGCCACTATACGCCGCGCATTTATTGCATGCAGTCGGCGACCGGCGGACCGGATTGGCCGTGGATCATCGCGACGATCGTTCTCTGCGCCGGAGTGGTGATCGGCTATCTGCGGATCCTGTTCTTCTGGCGGCGTTGTTACTGCTCCGAAGCTCCCGCCGACCGCAACAACAAGCTGATGGATCTGGCGTGGATTTTCCTCTGGTGCGCGGTTTGCGGTTATCTCACATCGGTCCTGATGTTCTTCTGGCCGGCGTACCGGCTGGTCGTCTTCTGCCTCGTGGCGCTGAATCTGTGGACGTGGCGCTTCTGCCTTCGTCTTAGCGATTTCAGCATTTCGTTCAGCGCGGTGCGGCTGCAGCGGCAGCTGCGCGACGAACTTAGCAGCCGCAACGCCGAACTTGAGCGACTGGTCGCGGAGCGCACGCAGGAACTGGTGCGCTCGCGGCAGGCAGCGGCGGCGGCGAATGCGAGCAAGTCGGAGTTTCTGGCGAACATGAGCCACGAAATCCGAACGCCGATGACGGCGATTCTCGGATACGCGCAGCTATTGGGACATGACGAGCAATCCCGACGAGAGGCCGTCGATGCGATCCAGCGCAACGGCGATCACCTGCTGGCAATCATCAACGACATTCTCGACCTATCCAAGATCGAAGCAGGCAAGCTCACTCTGGAACGCCTCGAAACCGATGCGTTGCAGATTGTCGACGAAGTCCTGTCGCTGCTGGCGAAGCGCGCCGCGGACAAGAAGATCACGCTGACGCGGACGCTTGCGGCCCCGGTACCGCCGACGATTATCTGCGACCCGGTGCGACTGCGGCAGATTTTGATGAATCTGGTCGGAAACGCCATCAAGTTTACGCAGCGCGGCGGGGTCGACGTTTGTGTCGGCGGCGCGACGCGGGCGGATGGCACGCCGGTGCTCACGTTTGCGGTGCGCGACACCGGAATCGGCATCGACACGGTGAATATTCAGCGGATTTTTCAGCCCTTTGAACAAGCCGATCAAGGCACGACGCGCCAGTTCGGCGGCACGGGCCTTGGGCTGCAGATCTGCGACCGACTGATCGCCATGCTGGGCGGCAAGATCGCCGTTCAGAGCGAGCTGGGATCGGGCAGCACCTTCACCGTTGAGTTGCCGGTGACGCTGCCGAATGATGGGCGGACGCTGGTTACGTTGGATGGCGACGGCGACGAACGCTCGCGGTTTGTTCCGTCGACTTTGACTCGGAATTCAACCCAGCCGACTTTGAGCGGGATCCGCGTGCTGCTGGCGGAAGATTCGCCGGACAGTCAGCGGCTATTTCGCAGGTTTCTGGAGTCGGCGGGGGCTGTGGTCGTGATCGCGGGCGATGGACAAGCCGCGGTTGATATCGTGCGAGCGGAGAGCGCCGTCGCCAACGACACCGGAGCGCCGGGAGGCGGCTACGACGTGATTCTGATGGACATGAGCATGCCCGTGATGGACGGGCTGACCGCGACGCGGCTGTTGCGCGGCGACGGCGTGACGACGCCGATTCTGGCGTTCACCGCGCACGCGATGCCCGAGGAACAGGAACGAGCCACGAGCAACGGTTGCGATGCTGTTCTGAGCAAGCCGATCAGCCGGATCGCCTTGATTCGCGCCGTAGCGACGTGGGCCAGCCTGGGCAGCGCGACCGCGACGACGGAGTGAAGGGAATCGCGGCGCTGCGACGGCAGTCGGGTTGAACGACCGACGGCGCAGCGCGCGAGCGTGTAGCGGCGTTGCTACTTGATCGCGTGAATCGCGTGGCCAAACACGCTTTCCGCGGCCTCCATGATCGTCTCGGAGGTCGCGGGGTGCGGGTGGATGGTCATGGCGAGGTCTTCGGCGGTCGCGCCCATTTCGATTGCGAGGACCGCTTCGGCGATCAGATCGCCGGCGTGTTCGCCGCAGATGCCGACGCCGAGGACGCGGTTGGTCTTTGGATCGGCGATGACCTTGGTGAGTCCTTCGGGCCGGCCCATGGCGATGGCGCGGCCGCTGGCGCCCCAGCCGAACTTGCCGATCTTGATTTCCTTGCCCGCCTGCTTGGCCTCGCTCTCCGTCAGGCCGCACCACGCCACTTCGGGGCTGGTGTAGACCACGGCGGGGACGGCACGCACGTCATAGGCGCTGTTCTTCCCGGCGATGACCTCGGCCGCGACGATGCCCTCGCGGCTGGCCTTGTGGGCGAGCATCGGATCGCCTGCGACGTCGCCGATCGCGAAGATGTTTTTCTCGGCGGTGCGGCGCTGCGCATCGACCACGATGAAGCCGCGGTCGTTGACCTTGATCTGAGTGTTTTCGAGGCCGATGTCGCGCGTGTTGGGCGAGCGGCCGACCGAGACGAGCACCTTTTCGAAGACTTCCTTGTGGGCTTCGCCGCCCTTGCTGAACTTCACCTCGACGCCGCGGCTCGTTTGCGTGCAACCTTCGAGCTTGGCGCCGGTGTGGATGGCGGCGAACTGCTTTTTCAGCCGGGCGATCAGCGGGCGGGCGAGGTCTTCGTCGCAGCCGGCGAGGATGCGGTCGAGAGCCTCGATGACGGTGACTTTGGAGCCAAGCGCGGCGTAGACCTGGCCCAATTCGAGGCCGATGTATCCGCCGCCGATGACCAAGAGCGACTTGGGGATGTCCTTGAGTTCCAGCGCGCCGGTCGAATCGATGCAGGCGTCCTTGGGCACCAGCGACTCAGGCAGGCGCTTGATGCTGGAGCCGGTGGCGATGATGCACTGCTTGAACTTCACGCGGGAGACTTCGGCGCCGTGAATGCGGGCCGACTTGTTGTTTTCGAGGGTGGCGCGGCCGGTGATGACGCGCACGCCGCGCTTGCCGGCGAGGGTCTTCACGCCGCCGCAGAGTTTGTCGACGACCGACTGCTTCCAGCCGCGGAGCTTGTCGACGTCGAGCTTGGGGGCGGTGAAGCCGACGCCGAAGTGCGACGCCTCGGCGGCGCTCTCGATCAGGTGTGCGACGTGCAGCAGCGCCTTGGAGGGGATGCAGCCTTCGCGCAGACAGACGCCGCCGAGGAGCGGCGAATCGTCCACGATCATGGTCTGGACACCCAGGTCGGCGGCGTGAAACGCGGCGACGTATCCGCCGGGGCCGCCGCCGATGACGAGTAGTTGTGTTTCTTCGGTCAGTTCGCCGACAACCATGGTTGCTCCGAATCAGAAAAATGTCTGGCCGATGGGCAATGTCAGGGGACAAGTGGCCGGTGTCAGGACTCGATGGCTCGTGTCTTTCCTCCTGACACTTGCCACCTATGACCTGACACGTTTAATGGGCCGGTCGACGCTAGGCGCTTAGCAGACGCAGCGGATTCTCCAGCATGTCCTTCAATTCGTTGCAGAACCGCGCCGCGTCGGCACCGTCGATGACGCGATGGTCGAAGGACATGAACAGCGGCAGCATCAGCCGCGGGACGATTTCGCCGTCGATCACCATCGCCTTCTGGGCCGCCTTGGCCATGCCCAGGATCGCCAGCTCGGGGTAGTTCACCATGGGCGTCGCGAAGGTGCCGCCCAGGGCGCCGACGTTGGTGACGGTGAAGCTTGCGCCGCGCAGGTCGCTGATTTCGATCTTGTTGTCGCGCACCTTCGCCGCGAGGGCGTTGAGGTCGGCGGCGATCTGCGGCAGCGACTTTACGTGGCAATCCTTCACGACGGGCACGACCAGCCCGCGCGGGCTATCGACCGCGACGCCGAGATTGACGTATTCCTTGAAGACCATCTCGTTGCGGTTGTGATCGAAGCTGGCGTTGAATTTCGGATAATCGCGAATCGCGACGGCGACGGCCTTCATGACGATGGCGGTCACGCTCATCTTGGCCTGACCGTCCTTGAGCTTCTCGTTGAAGCGCTTGCGGTTGCGCTCCAGGTCGGTGATGTCGACCTCTTCGCCGTGGGTGACGCGCGGGACATTCAGCCAGGCGCGGGTCATCTGCTTGGCGATGGTCTTGCGAATCTGGGCCACGGGCTCGCGACGGACGGGGCCGTATTGCGAGAAATCGGGCAGCTCTTCGCCGGGCACAAAGACGCCGGCGCCGGCCGCACCGCTATCCACCGCGCCGGCGGCTGCGCCGCCGCTGACGCCGCGATGGCCGAGCGAATAGCGCTCGACATCTTCCTTGAGGACGCGGCCGTGGGGTCCGGTGCCCTGAACGGCGTTGAGATCGACGCCCATTTCGCGGGCCATCTTGCGGACGATCGGGGCGGCGGGCCCGGGGCCGTCGCCGCGATTGCTGGGGGCGGGGGTGGGCGCCGCGGGGGCCGCGACGGCGGCAGCGGGCCGGGCCGGCGGCGGCGCGGCGACCGACGTGCTCGACGCGGCGGCGGCCATCGCAGGGGCGGCGGCTTTGGCCGGAGCGGCGGCAGCGGCAGCAGCGGGCTT
>JANRJD010000023.1:0-84191 GCA_033764195.1 Phycisphaerae bacterium | reverse complement strand
CAAGTCGGAGTCATCCGGCGGTCGCGGCGAAGAGGCGGGTGGAACCCGCCCTACAGGTGCGCCCGTGTATACTGCGGGCGCGGGATCGATCCTGTTGGGATCGTTTGCGTCGTTGGAGGAGGTGTCGAGGCGGGCGAGGGTTGGGTGCGAGAGATTGGTGGAGATTGGCGATGCGTGGCGGCGGATGCGCGGGCGGCGAATGCGGTGTGCGCGACGCGGTGCGCCGCCGGGCGCGGAGGAAGGTGGGCACGGCCCACCCTACGAACTTTTGTGATTAGTCTGACGATGTTCGGATGTCGTCCCATGTAGATTAATTAGTGAAGCATGGAAGAGTCTTCGGGCCTACCACCCGAGGACTCTTGCGTTCGACCAGCGCAAATTACCCGTAGAGAGGAAGTGCATGTTGGAGTCGCGTCGTTACTTTCGTCAGTACTTGGCGCTCGCGTTACTTGCCGCCGGCACACTCGCTCTAATTGGAATCATAGTTAGCCGCTTCCGATTGGTCCAATTCGCGACTCCCCGGTGGGGTGTGTACTTAGAAACCGGCGGTATTACGATTTCGATAGCAAAGAAGACCGTGCCGCTAGCATCGGGATTCCACGTTTGGCCGCCTCCCAGTAGGCGCTTGCTTTGGTGGCCAGCGTACTTTAAGGCAGGCTGGGGGAACGCGGTTTTTGTGCCGCTTTGGCCTTTAGTCATAGGATTCTATGGAACTGCAGTGTATTTGATTGTAGCGAGAGTCAAGAGAACTGGCCCGACATGTAATCAGTGCGGCTACAGTGCGATAGGCAATGTATCTGGCCGGTGCCCAGAATGCGGTGTGGCGCTCACCACAAAGCCTGCGTGACGACTCGCAGTTCACATTGCGCTCTACGCGGGTCGCGTTGCGGTTCGCCGGTGGCGTTTAGGAGCGAGACTTTGTCATGCGTTTGTGGGAGTTTCGAGTTTGTAGATGTCAGTGGGTGGACAAAGTGCGGAGGGTGGGCCGTGGCCGCCAAGTTCCTTCGCCCCTTCGGGGCTCCGATGCGCGAGGGTCGCTTACCACGGGTTCCGTCGGCGCTGCGCGTCGACTCCACCCGTGGCTACAGGCCGCGACCCCTTCGGGGTCGAAGATCGGGCGGGGGGATGCGGGGCACGGACGTCGCCGGAGGTGTGTCGGTGGAAGAAGGTGGGCGGGGCCCACCCTACGAACTGTCCGACTACGAGACAACAACTTGAAACCACGACTCTGGACATGGCGAGAGGATGATTGCAGCAGCCATCTCGGCGGCTACTATGCGTTGCTCGGGCAGCGGCGTCGGCTTTGGGCGCGCGCGATTGGCATATGGGTCATGATGGGTATGTCGGGCCTGGTTGTCATAGGCACGGGAGCTCAAGCATGGAAATTGGGGCTTTGGTTCTTAGCAGGAATTACGGCCGGCATATACAACGCGTACCTCATTATCAAAATTAAGTGTCCGCGGTGCGGCGACGCGTATGTAGTTAACTGGCGCAGGGGCTCTTCGCAAGACCTATGGTTTAAGCGTTGCCAGTCGTGCGGAGTGACTCTCAGCGAGTTGCGTACTGAAGCGCTTGAAGCTGCAGATGTCTGCGAGTGGTGCGGCTATTCTCTGAAATTGCTGAGTGCCGATCGTTGTCCCGAATGTGGTCGTATCAGACCCACGCGTCAGAGCTGCAGTTCGGCAAATGGCAGTGCGGAGGATGGGCCGTGCCCGCCGGTTGGAGGTTGAGCGCCGATTTGGTCCAAGTTCCTTCGCCCCTTCGGGGCTCAGACGCGTGAGGGTCGCTTACCACGGGTTCCGTCGGCGCTGCGCGTCGACTCCACCCGTGGCTACAGGCCGCGACCCCTTCGGGGTCGAGGAACGGGCGGGAGGATGAGGGGGCACGGAAGTTGCCGGAGGTGTGTCGGTTGAAGAAGGTGGGCTTGGCCCATCCTACGAACTTCACGACGCGGTTCGATCGCCGGGGTTTCAGAAGTGGTCGGCGTCGATGGCGGAGTTCGGCACCCCGAAGAGCACTGCTCAAGAGCAGTGGCACACGATGACCGTGCCACCCACCCGGGGAGGTGGGTTTCGCTTCGCTCTACGCACCCTACACGCTGCGATGCGCGGGGGGCGCTTACCACGGGTTCCGTCGGCGCTGCGCGTCGACTCCACCCGGCGCCCTGCCTACGACTTCCGGTTGCCGAGGGGTGGGTTTCGCTGCGCTCTACCCACCCTACACGCTACACGCTGCGCTCTACCCACCCTACACGCTCAAGAGCAGAGGCATACGTTGATCGTGCCACCCGCCCAGAGGTGGGTTTCGCTGCGCTCTACCCACCCTACAAAGACTGCGCGCGTCGTAGGCTGCGGGCGGCGCGCGGGTTGATTGGGTTCTAGGTTGGTTGGCTGGTTAGGGGGAGGTTGCGGGTGGTGTGGGGGGTGAGGGGGTCGAGGGGGTTTTCGTGGCCGCCGGGGTGGGCGCGTTCGTGGTCGAGGGGTTCGATGTGGGTGGTGACGAAGAAGGGGCGCGGGGCGAAGGCGGCGAGCAGAGATTGCTCGACGCTGGTGACGCGGGCGTGGGCGGAATCGAGGGGCAGCTCGCCGGGCAGGAGCATGTGGACTTCGACGAGGACGGTGTCGTTGACCTGTCGGCAGCGGAGTTGGTGAAAGGCGCTGATGCGGCCGTCGCGGACGGCGTCCTGCAACGGGGCGACGACGCGCTCGATGAGTCCGGGGTCGGCCTCGTCCATCAGGCCGCCGGCGGCCTCGCGCATGAGTCGCAGTCCGCCGATGAGGATGACGGCACCGAGGACGACGGCGGCGAGGCCGTCGAGCCATTGGAGGCCGGTGGCCATGACCAAGAGGATTCCGACGAGTGCGGCGGCGGTGGTCCAGACATCGCTGAGGACGTGGGTGCCGTTGGCGACGAGCACGACGGAGTGGTGTTTTCGCCCGACGCGGATGAGGCTGAGCCCGAGAATGAGGTTGATGGTCATGAGCGCGATGGAGATTGCGACGCCGACGCCGAGGTGGGAAAGGGGCTGGGGTCGGAGCAGTCCGACGATGCCCTGCCAGAGGACGACGATGGCGGCGCTGAAGACGAGTGCGCCCTCGAAGCCGGCGGAAAAATAGGCGATTCGGCCGTGGCCATAGGGATGGCGCGGGTCGGCGGGCTGTGCGGCGTACCAGAAGCTGAAGGCGGCGAGGCCGGTGGCGACGCCGTGGACGACGGATTCGGCGGCGTCGGAGAGGAGTGCGACGCTGTGGGTGAGGAAGTAGGAGGAGAGCTTGCCGACGAGCATGACGACGGAGAGGGCGAGGCTGAGGAGGATGAGGCGTCGGCGGGGATCGGCGGCCGGGGCGGCGGTGGTGGGGGTATGGCTTGCGTGGTCGTGCATGGGCGGGGGCATGTTACGGCAAGCGGCGGGTGTTGCGGCGATGGCGCGGATCGGCGAAGGTTGGGGGCTGTCGGGTCGAGACGGCGGCGGGCATCCGATAGGGATGTTGTGCCGCCGGGAGCGCGGCGAAGAGCCGTATGACGGCGGGCGTGAGACGAGGAAGCGACGTGGAGATTGCGGAAGGCGGCAAGCGTTCGATGAGTGCGAAGGAGCGGTGCCTAGAGCTGCGCAATCGGTGGTACCCGGAGGATCAGTGGCCGGGGGAGATTTATCTGTCGGACATTCGGCGGTTTGGTGGGGAGGCGCTGCTGGAGATTGGGTGCGGGCGACGGGCGCACATCTTGCGCCGTGCGGCGGATTGCTTTCGGCGGTGCGTGGGGGTGGACCCGGATTGCAAGGGAGTAACTTGCGACGATCCGCGGATTGAGCTGCAGGCGGGGGATGCGGTGAACGTGCCGTTTCCGGATGCGACGTTTGACGTGGTGGCGATGCTGGACACGGCGGAGCATCTGCCGGATCCGGCGGCGGCGTTTCGCGAGTGTGCGCGGGTGTTGAAGCCGGGTGGGCGTCTGATTGTGCAGACGGTGAATCAGTGGTTTTGGCCGATCATGCTGTCGCGGATGTTTCCGTTTGGGGCGCGGCAGTTTTTGAATCGGCGGTTGAGCGGGACGGCGGAGGATGACACGTTTCCGGTTTTTTATCGCGCGAACAAGATGAGCGCGCTGCGTCGGCATGGGGCGACGGCGGGGCTGGCGGTGGAGTCGGCTCGGTACCTGGCGCACCATCCGACGTACTTTTTGTTTTCGCCGGTGGTGTATCGGGTGATGGCTTCGATCGAGCGGGTTTGGACGCGGACGGGGGCGTTGCCGCAGTTGCAGCCGCGACTGCATATGATCCTGCGGAAGGCGGCGACCGGCGGCGGCGGGGGGAGTGGGAGTCGAGCATGAATGGGACAAAGATTCGGTCGGCTTCGGTTGATGATGTGCCGGTGATTTTGCAATTTATTCGCGAGCTTGCGGAGTATGAGAAGCTGACGCAGGCTTGCGTGGCGACGGAGGCGGAGCTGGCGGCGAACTTGTTTGGGGCGCGGCCGTATGCGGAAGTGTTGATTGGGGAGTGGGACGGAGAGGCGGTGGGGTTCGCGCTGTTTTTCCATAATTTTTCGACGTTTTTGGGGCAGCCGGGGATTTTTTTGGAAGACCTGTTTGTGCGGCCGGCGGCGCGGGGGCGCGGGATTGGGCGGGCGCTGTTGACGCGGATTTCGGAGCTGGCGGTGGAGCGGAACTGCGGTCGGGTGGAGTGGAATGTGTTGGATTGGAACGCGCCGGCGATTGGGTTTTATCGCAAGTTGGGGGCGGTGCCGATGGAGGAGTGGACGACGTTTCGGTTGACGGGGGATGCGTTGCGGGTGTTGGGCGGGGGGATGTGATTGGCGCGGGGCGGGCAATGCGAGTGATATGCGGCTGAAATACATCGACAACGACAGTCCCGGAAATCAGGGCGGGCGCGATTATGGCTCGCGATGGTTTCGTCGCGGCGAGTGCTATGAAGTGGCGGAGATTCACGAGCGGCCCGGCTTTCTGATGGTGCGGCCGGTGGGAGAGGCTGCGTGGCCGCGTCCGGGCGATTCGTGGTTCGACATCGATCCGTATGCGTTTGAAACGCCACTCGAGCCGATTCCGATTCGCTCGTGCGGGTATGTGTTGCACAATCTCGGGGACTACTACGGCTGCATCATCGATGACGGTCGTGCGATTGATGCGATTGCGGTTTCCGAAGCTCGTTTCAGCGACATCGACGATGTTCAGGCGGGCGAATCTGTCGACGCATGGGCGTCGCGCATGCGGCTCGATCACGATCCTCGCTTGGCGGCATTCTGGTATGGGCACATGCAGCGGGCGTTCGTGGCGCCGGACATTCGCGTGGTGGATTCGATCGTCGCGGGCACGACGCCGGCGCGATTTGCGGTGGTGGCGTATCCGGTGACCGAGCTCGTTCGTCGGGAAACCAGCTTGGTGGATGCCGCACGCCTCATTCGGGAGTATGGCGAAATTTTCGGTGTCGGCTTGGAACCGAAGCTGTTGGATGACGAGTATTGGACGGGGACGGGCGAGCCGCGGATCATCAATGAACGCGCTGAGTGAAGTGTCGATCGGGCGCGATTTCCGTGAAAGGTGCGCATGATCCCCGTTCTGAATTGGAACGACGCGACGCGGTGGCTGGGGCAGCGAAAGCGGGTGGCGGTGTTTTCGCATCGTCGGCCTGATGGCGATGCGTTGGGATCGATGGTGGGGGCGTGGGCGGCGGCGGGGCGTATGGGGGTGGCGGCGGACTTGTGGTTGTATGAGCCGCTGGGCGATCGTCAGGCGCATGTCGGGGCGAGCGTGGATTGGAAGGTTTTTGGGGGCGATGTGGGGATTCTGGCGGGGTATGACGGCGTGATCGTCGTTGACACATGCGCGACGGCGCAGTTGCAGCCGATCGCGGCGTGGCTGGCGAGTGGGCCGCCGACGTTGGTGATTGATCATCATGCGACGCGCGACGCGATTGGGACGCGGCCGGGCGATTTGCAGTTGGTCGATGAGCGTGCGGGGGCGGCGTCGATGTTGATGGTTGAGTGGTTTGCGTCGCAGGGGTGGGCGATCGAGCGCGAGGTGGCGACGGCGCTGTTTGCGGGCATTGCGACGGATTGCGGGTGGTTTCGGTTTTCGAATACGGATGCGCGGATGTTGCGGGCAGCGGCGCGGCTACTGGAGGCGGGGGTTCAGGCGAATGAGCTGTATGGGCAATTGTTTGAGCGGGAGCCGCTGGTGCGGCGGCGGCTGGCGGCGCGGCTGGTCGAGGGGATGCGGCTGTTGGCGGGCGGGAAGCTGGCGGTGATGGAGCTGCGGCGGGCGGATTTTGAGGCGGTGGGGGCGGATGCGTCGCAGACGGAGGATCTGGTCAATGAGCCGATGCGGATCGCGGGGGTCGCGGCGAGTCTGCTGTTTATTGAGGAAGCGAATGGCGATGCGCGGGTGAATCTGCGGAGCAAGCACACGCTCGATGTAGCGGCGCTGGCGGCGGGATATGGGGGCGGGGGGCATGTGCGGGCGGCGGGGCTGCGGCTGACGAAGCCGTGGGAGATGGTGCGCGATGAGATCGTGGCGAAGGCTGTGGGGGTGTTTTCATAGGACGAGATGAGAGAGTGGGCGGTCGGGTTCGGCTTCGCAGCGCATGGAAGACGTCGTCCGCGTGGGCGGCGTCATTGCGCGTTTGCGTTGTTCGGCCGGTTGAAAGCCGGCCCTGCAGTTTTGGGGGTGAGCCGCTGACGCGCGGATGGCGCGGATGCGGTGTTTAGGGAGATAGGCGCTCGCGTGACCAATTGCCGCGGCCGTCGAGCAGGCGGTATCGGAGTCGGTCGTGCAGGCGGCTGGCGCGGCCTTGCCAGAACTCGAACTCGTCGGGGCGGACGCGATAGCCGCCCCAATGCGGCGGGCGCGGGATTTCGCTGTGGGCGTATTCGGCGTCGACGGCGGCGAAGCGGCGTTCGAGGGCTTCGCGATTGGGGACGACGCGGCTCTGATCGGAGGCGATCGCGCCGAGCTTGCTGGGGCGCGGGCGGCTGGCGAAGTAGGCGTCGGACTCAGCGGCTGAGATGCGCTCGACGAGACCGCAGACGCGCACCTGGCGTTCGAGCGTGGGCCACCAGAAGCAGAGGCTGCAGGCCGGAGCGCGGGAAAGCTCGTGGCCTTTCTCGCTGTCGTAGTTGGTGTAGAAGAGCAGACCGGAATCTTCGATGCCCTTGAGGAGCACGGTGCGGGCGCGGGGGCGGCCGCGAGAGTCGACTGTCGCGAGAGTCATGGCGTTGGGTTCGGGCGTGCCGGACTTCAGCGCGGCTTCGAACCAAGTTCGAAAGAGCGGCAGAGGCGCGGCGGGGGCGTCTGCTTCGAGCAGCGACCCGGTTTGATAGTTTCGACGCAAGTCTTGAACCGGAAGATCGGCCATCATCACACCTCAACGGACGGGGCGCACCAACCCGGATCGCGGCTCGAGCGACAGCTCGGCCGTCTGCCCCGCGAGGAGCAGATGGTACGCGAGTGCCGCGAGCATCGCCGCGTTGTCGGTGCAATAAGCGCCGGGTGTGAGGGTGAGCTTCAGGGCGTGGGCGTTGCAAGCGTCGTGGAGTTGTTGTCGCAGCGCGCCGTTGGCGGCGACGCCACCGCCGACAACGATGTGCGGCGTCGCGGCGCGCGCGGCAGCGGCGATGGTCTTGGCCACGAGGACGTCGACGAGGGCGGCCTGAAAACTTGCGGCGACGTCGGCCTGTTCGCCGGCGGAGAGCTTGGCAATGTCGCCGTATTTTTTGCCGACGCCGTGGACGTGGTACATGACGGCGGTCTTGAGGCCGCTGAATGAGAAGTTGTCGTGGGGTTCGTTGATCCAGGTGCGCGGGAAGCGGTGGGCTCGGGGATTTCCGCCGCGGGCGAGGCGTTCGACGGCGGGGCCGCCGGGGAATCCGAGCTCGAGGATGGCGGCGACTTTGTCGAAGGCTTCGCCGGCGGCGTCGTCGACGGTCTGGCCGAGGAGGGTCTGATCGAGGGCGGACCGAACGAGGTAGAGCGATGTGTGGCCGCCGCTGACGACGAGCGCGACGGCGGGCCAGCCGCCGTTGGGTGCGAAGTCGGGGGCGAGCGCGGCGCTGGCGGCGTGGGCGGCGAGATGGTCGACGGCGAGCAGCGGACGATCGAGCGCGAGGGCGAGGGTTTTGGCGGCGGTGACGCCGACGAGCAGCGAACCGACGAGTCCGGGGCCGTCGCTGACGGCGATGGCGTCGATGTCTTCGTAGCGGGTTTGGGCCGCTTCCAGGGCAGCCTCGATCACGGCGTCGATGCGTTCGACGTGGGCGCGGGAGGCGATCTCGGGGACGACGCCGCCGTAGCGGGCGTGCAGCTCGAACTGGCTGCTGACGATGTTGGAAAGGACCTCGCGGCCGTCGCGGACGACGGCGGCGGAGGTTTCGTCGCAGGAGGTTTCGATGCCGAGGATCAACGTCATGGCGATTCTTCCGCGACGGCGCCGGAGCGCGTGAGCAAGCGTGCGTCGCGCGCCAGCGCGAGCCGGGTTGCGATGATCGGCGTGGCGAGTGCGGCGACGGTCGCGAGGAGCACGCCGACGGCTTCGGGAAGGTGTCGGAGCGATTCGGGCGTGGCGCGGTCGAGCAGGCTGAGCTGCGCGACGACGAGGAAGAGCGCGGCGGTGATGGAGAGTTTGGCGAGGGTGTGGCGCGGACCGAGGGCGTGGATGGTTGCGCCGAGCAGTGTGAGCGTGGGCAGGGTCCAGATCATGTGATAGCGGCGCATGACGGGCATGAGCCACAGCATGGCCAATAGGACGAGCGCGAACTCGAAGCGCAGCTCCCATGGGGTCATCGTGCGCGCGGGGCGACGGACGATCACGAGCAGCAGAAAGAGGCTGCCGAGGGTGATGGCGCTGACGACTTTGGCGACGACGGGCGCGGGAAGGTCGACGAGGTTCAGATAGCGCGGCTCGCGCGCGTCTTCGCTGCGCGGTTCGTTGTCGAAGTGGGTGTTCCAGTTTGTGTGAGAGAGCCAGCGGCTGGCGACGGCGCTCCAACTTTGGTTGCGCCAGTCCATCTCCAGCCCGTGGGCGATGAGGCCGCCGTGAGAGCCGCGCGTGACGGCCTTGGTGAACCAGGCTCGATAGGCTTCGCCCGCCATCTGCGGGCCGAAGATGGCGGCGTCGGCGAGCGGGCCGGCGATGAGGATTGTGGCGAGGGCGGCGGCGACGGTTCGCCAGGAGCGCTTGGCGGCGTACCAAATGATGAGCAAGCCGGGGGTGATTTTGAGCAAGACGGCCAGCCCGAGCCAGAAGCCGGCGAGTCCGCTGCGGCCGCGATGCCAGACGACGAAGCTGAGGACCATGAGCCAGAGCGTGAGCGTATCGACCTGATTGAGGCGAAACTCCCAGAGCCAGAATGTGAAGAGCATGATGGCGGGGATGATCTGGGTGACGGCCCAATCCTGCGGCGCGAATCCGGAGAACTCGCGGCCGAGCATGCGGACCGCGCCGATCGCGGCGAGGATGTTGATCCAAATCCAGATCAGCCCGGCGGTGCGAAGGTCGCCGATCGAGGCGAAGCCGGTCATGAGTCGGGCGACGAAGGGCCAGTACCAATCGAGCATGCCGCGGGGGCGGAGTGAGCCATCGGGCAATTGGTCGTAGCCGGGGTCGAAGTTGCCGTCGTGGAGGAGCGACGCGCCGGCTTTGTAGAAGTATTCGAAGTCGGGCTGCATGTGGGGCAGGCCGAGTTGCAGCGCGCCTTCGAAGCCGAAGCGGATGAAGGTGATGGCGATGAGCAGCGTGCAGGCCCAGCGGGCGAGCGGTGGGGCGGTGGGAGCGTTGAGATGGGCGGTGGACGGCGCTGCCGTCGGGGGCGAGAGCATTGGGCGAATATTACGGTGAAGTGGCGGGCGCAAGGGGTGAGACGGTGAAACAGCGAGCGGGCGACGCGGCGGCATTGCGGTTTGGCGGCCGGTCTAGAGGGACTCGAGTCGCAACTGCAATTCGCGATCGGAGAGCGCCTTGACGAATTCTTCGAGATTGCCGGCCTGCAGAATTCCGGGGAGGTCGAAGACATCGACGCCGATGCGGTGATCGGTGCAGCGGTTTTGGGGGAAGTTGTAGGTGCGGATGCGGTCGCTGCGGTCGCCGGAGCCGACCATGCTCTTGCGGGCGGAGTCGATCTTGGCACGTTGCTGCTGCTGGAAGTGGTCGTAGACGCGGGAGATGAGCAGTCGGCGGGCCTTGGCGCGATTTTTGTGCTGGCTCTTTTCGTCGCGCATCGAGACGGTGATGCCGGTGGGGATGTGTTCGAGCTTGATGGCGCTCTCGACCTTGTTGACGTTTTGGCCGCCGGGGCCGCCGGCGCGGCTGGTGTGTTCGAGAACGTCTTTGGCCCAGTCGATGTCGACGGCGACCTCTTCGGGCTCGGGGAAGACGGCGACGGTCGCGGCGCTGGTGTGGATGCGGCCCTGCGTCTCGGTTTCGGGGACGCGCTGCACGCGATGGCCGCCGGACTCGAAGCGGAAATGGAGGTAGACCTCGGGTCCGGTGACGTTGAGGATGGCCTCGCGGATGCCGCCGAGATCTGAGGGTGAGACGGACATTACTTCGGGTTTCAGGCCGTGCTTCGCGGCGTAGATCTCGTACATCTTGAGCAGATCGGCGGCGAAGAGGGCGGCTTCGTCGCCGCCGGTGCCGGCGCGGATTTCGAGCATGATGCTTTCGATGGCGCTGTCTTCGCTGGTGACGAGCTTTTCCTGCAGGCCTTTGAGCAGGGCGTCGCGGCGGGCTTCGAGTTCGGGGATTTCGCCGTCGGCGAGTTCGCGGAGGTCGGCGTCGACGGTGTGGTCGTCGGAGAGGCCGTAGGCTTCGTTGAGCTGTTTTGAGATGCCGACGTATTCGCGGTAGGGGCGGGCGAGCTTTTCGAGTTCGCCGTATTCCTTGGCGAGCTTGACCATGAGCGCGCCGTTGGCGGAGGTTTCGGGGGCGGCCATCTGGTTGGAGACTTCGTCGGAACGGGCCGCGGCCTCGATGACGCGACGTAGCCAGGGGGGATCGGCGGCGGTGCGGGGCATGGGTCTCACGAGGGTGCGCGGCTGGCGCCTTGCACTACCAGGAACTACGAGGCGGAGTCTGGAGCCAGGGTCGGGGGCGGCGGTTGCGGAGAAAACGAAAAGCGGCGTGATCCGCGGCTGGTTCGCACGCGCTCACACCGCTTGCAGGACGCCCGACCTGCTACTTGCCGGTCTTGGACTTGGCCGCGAAATAGTTGCCGCCGAACTTCTTGGTGAAGCGTTCGACGCGGCCGGCGGTATCGACGAATTTCTGCTTGCCCGAGTAGAACGGATGGCAGTTGCTGCAGATGTCGACGCGGATCTCGGGCTTGGTGGAGCGGGTCATAAACTCGCTGCCGCAGGCGCAGTGAACCTTTACGTCGTGATACTTCGGGTGGATCTTCTCTTTCATGATCAGTCGTCCTATCGCTCACGGCGAATCGCAGCGGGACACCCGGAATCCCCCGGGCGTTGCACCATTGCGAGTCACGTAGCTTAGCCACTTGGTTGCCGACGGGCAAGGGCTGGTTTCGGGGCGGGGGATTTCGGCGGTGGCGGCGTGCGGGGGGTGGGGGCGGGCCGCGCGGGGGGCGGGGGACGAGCGAGGCGGATTCAGGGCGAAGCGGGCTCAGGGCGAGGCGGGCGCCGTTGGCCGGAGCGGGCGTGGGGCGATTGGTCTGTGTGTTGTGGTCGGTGTGGGGGACGCGCCGATTCGCTATTGACCGTCTTCCCTGACGCACGATAATGCCGCTCGCATCCATCGGCTTCTCTTCGAGCGAGTGAGCATTGACACCACGGACGGCCCTCTTTCAACGGCGCTGGCACTTCGGTGCGGGCGTGTCGATTTTTTATCCGGCGTTGCTCGCGATGCTGGCCGGCGGGCTGTTGGCGGTTTCGCCGGCGGCGGGCGACGAGCCGGAGGAGCCGGACGATGCGCCGTTGCTGCCGGAGAGCGTGAGCGATTTTGAAGTCGACATGCGTGGGCGGTATGCGTGGCAGTGGAAGAACGCCGAGGGGGAGCTGGTCGTATTGTTTAACGGGGAGTTTCAACTGACCTTTGGTCGGCGTCTGTTGAGCGCGAATGACGGGGTGGTTTGGATCCGGAGCGCGAACGACGCGAGCGCGGGCAAGTATCAGATTCTGACGGTTTATCTTTCGGGCGACGCCGAGGTGCGTGAGGCGGCGGGGACGACGACGACGGACCGGGTATTGCTGGTGAGCAATCTGCGGACGTCGGGGGCGATCACGAAATCGCAGGATGCGCACACGCGGGAGAGCGCGGAGAAATCGGACCTTTATCAGCGGGCGAAGCTGGATCGTGCGGCGGTGGAGGCGGGGTTGCCGCTGGGGGTGGATTACTCGACGGTTCGTGTTCCGGGGCGGCCGCGGCCCGGCACGCGTGAGCCGGCCAAGCCGGTGCGCTATCAGTTGGGTGGAATCGAGAGCGCGCGGACGGCGGACGGGAGCGAGGTGCTGGTCGCGACGGGTGGGGTGTACTTCTCGCAGGGTGGGCGGTCGAGCGATGATTTTGTGGAGATTCGCGCGGAAAGCGCGGTGATGTTTCCGGCGCAATCGCTGACGCAGTCGCTGGGGGCGAGCGCGGGCGTTGTGACGGGCAGCGCGCCGGCATCGGCGCCGAGCGACGGCGGCGGCGGCGCGGTGGAGGCGGGGGGCGGTGCGGCGGCGGCGGGCGCGGAGGGCGGATCGACGCCGGGCGCGTTGAATACGGCGGGGATCGCCGATCGGGTGCGGGCTGTGTATCTCGAAGGCGACGTGGTGATGTCGCAGGGTTCGCGGTTTGTGCGTGCGGACCGGCTGTATTTTGATTTTGAGGTGCAGCGGGCGATCGTGCTGGACGCGGTGATGCGGGCGCAGGTGCCGGACCGGGCTGTGCCGCTTTATGTTCGGGCGGCGGAGATTCGGCAGCTTTCGTCGACCGAGATCGAGGCCAGCAACGCGAAGATCACGACGAGCGAGTTTTATACGCCGCACTATCACGTCGGGGTGGAGAAGCTGTATCTGCGCAATCTCTCGACCGCGGCGCCGACGACTTCGACGACGCCGGAGGGCGAGGTGATCTCGGCGGCGACGCCGAATGATCAACTTTCGGGCGAGTATGAGGCGGAGAACACTTCGCTGAATATCGACAACATTCCGATTTTGAGCTGGCCGCGGGCGGCGGGGCGGCTGGATCAGACTGAGACGCTGATCCGGCAGTTCAATGTGGGTTTTGATGGTGACTTTGGCGCGACGCTGCGCACGGGCTGGCAGCTTTTCAACCTGCTGGGGCTGGTGCGTCCGCCGGGCGTGGATGCGACGTTGCGGCTGGACTATTTCTCCGACCGCGGGGCGGCGATCGGCATCAATTCGGACTACGAGACGACGGACAACTACGGCTTGGTGCGCAGCTACTTCATTAATGATCGCGGGTTTGATGCGCAGCTTGGGCCGCTTCGTCGCGAGGTACACGACCCGGAGCGCGACAATCGCGGGCGGTTTCTGTGGCGGCATCGCGAGTTTCTGCAGGACAACTGGGACCTGACGCTGGAGACGTCGTACGTCAGCGATCCGAACTTCCTGGAAATCTACGAGCGCAGCGAGTGGTTTGAGGGCAAGGAGCAGGAGACGGTTTTCTTCCTGAAGCGGGCGGTGGACAAGGAAGTGATCTCGATCCTGGCGAATTGGCGGCTGCTGGACTTTGTGACGCAGACCGAGCATCTGCCCGATCTTGAGTATCGGCGGATCGGCGATCTGGTGCCGGAGACTCCGCTGACGATGTATCACGAGTCGCGGGTGGGAGCGGTGCGTTATCGCGTCGATGATCGGCAGGTGTTCAATGAGGGGCGCTTCTTCGGCGTGCCGTACACGAACGTCGGCAACACGGACACGACGCTGCGGGCGGATGTGCGGCAGGAGGGTGAGCTGCCGCTGAAGTTTGCGGGGCTCAACCTGGTGCCCTTTGGCACGGCGCGAGGATCGTATTGGGATGGGCAGCCGCTGGATCAGAATGGGCTGTGGCGTGGTCTGGGGATTTATGGCGTGCGCGGCGCGGCGACGCTGGCGCGGGTGTTTGACGATATTCGCAGCGAGCTGTTCGACATCAATCGCGTGCGGCACATTGTGAAGCCGAACTTCATGGTCTGGGGCGCGAACAGCAACACGCGGGCTTCGCGGATCACGCCGTATGACGAGGGGATTGAGACGGTCGACGATTTTTATGGCGGCAACATCGGGTTGCAGCAGATCTGGCAGACGAAGCGCGGGCCGCAGGATCGGCAGAGATCGGTCGACCTGGTGACGCTGAATCTGGAGGCGGGCTGGTTCGGCGATGTGCAGCCCGGCGAGATTTCGAACGGCTATGTGAACACGTTCCGTCCGGAGGACAGCCGCACGCGGAACTACTTCTCGGGCGATCTGACTTATCGCGTGAGCGACAGCACGTCGGTGCTATATGACTTTAATTTTGACCTGAACGATCGGAGCTATGACCGGCACAGCTTTGCGTTTGCGGTTGAGCGCAATCCGCGTCTGTCGTACATCTTCGGTGCGCGGTATGCGGGCGACATTGAGATGAATCTGGTCGGCGGCGGCTGGAACTACAAGTTCAGCGAGAAGCACATCAGCGCGGTTCGACTGTGGCACGATATCGACGGCGGCGAGCTGGGCGAGGTGGCGGTGGCCTACATTCGCAAGCTGCCGCGGTGGTATGCGGCGGTGAACTTTGAGTATGACAACGTCGACGACGATTTCCGCATTTCGTTGTCGCTGTGGCCGGAAGGCATTCCGGAGTGGACGCTGGGCCAGCGGCGGTTTACCGGATTGGCGACGTCGACGGGCATTCGGCCGTAGCGTGGCGTCGGTGTGAAGCGCGGGGGATTGGTTGCGCTTGCCAGCGGGATTGTGTCGGCAAGGCGCGGGGGTGGGCGGGTTCGCTGCGCGATGAGAATCTGAGGACTGCGGGGAACCGGTGAAATTCAGCCGTGCTGCGGGCGGCAGCGGTCGAGGCCGCTAAGAGGCCAAACGCGCGCGTTCGACGACGAAGCGGCGCAGGGCGGCGCTGCTTTCTTCGGCGCACTCGACATGGCCGGCGTGTCCGGCGTGGAGCCAGAAGACCGAGCCGCGGCGGAGCCGCTGGCGGAACAGCTCGCAGAGGTGGGGCGGGGTGACCTCGTCTTCGCGACCCCAGAGCAGCAGGGTGTCGGCGTCGATGGAGGCCAACTGCGCTTCGGTGAGGACGGCGGAGCGGGCGGAGCGCGTCAGCGAGAGCATGTTGCGCATGTAGTGGCGCTTGCGGGGCGAGAGGCGCTCGTTGTAGGCCTTCAGGAAGCGCTGGACGAGCGGCTTTTGGGCAACGCGCGGATCGCCGAAGAGGCGTTCAAAGCTGACGTCGATGATGCGCGAGACGGTGCGAAACGCGCCGAGCAGGCTGCTGACGCGGGCGACCTCGGGGATTCCGCCGGGGGCGAAGAGTGCGAGGTTGCAGGGCTTCACCAGCCGGTTGGCGGCGAGATAGAGCGCGAGATTGCCGCCGAAGGAGCTGCCCACGAGCGTGAGCCGGGGCGGGGCGGCTTCGGCCAAGGGGCCGCTGTTGAGGAGGCCAAGCGTCTCGCGGACGACGTTGGCGACGGTGGGCGGGTCTTTGCGGCTGTCGTAATGGTGGTCGATGTAGTAGCAGTCGGCGTAGTCGGTGGGGGGGAGGTACTGATCGAACAAGCGCCACTGCGAGCTGTCGCCGAGGAGGCCGTTGAGAAAGACGATTGCGTCGCGGCGATCCGGATTGGTGGACGACCGGCGGAGCATGGTTGCGTCGCTGCCGGGTAACGAGATGGTCCGTTCCTCGACATGGGCGAGCGTGTGCAAATGGACTTCCTAACTCGGTGTCGCCGAATTTCGCGGTGGGAGAACGCGCGATCGCCGCGATTCTCGGACGAAGCAGTGTACCGCGGGTTTGACGGCTGGCTACGCGCGGGGCGGCGAAGATCTCCGGATTCCACCGGGGGATCAGCCGCGCAGCTTGCTGCGGATCTGATCGGCGACGCTGAAGGCGTCGAGCACGCTGTTCTCGACGGCGGGGAGGGCCCAGTTGTCCTGGTTGACGAAGAAGATGGTGTCGTTCATGGGGCGGCGGGCGGCTTCGCAGTAGCCGTCGGCGATGAGTCCGACGCCGGCGACGGGCATGGCGTGGCCCCAGCGGGTGATGCGGATCTGCTCGACGGCGCTATCGGGCACGTTGATGAGCTTGAGGAATTCGCGCACGCGCGGCGCGAGCAGGTTGGCGTAGGTGGTGAACGGGTCGTTGAGCAGGAGCGTGAACTGCGAGGCGCCGAAGGGCAGCGGCCAGTACATGGTCATGACGGTCTTGGCGCCGTTTCGGGCGGAGGCGTAGTCGCTGAAGATCACGTCGAGCGGGCGGCGCTCGCTGGTCAGGTCGGGCTCCTGCGGAAAGGCGAGCGGATCGCGGAGGAGGAAGAGGTCGTAGTAGTCGCGCTCGACGCGGGCGTTGAGCAGGACATTGGCGACGAGGTAGGGCTGGGCGTAGATCGCGGCGCAGGCGTCGAACTTGTCGTGGTCGATGTTCACGAGGTCGTGAATCACATGCTTGCAGACGTGCTTTGCGCAGGCGAGCACGACCGCCTTGGCGCGCAAGGCGCGCTGCACGCCGGCGGCGTCGATATAGGTGAGTCGGGCGCGGCCGTCGGGTTCGAGGCGGACATCGAACACGCGACAGCCGCTACGCAAGAAGCGCGGTCGCGCGTCGGGCGGCACGTTTTCTTCCAACTCGGCGAGACGGCGCCAGAGGGCACGCGCTAGGTATCCCACGCCGCCGGGCCAGATGTAGCGGCCGTATTCCTCGGCGGCGACGAAGTTCCAGCCGCTGGCGGCGGAGATCTGCTGCATCGGGTAGCCGAAGGAGGAATAGAAGTAGGCCTGAACGGCGGCCTTCAGCACCGGCGGCAGCGGCAGGCCCATCTGCGATTCGAGGTTTTCGAGGAAGTTTTGGCGATCGAGATCGAGGATCCACTGATTGTCTTTGCCCTTGGGCAGCGGAATATCGGGATAGCTCTCGTTGGCCATGAAGCTGACGACGGTGGCGTAGCGCTCGAAGGCCATCTGCTCGTCGGGCGAAAAGCCGGCGCCGGTCCAGAAGTCTTTTCGAATGACGCCGGCGACTTCGACCGGGTCCTGGGGCCCGGCGAAGCGGGCGGTGTCGAGCACGCCCAACTCGCGATAGAAGTCGTGCAACGGCTCGCCTTCTTCGGTGGAGATCACGTAGGCGGTGCCCATGGAGTAGGGCTTTTCGTCGAGCGGATCGCCCCAGATCTCGCCCATCGCGTTTCCGCCATACTGGTCGCGCAGCTCGAAGAGGACGGGGGAGAATTCGCGGAGGAGGTAGGCTGCCGAGAGGCCGGAGATTCCGCCGCCGACGATGGCGACGTCGACTTCTTCGGTGGGGGTGGGCAGGGTGTTGTTGTCGCCGACGTGGAAGGGGATCGCGTCGCGAAAATCGTCGCCGGTGAACCAGGGGTGAAACGGCAGTCCGGCGATCTGAATTGACTGGCGGAGTGCTTCGAGCGGGCGGAGCGGATCGCCGCGCTTGATCGGCGCGGCGGCGGCGGCGGAGAGGCCGCGTGGGAAGCGTCCGGATGGGTTGGGGATTGCGCCGTTGCGGAGGAGCTCCGCCATCTGGGCCAGATCGAGAGAGGGAACGTCGATCCCCCAGCCGCGACGCGTGAGCAAGCCTGCGGCGACCGCCCCGAACCCCGACCAGAGCAGCCCGCGGCGCGACACGCGATTCATGAGCGAACCTCCGAACAGGTGGACGAAAGCGAGTCGAGAGACAGTTTACCCGCGCGGGCGGCTGGCCCGCAGGAAAAACCGCTGCGCTTTCGCGCAGCGGCGAATGCGGATGTTGTCAGCGAAATGGCGGTTTGGCCGATAGATGAGGGATGATTCGCCCTCGGCCTTTCCTTGCTGGCCCTCGGCGCGTCTGCTAGATTTCCCCGCTCATTCAAGCGAATCAGGAGCTTTCCGCTATGGCGCTGTTCGACGATGTTCTTAAGAAAATCACCGGCAAGCAGGCCCTCGTCGGCGTGATGGGGCTGGGCTATGTCGGTTTGCCGCTGGTGCGCGAGTTCACCGCTTCCGGCTTTCGCGTGCTGGGCTTTGACATCGACGAGCAAAAAGTGCGCATGCTCAACTCGGGCAAGACCTATATCCGCCATTTGCCCGGCGACCATTTTCAGAAGCTGATCAAGGCCAAGATGTTTGAGCCGACGGCGGATTTCAGCCGGCTGGATGAGCCGGATGCGATTTTGATCTGCGTGCCGACGCCGCTGAACAAGATGCGCGAGCCGGACATGACGTATGTCGAGAGCACGGCGAACGCGATCAGCAAGTGTCTGCGGAAGGGGCAGGTCATCGTGCTGGAGTCGACGACCTATCCGTTTACGACGCGCGAGATCGTGCAGCCGATTCTCGAAGCGGGCGATGCGAAGCGCAAGCTGGACGACTACTACTTCCTGGGCTTCTCGCCGGAGCGCGAGGACCCGGGCCGCACCGACATGACCACCAAGCAGATTCCGAAGGTGGTGGGCGGCATGACGGAGAAGAGCGGCAAGCTGGCGACGGCGCTGTATGGCAGCGTGGTTGATCGCGTGGTGCCGGTGTCGAGCTGCGAAGTGGCCGAAGCGGCGAAGATCGTGGAGAACGTCTATCGCTGCATCAATATCGCGCTGGCCAACGAACTCAAGATGATCTTCGACAAGATGGATATCGACGTGTGGGAGGTCATCGAGGCGGCGAAGACGAAGCCCTTCGGTTTTCAGGCCTTCTATCCGGGGCCGGGCCTGGGCGGACACTGCATTCCGATCGACCCGTTTTATCTCTCGTGGAAAGCCAAGGAGTTCGGCATTTCCGCGAAGTTCATCGAGCTGGCGGGCGAGATCAACACCGCCATGCCTGAGTACGTGGTCAACCGGGTCGGCGAAGCGCTCAACGAGCATGGCAAGCCGATCAAGGGTTCGAAGGTGCTGGTGCTCGGGCTGGCCTACAAGAAGGACGTGGACGACGTGCGCGAGTCGCCGTCGGTCGAGTTGATCGAACTGCTCCAGCATCGTGGCGCGAAGGTCTGCTATCACGACACGTTTATCCCGGTCGCCAAGCCGATGCGCGAGCACAACATTACGCATATGAAGAGCCAGCCGCTTACGCCGGAGCTGTTGAAGTCGGTCGATTGCGTGCTGATTAGCACGGACCATAGCAACGTGGATTATGCGCTGGTCGCCAAGCACGCGTCGCTGGTGGTGGACACGCGCAACGCTTGCGGCAAGCAGCCCAAGAGCAAGAAGATCGTGAAGGCGTAGGTTCGATTTTGAACCGCGGGGCGCCGGCCGCGGATGGCGGCGGCGCGCGTCCGCTATTGAATGCACATTCGTCTCCGACCGATCAGCCCCGGGAGCCAGACTCTCGGGGCTCGTTTTTGCGCGAGGAGACGCCATGTCCGCCGGGCATCGTTCCAACTATGGATCTGCGATTGCGCTGCCGATCATCTCGCTGTTTTCGATGGCGATTTTCGTTGCGTGGGGTCGCTGCACGCCCAGCCCGGCCGAGAGCGACGCGGTGGGCGGAGCGGGAATCGGGACATTCGGCGGCGGGGCGACGGATGACGTGCTGGTCGGCGATAGCGACGCCGGCGGCAGCGGGGAATCGCCGGATGCGCCGATCATCGACCCCGAGGCGCCGACTTCGTGGGCCGATGTGACGCCGGAAGCGGACGCGATTTTGGTCAGCATCGTGATGCACTGCGAAGAACCGCCCGGCTATCCGAATTTCATGAGCGACAAGGCGACCTTTGAGCAGCATCGCGCGGCGCTGGTGACATTTGCGGGCATGTTGCACTCGTATGAAGTGAAGTTTGACTATCAGTCGGATTGGAACTTTCTGCGCGCGATCATCATGCATGACAGCGGCGCGGATACGGGCGGGAAGAATGTGCTGCGTTGGATGGCGGAGGATTTGAAGTTTCAGATCGATCCGCACGCTCACGAGACCAGCTATAGCTATGCCGATGTTGCGTATCTGATCGAGCTGAATGGGGTGACGCCGAGCGGCATTGTGGGCGGGTTTATCGCGGAGCCGCCGAACAGCAGCAAGCTGGAGCAATTCTGGTGGCCGATCGGCGGCGATCAGTATGTGTCGCAATCGTGGCAGGCGACGGCGCTATGGGGGGCGGCGTCGGGCAGTCATGTGAACGACGATGCGTTGTTTGCGTCGGGGGTTTGGAAGCCGCAGGATCGAGCGCACCCGACCACGCATTCGGATGGCGCGCCGCTGCCGAGCATCGGGAACTTTGGTGGCAGCTGGGAGAATCTCGATTTGTTGCTGGAGCTGCGCGGGGCGGGGAAGCTGGGCGGCGGGATTCACACGTGCACGATCATGACCAATCAGCGCGACGTGGTGGATGCGGATTGGCGGGCGGCGTTTGAGTCGGAGCTGCTGGCTCGTCGCGGCGACGCGGGGATTCGCTGGGTGACGTTGAACGAAGTGCTCGACATCTGGCAGTATCAGTTTGGCGGGGCGGCGAATGTGCTGACGGTTGAGGCGGCGGAGGGGCTGCGCTAGCGCGTGAACCAGCAATAGACGCCCCAGGCATTCACGATCAGGCCCGCGCCGACCAGAGCGCGGGCGATGAAGGGTGGGGCGTGGGCGAAGGCGGCGGTGAGGCAGATCGTGAGCGGGACGAGAAAATCGAGGCTGAAGCGATAGCCGAACTGGGCCCAGCCGCCGTTGTAGTAGAGCAGCAGCGGAATGGAGATCAGGAAGGCGGCGAGGGCGGCGGCGCGGGCGACGGCGTAGCGCATCCAGCGGGGTGATGGGAGCAGCAGCGCGATGGCGGGCAGCGTCCAGAGCATGCCGATGCCGATGAAGTCGGGGTGGATTCGCGGCGGGTTGAGGGTGATTGCGGGGGGCTTGATGGTCATGAGCCAGAGGTTGCGGGGGAGGAAGTGGGTGCTGAACTGGCCGTGAGTGCTGAGATCGGCGCGGAGGATCGGGTTGATTTCCTGGCGGAGGTAGCCCGCGTCCAGTGGGCTGTTGAAGCGAGCGTGGTTGTAGGCGCCGAGGGCGGCGATGGCGACGACGCAGGGCAGGAGCGTCGGGAGGGCGCGTCGTGGGAGCGTGCGGAGTGGTTGGCGGTTCGGATGATTGCCGGGCGGGAGCGTGAGTAGCAGCGGCAAGCCGAGCAGGACGTGAGGGCGGCCGCAGAGGGCGAGTGCGAGGAAGAGGCCGCTGGACCAATTGCGCCCGGCGCTTGCCGCCCAAGCGGCGAGCGCGAACATTGCGATGGCGCAGACCTGTCCGAGGAACCAGACCTGGCCATCGACGCAGCAGTACCACAGCACGCCGCCGGCGAGGCTGATGGCGGCGAGATGCGCGGAGCGCGCGTCGCCGGGGAGGCGTCTGTCGCGCTGCAGAGTGCGAATGCATGCGAGCGTGGCGGCGACGGCGATTGCGGCCAAGCAGATCGAGAAGGGCACGACGCGCACGCCGCCGAAGAGTGCGACGAAGGGCAGCATGAGCAGGGCCGGGAGCGGGGGGAAGGGGACATACCAGCGGCCGTTGTGGAATGTCAGATCGGAGAGCGGCTCGGGATGGGGAAGGTCGAGCCGGCCGGCGAGAAAGGACGCGGCGAGCCGGTCGAAGTAGGCCAAGCCGGGATTTTCGAGATGGTCGAGCGCGACGGCGGTGATGAGGTAGAGCGTGAGGGCGATGAAGAAGGCGATCAGCGCTGAGGAGAGAGGGGCCTGTGCGGCAGGCGGAGCAAGCGGCGCGTGGTCGGGAGCATCCCTCATACGCGCTCGATAGCGGATTGGGCGGCGCACTTCAAACTGATGGGGGATATGCGGGGAGGGCTGCGGGTTGCGCGCGGCGTGCGGGCTTGACGGTGGGGTCGTCCGGAAACAACTGCGGTCGGCGGCGGAGGGCGAAAAGGGGGCGGCGGACACGCGAACGCGCGTTACCATCTGGAGTGGAGTGCTGATCAAGATGAGTGCTTCCCGGTTGCGCCCGAACGGGCGGCGCCGATAGCGGATGGACTGCCGACCCTGGATCACCGCGATGCCGCTCTTCGATCTGGAATCATCGATCGTCGTGCTGGACGGTGCTCTTGGCACTGAACTGGAGCGTCGCGGCGTGGCGACGCCGGGGCCGCTTTGGTCGGCGGCGGCGCTGCAGAGCGCGCCCGAAGTCGTGCGGCAGATTCATCGCGACTATGCCAACGCCGGGGCTCAGCTTCACACGGCGAACACGTTTCGGGTGTGTGCGGATGCATTTGAGGCGGCGGGCAAGAGTGATATGGAGGGGCGGGCGGCGGCGGTGCAGGCGGTATCGCTGGCGCGGGATGCCGCACGACGGCGCGACGGCGCGCCCTATTGGGTTGCGGCGAGCCTGGCGCCGGTGGGCGACTGCTATCGGCCCGACCTAGCGCCGGCCGATGCGCGGCTGCGGGCGCTGCATGGGCGCACGCTGGACTGGCTGGCGCTGGCGAGCCCCGATTGCGTATTGATTGAGACGCAGAATTCGGTGCGGGAAGCTGCGATTTGCTGCGAATTGGCCGCGGCGCGGCGAATGCCGCTGATCGTGAGCTTTATCCTGCGCGAGGACGGGCTGCTGCTGGGCGGGGATCGGCTGAGCGAGGCGGTTCGAGCGGTGGAGGAGTTTTCGCCGCTGGCGATCGGGCTGAATTGCGTTCCGCCGAGCGCCGCGGGGGACTGCTTGCCGCTGCTGATGGGGCTGACTTCGCGGCCGGTGGCGTTTTATCCGCACCTGTCGCAAGGGTCTCCGATTCCGGGGTGGAGCGCGGCGGAGACGCTGGATGCGGACGAATTTGCCGACCTGGCGCTGGATTGCCTGACGATCGGCGCCCGGATCGTCGGCGGCTGCTGCGGGACGACGCCCAGTCACCTCGCGGCATTTTGTCAGAGTTTGTCAGTTCGCGGTTCGCCGAGCGCTTTGTAGGCAATCCAAATCGATGTCGAGCGTCTATCGTGGAGAGACTGACCTCGCTTCTCGCCGCCCGGACCCGGAACATCTCGGGCGCGCTGAGAGCCGCGTATCGGTATCGCGAAGCGAGCCCGCCGGAGACAATCAGATGCGACGCGTTCTCAGATTTCTGCCGACCCTTTGTCTGACTCTTCTTGCGACTTTTCCGGCCTCGGCCCAGCGCCCGGGCGGCGGCGACGCGCCGGACGACGGGGCCCAGCGCCCGCGTCGTATGCAGCGCGGCATCCGCGGCGAGCGTCCCGATGGGCCGCCCGGCGGGGCCGGATTCTTTGAGGGGCAGTTTGCGCGGATGGCTCGTCGGCTTGATCTGGACGAGGCCCAGCAGACCCAGTTTGAACAAATCCTCGCGCCCTATCGCGAGTCGATGCGCTCGCGTTTTGAGCTGATGCAGCAGATGCGTGAGGCCGAGCGAAACAACGACACGGTCGCGATGGAGAATCTGCGCGGCCAGATGGAGGAGATGGGGCGTCCGCAGGATTCCTTTGAAGAGATTTCGGCTGAGCTCGAGCCGATCCTGCGGCCCGAGCAGATCGACAAGCTGGATGCGTGGCGCGAGGAGTTTTCGACGCGTCAGACGCAGCGCGAGCAGTTTCGTCAGGCGACGACCGAGCTGCCTGGAAAGCTGAACCTCGACCCTGCGCAGACGGAGCAGTTTGAAGAAGCGGTCATCGCGGTGCGCGAGAGCATGCGGCGGCGGATCGAGGGAGTGCGGCAGGCGGCGGAGGAAGATCGCGCCGCGGAAGAGGCGGGCGAGCAGCCGGCGGGCGAGCGTGTCCGCGAACAGACGGCGATGAGCCGCATCGACCGCTCGGATCTGCTGAACGAGCTGCTCACCAAGGTTGAAGGCATTGTCACGGAAGAGCAGAAGCCGGCACTGGCGGCGTATCGCGCTGAGCTCGCCTCTGCGGTTGAACAGGCGGCGGGCCGGGGCAAGACGCCCGACCTGCGGACGATGTTCCGCACGGCGCGACGGCTGGACCTGGACGATGAGCAGAAGGCGGAACTGCGCGACCTTGAGCGCGAGGGCATGCGGGCCTCCCGCGCCGCGGGCAAGGCCGAAGAGGCGAACGTCGCCCAGGAGTATCGCACCAAGCTGATGTCGATCCTCACCGCCGAGCAGAAGGCGGCGTTTGAGCAGAGCCTGAACACGCCGCGGCAGCGTGGTCAGCGTCAGCAGCGATCGGTGAGCCGCGGGGCGGAGACGCCGGGGCGCTAACGATCGCGGCCGCCGCGGCCCGGCGGCTCGCAGTCTGGGATTTCACGAAGATGGACCGCGCGGCTTGCGTCCGCGCGGTTTTTCTTTGCCCCCGGCACGTCGATGGGCCACGACCCCGTTAGACGTTTGATGTCAGGGAATGCGTGACTCGCACTGACGAGGGCGCGTCCGCGCAGGCTGAAGCGTGCGGCTCGGGTCGGATGAGCGCTACGTTGCCGCCGTCTCCGGCTGACGCCGGGCTAATAGATAACCCCAGACGAAGGCCACGACGCTGCCGATGGGGCCGCGCCAGGTCCAGGCGATGACGGTGTCGCGCGTTGTCGGCGGACCGGGGAAGGCGACGAACTGCTGGACGAGAATCACGAGGGCGATACCGGCGATCAGGCTCATGGTCGCCAAGCCGAAACGGGCTGCGTCGCGCTCGCCGGCGTCGTCAGCCATTCCTAAATCGCCCGAGACGAAGCCCTGATAGAGCCAGATGAGCAACAGTATGCCGCCCGCGATCGCGCAGGCCCACGCTGATTCGGGGCCTTTGGTCACCAGTGCGTAGACCATCATGACCGACAGCGGCCCGGAATACATGAAGCCGCGTCCGTCGATGCGGAGCGGGAAAAAGGCCAGGGCGAAGCCCGCGATCAGTGCGCCGATGACGTATTGCGCCATCGCCAATCCGAGCTGCAGAATCGTCGGGTAGTGCTTGGCGACCTCCGCCATCCAGTAGGACAGCAGGCCCAGCACGACCGCCGACACGACGATGAGCACTCGGCTGACGAAGACGCCGTGGCGCTGCTCGGCGCGGATGGCGTCGCTGGGGGCGTCGTCGGACATGACGTCGGCGATGGTCAGCGGTCGGCCCTGTATGCGCAGCCAGGCCTCGCGCAGCGGGTTGTAAAAGGCGATCTGCGCGGTTTGTCCGAGCGCCGTCAGCACTCCCATGACGGTGGAGATTGCGGCGGCGAAGATTGCGGCGAGGATCACGCCCTTGAGGCCGACGGGCACGATTTCGAGCGTGAAGATGGGCAAAACGCGGTCGCCCTTGGCGTCGAAGAGCGCCTTGCCCTCGGCGGTCATCGTGTGCGTTTGGTAATAGGCGTAAAGGCCGACGCCGACGATCATGACGGTGATGGTGATCAATTGGCTTGCGGCGCTGCTGACGATGGCCCAGCGCGCGTCGCGGATGCTCTTGCAGCAGAACATGCGCTGCACGAGCAACTGATCGACGCCGTAGCTGCCGACGCCGCCCCAGGTGCTGGCGATGACGGCGACCCAGATGGTGAGGTCGTGGGTGGGGTCGGTGCTCCAGTCGAAAAAGGTGAACTTGCCATGCGGTCCGCAGCCCGTTGCGGCGAGGCCGATTTGCACCAGTTCCGCGAATCCGCCGGGCAGATTGGCGATGATCACGCCCAGCGCGACCAGCGCCCCGACGGCGAAGGCGAGGAAGAGCAGCACATCGGTCCAGATCACGGTGGTCATGCCGCCGAGCAGCGTCCAGACGAGCGAGATGGCCGTGATGATAATGATCGACCACGCCAGCGGATCGAGGCCGGCGTGTGCCGAGAGCCACTCCAACTGATCGTGCAGCACGACCAGTAGAACTTCGCCGGTCAGGTAGATGCGGGCGGATTGGCCGAGCAAGGTGCCGATGGTGAAGAGCACGGTCACCATGCTACGGACGTGGCCGCCCAACTGATTCTGCATGTAGTCGAAGGGGCTGTAGATCTCGCGTTTGTAGTAGGCGGGCACCAGCCAATACGCGACGACCAGCCGCGCGAAGAAGGAGCCGAAGACGCCGAGCTGCAGATAGGTGAAATTCCCGCCTGGCTTCATGACCAGGTAGGGGACGCTGACGAAGGTGAGGGCGCTGATTTCGGTGGCGATGATCGATCCGCTGACGGCGTGCCAGGGGAGCTTTCGTCCGCCGAGGAAGAAGTCGCGAATCGTCTGCTGCTTGCCGGCCATCAGGGCGCCGACGACGCTGGTCAGGAGCAGATAGCCGCCGACGACGGCCCAATCGATGAATGCGAAATTGCTGCTGAGACTGGCGAGCACGGCGGCTTCCGAGGGTTAGCGGGAGGGAGCGGCGCTCCGCGAAGCGCGACATGGTAGCGGCCAGCCGGGAGGGAGCGGCGCGGCGGAGCATGGGGCGGTCCGCCGGTCGCTCGTTCAAAGGTGTGTCGCGTTGGAGCGGCGCCTAGCGCACCTTTGCGACGAGCAGGGTTTGGTCGTCGTTGGCGGGTGCGTCCTGGGTGAAGGCGTGCAGATTGGCGAGGATGGATTGAATGAGCGCGCCGGCGTCGACCATGCAATTGCTGATGGCCTCATCGAGTCGGTCGGTGCCGTACATATCGCCCTGGTGATTCATGGCCTCGGTGATGCCGTCGGTGTAGAAGATCACCTGGTCGCCGCGGACGAGTTGCTGCGTGACGACGGGGTACTTTTCGTTGGCTTCGATGCCCAAGGGCAGGCCGTTCGCCTCTTCGAGCGCGAAGATGCTGCCGTCGTCGCAGCGCTTTACGCGCGGGGGGTTGTGGCCGGCGCAGGCGTAAGAGAGGGTTCGGTTGCTGGGGTTGTAGACGCCGTAGAAGGCGGTCACGAAGGCGTTGTTCGAACCGGTGTAGAGTTCGGTCAGCTTTCGATTGACGAACTCCAGGACTTCGCCGGGCGGCTGGGGCGGGCCGGGGTAGTGGTGCGCGATGCTGTGGGTGATGGCCATCATCACGGCTGCGGCGGTTCCGTGGCCGCTGACGTCGGCGATGAGGATGCCGAGGTTGCCGTCGGGCAGGGGGAAGAAGTCGTAATAATCGCCGCCGGCACGGGTGGAGGTTTCGTAGTGTGCCGCGAGGTCGAGGGTGGGCATGCGCGGGAGCGGTGGGAGCAGGGAGCGCTGCATGTCCTGCACGGCCCGCAACTCGACATCGACGGTTTCGTAGGCCCGGCGCAGCTTTTCGGAGAGGACGAGGTTGTGCGTGGCGCGGCCGAAGAGATTGCTCATGAGCACCCAATCGGGGACGAACGCGGGGTTAAAGGCGTTCGGCTCGGGGCGCATGATGACGACCATGTTTAGGGCGGCGCCGCCGTCGTAGAGCGGCGCCGCGAGCAGGGAACGCTGGCCGGCGAAGAACTCCTTCGCGGGGTCGTCGTGAGCGATCTTCAGGTCGTCGATGATGACCGGCTGGTCGCCGTAGATCAGCTCGCCGAGCAGGCCGCGATCGAAGACGGGGAGTCGATCTTTTTGCTTCCAGGGATTGATCTCTTCTTCCCAGAGATCGGAACGCGTGATGCGATAGAGCGGTTTGGGGAGATCGCGGCGGCTGATGGCGACGAGACGGGAGATCTCGGGCATGAGCTTGTCGAGCCGCTTGCCGTATTCGCGGACCATCGACTGCGGGTCGGTCTGACTGCTGACGGTGCGCATGGCTTCGACGACGAGGTCGAGGCGCTCGCGCCAGTCGGCATTGAGGCCGCCGGAGATCAACTCGGTCATCATGGACATTCGCGATCACTCCTGCGCAGGCGGGCGCGAAACCCGCGCTTCGCCGCGCTGTTCGGCAATCTTACGCCCCGATGCTGGGATTCGCCGCTGAAAAATCGCTCAATTCGGTATGGCACATGCAGGCCAACGGGCGTGTCGCGAACCGGGTCGGCCGCGGCGCCGCCGACGGAGACCGAGTGGGCCGCGTGAGCGACACTCGATCTTTGCAGGTCGGAAAGAAACGAATATTTGCGATCGTCGGGAGCATTCATGCGTCCGAATTCGAGTCAGTCGGGTCGACAATCGGTGCGCGTCGCGCAACCGTCTCGCGCAAGTTTGATGCCGATCGAGGCGGCGGCGCTTCCGGGAGGCACGGCGGTCGGCGGCAAGCCGGAAATCGGGTGGGGCGGCGAGGCCGACGAGACTTGCAGCTTTGGCGCGAGTGTTGCGGCGGCCGCGGGCTCGCTCCCGCAAACACCCGAAATCGATGGTTGGAGGGCGCTCGGCGCGTTGGTTCGCGAGCGGGCCAATGAGCGCGCGATGTGGCCGCAAACGGCAGGAGCGAGCGCATGATCTACGGTCTGTATCAGTCCGCGGCCGGCATGATGGTGAACGAGTACAAGCAGGACGTGTTGTCGAACAACATGGCCAACGCGGACACGATCGGCTTTAAGCGTGACCTGACGGTGTTTGCGGAGCGCATTCCGGCGGCGATGGCCCGCCTGCGCGAGGGCGAGACGCCGGACATACTGAGCGCGTTGACGGGCGGGGTGTGGCTGGGGCAGACCGCGACGGATTTCAGCGAGGGGCCGCACCAGTTCACGGACAATCCGCTGGACGCGGCGCTTGATGGTCCGGGCTTTTTCGCTGTGGCGGGGCCGGATGGCGAGCCGCAGTTCACGCGTGACGGTCGCTTTATGGTGAATGTTGCGGGGCAACTGGTTTCCGCGAATGACGGTGCGCCGGCGCTGGGGATCGGCGGCGGGCCGATCTTCGCCAATCCGCAGGGTGGGCGGGTCGAGTTTGATCAGTTTGGGCGGGTGTTGCAGAAGAACAACGTGATCGGGCAGTTGTGGCTGGCGGATTTCGCCGACTACTCGCGGTTGCAGAAGGCGGGCGACCAGCGCTTTGCGGCGGTGGGTATGGAGCCGGGCGCAGCGTCCGCGCGTCTTCAGCCGCGGTATATCGAGGGTTCGAGCGTTCAGGCGGTGCCGAATCTGACGGAGATGATGCTGAGCAGCCGGGCGTATCAGTTGAATGCGCGGATGATTCAGATTCAGGATGAGAGCGCGGCGCGGATGATTGGATTTGTCGCGCGGGCGTAGTGGGGTGGGTCTTTTGCCGTGCGGCAGGATTGATGAGGGCCCCAGAGGTGCGTCGAGGGACGCACCCTACGGAGCTGCGGTTGCGCGGTGTTGTCGCGAGCGAGCAGCGGTCATCGTCCGGATCGGCACGCAACTTGCATATGAAATTCGTGATGTCGTGACATGGGTTGGGCTGTGCCCACCTCTTCCGGCCGGCCCGAGCCGACCACCCGTTTCGCAAAAGGACTTTTATGGCGATTCGAGCACTCCACACTGCCGCCACGGGCATGCAGGCCATGGCGACGAAGATCGATGTGATCGCCAACAACATCGCGAACGCCGACACGACGGGATACAAGGCGTCGCGGGCGAATTTTCAGGATTTGATGTATCAGTTGATGGCTCAGCCTGGCGTGCAGACGAGCGCCAGCACGTCGGCCCCGCTCGGGACGCAGGTGGGTTTGGGCGTGGCGGTGAGCAATACGCAGATTTTGTTTAAGCAGGGCGGAGCGCTGCGGACCGACAACCCGCTCGATCTGATGATTCAGGGCGACGGCTTCTTTCAGATTGAATTGCCGGGCGGCGGGCAGGGCTATACGCGGGCGGGCAATTTTGTGCGCAACCTGGATGGCGAGCTGGTGCTTGGCCATACGAACGGATTTCGCCTGCTGAACACGCCGACGATTCCGCAGGAAGTGCCGATCGAGGCGGTATCGATCTCTGCGGACGGTCGCATTTCGGCTCGTCAGCAGGATGGCACGCTTTCGGAACTAGGGCAGATTCAGCTTGCGCGATTTGCGAATCCGTCGGGGCTCTTGCAGAACGGGGCGAATCTGTTTTTCCAAAGTCCTGCTTCCGGCGAGCCACAACTGGCGGAGCCGGGATTGCAGGGCAACGGCACGCTGATGCAGAGCACGCTCGAGCAGAGCACGACCGACGCCGTTACGGAACTGGTGGAGCTGATCAAGACACAGCGGTTTTTCCAGATGAATTCTCAGTCCATCGAGACGGCGGATGAGGCGCTGCAGGTGGTCGCGAGTCTGAGACGTTAGTCATCGTCCGGGTCTATTGGGCAAGGTTCGCGCGCCCTGACGGGCGCATAGAACGATCATGGATGATCGAAATGAACATGAACGACCCCTCTATTGCGCTTCGAGCCATTCTTCTCGTCGGTTTTGTGCTGACGTCGGCGTTTCCGACGCTTGCCGAAGAGGTGGGCACGGCGGAACCCCCGAAGGGGGACGCGCCCGCCATCGTGGAACCGATCGAGCTGGTGCTGAAGCCGGAGGCGGAGGCGACGGCGTGGCCTGTGCCGTTGTCGGACCTGGTGCTTCTGCGCGGCGGAAATGACGCGATTCGCGCGAAAATCGCCGAGGTTGTGCTGGAGTTGCCGGCCAGTGTTGGGCCATCGACCGAAATTTCGCATGACAAGATTTCGGAAAAGCTGAGCGAAGCCGGGCTGAATATCGCGGACTTTCTGATGGGCGGGGCGCGGGTGTGCGCGGTGTCGATTCCCGACTCGATCCGCCCGGTTGATTCGCAACCCGCGTCGCAGCCGGTCGTGATTGCTCCGCGGCGTGAGAGCGATGCGCAAGCGGCGGTTGACGCGAAAGCGGCGGAGATGCAGCCGGCTTCGCGACCGTGGAAAGTTGCGCGGAGTTTGCCGGGGAAGACGCTGGCGTCGGTGCTGACGCATCGGGTGCAGGCGGAATATGACAAAGACGACGCGACGGTGGAGCTGGAATTTGAGCCGAGCGGTGCGGAGTTTCTGGATCTGGTGACGCCGCCGCTGCAATTTGCGATTCAGGCGGGTCAGCGGGGCAAGGCGGGGCTGCGTGAGTTTCGGGTGACGCTGGAGCAGGATGGCGTGAAACAGCGCACGATCCGCCTGGCGGCGCGGGTGAAGGTGACGCAGCCGGTGGTGGTGGCGGCGAGCGCGCTGTCGTCGGGGAACTATGTGAAGTTTGAGGATTTGGCGCTGGAGCCGCGGACCTTTCTCGAAGGCGAGTCGGATCGATTTGTCGCGATTGAGGACCTGGTTGGGCAGCGGGTGAAGCGGCTGGTGGAAAAGGGCGAGGCGCTGCGCAAGGCGGATTTGAAGCCTGAGCCGCTGGTGGTGCGGTCGCGGCCGGTGCTGGTGCAGGGGGCGGCGTCGGGCGTGAGTGTGCGGATCAGCGGTGTTTCGCTGGATAACGGCATGCTGGGCGACGAGGTGCGGGTGCGGGTGGGGGCGGCGAACGGCAAACGGCGCGAGCTGCGCGGCAAGGTGGTCGGCATCGGCAAGGTGGAGATTACCGAGGAGTAGCGAGATGACGCGGTTTTCGTGGCGTTTGGCGGCGTTGACGACCTTGATCGCGGCTTTGCTGCCGGCTGAGTCGGCGGCGCAGAACAACTCGCTTTTTCAGCGGGCGCGGTCGGCGCGGGCTGCGAACACGCGGGCGGCGAATGGAATTCCCGATGCGGCGTCGGCGGCGCGGCCGCTGTCGCCAGTGCGGCAGGCGGCGGATTTGAATCCTGCGACGGCGACGCCGGTGGATCAGGCGCGGACGACGCTTGCGGGCGCGCGGTCTTCGCTGACGGCGGTGGCGCCGGATACGACGGCGTTGACGCCGAACGTGGCGGCGCTGGGTTTGCCGCCGGGGCCGGGCGGGCCGAATTCGAGCGCGGCGGCGACGGCGCAAGCGATGCAGAACTCGGCGAATCCTGCGCTGCTGGCGATCTCGCCAATCGCGGTGGTGGAGCCGCAGAAGGAGCGGATTCGTCCGGGGGCGCTGGTGACGGTGATTGTGCGTGAGACGAAGCAGGCGCTGACCGACTCGAATTTGCGCTCGCAGAAGCAATGGGATTTTGGGGCGGAGTTGAAGGCGTTTCTGCGGCTGGACACGAGCAACAACCTGATCACGCAGAATTTTCCGAATGGCACGCCGAAGGCGGAATGGGAATTGCAGGACAACTATCAAGGCCGCGGTCGTGTGGATCGGCGTGATGAGCTGATCACGCGGATCACGGCCAGCGTGATCGATGTGAAGCCGAACGGCACGCTGGTGCTGGAAGCGAAGAAGTCGATCGAGATGGATGAGGAAACGCAGGTGTACACGCTGACCGGGTTGTGTCGCATCGAAGATCTGACGCCGGAGAACACGATTCTGAGCACGCAGGTGGCAGATTTGCGGCTGTCGGTGCAGCACGAGGGCGCGGCGCGGGATGCGGCGAAGCGCGGCATCTTCAAGAAGCTGACGGACCTGTTCCGGCTCAGTTAGAGCTGCGGGCTTCGGGAACAGTGACAAGTGTCAGGTGTCAGGTGGAAAGGCATGGGACGTCAGGTCTGCACCTGACACTTGACACCTGTCACCTGATACGGTCGATGAGCGAGCAAGAGATCTGAATTTCAACTCGCGTGAGGATGTGATGAGAGCTCGATTCGCCAAGCCGTGGATGCTCGCGTTGATGTTGCTCACGAGCAGCGCGACGGCCCAGGTTCGCGTTCAGGATGTTTGCAAGCTGCAGGGGCAGCGGGTGAACAAGCTGAGCGGGTTTGGGTTGGTGGTGGGGCTGGAAGGGACCGGCGACGGCGGGACGAATGTGCCGACGATGCGGGCGCTGATGAATCTGCATCGGCGGTATGCGCAGCCGATCTTTGAATTGCAGGAGCTAGTGGAGAACGGCAGCGTGGCGCTGGTGGTCGTGGAGGCGAGCCTGCCGGAGGTGGGGGCGCGCGAGGGGCAGCGGATCGACGTGACGGTGTCGGCGATCGGGCCGGCGAAGCGGATCATCGGGGGACAGTTGCTGGTGACGCCGATGCAGGATGCGCTGCTGATGGCGCCGAACATTCTGGCGCTGGCGGGCGGGAAGATCGAAGCGGTGGACATGGATGCGGGGCGGCGCGGGATCATCCGCGGCGGGGCGACGCTGGAGGAAGAGTTCATCTACAACTTTGTCGAGGAGCAGCGCATTACGCTGGTGCTCGACGATCAGCATTCGAGCTTTGGGTGGGCCCAGACCGTGGCGCGGGCGATCAATCATGCGTTGCGCGGGCCGTCGAGCGAGGGGGTGGCGGAGTTCAACGATAAGGGCGAGCTGGTTGTGGTCGAGGACAGCGCGGTGGCGTTGGACGCGCGAAACGTGATCGTGCGCATTCCGGCCTATGAGAAGGACAACCCCGCGAGCTTTGTGAGGCAGATTCTGGAGACGGAGATCTTTGAGTTGCCCAAGCAGGAAGCGCGGGTGACGATCAATCGGACGACGAAGAACGTGGCGTTCAGCGGGGTGGTGACGATCGCGCCGACGGTGCTGCAGGTGCCGGGCGTGGGGAGCATCACGATCGGCAAGCCCGATGCACCGGGGACGGAGCGACGCGATTCGCTGGCGCGGCTGGAGGAGCTGCTGAAGGCGCTGAGCGCGACGCAGGCGACGCCGGAGCAGGTGATGGCGGCGATCGAGCATCTCTCGCGGAGCGGGAGCCTGCACGCGAAGGTGGAATATGTTGAATAAGGCGATTGCGAATGGCGAATTGCGAATTGCGAATTTAACGCAGAATGCAGAAGGCAGAATGCAGAAGGGGGGCATTGGCGGGGCGGCGCGCGACGCCAAAGCGGCGAGCTTTCTGCAGACGCTGAGTTCGGTCGAGGAGATGCTGGGGTTGGGCGAGTCGGGGACTGGGAAAAAGAAGGCGGCGCTGAAGCCGCCTTCACCGAAGGCGATGGAGGCGGCGCAGAAGATTGTGTCGCAGCTTTTCTTTTTGCCGGTGGTGGAGTCGATGCGGGATTTTCCGTTTGGGAAGGGCGTGGGGTATGGGGGGCGGACCGAGGATGCGTTTGGGCAGCAGCTCGACGTGCGCATTGCGGATGTGATGGCGGGGGCGGATCGGAGCGGGCTGGTGGAAAAGATGGCGCGGAAGTTTGAGGCGCGGCGCTAAGCGGTTACGCGGCTCCTTGAACTCGCACCTTGCAGCTCTTGTGCTATCCTCTGGCACAGACCTATGAGTTGCACACCCGAAATCCGACACAACTGCGGCCTATTCGGCATCGTGAACCACCCGCATGCCGCCGCCATGGTCTATCTGGGTCTTTTTGCCCAGCAGCATCGCGGTCAGGAGGCGGCGGGCATCTGCGCCTGCGACGGGCGCGAGATTGTGCGGCGGATCGGAAAGGGGCTTGTGCGCGAGGCGTTTGACGAAGAGACGCTGGCGGCTCTGCCCGGCGGGTCGGCGATCGGTCACACGCGCTATAGCACGACGGGGGCGTCGATCGAGTCGAATATTCAGCCGTTCCTCGTGAGTGGGGCGCTGGGGCAGGTGGCGATCTGTCATAACGGCAATCTTTGCAATGCGGGCGGGTTGCGGCGCGAGTATGAATCGCGGGGCACGATTTTTCATACGACGTCGGACACGGAAGTGGTATTGCACATGATGGCGGACCGGCGCTATGCGGAGCAGCCCGATCCGCTGGCGGCGGTATTGCGGAACGTGAGGGGGTCGTTCTGCCTGCTGATTCTGCATCCGGATCGGCTGGAGGCGGCGCGCGACGCGCAGGGGAACCGGCCGCTGTGCATCGGGCGGAAGGATGGGGCGTGGATGATCTGCAGCGAGACCTGCGCGCTGGACATGGTGCAGGCGGAGTTTGTGCGCGAGGTGGAGCCGGGGGAGATCGTGACGCTGACGGCGGCGGGGGTGCAGTCGCGGCGATTTGCGAACCCCGATCCGGCGCATCATGCGCACTGCGTCTTTGAGCATGTTTACTTCGCGGATCCGGCGAGCGACATTTTCGGCGACAACGTACACGACGTACGGCGGAAGATGGGGCAGCAACTGGCGCGCGAAGCGCCGGTCGAGGCGGATCTGGTGGTGGCGGTGCCGAACGCGGCGCGGTGCGCGGCGCTGGGATATCACGAAGAGTCGGGCATTCCGATCGGGCGCGGATTCACGACCAACCACTACATCGGCCGCTCGTTCATTCAACCTTCGCAGACCAGCCGTGAGTCGACGGTGCGGATGAAGCTGAATGTGATTCGCAGCCGGGTGCAGGGCAAGCGGCTGGTGGTGATCGAAGATTCGGTGGTGCGCGGGACGACGACGCGGGGGAAGATGGAGGCGTTGCGATCGGCCGGCGTGAAGGAGATTCACCTGCGGGTGGCGAGTCCGCCGATCCGGCATCCATGCTATTACGGGATCGATTTTCCGCGGCGCGAGGATCTGATCGCGAATGGGAATGAGATCGAGACGATCCGGCGCATGCTGGAGGTGGACTCGCTGGCGTATCTTTCGCTGGAGGGGATGCTGCGCTGCGTGGGGCGGCCGCAGGAGCGATACTGCACGGCGTGTTTCTCGGGGCGGTATCCGATTCCGGTGGAAGATGGATTCGAGAAGGGGATGTTTGACGATCGGCAATTGACGTTTTTTGAGCCGGGCGATGCGCTGACGCGGGCGATGCGGCCGTAGCGGGCGCGAGTTTTTGTGAGAGCGCCGGCGCGGCGGTTAGGCACGGTTCAAGATTGATTGGGCGCGCTGGGCGATTTCGGCTGTCAGGGGTTCGGCGCCGGGAGGGATCGGCTGCAGTGCGGCGAGCAGGCGGACGGTGGCGGCGGCGTAGCGCTGCTGCTTTTCGGGCTTCCAGTTGTCCATGCCTGAGATGTTGTCGCGGCGATCGGCGAGCTTGATCCACTTGGCGTGGGCGGACATGTGCGCGGCGTGTTCGACGAGGCGGGCCTGCTTCTCGTCCATGGTGGCTTCGGGGCCGAAGAAGTTGGTGACTTCGCGGGTGATGCTCGCGACCTGCGGTCCGAAGCGGCGCTCGATATCGGCCAGTAGCGCTTCACACTCGGCCAGATCGGCGGCGCAGTCTTCGGGGACGTCGTGGAGCCATGCCGCGGCGAGGACTTCGGGCGGCAGGTGGGCGGCGGTGAGCGTGGCGACGACGCGTTCGGGGTGTCGCCAATAGGGTTCGCCATTCGAGCGGGTGTGTTGAAAGCGATCGTGCATTTCGATCGCCAGTGCTCGGGCTTGGCGGACGATTTCACTCATGGATATTCATTGTACACCGCGGACTATTGCGAGGTTTCGCGCAGGCCGTGCTTCTGAAGGAACGACCGGATGGCGGGCCAATTTGGCTGATAGTCGACGTGTCCGCCATCGAACGAGACCAGCTCGGCGTGCGGGGCGGCGCGTTGCAGGCGCTGAGCGTGTTTGAAGGGGATGAGCCAGTCGTTTTTGCCGTGAGAGATGAGGATGGGGCAGGTGACTTTGGCGATGCGCTGATCATTGCGAAAGGTATGGCGGCAGAGAAAGGGGGGAATGCCGGAGCGATCGACGACGTCGGGGATGTTGGTGAAGGTGGATTCGAGGATCAGGGCGCGTGGGGGGTGCGTCTGGGCGACGCCGAGGGCGACGCCGCCGCCGAGCGAATTGGCCTGGTAGATGATGCGCGATTTGTCGATTTCGGGGCGTTGCGCGAGGCGGTCGATGAAGGCGATGGAGTCGTCGATGAGGGCCGGCTCGCTGGGCAGGCCGGCGGAGCGGACGTAGCCGCGATATTCGACGGCGAGGATGGAGACGCCGTCCTCCACCCAGGGTTTGGCGACGTACCAGCGGGTGTCGACGCCGTCGCGGTTGCCGTGGAAGAAGACGACGGCTGGGCCGGGCGAGTCGGGCGAGCGGCCGCGGCCGAGCTGGAACCAGGCTTCGACGCGCTGCTCTGGGGCGAACTCGTGCCACCAGCGCTCGATGGCGGGATCGCTTGGGCCGGATGGCGCGGGGCTCCAGCGGTTGGCGCCGTAGAAGATGAGGAATTCCTGGCCGGCGAGGAAGATGAGGACCCAGGTGAGGTAGATCACGGCGAGGACGATGGTGAGGCGCAGCAGCCACGCTTTCCAACGGGGGCGCGAGGCGGGCGGCGCGAGAATGGACGTGTTTTCCGACGCGACGATCCCCGGATCACTCATACGGAGGATTGTAGGGATGGAGCGGCGGGAGCGGGGGAAGACGTTTCGGTGGGGCCGTGGGCGAGCGCCGCGGAGTAGGCGCCGAGCGTGCGTTTTGCGGCGTTTTCCCAGGAGTATTCGTCTCGAATGCGAGCGGCGAGGCCGGGGGCGGGGCCGCGGCGCATGGCGGCCTGGATGGCGACGCGGATGGAGCCGGGTTCGCCGGGGTCGGCGTATTCGGCGTCGCTGCCGAGGTATTCGCGTGTGCAGCCGCCCGCGGTGGCGACGATGGCGCAGCCGCAGAGGGCGGCTTCGAGATTGACGAGGCCGGGGGTCTCGTACCAACTGGTGCAGGCGTGGATGAGCGCGCGATGGTAGAGCGGCGCGAGCTCTTCGGCGGGGCGGGCCGGCAGGAAGCGCGTGTTGGGTCCGGCGATGGCGCGGCACTTTTCGGCGTAGGGGGTGCTGTAGCGTCCGGCGGCGCCGACGAGTGTGAGCGGGATGTCGCTGTTTCGGAGGGCGACGATGAGGGCTAACTGATTTTTGCGCGGTTCGATGCGGCCGACGCTGAGCACGCCGACGCGTGTGGAGGGCTCGTCGGGGAGTCGGAAGAGGGTGGCGTCGGCGGCGTTGGGGACAACCGTGCAGGGGCGCTTCACGCCGAAGTGGGATTCGATCTGGGCCCGCTCGGCGTCGCTGTTGGGAAGGATGACCGAGGCGGCCTGCAAGAGCGCGCGGGCGGCGGACCAGAAGTTGAGCATGCGGGTGGAAGCGGCGGCGAGCGAGCGCGTGGCGACGACGTGGGCGGCGGTGCGCTGGACGAGGCGTAGGCTGGCGTAAAGCCGGGAGCCGACGGTGCGGGCGAGCCAGCCCTGAACGCCGGCGCGTGCCGCGCGGTCAAACTCGGCGCTGGGCCACCAGATGGGGCTGAGGACGAAGGGGCAGCCGGCGGCGGTCAGGCGTTCGACGTGTGGGGTGTTTTCCCAGAGTCGGTCGAGGTGAAAAAGATGCGCGAGGTCGTAGCCGCGGGGGTCTGGTCGGGCGTCATCGGAGATGTCGACGGTGACGCCGCGGGCGCGAATGGCCTCGGCGGTGCGGAGGATCTGGGTTGTGTCGCCGCCGGGTTCGGAATGAAGCGTGCGTCGCACCAGCCAAAGGACTCGCATTGTGAACAAGCTAACGGGTGCGGGGCGAGGATCGTGATATTGAGCTTTCGAAAATCTGCGAAAATGCCCTTGTTAAGAAAATTAACAGTGGGTAGCCTTTTGTTATCGTCGGGTAGCGTTGGGAGAGCGCTTACCGGCCTCGAGTCGGTCTTTTCGGACGGCTCCAAATCGCAGCTTGGTGTCCTCTGACGAAATGTTTTCGCCGCGCGGATTCCCCGTTTGATGGGTGATTTTTCGCGGCGCGACGAGCTCGAGGAGTTGGCGGCCGGCGTCGCATGTCTATGCGTCCGACGACGCGGCCGGGAGGTCGCTACGATGACGGTTGGGAATGTAAAGTGGTTCGACCGTAAGAAGGGCTACGGCTTTATCGTCGGCCCGAACAATGAGGATGTGTTTGTTCATTTCTCCAGCATCGCCAGCGACGGCTTTCGCAGTCTGCGGCATGGCGAGCGGGTCGAGTATGACCTGGTGGAGACGGAGCGCGGCCTGCAGGCCAATCAGGTGCGCTCGCTGGAGCCGGCCCGTCCGCGGCCGGTGGCGGCTGAGGAGCCGTCGACGCACTAAAGCGGCTGCTGAGGCCGTCCGATCCGGGTGCTGAATGGTCGGCGAGCCGGTCGGGCTGGTCGTGGCTGCGGATGAGGGGCTGCGCCCGGCGGCGGCTGCGCTGGCGGAGCGCTTCGGTTTGCGATTCGCCGACTCGAGCGAGGGTCAGGCATTCCCCATTTTTGTTTTGACGGCCTCCGGTCTGGAGGCGCGGCTTGGGGCCGGCGATCGCGGACGCGTGTTGCGCATCGACTTCACTGAGGCGGGGCTGGAACGGCGGGCGCGGCGCGCGCGGGGCGAGGCGGTGGTGCGGGCGGTCGCGGCGCACTCGATCTCGGGCGGACTCGTGTGTGATGCGACGGCGGGACTCGGGGTGGACTCGTTTTTGCTGGTTAGTGCGGGGTTCGACGTCATTGCACTTGAGCGGAATGGGGGCATTGCGGCGATGCTCTGCGACGGGGTGATGCGGGCGGGTCGCTATCCGGAGTTAAAGGCGATGTTCGACGCGCGCTTTCGCGTGGTTCATGCGGACGCGCGGGCGTGGCTGCAGGGGGCGCGGCGGGGCGAGCAGGAGCGTCCGGATGTGGTTTATCTCGATCCGATGTTTGCGCCGCGCGACGGCGCGGCGCTGGTGCGCGGAGCGATGCGCGATCTGCGGGCGGTGGTGGGCGATGATGCGGACGACGCGGCGCTGCTCGATGCGGCGCTCGGCGCTGCGCGGCGGCGTGTGGTGGTGAAGCGGATGCATGACGCGCCGCCGATCGCGCACGGGAGTGCGCGGGTTCATCATGAGCTGCGCGACGGGGTGGTTCGGTTTGATGTGTACGAGATGACGGGCTGAGGGTTGCGCGCGGCGCGGATGCGCGGGGGCCGGCGCTAGCCGGCGCTGGTCCACCAGCGGGCGGGGGCGAAGCGGCCGTCGGGGGCAGTGGTGTTGAGCTTTTCGAGTAGATGGCGGGTGGTGTTTACGCCGGCGCGGCGGGCCCACTCGATGGGGCCGTGGGGGTAGTTCGTGCCGAGTTTCATGGCGGTGTCGATGTCGGCTTCGGCGGCGACTTTGTCGTCGAGGGCGAGGGCGGCCTCGTTGCAGATCGCGGCCAGCGTGCGGGCGCAGATGTATTGCTCGGTTTGTGAGCCGTCGGCCACGCCGGCGGCGGCCGCGAAGCGCCGCACCGCGGCGTCGATTTCTTCGGGCAGGGCGAAGCTGCGTCGCTCGAAGGGGAGCGCGGCGAGGGCGTGTTCGCGGGAGTAGTCGTAGGCGCCGCGGCCGGTTTTGCGGCCGAAGCAGCCGGCCTTTACGAGGCGCTCCTGCACTTCGCTGGGCTTGAGGCGCGCGGGGCGGCCGAGCTGTTCCCACACGGAGCAGGAGACGGCGTAGTTGACGTCGATGCCGATCAGATCCATCAGCGTGAAGGGCCCCATGCGGAATCCGGCGGCGGTGGTGAGCGTCTTGTCGAGCTCCTCGACGCTGGCGACGCCCTCGACGAGCATGCGGAGCGGTTCGAGGTAGTAGCCGCGGGCGACTCGATTGACGATAAAGCCGGGATGATCGGCGCAGCGGACGGGCGTCTTGCCCCATTCGCGGGCGATCTTGAGGACGCGCTCGCACGCCGGCGCGCTTTCGGGCAGGCCCTGAATCACTTCGACCAATTGCATGAGCGGGACGGGGTTGAAGAAGTGCATGCCGATGGTGCGGGCCGGCTGGCCGATGCCGCGGGCGAGCTTGGAGATGGAGAGCGACGAGGTGTTGCTGGCGAGCAGCGCGGCGGGGGCGGCGTGGGCCGCTTCGCCGAGCAGGCGCATCTTGAGCTCGAGGTCTTCGAGGACGGCTTCGATGATGAGATCGCAGGGGGCGAAATCGGCGGCGGCGGCGGCGAGGGCGACGCGCTGCGAGGCGCTCTCGGCGGCGGCGGGGTCGAGCTTGCCCTTGTCGGCGAGCTTGCGGATCTGAGCGCGGATGTTGGCGAGGCCCTTTTGCGCGGCTTCGGTCGTGGCGTCGCGCAGGAGCACGTTCCAGCCGGCTTGTGCCGCGATCTGCGCGATTCCCGCGCCCATGGTTCCGACGCCGATGACTCCGACTGTGGGCATAGGGCCTCCTGATTGGCCCATGATACTCCGCCGACTCAGCGAGCAGTGGAAGGGGGCAGGTGACACGTGTCAGGAGCGGCGCGCGTGAAACGGTGAAACGGTGCAACAGTGAAACGGTGAAACCTCGCGACCGCCGCTTTTCGCCCCCTTCGTCGCTTCGTGGCGCCGTCGCTTCGTCGCTCACGCTAGCCGATGAGCACGGTCATTTCGCCTTGCGCGATGACGTCGGGACCGCCGGCGCAGGTGGCCTGGTCGGACATGCGGGCGGCGGGCATGTAGCCGATGAGCACGGTGGGGCTGCCGGGCGGCAGGATGGGGCCGCCGACGTGGGGGACGACACCGGAAACCATGGGGCAGGTGTGGTTCTTGCTGATGACGGCGGCGGGCATGTAGCCGATCATGACGGTGGGCACGCCCTCGACGATGACGCCGCCGTGGGCGGTCATGTCGCCCAGGCGGGCCGCGGGGAGGCCGCCGCCGGGCGAGGCGGGTGGGACGACGGGGGCAGGCGATGGGGGCGGGCCGTTGGCTGCTTCGTAGTCGTCTTTGGCGTCTTCCCATTGGGCTTTTTGGTGGTAATAAGCCTCCCACTCGGCTTGAGAGGCGCCCGGCCCGGGCTTGGTCGGCGGGACCGGATAGCTGCCGAAGTAGTCGCCCATTTGCTCGGGAGTGGCGGACATAAAGCGGGACTCCGTTTACTTACCCGGGAAGCGATAGGGCCGGCCATCGGGGGCGAGGACGGTCCAGCCGAGGTCTATTTGGGCGGTGAGCAGAGTGGGGTCGGCGCCGTTCATGAAGACCAAACGTTGAGTGAGCGCGGGGCGGGCTGCGGCGCCGCCGAGGGGCATGACGGCGGCGTCGTGCCAGAGGTAGCGATTGGCGTTGTCGTCGGTGAGTTGGGCCATGACGACGTCGTCGGCTGTGAGCGCCAGCTCGATTTCGCGGATGAGTGTGTCGGGCGGCGGCTCGATCTCGCTGTTGGAGCCGGGTGCGAATTCGCCCTTGGGCGAGACGGTCCAGAGCTGGACCTCGATGACGGGCTTGCCCTCTTTCTCGTAGCGGAGCGCGATAGCGCCGTGGATGTTGTCGGCGTCGTCCATCACCGTTCGGGCGGCGAGGAGTTCGCCTTTCCATTGGTGGATTTTGCGCAGTGGGAGCGACTCGGTCTTTTGGGCGGGCCATTGCAGATAGGAAAGGGTGATCGCGTCGGCGACGGTTTGAATCAGATAGCAGAGGCGCACGCCGGTGGAGCGGGTGTGCGAGCGCATATAGCGAGGCTTGGGTCCGGGGCAGGGGGCGCTGGCGTCGAGGGCTGGTTCTTTTCCGCCGAAGATGACGCTGTCGAACTTGCCGCCGCCGCGATCGGCGCTCCAGAGGAGTGCGCCGCCGACGCCGAGGGACGTGCCGTCGAGGGCGGGGTCGCAGAAGAGTGGTTCGACGAGGATTGGCGCGTCGAGTTTGAGCGTGATTTTTTTAGCGGGCGCGAGGCCAGCCTGATCGGAGACGAATGCGGCGTGGAGGTCGTTGCCGACGAGCCAGGCGATCCACTGGTCGTCGCTGGATTTTTGATTGGCGGGCTCGCTGACGACGGGGCGAGTGTCGGTGGCGCAGGGGGCGACGATGACGATGCCGTCGGTCTGGCGATTGCCGGGGACTTTGAAGCCGTTGATGCGTCCGCGGACGATGGCGGGCGGCGTGGCGGCGACGTTGACCCAGGCGGCGTAGTAGATCATGGCCGGACCGCCGCTGATGCCGGCTAGGGATAGATTGGCCGGCGTGTGTCGATTCACGGTGAGGATGAGCGGGTTGGAGAGGGCGGGTTCGGGCGGGTCGTTGAAATCGTAGACGACGATCGCTTCGTATTTTCCGGGGGTGAGCGTATCGGCGAGGGAGAGGACCTCGAGTTCCCACTTGATGACGCGGCGCGGGGCGAGCGCCATGTGGGTCTCGATCGGCGACTGTCCGGGCTTGGCGGCGAACTCGCGCACGGCATTGGTGGCGAGATCTCGCAGCCGCAAGCGCGGAGAGGTGTGACCGCGGCCGGGCTGGACGATGGTGATCGGCGCGGTGCCCGAGTTGCCGAGCTCGAAGGGGATTGCAGCGTTCTGCTGCACGATGACCTCGGGCGTGGTGGTGGTCGCCTGGACGATCAGTGACATTTCGTTTTCCTCACGCGAGCCGCGCGTTCCAGCCGCGGAATGCCAGGAGGCATCGGCCGCAGAACTGGCCTTCGCAGGTCTGGTAGGACATTACGCAGAAGGTGTGCGCGACGGGGTCATGCTCGGCTGCGACCGCGCCGCCTGTTCCGCCGCCGGGCGCGTGGTCGCGATAGAGCGCGTGGCCGAGTTCGTGCAGCCAGTTGCTGGTGAGATCGTAGAAGCCGCCCGTGCCGATTGTGGTGGCGTAGAAGGCGTTGCCCCACCAGACGAGAGCGCCGCGGAAGTGGGTGGAGATTCCGCTGAAGTTGCTGATGCCGACGCCGCCGGGCGGATTGCCGAACATTTGCCAGGTAGAGCCGCCGGGGCCCTGGGTCATGACGATGCCGGGAATGAGGCCGCGTCGGGAGAGCGAGAACTGAAACGCGGGGAGCAGGATGAGAGTGAACAGGTTGTCGATGCGGGTCGCCAAGTTGGTGGTGGGGCCGCCGCCGATCGATGCGCGCAGCGGCAGCGCGGGCGCGCCGGCTCCGCGATTCGTGTTGTAGTCTTCGACGGTGCGCATGGGGATCAGGCACATGGCGTTGTTGACGTTGATGGGGCTGCCGGCCTCGCGATAGAGGAGCACGCGCAGGTCGAGATTGGCCAGGCCGAGGGCGGCTCTTCGGGGGGTTGCGGCGGTGATGCCCGCATCCATGGCGTCGGCCCAGTCGGTCTGCGTCATCGGCTCGGGGAAGTTGCCGGGCTTGTCGGGCGTGATCTCGCAGAAGGCCTTGGCGAATTGTTGGCGGATGCCGTCGAACGTGTTGCCGCCGGTGTGGCTGTTGCCGGTGCGATCGAGCGAGGCGTCGGCCATGCCGACATTCTGGATTGCGGGCGGCGCGGGCGCGGGGCCGCCGGGCGGAGTGGGCGGGGTCGGCGGAATGCGGATGACGAAGGCCGCGGCGCGATACATCTCGCTGTTGCTGCGGACGGGCGGCGCGCTCATGTCGGTGAGGTTGTAGGGCCACTGAGCGCCGGCGCGCACCAGCTCCGCCGCGGGCGCGTTGTTGGGCATTTGCACATAGCGGCTGATGCGCAGTTGTCGCCAGACGACGAAGGTGCCGGTGTCGACGCGGACGGCGGTGGCGTCGGCGCCGTTGGAGGGAATCGTGGGCGGGCCGAGGTAAACGCGGATGCGATAGCGATCGCCGCCGCAGCGCGAGGGCATGAAGATCACACCGGCGTCGCCCTGTGCGTTGGTGCGCGCGCGGACGGCGTGAACGTGATCGGCGCCGTTGTTGGCGACGGCCTCGGGCACGGGGTAGGGATCATGTTGCAAGCGGCGCGCGACGGGCGCGGTGTGAGCGGCGTTGAAGCCCGGGGTGCTGCGGGTGCTGAAGATGACGTTGGCGACGTCGGTGCCCGAGGCGAAATTGCCGCGGCCGCGCTTGCCGCCGCGATCGTCGTGGCAGTTGTTCACCTGGGGGTCGGTGGCGTTTGGATTTCGGGCTTCCTGTGCGTCGATGCGGCGGCGCGGGCCCATGCCGGCGGCGGCGGCGGGCGGGCCGACGGTGCTGCCGCGCAGGGGCGGACGATTGAACTGGGCGGTGAAGCCCGTGCCCGGCGCGAAGGCGGGCAGGTTGTAGGGGGTGATCAACTGGAAGTAGACCATCGCGTTTGGAGCGGGCTCCCAGCGACTTCGCGGCGTGAGGCGGCGCTCGACATGCACGACGAGCGGGATTTTGTGCAGTGCGGGATTGTCGCGCAGGTAGAGCGACTCAATGGCATAGAGATCGCGCCCGAATCCGAGGTTGTAAGCCGGGTCGCGATTGGGGTTGGGGAACTCGTTGTTGGCGCCGTCGAAGTAGGTGTAGGCGCCGGGCCAGCGCAGCTTGCGGAAGTTGGTGTTGGTGGGCGCGACGCCGTCGCGCGCGGCGCGCGGCAGCGTGCCGCCAACGAGCACGCCGCGTTCGAGGCGGCGTTGGATCTCGGCGTCGGCGGCGGCCTCGGTGAGATGTTGGGAAGGGTCCATGACTCGATCGCGGACCCAGTTCCAGGCGACGGTGTAGGCGTCGTTGCTGGGGTCGGCGTCGCGGACGCGGGCCTTGCGATGGCCGAGGGGGAAGTAGAACCAGCCCAGAATCTGGAGGCGCTCCATGCGGCCTTCGGGTGTGTTGGGTTCGTGGCGGCAGAGGTCTTCGATGAACCCTGGTCGCAGGCTGATGCGGTATTCGGGGCGGATGACGAGCGAATTGAATTGCGCGGCCGGCGTCGGGAAATCCGGCGCGACGGAGGCTTCCGGGTTGGTCCGGGCCTGAGCGGGAGCGGATTCGAGACCGCGCGGGATTGCTGCCACTGTCGAACTCCTGGGGCGCGCGTCTGGAGCGATCGGCGCGCCTCATCGCTGAACGAGCGAACCACTACATATCGAGGAAGCCATTGTCGTCGGGCTCATCGTCGGCGCCTTCGCCGCCGGCGGGCACGGCGGATTCGGGGGCAACGCCGGCGTTTGCATCGTCACTTGGTGCGCCGCGGCGAGCGCCGGGGGCGGCCGGCGCGGCGCCGCCCGGGGCTGCGGGTGCTGCGCCGGGCGCGGCTGCGCCGCCTCCTCCGCCACCGGCGCGCGGGGCTGCTGCTCCGGGCGGTCGAAGGCCGGCGACGGAGTCGTGCACCTGCTGCAATTGCCGCTGCGTTTGTGCCTGGTCGGGGGTGCCGTTGGCCGGGTTGATCTGGAATATTTGCTGGAAGGCGGTGATCGCGTTGCGCGTGTCGCGGCCGAGGCGTCCGTCTTCGGAGCCGGTGTAGAGCGCGAGGTTGTTCAGGCGCTGCTGAACGCCGCTGGTGCAGTTTTGATCGGGGGCGCGCTCCATGATGGGGTTGAGCTTTCCGATGTGGAGCGTCCAGGTGATGGGTACGTCGCCGCGGACGGCGGGCGCCGGGCGGCGGCCGCCGGGGGCCGCGGGGCCGGGAGGCAGCGGGGGGTCATCGGTGTCGGAGGCGGGGACGCGGACGGTGAGGGTGGCGCGGGTGGTGCGGCCCATCAGGTCGACCTCGATTTTGCCGTCGGCGGTGGTGCGGCCGGTGATGGGCGGGGGAATTCCGGGGACGCCGCCGGGCGGACGAATCTGGCCCGCCGAGCGGATTTCGAATGGGGCGTTGGCGACGGGCGTGAAATCCTGCTTGAGGATGCGGAGCCGGAGCTTGATGCGGCTGGTGTCGGCGACGAGCGGGACGTGCGTGCCGGTCGCGCCGGGCTCTGCGCGGCGTTCGGGGTCGGGGATGTGCAGCGTGTCGCCGCGGGTGGTGGAGTCGCCTTTGAAGAGCAGATTGGGGCTGGCGCGGCGGCCGCGCAATTGGCGATTTCGGGCGTGGTTCCAGACGGTATTCGGCTCGCGAAAGCCGGCTTCGCTGGCGAGTTTGGTGATGTGGTCGGTTCCGCTGCAGCGGTGATTGCGTGCCATGTTTGTTCGGTCCTCGCTGCCTTAGGTCGCGCGGCGGCGCCACTCTGCGCCGTCGATGCGTGGGAAGGTGATCTGACACTCGCCCGGCGGAATATTTTCGATGCGCGCGAAGCCCTCGCGATCGAGCGATCCGGTGCGACGGAAGCCATTGGGCAGCAGCACTTCGAAGGGCTCGTGCGGGATCGGGTTGCCGTCTTCGTCCTTTAGATCGAACGAAATCGACGCATCGCCGCCGGGGTCGTCGGGGTCGTCGGGCGGGCGCGGCGGATCGATGGGCGGCACCGGGCCGGGGCCGTTGGGGTCACCGGTGTAGGTGTGGTCTCGGCCGGGCTTGACCTGATCGGCGGCACCCGGGGTGGAGGCATCTCCGGCTTGTGCGGCGCTGGGGACGCCGGGCGGGCCCGAGCCGGAGTTGATGTTGACGATCGGGGCGTTGATGAAGATCGCGCCGGGCGTGATGACGATGGAGCTGCTGCCACAGCCGAGCACGATGCTGTTTTGCGCTTCGACGAAGACGTCGGGGGCGATGACGTGCAGCTTGCCGAAGATGTCCTCGACGCGATCGCCTTTGATCTCGTTGTAGAAGTTGCCGGTGACTTTGTAGGTCATGTCGCCGCCGACGACGACCACGCGGTTTCCGCCGACGGTGAGCGAAGCGCTGCCGTTCACTTTGTAGCGCTGATGGCAGTAGACGGTGAGATCGTCGTTGTGGCCGATGTTGGCGACGCGATCGGCCTTGGCGCGGACGTGGATGTCCTTCTCGGCGAAGAAGCCGAGTTGCTCTTTGCCCTTGAGGTCTTCGAAGCGGATTTCGTTGGTGCCGCCGCCGCCCTTGCTGCTGTGGGTCTTGATGTAGCTTTTGGTCTTTTCGTCCGGCAGCGGATAGGCCGGCATGTGGTCGTTGTTCATCACGCGGCCGACGACGATCGGGCGATCGGGGTTGCCCTCGAGAAAGTCGACGATGACCTCTTGTCCGACGCGGGGGAGGAACATGATTCCGTATTGCCCGCCGGCCAGGCCGTGCGCCACGCGGACCCAAAAGGAGCTGTTTTCGTTGAAGGTGCCCTGATGGTCCCAGTGAAATTGGATCTTCACGCGGCCGTACTTGTCGGTGTAGATCTCCTCGCCGGCGGGGCCGACGACGATGGCGGTCTGCGTGCCGTGGACGAAGGGCTTTTCGGTCTTCAACTGCGGGCGGTAGGGCACATCGCTGGCGATGGTTTCGAGCTTTGCGATGTAGGCCTCGCCGCGCTCCGCGGCTCCGCCTTCGGCGCTGGGGGCGAGGCGGGCGCGATGGGTGATGGCGGTGACGAGATATTCGCGATTGAGGTTGGCGGCGGGGTGGTCTTGCAGCGTGAAGCGAAAGCCGGCGTGCATGCCGCGGATGGTGGCGCTCATCTGCTGCTGGGCGACGCGACACTGATAGGCCTGAAGGCGGATGCCCGCCAGCTTCTTTCCCTCGGGCTTTTCGGCGTATTCGCCGGGATAGTCGATGTCGTGCAGGGCGGTGAAGGCGGATGCTTCGACCTTGTCGGCGATGTCGACGCCGGGCTTGGTGAAGTTGAAGTCGTCGCGGGTGACGCTGCCGATGCGGATGGAGCGTTTGGTCTTGAGGCGAAAGACGTGCTCGGCGCGCTCGGCGGGCTGCAGGCCGCTGGCTTCGCGATAGGGGAACTGCGAGCCGTGGGTGTTGTTCACGTGGGCGGCGGGGCTGTCGCCGAAGACGAGCACATGTTTGCCGTCTTTGTGCTCGAAGAAATAGAACATTCCCTCGTGCTCCATCAGCCGCGTGATGAAGTCGAAGTCGCTCTCGCGATATTGGGCCACGAAGTCGCGCGGGGAATAGCTGGACTGCAGCGCGGGGCGAAGGCAATCGGCCGGGAGGCCCGCGTCGGCGATCACTTTTTTGATGATTCCGGGCACGCTCATGTCGGCGCAGTTGGCCTCGATGAAGACGCGCGAGCGTTTGCGGCGGGTCAGTTGCCAGTGGAGCGGGACGAGTTCGGCGGCGTAGTAGGTGCTGTTGACGCCTTCGCCGATGCGCTCAAACGAGCGAAGGATGCCGTTGACTTCGCGGGTGCCGTGATTGGGGCTGGTGATGAGGATCTGGCCGGCCTTGCCGACGAAGGATTCGGGCGCGAGTTCGCGCTCAGTGGAGACGAATTCGAGGGAAAAGGTGAAAAGCTCGTCCAGCGCCTCGCGTCCGTCGAATCGGGTGATGCGAAGCTGCTGCGTGTCCACCTCAGGCATGCGGAAGGTGAAACCGGCAACATTTGCCGCATCTTGCGGACTGTTGGCCATGGACGGCGGCTCCAAGTCTTGCGGTGCGGGAATCCGCGAATGAGCGGGCAGTATAGGAGGGATACTCGCCGCGGGGGGAGCCGCCGGAGATTAGTAATTGATAGCGCGTTCCCAAGTGGGAGTCAACGGTGAGGCGATTTCCTTAATGTGCGACGATTTCGGCAAGCCGGGCGCTCGGGGCGGGCGGGGCTGAGCGGCGAAGGCGGGTTTGCGGCGGCGAGCAAGCACTCCCCATCGTCGCGGCGGTGTGTTAACGTTCGCTCCCGGAAAAACCGGGGTGTGGTGCAGGACGCCCGCTGGGTGTGGGCCGCGCTCGGATACAAAGCAGGAATAATATGGCTGCCAATGGCTCCCAATTCGAATTCGTGTCGGGCAAACCGATCGGCTCGGTTCTGATCGTTCCGCTGCTGAGCGTTCCCAAGCCGGCGCTCAACATGCTGGGGCAGGTGGACCAACTTTGCGAAGGCGCGGTGAGCGAGCTGCTGGAAAGCGGCGCGATTCATGCCGACGCGGGGCCGATCGTGCATACGACGCGGGCGGGCGCGATGCACCGCGTGATCGTGGTGAACATGGGGAAAGCGGCCGAGTTGACGGGCCACAAGGTTCGCGTCGCGGGCGCTCAGGCGGCGCGCTGGCTGATGAATAATCATGTTGAGAAGGCGACGCTCTGGATCGACGATCTGGCGGCGACCGATGTGGAAGAGGCCTGCGGGGCGTTCGCGAGCGGGATGACGCTGGGCGGGTGGAGCTATCGCCAGTTCACGACGCGCAACAGCACGCCGCCGGCGGTGATCAAGCTGGCCGTCTGCGGGCATGAGCCGAGCGCGGCGAAGCAGGAACTGGCGACGATGCGCGATGCGCAGACCGTGGCCGACGCGGCCAATTATTGTCGCAGTATCGCGCATCAGCCGCCGAATGTGATTACGCCGAAGACACTGGCGGCGGAAGCGAAGAAGCTGGCGGCGGAGCACAAGCTGAAGCTGACGGTGATCGATGCGGCGAAAGCCAAGCAGTTGGGGATGGAAGGGCTGCTGAGCGTGGGGAAGGGTGCGGCGGATCCGGCGTGTCTGATCATTGTCGAGTATCGCCCGCTGCCGAAGACGCGGACGGTGACCGCGCTGGTGGGGAAGGCGATCACGTTTGACACGGGTGGATACTCGATCAAGCCGGCCGCGAACATGGAGGCGATGAAGTTTGATAAGTGCGGCGGCTGCACGGTGCTGGGCATTCTGAAGGCGGCGGCGACGCTGCGGCTGTCGTGCAACCTGGTGGGTGTGATCGCGGCGGCTGAGAACGCGGTTTCGGCGGAGGCATACAAGCCGGCCGACATCTTGCGGATGTACAGCGGGAAGACGGTGGAGATCACGAATACCGACGCCGAGGGGCGGCTGGTGCTGGCGGATGCGCTGTGGTACACGCAGCAGCATCTGGAGCCGACGCGGATCATCGATTTTGCGACGCTGACGGGCGGCGTGATCGTGGCGCTGGGCGACGCGTGTGCGGGGCTGATGTCGAATCATGATCGGCTGGCCGAAGAGCTGGGCGAATCGGGCCGCGCGACGCACGAGCGCGTGTGGCGGTTGCCGCTGTGGGACGACTATGTCGATCTGATCAAGGGCACCGACGCGGACCTGAAGAATTCGAGCACGAAGCGGCATGCGCACGCGATCGTGGGCGGGATTTTCCTGAAGCAGTTTGTGAAGTCCAACGTGCCGTGGGCCCATCTCGACATCGCGGGCGTGGCTCACGATGACGACGGCAATAGTATTACGGGGAAGGGCGCGACCGGATTCGGCGTGCGCCTGATGGTCGATTACCTGCGGCGCTATGCGAGCTAGCCCTCGCATTTTCTTCGCTTGAAGGGAAGCTATGTCTGCTCCCGGCGATTCTCCTATCGATCTGCCGCGCATTGAGCGGGCGGTGCGCGAGATCCTGATCGCGATCGGCGAAAACCCCGATCGCGAGGGACTTCTCAAGACGCCGCGGCGTGTGGCGGAGATGTATGCGGAGCTGTTTGCGGGATTGCGGGAAGACCCGGCCGCCCACCTCGACGCGACGTTTGATGAGAATCACCATGAGTTGGTGGCGTTGCGCGATGTGACGTTTGCGAGCATGTGCGAGCACCACCTGATGCCGTTTGAGGGGAAAGCGCACATTGCGTATATCCCGGATCGAAAGGTTCTCGGACTTTCGAAGCTTGCCCGGATCGTGGATGCGTTTGCCCGTCGGCCGCAGGTTCAGGAGCGGATGACGACGCAGATTGCGGACCTTCTGTTTGGGAAGCTCGAGGTTTTGGGCTGCGCGGTGGTGCTGGAGGCGGTTCACACCTGCACGACGTGTCGGGGGGTTCGGAAGCCGGGGAGTGTGATGGTGACATCGGCGCTGCGGGGGGTGGTTCGCGATAACCACGGGACCCGTTCGGAGGCGTTGCTGCTGCTGCATCGCGGACAGGCGTAATCGCGAATTAACGACAGATAGACACAGTCGGGGACGATTTGCTACAGTCTTGGCGTTTTTCAGCCTGCGGGTTGGCGCGGGTCATGCCTGTTTTGCGCTTTGATAGTGACGGAGGATGTCTGCGGTCGTCTGACAGATGACGGGCACGCCGGCGGCGAGGAGTTCGGCCGCGGGCCGGAACCCCCAGGTGACGCCGAGGCAGGTTGCCGCGGCTCTTTTGGCGGTTTCAACGTCCGTGGGCGTATCGCCGATGAGCCAGACGTCGTTTGGAGAGATGGAGAGTTCGCGAGCGAACGCGATGAGGTGATGCGGGCTGGGTTTGCGAGTCTGCTCGCCGACGTAGCCTTGCACGAAGCGGAAGACGCCTGCCGGCCAAAACGCGTCCACGACGCGCAGGGTAAGTTCATGCGGCTTATTGGAAATCACGCCCAGCGGAACGCGCTCCGCCGCCAGCGCCGCGATCAATTCCGCTATTCCCGGGTACGGACGGGTGTGAAGGATTGGCGTCACGCGATAGCGCGCGCGCGTCAATTCCGCGAGACGTCCGATGAGATGCGGATGCGACTGGCCGAGCGTGCGCTCCGCCAGCTTTGGCACGCCTTCGCCGACCAGGTGCCGATAGTCCTCGCGCGAGCGCGGCGGTAGCCCCAGCCGCTGCAGCCCGTCGTTGCAGGCGAGGGCGATGTCTTCGAGCGAATCGACGAGGGTGCCGTCCAGATCAAAGGCGATGGCGAGCGGTTTTCTCAGGACGCAAGACAACGGAATCCGCCTTATTTGCGCAACTTGTGACACGGGCGGCGGGCCTCCGAGCCGCAACCGCCGTCGCCGACCGCTTTATAATCAATTGCCGGGATGGAATCACGTGCCGACGGCGCTGCGCGAAAACGGGCGAAAGTCGTCGGGCGCACAATGGCGAAATCTCTCGCGGAGTCTGATGTTATGCAACTAAGCAAGCGAATTCTGGCGGCGTGGCTTGTCCTGGCCTGCGTCGCTTTTTCCCGTGAAGCGTTGGCCGAAGATCCGCCGCCGCCGGGTGGGCCGTTTAGCCAGATGGTGAACGTGCCGGCTCTGGTGGAGAACTACGCGCGGTTTATTGCGCGGAAGTACTCGCTGGATGAGCAGCAGGAGAAGCAGACGGTTGCGATCCTGCAAAAGAAGACGAATGACTTTTTGCAGCAGCACGAAGGCACGATTTTCGAGCTGTACACGACGATGCAGGCGGTTCGCGGGGGCGGCGAAATGGCGCAGCAGGAGCTGACCGAGTGGGGCAAGCGGGCGATGCCGATTTATCAGGATGCTAAGAACCTGATCGTCGGCGGCAACGCGGAATGGCGGGAGCTGCTGAATGATGAGCAGCGGGCGATGCACGATGAAGATGTGAAGCTGATGTATGAGAGTTTTCAGTCGACCGATGAGCAGCTCAATCGCATCGTGACGGGCGAGATGACGGTGGATGAGTTTCGCAATCCGCCGCGGCCCAACCGACGTCGTCGCAATCGTCGGCCGGACGCCGATGCCAATCAGGTGGCTCAGCCGCCGGCGGGAGAGCCGGTGACTGTGGCGGCGCCGCCGGGCGAGGATCCGGTGGTTCAGCCGATGAGCGACGCCGAGATTGAGCGAGTGCGCGGGACGTATACGCCCAAAGCCGGAGAAATGAACACGGGCGAGACGGCGGACGCGAGCGCGCACCAGATTGATCCGAACGACCAGACGGCGAATCGTGAAGGGGTGGAAGAGCACGCGGTGGGGCAGCAGCAGACGCCGCCGCAGACGCCGGATCATCGCGCTCGGGGTCAGCGTCTCAACGAGCCGAAGGCTTCGACGAACTTTGCGAGCGAATGGCAGAAGTATGTGGAAGAGTTCATTCGCAAGTACCAGTTGAACCCCGGTCAGGAGCAGACCGCGCGGAAGATTTTGCGTGATTGCCAGGATCAGGCCGAGCGATATCTCGGTACGCGGCAGGGGCAGATCGCGAAGATCGACGCGCAGCTCGCGACGGTGGCGAAAGACCCGAAGCAGGGGACCGATCTGCGGTCGCAGCGCGAGAAGCTGATTGAGCCGATCGGTCGCATTTTTGAGCGACAGCTTAAGCCGCGGCTTGAAAAGCTGCCGACGCGGCAGCAGCGACAGGATGCGGAAGCGGCGCCGAGTGCGGGGGCGAAGGCGCCCGCGGCGCGGATTCCGGCGGTCGGTGCGCCGCCGGCGCGACCGGCCACTCCGAGGCCGGGCGTGAAGCCGAACTGATGGGACTCGTATAGCGGGGGGCCGGGCGGCAAGCCCGGATTGCCGTTTTGGTCACACCCCAAAAGCGCGGGCCGGGTGGCCGCGCTTCGCAACCTAAATATTGGGGTATCAGTGAGCGACGGGCTCGGCGCTGACGATCCAGCATGCGCCGATGCAGATGGCGGTGACGCCGCTGGCGAGCCAAAGCGTGCGGGGCGGGTGGGGTCGGGCACCGCCGGCGAGATGGGTGATGCGGCCGATGAGCCAGGCGAACGCGGCCATGGCGACGATCGAGCCGACGCCGAAGCCTGCGACGTATGAGATGGCGCCGGTGCGGGTGGGCAGCACGAGTGCGGGGAGCACGCCCAATAAATGCGTTGCGCCGGCGAGGCCGTGCACGGTTCCGATGCCGAGAGCGCTGTGATGGTGGGTGGCGGCGGCGGATCGGGGGTCGTCGGTCTCGATTTCTCTGCCGGCGAGGGCGGCGCGGCGCAAGGCCCAGGCGCCGATGGCGATGAGTACGAATCCGACGAAGCGTTCGCTCCAGGTGGAGATCAGGGCGACGGGCAGCCAATCGCGGAATGCGATGGCGCCGGCGGCGAGGAGCCAAACGCCGCAGGAGTGGCCGATGCCCCACCAGACGCCGGGGAGCCAGGGGAGGCGGCGTTCGCGAATGGCGAGGGGGGCGACGGCGGCGAGGTGGTCGGGGCCGCTGAGGACGTGGGCCCCGCCGGCCGCGAGGCCTGCGAGCAAAGAGAGGGCGATGAGAAGCATGGGGGCGAATGCTACGGGAGATTGGCGAATACCGGAAAAGGAGAATTGAGAAAGAACCGGGCGGGCTTGTTGGGGGGTGGCGGGGAGATGGTGCGGACGGATGTTTCGATCGGGCAGAAGGGGCGGGGAGGTCGGGGATGGGAGCGAGCGCAGAAAATGGAGGGGCCGGGCGACTTGACGCCGGGATTGTCCGCGGTACATTGACCCGTCTCGACTTTTTTCGTCGGGAGGACCGCGACCCTGGTGGCGGTCTTGCGACCCTGGTTCTGCAAGGGAATGGTTGAAGCATGGCCGGTGAGCGAATCCGAATTCGGATGGAGTCATACGATCATCGGGCGCTCGACTCGTCGGCGATGGAGATCGTGGATCAGGCGAAGCGCACGAGTGCGAAGGTTTGCGGACCGATTCCGCTGCCGACGCGGATCGAGAAGTTCTGTGTGCTGCGTGGTCCGCACATTGATAAGAAGTCGCGCGAGCAATTCGAAATGCGCACGCACAAACGCGTGATCGACATCTTCGAATCGAACGCGCGGACCGTTGAGGCACTGAACCGGTTGGTGGTGCCGGCGGGCGTGTTCGTCAAGATTAAGGCGTAACAAGGCAGCACGAGAGGCGAGCCGGGGTCGGCTCGTACATCGTGCAGGCAGGTGCATCCGCGCATGGCGCCGATGTGCCAAGGCTGGAGTGTCGTCGTATGGTTCCGTCGATTCTGGGCATCAAAATGGGCATGACGCAGGTCTTCGAGGCCGATGGCAGCCGCGTGCCCGTGACGATCATCCAGGCCGGCCCGTGCACGGTTCTTCAAACGAAGTCGGCGGAGGGTCCGGACGCCTACAACGCGATCCAGGTGGGCCTCGTCGACGTCAAGCCGCATCGCAGCACGCTGGCCCAGATCGGCCACTGCAAGAAGGCGCAGACGGCGCCGAAGCGGCACATTCGCGAAATCCGACTGGAGAAAGCCCCGACCGAGAAGGTGGGCGATGTTCTGACGGTCGAGATGTTTGCGAAAGAGGACGTCAAGTTCGTGGATGTGCGGGGGATCAGCAAAGGCAAAGGCACGCAGGGTGTCATGGTTCGCTGGGGCTTCGGCGGTCAGCCGGCCTCGCACGGCACTGAGCGTAAGCACCGTTCGCCGGGCTCGATCGGCTCGCGTGCGGCGATGCGTGGTCAGTCGGGCATGATCAAGAAGGGCCAGAAAATGGCCGGTCATGTCGGGGCGGTGAATCGCACGGTTCAATCGCAGAAGTTGGTGGGGGTGGATGTCGAGAACAATCTTTTGCTGGTGCGCGGCGGCGTTCCCGGACCCGAGGGTGGTCTGGTCGTCGTTCAGCGATCCGTGAAGCGGGCGAACGGATAATCGAACATGCTAAGCGTACCCATCTACAACGAGAATGGTCAGCAGGTCGGCACTGAGTCGATCGATCCGGCGCTGCTGGGCGGCGCCCCCAATGCCTCGCTGCTGAAGCAGGCCGTCGTGATGTTCCATGCCAACCTGCGGCAGGGCACCTTCGGCACGCTGAGCCGCGGCATGGTCGAGGGCTCGACCCGCAAGATTTATAAGCAGAAGGGCACCGGCCGGGCGCGCATGGGCTCGGTTCGCTCGGTGCAGCGTCGCGGCGGCGGTCGTGCGTTCCGCAAGGATCCGCGCGATTTTCGCAAGGGCATGCCGCGGCAGATGCGACGGCTGGCGCGGAATCACGCCGTGCTGAGCAAGCTGCAGAGCGGAGCGGCGGTGATCATCGAGACGCCGCGCTTTGACGCGCCGAAGACGAAGCGATTTTTTGCGATGCTTTCGAAGCTGGACGCGGCCCGTGGCTGCGTGTTTGCGACGAACGGCATCGACGCGACGCTGTACAAGAGCGGTCGCAATGTGCCGAAGACCGACATTGTGAACGTGGCCGACCTGAACGCGTTTCAGGTGTTGATGCGGCGGAAGCTGATCTTCACCAAGGATGCGTTTGCGGCGTTTCGGAGCGGGCTGTCGGCGTCGGCCAAGTCGAAGGAGACGGCGTAACCCATGGATCTGTACCACACGATCATTCGCCCTGTCGTGACTGAGAAGAGCGCCCGCATGGCGCGTCGTCAGTCGGACAAGTTTGGCGGGATTTACACGTTTCAGGTGCGGCCGGACGCGAACAAGGCCGAGGTTCGCGACGCGGTTGAGAAGATTTACGGCGTGAAGGTTTTGTCGGTGCGGACTTCGATTCGCATGGGCAAGGCGCGGCGGTTTCGCCAGTTCGTCGGGCAGGCCAGCCCGGTGAAGCAGGCCGTGGTGACGGTGGACCCGAACAGCCATATTGATCTGTTCTAAGTTTCGGATCGAGCGGCTGGAGGTGTTGCGATGGGCGTGAGAGTTTACAAGCGGACTTCGGCGGGACGACGCAACAGCAGCGTCAACGACCGCGCTGAGGTCACGTTTCCGAACGAGAATCGTCCGGAGAAGTCGCTGCTGGAGCGCATCTCGCGCAAGGGCGGGCGCAATCACTCGGGGAAGATCACCTGCAAGCATCGCGGCGGCGGGGCCCGCAAGATGTATCGGCAGGTGGACTTCAAGCGCAATCGTTTCGACGGCCAGGTGGCGAACGTGCTGGAGATTCAGTACGACCCCAACCGCAGCTGTCACATCGCGCTGATCGAGTATCCGAGCAAGGAACGCAGCTACATTTTGGCGCCGCTGGGACTGAAGGCGGGCGACAAGGTGGAGAGCGGCAAGGTCTGTGAGCCGAAGGTCGGCAACTGCATGCCGCTGTCGAGCATTCCGATCGGCATCGAAGTTCACAACGTTGAGATGATCGCCGGCCAGGGCGGCAAGATGATTCGCTCGGCGGGGACCTTTGGGCGCTTGATGGCGCGCGAGGGCGGCTGGGCGACGGTGCAGATGCCCTCGGGCGAAATGCGGCAAGTGCGCGTGGAGTGCCGCGCGACGATCGGCCAACTGGGCAATACGGATCATCAGAACGTGACGATCGGCAAGGCGGGGCGCATGCGTCATCGCGGCCGTCGTCCGCACGTTCGCGGCAAGGCGATGAACCCGATCGCGCACCCGATGGGTGGCGGCGAAGGTCGCGCCAACGGCGGTCGTCATCCGTGCTCGCCGACGGGCGTCCTGGCGAAGGGCGGACGGACGCGCAGCCCGCGGAAGATTTCGAATCGTCGGATTCTGCGTCGGCGCATCACGAAGTCGTACGGCGAAGCGAAGCTGCGCCGCAAGAAGTAAACGGAAGTCGGGCGGTCAGGGCTTGGCCTTGGCGCTCTGGTCGCGGTTCGCCGCGAAACGGTCGAGTGAATAGCCGAGCGAGGCAGCGCCTCGCTCTACGAGATAGGTGGAAAGCGTATGTCGCGCAGCTCGAAAAAAGGCCCTTATGTCGACGAGGTGCTCTACAACAAGGCCCAGCAGGCCAAGAGCGCCGGCGGCCGCCGCGCGATCCGCACGTGGAGCCGGGCATGCACGATCGTGCCGGAGTTCATTGGTCTGAAGTTTGAAGTTCACAACGGCCGCAAGTTCATTGAGGTTTATGTGACGGAAGACATGGTCGGGCACAAGCTGGGCGAGTTTTCGCCGACCCGCACGTTCAAGTCACACACTGCGGTGAAGGCGACGTCGGCCTAAGGCGTTCGAGGAGCGTTCGAGTCATGAACTACAGTGCAATGCATCGCTACGCCCGAATCTCGGAGCGCAAGGCGCGATACATCGTGGACCTGATCCGCGGGATGCACGTGGACCACGCCGTCGCGACGCTTGATTTTCATGCGCGGCGCGGGGCGGTGTTTGTTCAGAAGGTGCTGAAGTCTGCGATGGCGAACGCGAACGAGAAGGAAGCGTCGATGTCGCGGCTGTTTGTGACGGAGGCGCGGGTGGACCCGGGTCCGATCATCAAGCGCTTTCAGCCCAAGGATCGCGGACGGGCTCATCCGATTCAGAAGCGGACGTGCCACATTGTGATCTCCGTCGGAGAGAAGGACTAAACGTGGGACAGAAGGCACACCCGATCGGATTTCGCGTCGGCATCACGGAGCCGTGGAAGTCGCGCTGGTATGCGCCGAAGGCGTCGTACGGCCAGTGCCTCGTGGAAGACGAGCGGATTCGCCGCTTCGTCGAGAAGAAATTCAACCAGGGCGCGACCAACGCGGGCGTGTCGAAGGTCGAAATTGAGCGGACGCGCGACGAAGTGCGCGTGGCTCTGCACACGGCCCGGGCGGGCGTCGTGATCGGGGCGAAGGGCTCCGAGGTCGACAAGCTGAAAGAGCAACTGGAAGAGCTGATCGACCGCCGCGTGGCCGTCAGCATTCACGAAGTCAAAGAGCCGGACCTGGACGCGCGGCTGATCGGCATGGCGATCGCGGATCAGCTCCGCAAACGGGCCAGCTTCCGCCGCGTGATGAAGATGCGCTGCGAAGCGGCGATGTCGGCCGGCGCCAAGGGCGTGAAGATCATCTGCTCGGGCCGACTGGGCAACGCCGAGCTGGCGCGGACCGAAAGCCAGATGCTGGGCGCCATTCCGCTGCAGACGCTGCAAGCGGAAGTGGACTATGCGTGCAGCGTGGCGATTACGACGGTCGGCACGATCGGCATCAAGGTTTGGATCTATCGCGGTCGCTACGGCGATCAGCCGGTGCAGGTGGATAACCAGCAGCGTGGCGACGGCCGGTTCCGTCGGCGTGGTCGGCGGTAAGTCGCGGCGAGATTGGCGATCTGAGTCGAAAGAAAACGGCGGCCGCGGGTCGCATGAGGATTTGAGGAAACCGTCATGGCAACGATGCCCAAGAGAGTTAAGTACCGCAAGCAGCAGAAGGGTCGCTTGCGCGGAAACGCCACCTCGGGCAATTATGTTTCGTACGGCGAGTTCGGCCTGCAGGCGTTGGAAGCGGGTCGCGTGACGGCGAAGCACATTGAGGCCGGCCGTGTCGCGGCGCAGCACTTTTTGCAGCGTGAAGGCCGCGTCTTTATCCGGATCTTTCCGCACAAGTCGGTGTCGGCCAAGCCGCTCGAAGTGCGCATGGGTACGGGCAAGGGCGAGCCGGCGTATTGGACGGCCGAAGTTCGGCCGGGAACGATCATGTACGAGATCGGCGGCGTTTCGGCGGAGTTGGCGAAGAGCGCGTTTGCGCGTATTGCCAACAAGATGCCGGTGCGGGCGCGGATGGTGATGCGCAAGCCGTCGCTCTAAGGGAGCGTCGACCAGGAGTCTGCGGCGATGAAGGCTGAAGCGATTCGAGCGATGAAGACCGACGAGCTGCACAATGAGCTTGAGCGTCTGCGCCGCCGTCTGTTTGATCTGCGGTCGCAATCGGTGACCGAGAAGCTGGAAGACCCGACGCAGCTCGGGACGACGCGGCGCGACATCGCCCGCGTGCTGACGGTGCTGCGAGAGCGGAACGAGAAGAACATTGAGCAGCATCAGGCGCACATGAGCGCCGTGGCCGCGGCCCAGAAACGCTGACGCACCGCGCCGCGTTTTGGGCGCATTGAAACCGAGTGATGACAGGCATGAACGCGAAAACAGTAAATCCAGCCGTCGAGCGAACGCAGCGCGCCACGCGCGTCGGCGTGGTCACCTCGGCCGCGCGTCAGAAGACGATCGGTGTGACGGTGTCGTACACGCTGGTTCATCCGAAGTACGGCAAGTCGATGCGGCGTGAGAAGACGCTGCACGCGCACGACGAGAAGAACGAAGCCCGGCAGGGCGACATCGTGGAAATCACGGAATGTCGTCCGCTGTCGAAGACGAAGAACTGGCGTTTGCTGCGGATCGTGCAGAAGGCGCCGGAGCAGGTTTCGCATGTCGTCGCTCCGAAGGCAGGTGCCGGCGCATGATTACGATGTACAGCCGCATGTCGGTGGCGGACAACACCGGCGCCCGTGAGCTGCAGTGCATTCAGGTGCTGAAGGGCGGCGCGGCGGGACACGGTAAGAAGCGTCTGCGGGTCGGCGGGGTGGGCGACATCGCGATCTGCTCGGTGAAGGACGCACTGCCGGCTTCGGACCTGAAGAAGGGCGAGAAGGTTCGGGTGGTGATCGTCCGGACCAAGTATCCGACGCGTCGTTCGGACGGCACGTATGTGCGATTCGACAGCAACGCGGCCGTGATCATCGACAAAGAGAACAACCCCAAGGGCACGCGCGTCTTCGGCGCCGTGGCCCGCGAGCTGCGCGAGAAGAATTTCGCCAAGATCATCTCGCTGGCCGAGGAGGTTTGGTAACGATGGCAGCCCGCATTCGCAAAGACGATCTGGTGCAGGTGATCAGCGGCGAGCACCGTGGGGCGCGCGGCAAGGTGCTGCGGCTGGTGAAGGACGGCGATCGCGTGATCATCGAGGGCGTGAACATGGTGTACAAGCACCTGCGCCCGAGTCGGCAGGCCCCGCAGGGCGGGCGCGTGCAGCGCGAGGCGTCGATTCATATTTCGAACGTGCTGCCGGTCGACCCGGCCACCGGCAAGCCGACCCGCGTGCGTTTTCGCACGGAAGTGGTGAACGGCAAGGTGGTGGCCAAGCAGCGCGTGAGCGTGAAGGGCACAGTGCTCGGCGACGTGAAGCGCCACGAGCGCGCGGCGAAGACGAAGTAACGCGGAGATCGAGGTTTCGATTCATGGCTCGCTTGATGCAACGCTATCGCGAAGAAATCGTCCCCGTGCTCAAGACGGAGCTGGGCAGGACGAACCCCATGTCGCTGCCGAAGCTGACGAAGATCGTACTTTCGTCGGGTTTGGGCAAGGCGGTGGCGGAGGGCGCCAGCAAGTCCGGCGAAACCAAGCGGTTTCAGGAGTGCGAGCAGAATCTGACCACGATCAGCGGTCAGAAGCCGATTCGCACGAAGTCGCGCAAGGCCGTCTCGAACTTCAAGCTGCGTGAGAACTACGACGTGGGCTTGATGGTGACGCTGCGCGGCAAGCGGATGTACGAGTTTCTGGATCGACTGATTTCATTGGCGATTCCGCGAGTGCGTGACTTCCGCGGGCTGAACCCGAACGGCTTCGACGGCCGCGGGAATTACGGGATGGGGCTGACGGAATACGGCGTCTTCCCCGAGATCAATCCGGATAACGTGAATTTTCAACAGGGTCTCAACATTGCGATCTGCACCACGGCGGAGAACGACGCCGAGGCGCGAAAGCTGCTGACCCTGCTCGGCGTGCCGTTCAGGAGCTAAGCGAATGCCTCGCACGTGTCTGATTATCAAGGCCCAGCGCAAGCCGAAGTTCAAGGTTCGGCAGGTGAACCGCTGCCAGCTGTGCGGCCGGCCGCGCGCCGTGTATCGGAAGTTCAAAATTTGCCGCGTGTGCTTCCGCAATCTGGCCAACGAAGGCCGGATCCCGGGCGTACGTAAGTCGAGTTGGTGAGGAGAGCGGCTGCAATGATTTCTGACCCGATCGCCGACATGCTGACCCGCATCCGCAACGCGCTCGCCGCTCGCAAGACGAGCGTGAACGTGAAGCGCAGCGGCATTTGCATGGGCGTCGCCCGTGTGTTGAAGGATGAGGGCTACATTCAAGATTTCGCCGAGGTGGCCGACGGCAACCAAGGTGAGATTCGCATCGCGCTGAAATACGGCGATGTGGGCGAAGCCATCATTCAGGATCTGACGCGTTCGAGCAAGCCGGGTTGCCGCCGCTATCGCGGCTACCGCGAGCTGCCGCGCGTCATGGACGGACTTGGGATTTCAATCGTCTCGACCAGCAACGGCGTGCTGAGCGATCGCGAATGCCGGGCCAAGAAGGTCGGCGGCGAACTGCTCTGCACGGTGTGGTGAAGCGATGTCGCGTATTGGCAACAAACCGATTCCGCTGCCGAGCGGTGCGAAAGTGGAAGTGTCGGGCAGCGTGGTGAAAGCCACGGGCCCCAAGGGCAACCTGACGCTTTCGGTCGTGCCGTCGATTTCGGCCAAGGTGGACGGCGGCAACGTCGTCGTGGCCCGGGCGGACGATACGAAGCGCAGCCGGGCTCTGCACGGTCTGACCCGCGCTCTTCTGGCGAACATGCTGGAGGGCGTGACCAAGGGTTATACGCAGGTGCTGGAGATCTACGGCACGGGGTATACCTGCAAGCTCGAGGGCGGCAATCTGCTGCTCAACGTGGGCTTCATGGGTCGCGGGTTCGGCAAGCCGGCCCAGTTCATCATTCCGATCCCGGCGGGATTGAAGGTGAACATCGACGCTCCCGCGGCGCGCGGCGAGAACGAGCCGGCGAAGTTCACCGTGACGGGCATCGACAAGCAGCTCATCGGGCAGTTTTGCGCTGAGGTGCGGAAGATTCGCAAGCCGGAGCCTTATAAGGGCAAGGGCATTCGATACGCCGGCGAACCGGTTCGCCGCAAGGTCGGCAAGCAGTTTGCGGGCGGCGGTTGATATCGATCTGGCCGTTCGACGATCGGCATAAGGATTTGCTCACATGCGTGCGATGGAACTGAAGCAGGCGCGACAGGAACGGCGGGTGATCCGCGTTCGCAAGAAGGTCGTGGGCAGCGCGGAGCGTCCGCGGCTGGCGGTCTCGCGGTCGAACAAGAATCTGTACGTGCAGATCATCGACGACTTCAACGGCAGGACGCTGTGCGCCATTTCGACGCTCTCGAAAGAGATGCAGGCGAAGCTGGGCAAGAGCGGTGCGAATGTGAAGGCGGCGTCGGTGATCGGCAAGGCGATCGGCGAGAAGGCTCGGGCGCTGGGCATCGAGCAGGTGGCGTTCGATCGCCGCGGTTCGCGTTATCACGGACGGGTGAAAGCCCTGGCCGACGGCGCGCGCGAGGCTGGTCTGAAGTTCTAACGTTTTTCAGGTTTTCCCGATTCGCATGCTCCAGCCGGGGCATCGAAGCTGATGCAGGAACAACGCGATATGGCGGCACAACCGAAATCACGCGAGCGACGGCCCCAGGGCGAGCGCGGCCAGCGCGGCGGCGACCGTCGCGAGCGCGGCGGCGACGAACGCGGCAACATCGAAGACCAGATGGTGAAGCTGTATCGCTGCGCCACGGTGGTCAAGGGCGGTCGCCGCTTTTCGTTCGCGGCCCTGGTCGTGGTGGGCGATCGACGCGGTCGCGTCGGCTTCGGCTATGGCAAGGCGAACGAGGTGCCGCAGGCCTATGACAAGGGCGCCAAGCAGGCCAAGCGGAAGATGGTGAGCGTGCAGCTTCGCGGCACGACCATTCCGCACCGGGTGATCGGGCGGTTTGGCGCGAGCCGGATCATGCTGATCCCCGCCAGCGAAGGTACCGGCGTCATCGCCGGCGCCGCGGCGCGGGCTGTTCTGGAGCTGGCGGGCGTCAGCGACGTGTTGACCAAGTGCTATGGTTCGACCAGTCCGAAGAACCTGGTGAAGGCGACGCTGAACGGATTGCAGCGGCTTCGCACGCGGGCGCAGATTGAGCGTCTGCGGGGTGTGAAGATCGACCTGCCGAAGGATACGAAGGCCGGCCCGGCCGAGGCGACTCAGTCGATGGGCGCCGGCGGCCAGATGGCGTCGTACAGCTCGGGCAACTAAGCGAATTTGAGAGACTGGCAAGGAGTGCAGCCCCGATGATGATTCACCAAATCACCGCTCAGGCCGGAGCCGATCGGCGCCCCATGCGTGTCGGTCGCGGTCGCAGCGGCAAGCGCGGCAAGACCTGTGGTCGCGGCCAGAAGGGCGGCCAGTCGCGAGCGGGCGGCGGTTCGCCGTTTCTGCACATCGGCGGTTCGATGCCGCTGTTTCGCCGTGCACCGATGCGCGGCTTCAACAACTACAACTTCCGCGTCGAATATGAGCCCGTGAATCTGGGCACTCTTTCGGAGCGGTTCGCGAAGGGTGAGAAGGTCGACGGGCCGGCGCTGGCGAAGGCCGGGCTGATCTCGAAGGCCGGCGCCCGCGTGAAGATTTTGGGCAGCGGCGAGCTTTCGCACGCGCTGCAGATCACCGCCCACGCCGCCAGCGAGAGCGCCAAGGCCGCGATCGAGAAGGCCGGCGGCAAGCTGACGCTTCTGACGGACAAGCCGGCGTCGGTGAAGTGGCGTGAGAAGCGAAATTCGGTCAAGAAGGCGCGTCTCGCCGCGAGCAAGTCCCGCAAGCCTGCCTAAGTGCGATTGTTGCGTCGGCAGGCGCGGAGTTCCTGACTCGACGGCCAGGAGAATTCATCCGTGTTTCGCGCGTTTGCCAACGTGTTTCGCATTCCCGACCTTCGCAAGAAGGTACTCTTCACCCTGATGATGCTTTGCGTCTACCGCATCGGCTTTTATGTGCCGCTGCCGGGGGCGGATCAGGATCGTCTGCGGACGCACTGGGGCGGGGGCGGCGCTTCGGAAGCGGCCCAGCTCTTCAGCATGTTCACGGGCGGCGATCTGGGACAGAGCACCATCTTCGGCCTGGGCATCATGCCCTACATCAGCGCCTCGATCATTTTGCAGCTCTTGGGGACGGCGTCGGTCGTGCCGGCGCTAGAGAAGCTGCAGAAGGAAGGCGAGCCGGGGCGGCGAAAGATCAATGAATACACGCGGTATCTGACGGTGCTTCTGGCACTGATTCAAGCCGTGTTCTGGGTTCGCTATATGAACGCGAATCAGCTGGTGATGCCCGATTTTCGCTGGTCGACGGCGTTTTTCCTGGTGGCGATCCCGGCGCTGACGGTGGGAACGCTGCTGTTGATGTGGATCGGCGAGCAGATCGACGAGTATGGCATCGGCAACGGCGTCTCGCTGATCATCATGGCGGGCATCGTCTGTCAGTTGCCGAGCGTGTTCGTGGATATCTACAACGGCTTTGGGCCGACCGGCCAGATGAACGCGGGCAAGGTCATCTTTATGATCGTCTCGTTCGTCTCGGTTGTGGCGGGGGCGATCCTGATTACGCAGGCACAGCGACGCATTCCGATTCAGCAGGCCAAGCAGCTTCGCGGCCGGCGGGTTGTCGGCGGTGCGCGGCACTATCTGCCGCTGCGAATCAACCAGGGCGGCGTGATGCCGATCATCTTCGCCAGCTCGTTTCTGTTCTTTCCGACGATGCTGTTCGGCTGGCTGGAGAGCATCGCCTGGCCCACAGCGGTGTGGCGGTTTTTGAATGACGCGTTCCGCCCCGGCGAATACTTCTACACGTTGTCCTACGTGCTGATGGTGTTCTTCTTTGCGTACTTCTGGGGCTCGGTGACGTTTCAGCCCAAAGAGATCGCGAACAACCTGCGTGACAGCGGCAGCTTCATTCCGGGTCTGCGTCCGGGCAAGCGCACCGCGGACTATCTTGAATCGGTCAACACGCGCATTACCTATGTGGGCGCCGGTTTTCTGGCGTTGATCGCCGTCATCCCGTCGGTCGTCGCGGTTTACCTGCGGATTCCGTTCGGCATCTCGGCTTTCCTGGGCGGCACGGGTCTGTTGATCGTCGTCAGCGTCGCGCTGGACCTGATCCACCGGCTGGAAGCGAACCTGATCATGCGCAACTACGAGGGTTTCCTCGGCGGCGAGGGCGGCGGTGCAGCTCGCGTGAAGGGGCGGCAGTAAGCCGAGGCGTCGTCGATGAAGGCCAAGCACCTCATCTTTTTGGGTCCGCCCGGCACCGGAAAGGGCACCCAGGCGCAGCTCCTGAACGACAAGTTCGGCTGGGCGGCGATGTCGAGCGGCGACATCCTGCGGGCCGAGGTGAAGGCCGAATCGAAGATCGGGCTTGCGGCTCACGAGTACATGCGCAGCGGCGCGTTGGTGCCGGACGACATCATCACCGGGGTGATCTTGGCGGGCCTGGAGCGCGTCGCGGCGGGTCGCGGTTGGATTTTGGATGGTTTCCCGCGCACGGTGCCGCAGGCCGAGGCGTTGGCCGCGGGGCTGGCGAAATGGAAGCTGCCGATCGACGGCGTGATTTACTTCAATCTGCCGGACGCGACCATCATCGAGCGAATCGTTACGCGTCGCGTTTGCAAAGAATGCGCGACTACTTATAATGTTCGATTCTCCCCGCCCAAGGCGGGTGACCGTTGTGATCGCTGCGGCGGCGCGGTGATCCAGCGTGAGGACGATCGCGAAGAGGTGATTGTGAAGCGGCTGTCGACGTATCGAACGCAAACGGCGCCGCTGATCGAGTATTACGAACGTCAGGGACTTCTGCGTTCGGTGGATGCGTCGCTGGCGCCGGCCACGGTTCACGCCGCGGCGTTGCAGCTGTTGGCGCGTCTGGACGCGTCGGCATGAAGGCCGAAGCACGTCAGATCGTGCTGAAGAGCCGAGCGGAGATCGAGAAGATGCGCGCGTCGGGAAGACTCGTGCATCAGGTTCTGCAGGCTCTGGCGGAAATGGTGCGGCCTGGTGTGAGCACGGCCGCTTTGAATGATCGCGCGGCGACGCTGATTCAGCGGGCCGGCGCGACGCCGCTGTTTCTGGGCGTGAGAAACCCGCAGGCGCGGTTTCCATTCCCGGCTGTGATCTGTGCGTCGGTGAACGAGGAGATCGTTCACGGCGTGCCGGACGATCGACCGCTGCAGGCGGGCGACATCGTCTCGGTGGATTGCGGCGTGCGGCTGAACGGATATTGCGGCGACTCGGCGTATACGTACGCGGTCGGCAAGGTGAGCGGTCAGACGCAGCGTCTGCTGAACGCGACGCAGGAAGCGCTGACGCTGGCCATCAGCGAGATGCGGCCCTACGAACGGTGGAGCCGGATCGCTCGAAAGATTCAGGCCTACGTCGAGAAATTCGGCTATGGCGTGGTGCGAGAGTTCGTGGGCCACGGTATCGGCCGCGAGATGCACGAAGAGCCGAAGGTGCCGAATTACTTCGACCGCTCGTTGCGCGGCTCGGATTTTGAGCTGTTGCCGGGCATGGTGCTGGCGGTTGAGCCGATGGTGACCGGCGGCCGGCCGGATTGGGAATATCGCGACCGGGACCGTTGGTCGGTGGTCACGAAGGATCGCTCGCTCGCGGCGCACTATGAGCATACGGTGGCCGTGACGGAGAACGGGATTGAAATTCTCACCGACGGGAAATGATTCCCGGCGGTGTTTTCGTCGGCTCGCGGCGCTCGGTTTGCGAAGTGCGAGTCGGCGGCGAGTGTGAGGTGTGTGATGAAAGTGCGTGCCAGCGTTAAGCGCGTCTGCGAGAACTGCAAGATCATCCGTCGGCGCGGCATTGTGCGCGTGATTTGCAAGGCGAATCCGCGTCACAAGCAGCGTCAGGGTTGATTCGTTTCATCGACTGATCGAAGGGACCGACAATGCCTCGTATTTCCGGTGTGGATCTGCCGGCCGACAAGCGAATCGACGTCTCGCTCCGCTACCTGTACGGCATCGGCCCGTATCTGGCGAGCAAGATTTGCAAGGCCCTGAACATCGATCCGTCGCGTAAGGCGAAGGCGCTGACCGAAGAAGAGGTCAGCAAGATCGCGGTGATGATCGAAAACGAATATCCGGTCGAAGGCCAGTTGCGGCGTCAGATCGCGCAGAACATTTCCCGGCTGCGCGAGATTCGCTGCTACCGCGGCATTCGGCACATGCGTGGTCTGCCGGTGCGCGGCCAGCGCACGCGGACGAACGCCCGCACCCGGAAGGGACCGCGTAAGACGGTCGCCGGCAAGAAGAGCATCAAGGAAATGCGTTAATTCGCGTCAGGGTCGAACCCGCGAACATTTGGAGTCGCAGCGTTGGCAACGGCAGCATCAGCAGGAACGAAGAAGCGCGTTCGAAAGAACGTCGCGAAGGGCATCGCGCATATCAGCGCGACGTTCAACAATACGATCGTCACGATCACCGACACCAACGGCGACACCCTTTGCTGGGCGTCGTCGGGCTCGGTGGCGCTGGGCGGCGGCGAAAAGAAGTACACCGGCGCTCGCAAGAGCACGCCCTTTGCGGCGCAGCGCGCCGCGCAGTGGTGCGCTCAGGAAGCCCGCAAGCACGGCGTGGTCGAGCTTGAAGTTCGCGTAAAGGGCCCCGGCGCCGGGCGCGAGTCGGCCATCACGGCGCTGCAAGCCGCGGGCCTTCGCATTCAATCCATCGAAGACGTGACGCCGCTGCCGCACAACGGCTGCCGTCCGCGCAAGAAGCGGAGAGTCTAAGCCATGGGTCGTTACACAGGACCGTCGAACCGCCTCGCCCGCCGCGAAGGCGTCAATCTGATGCTGAAGCCGGTGCGCGACGAGACCGGCAAGAACCCGCTCGAGCGCGAGTACAAGAACTACCCGCCGGGCATGCACCCGTTTCGGCGGGGCAAGTCTTCGGCGTACGGCGTTCGTCTGCGCGAAAAGCAGAAGGTGAAGCGGCACTACGGGCTGCTGGATAAGCAGTTCATGCGTTACTACGCGCAGGCTGAAAAGTCGACCAAGAACACCGGCATCGCGCTGCTGGAGCTGCTGGAGCGCCGTCTGGACAACGCGGTGTACAAGTCGCGTCTGATCGCCGGTCGGCGCGGTGCGCGTCAGGCGATCGTGCATGGTCACATTCTGGTCAACGGCCGCAAGGTGGATCGTCCGAGCTACCTGATCGAAGTCGGCGATGTGATCACGATTCATCCGCGCGAGCGCTCGCAGAATTATTCCCGAGCGCAGATGGCGATTCTGGAAGGCGTGCCGAATCCGCCGGCGCAGGGCTGGCTGGAAGTGGATGCGGCCAAGCTGACGGCGAAGGTTGTGGCCTTGCCGGCTCGTGAGGACGTCCTCATTCCGGTCGAAGAACAGATGATCGTCGAGTTCTGCTCGCGCTAGCGCCTGATGGCGGCGGCGGGGCGAGTGCTGGAGCGTTTCGACGAACTGAACGCGGCGCAAGAGGCGCCGGAGGAGTGGCGAGTGTCGATGCGAATTCGTTGGCGCGGTCTGGAGCTGCCGGCCCGCGTGATCAAGGATGACGCCGCTAGTACGGCGAAGTACGGTCGTTTCTCGATTGAGCCGTTTGAGCGCGGCTTTGGAGCGACGATCGGCAACAGCTTGCGGCGGATTCTGCTTTCGAGCCTGGAAGGGGCGGCCATCTCGCGCGTCCGGATCGCCGGCGCGGATCACGAGTTCTGCTCGCTCGAGGGTGTGCTCGAAGACGTTACGGACATCATCCTGAACATCAAGTCGTTGATCGTTTCGATCGACGGCAGCGGCCCGAAGACCATGCGGCTGGAGCGGAAGGGCGCCGGCCCGGTGAAGGGCGGCGACTTTCAGTGCGAGGCGGGTCTGGAAGTCCGCAATCCGGAACAGCACATCGCGACGCTGACGGGCGACGTGAAGTTCGCCGTTGAGCTGACGGCCGATGTCGGCCGCGGCTATATCCCGGCTTCGGAATTGGTCGACGACGACACCGAGCTGGGCATCATCGCGGTCGATGCGCTGTACTCGCCGGTGGTGCGCGTGCGATATCGCACGGAAGAGACCCGCGTCGGGCAGAAGACCAACTACGACCGGCTGATCCTTGAGGTGTGGACCAAGGGCACCGTGACGCCGGATGACGCGCTGGTGGAAGCGGCCAAGATTCTCCGCAAGCACCTCAACCCGTTTGTGCAGTACTACGAGTTGGGCAGCGACATCGCCGCGACCGACACGCAGCGGGCGCAGGCGGTTTTGGCGACGATCGATCCGGCGCTGATGACCAAGCTGCGCATGCCTGTGCGCGAGCTGGAGCTGTCGGTGCGGGCGTTGAACTGCCTGGACGCCGCGAACATCTTCACCGTCAACGATCTGGTGCGGAAAGACGACATCGAGTTGATGGAGCTGCGGAGCTTTGGCAAGACCTCGCTGGACGAGGTCCGTCAGAAGCTTGAGACGATTGGGCTGACCCTGGGAATGCGCCACCTGCCGGAGCTCGGTGCGGCGGCGACGGACGAGAACGCGAACTAAGCGGCGATTTGCAGATAGCCGAAAGCGAGCCTGAACAATGCGTCACAATGTTGCCGGTCGTAAACTCGCGCGAACCAGCGCTCACCGTCTCGCCCTGCGGCGAAACGTCGTGCAGAGCCTTTTCGAGCATGGTCAGATTCGCACGACGATCGTGAAGGCGAAGGAGTTTCGCCGCTTCGCGGAGCGGCTGATCCACCTCGCGGTCAAGGCGTCGATCGCGACCGCGGAAGGCGCGAAGGGCGGCGACGACGAGCGGGCACAGGCGCGGATCACGGTGCTGGCCTATCGCCAGCGGGCCGAGGCGCTGCTGACGGATCGCGCGATCATCCGCCCGGACAATCGCAAAGATTACGACGCGATGAGCGACTCGGACCGCAACAAGGTGATGCGTTCGCGATCGGGCCGGCGCTATCGCGCGGCGACGACGCGACCGGGCGTCGCCTTCACGGCGGAGAGCGTGATTCACAAGCTCTTCAACGACATCGGCCCGCGTATGTATCGGCGCGGCGAGCGACTGGGCAAATTCGGCGGCTACATTCGCATCATCAAGCTGGCGGAGCGCCGCTTGGGCGACGCCGGTCAGTTGGCGATCATGCAGATCGTGGCCGAGGACGATGCCAAGCGCGAGAAGCTGCCGGACACGTCGCAGCGTCGTCGCCGGGCCAAGGTGCGCTATGCTGTCTATGCCGGCAAGCCGCGTAATCCGCGTGCGCCGTCGCGCACTCGCAGGGCCGCCGCGCCCGCTTCGGAGTAAGCGCGGCGATTGGTCGCGCGTCGCGCGGATCATGGGTTGATCGCAATGGTTTTGGTGACGATCGCCATATGAGCGCCGCATCGGAATCCATCTTCGCGAAGATCGTCGCCGGGCAGATTCCGTGTCATCGTGTGTTCGAGTCCGCCGCGGCGCTGGCCTTTCTGGACATCAACCCGCTCGCCGAGGGGCATACCCTGGTGATTCCGAAGCGGGCGGTTGAGCGATTTGACGAGTTGAGTGCGGACGAGGCCGCGGACCTGGGCCGGGCGGTTCGAGAGACGGCCACGCGTGTGATGCGGGTGACCGGCGCCGCCGGCTACAATCTGCTGCAAAACAATGGTTCGGTCGCGGGTCAGGAAGTGCCTTATGTTCACTTCCACATCATCCCGCGGCGTTCGGCGGACGGCCTCGGTTTTCGCTGGCTGGCGCAAAAGTCGTCGCCCGACGCGTTGGCGGCGCTGGCGAAGCGGATGATGAATGGCGGTTGACTGCGGTTAACCGCGCGTGTTGGGCCTAACGGAATCTGCCGCGCGCGGCGTCGATCGGATGATGAAGATTGCGAGCGTGGAGAAAAGCCGTATAGTGGGTTTGAAAATCATGGGGACGTAGCTCAATTGGGAGAGCGTCGCGTTCGCAATGCGAAGGTCGTGGGTTCGAATCCCATCGTCTCCAGTGTTCTGTTGATCCTGCCAATTTTCAGCCGGGCCGCGCGGGGGCGGCGAATTATGCCTGATTTTTCGTGATGTTTGGCGCGGGCGTCGTCGGCTGATTGTCGAACGGTCGTGATTAGGTCGCGGGGCGGCGCAGCCACGTCATGTAGTCCATCTCCAGACTGCCGCCGCCGAGTCGTCGGATCATGTTCACGGCCTGCGCGCGGTGATGGATCGAGTGGACGCAGCCCTGCATGAGCATGTCGGCGAGGCGCGCGGTGAAAAGGCTGCCCTTTGAGTCGCGATAAGTCTGCTCGCTCGCCAGCTTCGCGTCGTTCAGCGTCGCCATAAAGTTGGAACGTTCGCCGCGGAGCGTGTTCATCGCGGCTTGAATGTCGGCGACGGGGGTGGGGAGTTTTTCGTCGGGCCAGCGTGTTTCGGTTTCGCCGCGCCAGCGCTTCAGCCAGACCGACTCGCCGGCGAGGATGTGGAGGAGCGTGCGGCGCAAGGAGCCTACGCCCATGTCCTGGGGCAGGTCGAGCTGTGTGAGGCCCAGGCCCGCCGCCGCCGTCAAAATTCGATCGTTCATTGCGTCGCCGTAGCGGAACATCTGCTCGAAAGTCGCCAGGTTCATGGCCAGATTCCTCGTGGGTTGCCGGGAGTGAGCTACAGGCTTCGGCCTGCGCAGGCGTCGGGAGAATTGCGACTTCGCCACGCCGTGCGCTGCGCCGTCGGTTACCGCGGTATACGCCTGTCGCTCGCGGTGGTTCAAGATATCATCTGTTCACGGAGCCAACTGCCCATGCCATCGACCGATTCCGCCATTCGAGTCACCGTGAACGGCGACCCGCTGGACCTTCCGGCGGGCCGTACGCTGAGCGAGTTGATCGGCCAACTGAATCTGATCCCGGAGCGCGTCGCGATTGAGGTCAATCGCGATCTGGTTCGGCGTGCGGCGTTTGCGACGCATCGGCTGAACGCTGGCGACGAAATTGAGATCGTGACGCTGGTAGGGGGCGGCTAATGGAAATTCCGCCGCTTCAGGTCGCCGGCTTTAGTCTGCGTTCGCGGCTGTGGGTGGGCACGGGCAAGTACTTGCGCGATGGTCAGCCCGACTATCCGCTGATGCGACGCGCGTTGGAGGCCAGCGGCTGCGACGTCGTTACCGTCGCCGTGCGGCGGGAGCGGCTTTATGACACCGCCGGCCGCAGCCTGCTCGATTTTCTCGATTTGGGTCGGCTGACGATTTTGCCGAACACAGCGGGGTGCTTTTCGGCGGATGATGCGGTTCGCGCGGCCCGGCTGGGGCGCGAACTGCTCGAAGGTTTGGGCAACGCCGGCGCGCGGTGGGTGAAGCTTGAGGTGCTGGCGGATCGCAAGACGCTGCTGCCCGACCCGATTGAGACGCTCCGCGCGGCGGAGGTGCTGCTGAAAGAGGGCTTCGTCGTCCTCGCCTATAGCAATGATGATCCGGTCCTCGCGCGGCGGTTGAAGGCCGCCGGCGTGGCGAGCGTGATGCCGCTGGGCTCGCCGATCGGCTCGGGTCTGGGCATCCTGAACCCCAACAACATTCGCATCATTCTCGACGAACTGAAGGGCGGCGATCCGGATTATCCGGTGATCGTGGACGCCGGCGTCGGCACCGCATCGGACGTGACGGTGGCGATGGAGCTGGGCGCCGATGGCGTGCTGCTTAACACGGGGATCGCGAGTGCGGCGGATCCGCCGATGATGGCGGTCGCAATGCGGCGCGCGCTGGACGCGGGGTATTGGGCGTATCGCGCGGGACGCATTCCGCGGAAGGCGTATGGCAGTGCGTCGTCGCCTGAGGTCGGCGTGATTGCGCCGAGCGTGAGGCCGGCATGAGCACGATCGACGCGGATGGTGTGATGCTTGCGCAGCCGTCGCTGGGCAACGGCGCGGCTTGCCCGGTGGATCGCATGCCGCGGCGGCGGCGCAACCAGATCTGCATCATCGTCATTGCGCTGGGGTTGCTGAATTTTCTGGCCTACACGCTCGGATACTCGGCGATCGGCGGCGACGCTGTGAATGGCGAAGTGATTCGCGGCGAGAACGGCGAAGTGGAGTATCTCGTTCGCGGGCAGTTCATTCAGTATCGCGAGGGCAAAGAGCGGAAAGTGCCGCGCGGCCTGTGGCTCTACAGCTATCTGCACTCGATCACGGTGCCGATCACGTCGGCCGCGCTGGTGATCAGCATGCTCGTGCTGGCGCGACCGCACATTCTGGCCACGATGCGCGGCACCTGGTTTAGCGGGGTGACCTTTGTGACGGCGTTCGGCACGATCGTGATTGTGGGCACGCTGTTCATCGTGGGCCTCTTCACCTGGCAGCTCATCGAAGAGCTGCAAAAGGTGTGAGCGCCGCGCCGGCTGTTTCCGCGCTCGACTGGCTCGCGCCCGACGGGCCGCTGGCCCGTGCGCTGCCGGCCTTTGAGCCGCGGCCGCAGCAGCGCGATTTCGTCGCTGCTGTGCGCGATGCCTTCGCCGAGGGCGAGCATCTCGCGATCGAAGCGGGGACGGGCGTCGGTAAGACGTTTGGCTATCTGTTGCCGGCGATCGAGCGGGCGCTGCAGCATGGGCAGCGCGTGGTCATCAGCACGCACACCATCTCGCTGCAAGAGCAGCTCATTCAGAAAGACATCCCGCTGTTGCGCAAGGCGCTTGGCGTCGATTTCAGCGCGGAGCTGGTGAAGGGGCGACAAAACTATCTGGGGCTGCGGCGATTGAAAATCGCCAGCGGTCGCCAAGCTGCGCTGTTCCCCGACAAACGCACGCTGCAGGTGCTGCACGATGTCGAGGACTGGGCGTACAAGACGGAGGACGGCTCGCTCACGACGATCCCGCAGCAGCCGCCGCTGGAGGTCTGGGAGAAGGTTCGCAGCGAGAGCACGAACTGTCTGGGCCGAAAGTGTCCGACGTATATGCAGTGCTTTTATCAGCGGGCGCGGCGACGGGCGGCGGAGGCGCAGCTATTGGTCGTGAATCATGCGCTGCTGCTGGCGGATACGGCGCTGCGCGAGCGCGATGCCAACGTATTGCCCGATTTTGACCTGCTGGTGGTGGACGAGGCGCACATGCTGGCGGCGGTCGCGGCGGATCATTTTGGCGGAGCGATTTCGGCCGGGCCGATTCAGTATCTGCTGAGCGGACTTTTCAACGAGCGCACGGGGCAGGGCGTGCTGAAGCAACTCGGCAGCGACGCGCAGCGGCGCGCGGTGGTTCACGCGGCGGCGGCCTGCACCGAGCTGTTCAATCATCTTTGGTCGTTTCAGCAGACGCGCGGTCGCAGCAACGGACGCCTGCTGGTGCCGGATCCGGTTTCTAATCCGCTTTCGCCGGCGCTGCGTCAGTTGAAAAGTGAGCTGGAGCCGCTGGTCGAGAGCCTGCCATCGGAAGACGACAAAGCGGAGGTGCGTTCGTTTGTCGGGCGATTGTCTGAGACTGCGAACTCGCTGGACGCGATGCTCTCGCAGGCGATGGACGAGCACGTTTACTGGATCGACACCGACGGGGCTCGGGGCGGACGATTGTCGCTCTGTGCGGCGCCGCTCGACGTGGCTTCGCGGTTGCGGACGGTGCTCTTTGAGCGCGTGAAGTCGGCGATTCTGACCAGCGCCACGCTGGCCGACAGCGGCGACCCGAAATTTGAGTACATCCTCGGGGCTCTGGGCATTCCGGATGCGCGGCGACAGCGGCTGGGCTCGCCCTTCGACTATCGCAAGCAGGTCACGCTGCACATTGAGGCGGGCATGCCCGACCCCTCGGCGACGGACCTTTTCACCGCCGCCGCGGCGCGTGCCGTGACGCGCTATCTGCGGGAGAGCGACGGCCGGGCGTTCGTGCTGTTCACGAGTCAGCGGCAGTTGCTCGACGTGGCCCAAATCGTCCGCGAAGACCTTGAGGCCGATGGCTTCACGATTTTGGCGCAGGGCGAGGACCTGCCGCGCGGGCTGCTGCTGCGAAAGTTTCGCGAGACGCCGCGGGCGGCGCTCTTCGGCGTCGACAGTTTTTGGCAGGGGGTGGATGTCGCGGGCGAGGCGCTCTCCAACGTGATCATCGTGAAGCTGCCCTTTGCCGTGCCGGATCGGCCGCTGGTGGAGGCGCGGATCGAGCGGATCCGAAAGCGCGGCGGAAATCCGTTCAACGAGTTTCAAGTGCCCGAGGCGGTGCTGAAGCTGCGACAGGGCTTTGGGCGGCTGATCCGGAGCGCGACCGATCGCGGGATCGTGGTCATTCTGGACCCACGCGTCCGCAGCAAGCCCTACGGCAAACGGTTTCTCGCGAGTTTGCCGGAGTGTGAGACGGTCGTGCACACGCAGCCGTGGTAGAGACGTCGCTTGAAAGCGCAGCAGTTTCATACGACTTGAAATCATGGCGGATTCTTATCGGAATCCCGGTGAAATCGCCGCCGATCGGCCCGCGGGGAATAACGGAGAACGCGGTTCTGTTTGGACCGGCAGTTTTACAACGCTAATATCACTAAAGCGCTGGCCGCGGCTTTCGCTGCGCGGCTGTGTTGACCTGCCGGATCAACACCGGATCGAATATTGAAAACACCACGAACCTGTCGAGGGAACGTATGAACCGCTCTCGGAGCACACTCCCGATCGGCGTCTGTCTGGCCGCCTCGTTGTTCGCCGCGGTTGCAACCGCCGGCGTGAATCCGGTCAACGTTTCGTTCAACTATCCGCTGGGCGGCGAGGCGCTGACGAGCGGGTCGCAGATCACGCTTTCGTGGACGGCCAGCGTCACCGGCCCGCCCGGCAACGACATCGGCCGGCTGGATGTGCTGGCGTCATTCGACAACGGCGCGACGTGGCGGCCGATTCTCGTTAACGGTTTCGGTGTTTCGACGCTCGACTGGTGGGTGAAGAACATTCCGACGTCGCAACTGCGCTTCCGCGTCATCGCGACCGACTTCCTCGCCAACACCGCCCAGGCGACGACCCCCGCGCTGTCGATCTCATACAGCGGCAGCGGCGCGCTTGTCCCCACCACCGACCGCGACTTCGAATTGCCCGGCACGCAGCCGATCGGCTTTGCACGAGCGGGCAGCGGCGAACTCGTGGCGCTGACTCCGATCGAAGATCCGGTCGGTTGCACCGCGTGCCATGCCTACTACGACCCCGCGGTCGCGCCCTACGAACACTGGCGCGGCAGCATGATGGCCTATTCGTCGATCGATCCGGTGTTTAAGGCGGCGCTGGAAATCAACGATCGCGTGGCGCCGGGTTCGGGCGAGATCTGCCTGAAGTGCCACATTCCGACCGGCTGGTTGCAGGGGCGATCTTCGCCCAGCGACGGCCGGGCGATTTTGACGGCCGACATGCATGGTGTGAGCTGTGAGCTTTGTCACCGGCTGGTGGACCCGATTTACGAGGCCGGCGTCAGCCCGATCGAAGACGTGCAGATCATCACGGATCTGGGCGCGAATCTGCCGAGCGACTTCGGCAACACGATGATGGTGATCGATCCGAACGACATGGATATCGCCCGCCGCGGACCGTTCCCGGTGCCGATCGCGGGTCACACGGTCATTGTTTCGCCGTACCACCAGGAGTCGGCACTGTGCGGCACGTGTCACAACGTGAGCAATCCGGCGCTCGACATGGTGAACGGTGTGGGCACTCCCAACACGTTTAACCAGCCCACCAGCTCGCCGAACTCCGGCCACATGATGTCGGAGCAGCGGACCTACAGCGAGTGGCTCTTCAGCGCGTACAACACGCCGACGGGTGTATATGCCCCGCAGTTCGGCGGCAATCGTCAATACGTGGCGAGCTGCCAGGACTGCCACATGCGCGACGTGACGGGCAAGGGCTGCGGCTTTGGCGCGTCGCCGGTTCGTCCCGATCAGCCGCTGCACGATATGTCGGGTAGTGCGACGTGGATGCTGAGCGTTTTGGATCAGGTCGACCCGACGGTGGTGGAGCCGATCTTCGAAGTGAATCCGGGCGAATTCGTCGAGTTTGGCTCGCTCTGGATTCAGGACGGCATCAACCGCGCCCGCTACATGCTGCAGAACGCTGCGGAGATGGCGGTCGACACCGTGCCGGCGGGGCAGTTGAAGGTGCGCGTCACGAACAACACTGGCCACAAGCTGCCGACCGGTTATCCGGAAGGCCGGCGGATGTGGATCAACGTGAAGTACTTTGATAGCTCGAATCAGCTGGTCAGCGAGTCGGCGGCGTATAACCCGGCGACGGCGGAACTGGCGCACGACAGCGAGGCGAAGATCTACGAAGGCAAGCCGGTCATCGACGAAAACCTGGCCCCGCTCGTCGGCCTGCCCGCGAATACGCCGAATTTCCTGGCGCTGAACAACCGCTGGCTGAAGGACAACCGCATTCCGCCGCTGGGCTTCAGCAACGCGGCCTATGCCTCGGTCGGTGCGGCCCCGGTGGGCGCGACCTACGCCGATGGGCAGAACTGGGATGACACGTTCTACAACATTCCGGATGGCGCCACGCGGGTCGAAGTGCGGCTGTTCTATCAGTCGCTCTCGAAGGAGTACATGGAGTTCCTGCGCGACGAGAGCTCGCCGGGCGGGCCGGGCGAATTCGCCTACAACCTGTGGAACAACAACGACAAGTCGACGCCGGAGCAGATGGAGTTTGTGTCGTTCGATCTGCCCTCGACGCTGGTGGGCGATTGCAACTGCGACGGCTTCGTGACGGTGGGCGACATTGCGGCGTTTGTGCTGGCGCTGACGGACGCGCCGGGCTACGCAACGCAGTATCCCGACTGCCTGATCTCGAACGCTGACACCAACAGCGACGGGTTTGTGACGGTGGGCGACATTGCGGCGTTTGTGGCGCTGCTGACGGGCGGTTGAACCGTCCGCTTCGCGGAATAGCTACGTGCGATCGACGAGAGCAAGGCCAGCGCCTTGCTCTCGTTGTTTGTCGACTCGTGCGCGGGTGTCGACGGCCGGGCGGGAAATGGCGGGGTCTGGTTCTACGAAACCTGACGGCGCTGCCGAGCGGCCTCTCCCAACAAGAGGGCCGCCGCGTGGGCCAGGGGCAATGAGGACGCTCCGGCGACGGTGGGGATGGTGATTAACTGATCGCACAGATCGCGCACTGCGCCGCTGATGCCGCGCTTTTCGCCGCCGACCACGAGGATGCAGGCCTCCGCCAGGGGCGCGTCGTAGACGACGCGGCGGGCGTTGGCGATCGCGCCGAAGATTCGCACGCCGCGCTTCTGCAACTCGCGCAAGGGTGCGACATCTTCGATCTGCACCAGCGGGAGCCGCTCGAACGCGCCCGACGCCGGCCGCGAAATCTCGACTTCGTCGAAGTCCCAGAGGTGCTTTTTGATCAGCACCGCGCTCGCGCCAAAGGCTTCGGCGCTGCGCAGCGTGAAGCCGAGGTTGCGGGCGTCGTCGACGCCTTCGAGCAGCAGGATCAGCGGCGGACGGGTCGCGTGATCGACAATCTCAAAAAGCTGCGCAACGGTGGTCAGCGGGCGCGCGGAGCAGATCGCCACCACGCCGCCGTGCGTGGCGCCGTGCGTGAGTGCGTCGAGTTCTTCGCGGGCGGCCCAGCGGATCGGGGTGTTGTTCGCGGCGGCTGCGTCGAGGATGTCCTGCACCTGTTCCTCGTGCAGACCCTGGCGCAGCAGCACGACCTGAAACCGACGCAGCCGGGCCTGCAGCGCCGCGAGCACGCTCTGGCGGCCTTCGAGGTGGGTCACGTCGGAAGCGTCGGCGAGGGGTGCTCGACGGTGATGGTGGAGTGCATGCCGCCGCGCGGGGTCCAAGCGGATTCGACTTGCAGCCAGCGCGGCGCGAGCAGCTTGACGAGGTCGTCGCAGATGCGATTGGTGACGGCTTCGTAAAAGATGCCCTGATTGCGGAAGGCCTGAAAGTAGATCTTCAGGCTCTTGAGCTCGACGCAAATGCGGTCGGGCGTGTAGCGGATGGTGATCGTGCCGAAGTCGGGCTGGCCGGTGACGGGGCACAGGCTCGTGAACTCGGGCTGCACATGTTCGATGATGTAGTCGCGCTGCGGCGCGGGGTTCTCAAAGGTGACGAGCAGCGACGCATCGGGAGCGGGCGGAATGACGCTGGGACGGTTCATGATGGGTAGAGGATAGCGGCAGGGGCGGCGGGGTGAAGTCGCGGCGGGGCGGTGGTGTCGCGGTGGTTCGGGGACGGCGCGAATGGCGCCCGTTGCGCGATTACGATGTGCGGCATGGTTGTGGTTGAGTGGCACTCGGAAGCACTGCATCCTCGCGCAGACCGCGGGCTCTGGTGGCCGCGCGAGCGCACGCTCTTTATCGCTGATCCGCATTTCGGAAAGGATGCGGCGTTTCGCAGCGCCGGGATTCCGGTGCCGGCGGCGAGCGGGGCGGCGACGATCGCGCGGCTGGATCGGGCGCTGCGCGATACCGAGGCGCGGCGGCTGGTGGTTCTGGGCGATTTCTGGCATGCGCGGGCCGGGTGTACGCAAGAGGTGCTGGGCGAACTTCTGGCGTTTCGCGAGCGATTCTCGTCGGTGGGCATTATGCTGATCCGCGGCAATCACGATCTTTCTGCCGGTGATCCGCCGGCGGAATTGCGCATCGAGTGTTTCGGGGAGCAGTCGATCGGCCCGTTCCGGCTCCTGCATGAACCGCCGGAGGAGATGGAAGAAGCGCGCAGCGTTGCGCAGGTGGCGGCGATTGCGGAAGGCGGGGGTTGCGCGGGCGGCGCGTCCACCGCGTACGCCGCTTCGGGGTTTGACAGTCTGGGTGCGGAGCGATCTTCGCAGGCCACTTTGTCGGGCGTGCTCTGCGGCCACGTTCATCCCTGCGCGACCTTTAGCGACTCGGGCGGCAGCGCGCGGTTCCCTTGCTTCGTGTTCGATCGGCAGGTCGCCGTGCTTCCGGCATTCGGTGAATTCACGGGGATGCACCGGGTGCGGCCCGTTCCGGAGCGGCGGATTATTGTGGCGGTTGAAAATTCAATCTTTGAAGTTCCGCGTCAAAATCTGCTCCGCTGAAGCGCCGCCGCCTTTCGCGGAATCCAAACGCGCGAGATGATCCGCTACGACTGAACCGAGTCCTCTTCCCGCCGCGGCTCACTGTGGAATGCCGCGCGTGTCGCCCGGAGCGAATCCCCGATGAGCCGTTTGTTGCGAATGGTCTGGATTCTCGGCGGTTTGACCCTGTTCGTCGCCGCCTGCCGTCCGCCGCAGAATGCGTATCAGCCGCCGCCGCCGCCGGAGGTTTCGGTGGCGGTCCCGCAGTCGCGGACAGTCCCCGAGACGCTGGAATTGACGGGGCTGTTGCGCGCGGAAGACGTGGTGGAAATTCGGGCCCGCGTGAAGGGGTTTTTGAAGACTAAGCATGTGACGGGCGGGCGGCGCGTCGCGAAGGACGAGTTGCTGTTCACGATCGACCCGCGGACGTTTGAGGCCGACGTGCGTCAGGCTCAGGCGCAAGTGGCCGCGGCCAAGGCTCAGCAGCGCGTGGCGCAGGTGGCGTTGGAGCGGCTGCGGAGCGCGATCGCGGTCAACGCGGCCTCGCGCGATGAGCTGGATCGGGCGCAGGCCGAGGTTGACGCCGCCGGCGCGATGGTGGACGTCGCGGACGCGCGCCTGGCTTCGGCGCAGCTCGAGCTGAGCTTTACGGAGGTGCGTTCGCCGATCGCGGGCCGGCTGACGATGGTGCCGGTCGACGAAGGGCAACTGGTGGGGGCGACCGAGCCGACGCTGCTGACCACTGTTTACAACGATGCGCGGGTGTTTGCGGTGTATGACATCGACGAGCGCACGGTTCTGGAGCTGCGGCGCTCGAATCAGAATCGCCGACCGAATGAAGATGGGCGCGCGGGGCTGGAAGTGCGCTGCGGGCTGGCGAACGAAGTCGGCTATCCGCACGTCGGCGCCTTTGATAAGGCGGACGCGCGGGTCGACGCCGCTACGGGCACGGTCCGCTGCGAAGCGGTGTTCGACAACAAGGATGGCACGCTGTTGCCCGGCAACTTTGTTCGCATTCAATCCATTCTCGGGCAGCGCGAGGCGCTGCTGGTGCCCGATGTGGCGGTGCAGGCCGATCAGTTGGGCCGCTTCCTGCTTGTCGTCAACGATAAGAACGTGGTCGAGCGGCGCAATGTGACCGTCGGCACGATCTATGAGCGGTTGCGCGTCATTGACTCGGGGCTGGAGCCGAACGCGAAGGTGATCGTGAACGGGCTGCAGCGGGCGCGTCCGGGCGTGCCGGTGAACCCGAGCATGGTCGCCGCTCCTGTCGTCGCCGCGTCGCAGGCAGCGGCCGCATCGCAAGCCGTCGTTGATTCGCAGCCGAGCCGCTAAGGAGCCCCGCGCATGCTGAGCCAGTTTTTCATCGCGCGGCCGGTTTTCGCGACGGTGATCTCCGTGCTGATCACTCTGCTTGGCGCGGTGGCCTATTTCCGGCTGCCGGTCGAGCAATATCCCGATCTGGCGCCGCCGATCGTTCGCGTGGCGGCGCTTTACCCGGGTGCGAATGCGAAGACGATCGCCGAGACCGTCGCCGCCACGCTGGAGCAGGAGATCAACGGCGTCGAGCGGATGATCTACATGACCAGCACGTCGAGCGACGGGCGGTATGAGCTGGACATCAGCTTTGAGCAGGGGGCGGATATTGATCTGGCGGCGGTGCTGGTGCAGAACCGCGTGAGCGTGGCGGAGTCGCGCCTGCCCGAAGAGGTGCGACGTCTCGGCATCACGACCAAGAAGCAGTCGACGGCGCTGATCGGGGTGATTTCGATCTGGTCCGACGACGGGCGCTACGACGATCTGTATCTGAGCAATTACATCACGCTCAACATGAAGGACGAGCTCTCGCGCGTGCCGGGCGTGGGCGGGACGGCGATTTTCCCCGCGAAAGAGTACGGCATGCGGGTGTGGCTCGATCCGGAGAAGCTCAAAGCGCGCGAGCTGACGGTCGCCGATGTGAACGCGGCGATCGCCGGGCAGAACGTGCAGGTGGCGGCGGGCGCGATCGGCCGTCCGCCCGCGCCGGCGGGGCAGGATTTTGAGTTCATCGTCAGCACGAAGGGCCGGCTCAGCGATCCGGAGGAGTTCGGCGAGATCATCATCAAGTCGGATGATCGGCGCGTGGTGCGTGTGCGCGACGTGGCGCGGGTCGAGCTGGGCGCGCGCGACTACTCGACGATCGCGGCGTTCAACGGCAAGCCGGCGGGCATCATTCCCATTTACCAGTTGCCCGGCGCGAATCTTGTCGCGGTGGCCGAGGCTGTGGAGAAGAAGCTCGAGGAGTTGAAGGCGGATTTTCCAGACGGGCTGCAGGGCAAGTACTTCTACGATTCGTCGATGTTCATCCGTGCATCGCTGCACGAGGTGAACAAGACGCTGGTCGAAGCGTTTGTGCTGGTGTTTCTGGTTGTGCTGCTCTTTTTGCAGAGCCTACGGGCGACGCTGATTCCGGCCCTGACGATTCCCGTTTCGCTGATCGGCACCTTTGCACTGATGGCCGCGTTCGGCTTCAGCGTCAACATGCTGACGATGTTCGGCCTGGTGCTGGCGATCGGCATCGTGGTCGATGACGCGATCGTCGTGGTCGAGAACGTCGAGCGCAAGCTGAAGTTAGGCCTCTCCGCCTACGACGCGGCGCGCGAGACGATGGACGAGGTCGGCACGGCGTTGATCGCCATCGCGATCGTGCTGTCGGCCGTGTTCATTCCGACCGCGTTCGTCGGTGGCATTACCGGCCAGTTCTATCGCCAGTTCGCGGTGACGGTGGCCACCGCGACGGTCATTTCGGCGTTCGTTTCGTTGACGCTCAGCCCGGCGCTTGCGGCGATCCTGTTCCGTGGGCACGAGGATCACACGCACCAGAAAGGCAGCCTGCTGATGGCGCCGGTGCGCGCGTTCTTCGGCGGCTTCAACTGGTTGTTCGACAAGATCGCCGATGGCTATGCGCGCCTCGTGCGCGGCATGACGGCGGTGTCTGTCATCCTGCTCGGCGTCTATGCGGTGCTGATCGGCATCGCGATCTGGCTGATCCAGCACACGCCGACGGGCTTCATTCCGCAGCTCGACCGCGGGATCGTGATCGTGTCGATCCAGCTGCCGCCGGGCTCGGCACTTGAGCGCACCAACGAGGTGATGAAGAAAGCGAACGCCATCATCCAGAAGACGCCGGGCGTCGCCTACACCAACGTCAACGTCGGGCGGTCAGGCGCGACCTTCACGAACGCTTCGAATGCCGGCGGCATCTTCGTCGTACTCGAGGATTTCCCGCTGCGCGTCCCGCGGAAGATCACGTCGCAGTCGGTCGCCCAACAGCTTCGCCAGCAGCTGGGTCGTGAGATCGAGGAAGCCCAATCGCTCGTCTTCGTCCCACCGCCCGTGCGCGGCGTCGGTTCGACGGGCGGCTTCTCTCTCCGCTTGCAGGATACCTCGGGCATCGGCTCGCAGGCGCTCTCCGAAGCGGCGCAGGAATTGATCCGGGCCGCCAACGCGACGCCCGGCCTGCAGAACGTGTTCACGACGTTCCAGACCAACACGCCGCAAGTCTTCGTCGACGTCGACCGCGTAAAGGCGCAGATGCTCCGCGTGCCGCTCGCCAACATCTTCGAGGCGATGCGCGTCTACATGGGCTCGGCCTACGTCAATGACTTCAACATGTTCGGCCGGACGTACCGCGTCACGGCGCAGGCCGACGGGCCGTTCCGCATCGATCCTGACAACATCGCCCGCATCAAGGTGCGCAACGTCGATGGTCAGATGGTGCCGCTCGGCAGCCTCGTGACCTACCGCGTGATCGCGGGCCCCGATCGCGTGCCGCGCTACAACCTCTTCCCGACGGTCGAGATCCAGGGTGGCGGTGCGCCGGGGGTGTCGTCGGGGCAGGCCTTGCAGCTCATGCGCGCGGTCGCCGACCGCACGCTGCCGGACGGC
>JANRJD010000020.1:0-5005 GCA_033764195.1 Phycisphaerae bacterium | reverse complement strand
TGGTCGTCGTCGTCGAGAGCCCGACGTCGGAGGCGAATATGAAGGCGATCTTCGCCGACCTCGACGCGCAGATCTCCCGTCACCCCGAAGTCGGCGCCTACAATCAGAAAATCGCGTCGTAGCCGCGGCTTCGAACTCGCGCCGTCCGGGATATTTGAGACGTAGCCAGACCAACGTCCGCCCGCGCTTGGTCCGATTTACACGTGTCGTCCGTGATCGTATCGCTATCTGATGTTTATCAGTATTGCGAGCGCTCCCATGACACGCGCCTCCCGACGGCTTGCTTTCATCGCCGCCGCCCTCCTTCCGGCCGCCGCGGCGCACGCCGACAGCCTGGTGTCCTGCAACGACGCGACCGGGCAGGCGGTCGTTCAATACATCGTCAAGGATCAGCAGTCGCGGCGGCTCAATTCGCCGATATTCGTGAGGATCGACGGTCAGGTCGCAGTCTCCAACCAAAATGAGGTCTCGCAATACCTCCACACCGACGCTGGCCTGCACGTCAGGCTCGACAACGCGTCGGAGGTGGTCGTCCTCGAGCTCACCGGCACCCGCCGCGAGGCCAACGTCTATCGCGCGCAGCTCCGCCGCTTCGACAACGGCACACTCATCGCCCCCGTCCTCAACCTGACCTGCACCGTCACCCCGCTGTGAGGATCGTGACCATGAAGTCGCTCGCCTTCACCCTCGCCACGGCCCTGGCGGTCCTCCCATCGGCGGCGAGCGCATCTGGCCTCGTCAACTGCAGTGACGCAGCGGGCGAGATCATTTCCGAGTTCCTCGTATCGCAAAATGAGTCTCGGCGCGTGAATTCCGACTTTTATTTTTCGTTGGGCGGAGCGCCTGGAGTGACGTCGAACTCCCAAGTTGCCCAGTTTAAATTCTCCGACAGTGAACTCTATCTCCTGATCGATGACCCCAACACGGCAACACGCGCACTTCTAGAGCTCACCGGCACCCGCCGCGAGGCCAACGTCTATCGCGCGCAGCTCCGCCGCTTCGACAACGGCACGCTCATCGCCCCCGTCCTCAACCTGATCTGCACCGTCACCCCGCTTTGAACGAGGCACCCATGACGACGTTCCGCGTTGCCCTCTTCGCCGCCGTCCTCTGCGCGGCGCCTAACGCCCTTTCGGCAGCCGAATATCGCGTCGCCTGCAGCCTCGCCGACAGCCCGTCGTCGGGCGAGGTAATCGGCTTCGACGTCGAAGCCGCCGATGGCCATGGCCTCGCGAGCGACGTGACAGGGGCCAACCGCCAGCGCTGGCCGAAGCGCCTCGTCACCCAACTGATGGTGACGCCCGCCCAGCTCCATCTCGTCGTTGCCAACCGCTTCGGCGAGGCCGTCCTGATGCTCAGCGCCGACGCGACGGCACTGCCGACAGGGGCCGCGCCGACGCCGCCTCCAGTGACGCCCGTTGCCGCCCGCCGCCGCGACGGCGACCCATCGCCTCACGTCCTCGGCGTAGCCTACGCCGGACGCCTCGACCAGGAGACGGGGAACGAGGCCGCGTTCGATGCCCGTGCCGTCACCTGCGGCATCCGGACGATCCCTTGATGAACCGCGAGACGGGACTCAGCAGCACGCCGCCGAGGCCGCCGCCTCGCCGGCCGTGAGCGGCACCGGCCACTGCGGCCAAGCCGCCGACATGCCCGGCCGCCGCTCCGAGGCCATCCAGCGCACGGTTCCGGGCACCAGCGCCACGCCTTGAATGGTGCGCTCGTGCGCTGTCAGCACGTCGCAGCTCGGCCATGTGCCGCTTTCGAGCGCCGCGCGATACTCCGCCGGGTAGCCGCCGCGCGCCATCGCCTCCATGGCCGCGCGGTGATCGTAGTCGAACGCATGATGCGTGATCTCGATCGCGCTCCTGCCCGGCGTCAGCACGCTGTACCAGCCGCGCGGCGTCCCGTCGTTGGCGGGCATGCCGGCGACGCCTGCGTTGTGCCACAGCCGCCCGTCGATAATCTGCGTGAACGGCATGCCGCAGTGGCCGCCGACGATGCCGTGACAGCCGTCCGCCGCGGCCAGCGCGAGTTGGCGCCGCTTCTCGTCGAGCGGGCTCGTGGCGAAGATGAATCGATTGATGACATCCACGCCGCCGTGAACAACCCGCAGCCGCCGGCCGCCGATCCGGGCATCGAGCGACCGCGGCAGCGCCGCGAGCCATGCCCGATCGCGCGCGCCGACCTCGCGGTCCACGCACCCGAACCAGGCCGACGACAGCCGGTCGCAGGCTCCCCCCTCCGGAAAGCCGCAGCCGCAGTCGTCGGAGCCGGCCGCTAGCTGCTCGTCGCAGTTGCCCATGACGACATGAATTCCGGCTTCGCGGATCCGTGCGATGGTCGTCACCGGGTCGCCGCAGTAGGCCACGAGGTCGCCGGTGCAGACGATCCGCGAAGGCGGGAGGCCGCGCTCTGCGGCGGCCGCCAGCACCGCGTCCGTCGCCTGGAGATTGCCGTACGGACCGCCGAACACCAGCAGCGGACCATCGCCTTCGATCATCGCGCTCACAGCCGTCATGCCGCCGCCAGCCCTCCTTCGCACCTCTGACCAAACTCCAAATGGGGCCTGCGGCTCGGCGGCGGCAAATCACACCCGCGTCAGACTCGCGGGACGCGCGCCTCAGCCCGCAGCCGGATCCCCGCGCCGGATCACGACCAGCGCCAGCGTATAGGCTGCAACCGCGAGCAGGATGAGCTTCGGTCCGAGCGGCGCGGGGAAGCCGCCAGCGACAATCCAAATCGCGGCGGCAGCCCACAACGCAGAGAGCGCCAGCGTCACGCCGCGCAGCGACGCCACGCGCAGCGGGTGCACCCATCGCCAAGGGATGAACGTCAGGACCACGCAGGCAACGACGACGGCTGCTGCGCCGAGCGGCGACAAATCGAAGGCGAAAACGTAGAATGCGATCAGGTTCCAGACGGCGGGAAAGCCGATGAAGCTGTTGTCCGCCGCCTTGCTCTCGGTGTCGGAAAAGTGGAACAGCGCCGACAGCAGCATCAGCGCCGCAAGCACCCCGCCCCCGATCCCCGGCAGGTAACCCGCATGCAGCAGCGCCAGGGCGGGAATGAAGACGTAGGTCACATAGTCGATGACCAGGTCGAGGCGCTCGCCGCTGAACCGCGGTAAACGTTCCGCGACACGCACCATGCGGGCGAAGGTGCCATCGATCGCGTCGACCACGAAAGCGACCCCGAGCCAGACGAACATGCGTTCGTAGGCGCCATCGAGGATCGCCAACGCGGCTAGAAGGGCGCAAACCGCCCCGGTAGCCGTGAAGAGATGAACTGCGATGGCGGACAGCGGCACGTGACCATCCTCGATCGTGTCAGCGGCGGCGAGATCAACGGCGCGGAGCCGCGATACCCTGGGTCCGCGCCACGCTCACTATGCCGATCCCGGCTCTGAAAGCAAAAAGGGAGCGCCGCGCGCTCCCTCGTGTTTCATCATGCCATCCTGCAGGACCGAGAGGGCCCAGGCGGCAAACTCACCAACGGTGCTTCAAGGTCCCGCGGATCGTGAGATCGTCCTGATCGCTGGACGTGCCCTGCTGGGTTTCCGGCGACTTCGCTGCTTCGGCCGCCCCGTAGAGCAGCTCGAGACCGAAATCCATCTTCGGCAGCACGCCGAGCTTACCAAGCCCCGGGATACGCACTTCCGTGCCAGCCGCCGGCTTCGCCGCGACCGCCGTGTCGGCCCCGAGATTGAGATCCTTGCCCGCTACAGGCTCCTGCGCCGCCGGCGCGACAGCCGCCGCGCCACCCGAACGCTGCTCCTGGAACGCGACGGCAGCGCTGCTGGCGAGAGCCAGCGCGACACCCAGTCCCAAGATCTTCAACGTCTTCATTTCAAACCCCGCAGTCCCATCGGATAACTCCCGACGCGCACGCTGGAAAAATGCTGCTTTGCACTCCCAAAAACAAGCATCAATCCGGTCTGGTAAAGACCGTCTGAACGTTTCCGGATGGGAGTGTGATCCTGCCGCCATGTGGCCTCAGAGGCACAACAATACCCCATCTTGGAACCGACTCCACTCATCCACAGCTTTGCCGCATTGAGGAGGCTTTGCCGCAGAATCCCCGAAGGTCGCGTTTGCAGACGGCGGCCCGGCGCTGATGCCTGTGGGCATCGGAAACGCCGAGCAAGAGACGGTACACCCGTGCCAGGTTCCGCATCGGCACTTGAAGGCGCAATCAAGAAAGCAGAAAGGCCGCCTGGGCGGGCGGCCTTTCCAAGAGAAAAGAGAAGAGTGAAGAGACCAAACTCGTAGGTCAGAACCGGATGATCCCACCTGCCGTGAGGTGCTTGAACGTCTCAAACTCCGTCGTCACACCGGCAGCGGTCGTCGCCTCCAGATCGTACTGACGGAACTGGAAGTAGAGATCCATCGCGGCTGCGTCGATCGACTGGTTCAAACCAAGGCCCCAAGCAGACATCTCATAAGTGGCAAAGCCAGCAGCCAAGCCCGCGTTCGTGGCACCCACATCCCAATTCTGATAGAGGCCATAAACGGTCGTCTTGCCGATATCGAAGAACTTCCGTTCGACACCCGCCATCACCAACCATTGCGTGGACGTATCGTCCTGACCAGCCGCAATGACGTTGTCATCCATGCGCACGCCGTAGACGCCATGCACGAAGAGACCGGTCGCCACGTGCATCACGGAGCCCGACATGCCGATCTGACTGCAATCGCGATCGGACGTCACACCGGCCACGCAATTCCGCTCATCGTTGTTGCCGTCGGTCCACTGCTGGTACCCGATGCCGCCGGCGATCTTTATGCCGTTGAATTCACCAGCGTAGCGCAGAGCAACATCCCACATGTCGTCTTCGCCGGCCGAAGTGCTCATCGTGAAGCCAGCAAACGTCGGAGACTCGTACTTGACGACGTTCTGACGGTTGCCTTCGCCAAGCTGAGCCGCATCGCGCGCAGCACCGCCACCCGCATTGCCTCCGCCCATGAACACGTTGATCCGCGGCCCGAAGCCACCGCCCGCCGTT
>JANRJD010000009.1:0-111090 GCA_033764195.1 Phycisphaerae bacterium | reverse complement strand
GCTTGGACCACCGCACCGCGGGCGGCTGCAGAGCCTCACACTTGGTTCGCCGCCGCGCGTGAGGCGCGGAATCGCGGCGGCTAGCCATTGCTTTCGGCGCCTTGCGGCGACGAAGGCAATTCAGAAAAGAAAATGCAGGTCGTCGCATTCGGGCGAATGCAATGGCCTGGGTCCGCTGAGCCCGAGCTGCTCGGTCGCGACGAGCGGAGTCGCCTTGCGGCGGCTCTCAACACCGCTTCCTTGTAGTCGCGGTGTTGATTGATCGTCGCGGCCTGCCGCGCGCCCCGCGCGATTCCCTGCGCGGCTACGCGGGGTCTCGGTTGGGTTGTGCGGTGCGGCTCGTCGCTCTGCACGCGGCGCGGTGGGCTGTTTGTCCTTGGGCGTTACGCCGGCGGGTCGCCGATGTTGCCGTTGGATTTGGAGCTTCTTTCGCCGCGTGCGCGGGACGCACAGAGTTTTTTGTCCGGACACCTCCGTTTTGGTGTGCGCGTTCGGTACTGGTTGTCTTCGCGCGATCGCGGGGTTGGCCGGCGGTCGCGGCGAAGAGGCGGGTGGAACCCGCCCTACAGGTGCGCCCGTGTATACTGCGGGCGCGGGATCGATCCTGATGGGATCGTTTGCGTCGTCAGCGGAGGAGTCGAGGCGGGCGAGGGTTGGGTGCGAGAAATTGGTGGAGAATGGCGATGTGTGCTGGCGGATGCGCGGGCGGCGATTGCGGTGTGCGCGACGCGGTGCGCGGCCGGACGCGGAAGAAGGTGGGCACGGCCCACCCTACGAGCTGCAAGTAATGCGCAATGAGTATTGCATTTGGTGTGGATATGATCTGCATATGTCGGATCGGGGCATTTGTCCCGAATGTGGAGGCGAGTGCAACAAGGTGATGGGCACCGGGATCGCGAGGTCACCGACTACGTTTCTCGCTGCTTACTGGGAAATCGATGTCTTGGTAATCACCGGCCTCACGTCGGTTTGGCTAATCAATTCCGGGTTGTCGCCGAGTATGGCGATATTCTTTGCCGCGCATTCGCTATACGGGCCACTCGCGGTTATCCCTGTGATGCTTGGAATATGGCAGTCGCCTCATGTGATGTGGTTTAGTGCCGCTGCGTATTGTTCCTGGCTGTTGTTCTCCGTTGCTCTTCGTGGGAAGTACTATCTAAATGATGGACGCTTGCGTTACTGGCTCATTAAGCTTCCGTGGGCATTGACTGGCGCCATAATCATGCTCATTCATTGCGTCTATCTGAGTGCAATTACTGTGTGAATGGCACTCTGATCGTCTCAGGAACCAAGCTTGGTCTATCAATCGCCAGCTACTCGGCGAAGCGCAATGAGCTCTAACGGGCCGCAGCCAACATGCGCGGGCGGCAATTGCGGTGTGCGCGATGCGGTGCGCGCCTGGACGCGGAAGAAGGTGGGCACGGCCCACCCTACGAGCTCGCGACACATGGTATTCGTCGAACAATCGAGTGAGAATTCATTAGAACGCGGTAGACGCACTAGACGTGGGCGAAAGCAATGGACGCATTTGATTGGAATACGCAGCAGGGCATCGAGATGATAATCGTAAACCTGCATGCGCGGCCCGAGCTAGTTGGCGCTGCAATTCATCAAGGTTTTGATCCGACGCGCACGTTTTTTCATGGTCTCTCGATCCTCAGTGTGGCCGCATCGCATGGAATTCCGATTCTTGAAGCCGTTGTGCGTGGTGTTGGAGATGTTGATCTCCGTGATGATGATGGGACTACGGGGCTAATGAATGCGATAGTCGCTAGAGACGCTAGTCTTGTACGGTACTACTTGAGCAAGGGGGCGAGTGTCGAGTGCCAAGATGACTGTGGGCAAACGGCGCTTCATTATGCAGCGGATGTAAATGTTCCAAGTGAAGTTGTCCGAGACGTATGCGAACACGCCACTGCAGTTGCCCTGGGGAGCACCGCGTACAAGTTGTATACGCCGCTCGTGACCAGCATTCGCCTTGGAGCAGGTGGCGCCTTTGAGGAGCTGCTTAGAGCGCATGTTGGACTTGGTGTTAGTGTGTCCCATCCTCCGCAGCCGGGTATCCCGACGCCGCTTCAGGTGGCAGTGCGTCATCGAGAGAAAGCATTCGCTACTGCGCTCATTCGAGCGGGGGCAGACGCGTCGGAAGCAGGGGAAGGTGGCGTATCGGCGCTTGATGATGTTGCGTGGCTCCTGCCAGAGGAGCAGACTGTGTGGAAGCGCATCATCACCGGCAAAAACGCATAGGTATTGGCCGCTGGCACGCGCGTTACACCGAGATTCGCTCCACAATATTCCGTGTCACGCCGCGCCTACGGGCGGGTGGCACTGTTGACGTGTGCCACTGCTCTTGAGCGAAACTTTTATTTGAGTCGACGACATCTCCCCGAATGCGTCACATGGGGGCGTGGTCCAGGGGTTGAAACCCCTGGCTACGATCGCGGGCCCCTGCGGGGCGAAGATCTGTGCACGGCCACCCTATAAACTCGCGTTCGACGCGAACCTCAGGGCGAAAGACGCTTGCGCAGGTTCTTGACGCCCGTTAGCCAGCTCTTGTCGCCGGCTTCGTCCCACAGATCGCGGAGCTCGGAGCCCTCGGCCATCACGCGATCGATCGCCTTGACGGCCCGCTGCCGCAGCGCCGCGGGCACCTCCTGAGGATGCCCCGCCACCCATTCGTCGACCGTTTCTTCCGAGGATTCGCCGCTTTCGGGGCGACCGATCAGCCGGGCCAGCACCTCGCACGCGGCGATCGCCACGCAGCCGACGTCGGACTCGATTGGCGCCTCGGCATTCTCCAATTCGTCAAAGGCTTCCTCGATGATCGACAAATCGTCGACTTGCTCGAGGCCGAAGACCCAGTCGCTCGCGAAATCGTTCTCAAACGCACCGCTTCCCCATGCACCCATGATGTGTCCCCAAACCGTGATGATGTAACGCTACTCCGCACCGACGCCCATGCGCCGGCGGCATGAACGGCACAAAACCGTAGCTCGCGGGCTGCGGCCCTTCAAGGTCTGCGCGGACGCCGCCGAAACTTCAGGCTCGACCAAGAGGGCAAGCACAAATCCCTGGCTCGGCGCAATGCAACGACGCTAGCCCGGAAGACCGTTTACATGGTTTGATTCGAACCACCCGGCGGGCCGGGGCGACGGCGGCGGCGCTCCGGCGGGACGGCCGTAGGTATCGATCAGGGCGCGAATGCTCTGGTATTGAATGCGCCATGCCGCGCGGCTGTAACCGCCGCCAAGCGTCATCACGATCGGGATCCGGCGTCGCGCGGCTTCTTCGAAGACGAGGCGATCGCGTTCGATCAGGCAGGCCTGGCTGAGGGCCAAGTTTCCGAGCGGGTCTTCCACATAACCGTCGACGCCGGCCTGGTAGACCACGAGGTCTGGCCGGGCTTCTTCAAAGACCTGCGACAGGTGCTGTCGCAGCGTCTTGAGGTAATCGGCGTCGCCGATGCCGGCCCGCAGCGGGACGTCGAGATCGTTCTTCGCTTTGGGGATGGGGTAGATGTTTGCCGAGTGCATGTCGAAGGTGAATACATTCGGATCGGCGGCGAGGCAGAGCGCTGTGCCGTTGCCTTGATGCACGTCGAGGTCGATGCTTAAGACGCGCTGGACCAGCCCCTCCGCCTGCATGGCGCGGACTGCGACAGCGATGTCGGCGTAAAGACAAAAGCCGCCGCCGCGATCGGGCTCGGCGTGGTGGTAACCGCCGGCGAGATTGATGGCCATGCCGTGCTGAAGGGCGAGGCGGGAAGCCAATAGGGTTCCGCCGGTAGCAACGCGAAATGGCTGCAGGATCACTTTTCGTGTGACGAAGGAAGGCAGACGGCGGGCGGCTTCGTCTTCGAGTGCGCGGGCTACGGCCGCGGGATCGTGCTCCAGCTCTTCGAGATAGCGCTGCGTATGAACGCGCAACAGGTCTTGGCGCGAAATTTCAGTCGGAACGAAAACGTCTTCCGGAGCGAGCACGCCGTCTAAGACGAGCCGCAGGTAGATGCGGCTGTACTTATTGATATCGAAAGGGTGCAGTCGTTCGAATCCCAGGATTCGCGTGAGCGATCGGTCGGAGAAGACCAGGCACAAGCGATTGTTGAGCAGCCGCCCGGCGCGCGGCGCGCTCGCTTGGTCGAATACGGTGGGGGTGATGCAGCCGGCGATTGGAACGCAAACGATTGCGCTGAGCAGCGACCAGGAAGAACTAAAAAATGTGCGACGCTGGATCATCGGGGTTGCTTTGAGTTTAGCGAATGAGGCGATTCGACTCTCGCGACGTTCATCATGGTCGTTCTGAAGCGACGCGCGAGTTTGCGGGCCGAATGTGTTACATTTTTGTTCGACGACATCTCCCCGAATACGTCACATGGGGGCGTGGTCCAGGGGTTGAAACCCCTGGCTACGATCGCGGGCCCCTGCGGGGCGAAGAAAGTTTGCGCGCGGAGGGGCGAAGAGGTCCGCACAGCGGACCCTACCCGTCACGCCCCTTCAAGCGTTCACCGCTTCCCCCCTACACCACTTGGATTCTCCTCCACCCCCCTACCTCACGCGGCCTTTTGCTCGGCCGTGGCGAGCGAGTTGAGGATGTCGTTGATGACGAAGTCGGTGCTGAGGCCTTCGGCTTCGCCTTCGAAGTTGAGCAGGAGGCGGTGGCGCAGGGCGGGCAACGCCGCCTTTTTGACATCGGCAAAGCTGACGTTGTAGCGGCCGTCGAGCATGGCGTAGATTTTTGCGGCGAGGGAAATCGCCTGAGCGCCGCGGGGGCTGGCGCCCCAGCGGATGTATTTGTTGACGGCGGGGGTGGCGTAGCTGCCGTTGGGGTGGGTCGCGAGGATGACGCGGATGGCGTAGTCCTGCACATGCGGGGCGACGGCGACGCGTTTGACGAGCTGCTGGAGCTCGATGATGCGGTCGCCGTTGAGGACGGGCTGGATGTCGGCGGTGAAGCCGGTGGTGGTGCGGTCGAGGATGGTCTGGAGTTCTTCGCGGGTGCTGTAGCCGACGACGAGCTTGAAGAAGAAGCGGTCGAGCTGGGCTTCGGGCAAGGGATAGGTGCCCTCCTGCTCGATGGGGTTTTGGGTGGCCATGACGAAGAACGGCGGCTTGAGCTTGTAGGTGGTGCCGCCGGCGGTGACGGCTTTTTCCTGCATGGCTTCGAGCAAGGCGGACTGGGTCTTGGGGGTGGCGCGGTTGATTTCGTCGGCGAGGACCATCTGGGCGAAGAGCGGGCCTTTCTGGAACTCGAACTTGCGGCGGCCGGTCTGGGGGTCTTCAACGATGATGTTGGTGCCGATGATGTCGGCGGGCATGAGGTCGGGGGTGAACTGGACGCGGGAGAAATCGAGGTGGAGGGCCTGGGCCATGGTGCGGATGAGCAGGGTTTTGCCGAGGCCGGGGACGCCTTCGAGGAGGGCGTGGCCGCCGGCGAAGAGGCAGACGAGGACGGCTTCGACGACGTCGGAGTGACCGACGACCATTTTGCCGATTTCGCTGCGGAGCTTTTGGAAATCGGTGCGGAAGCCGGCGACGAGTTGTTCGACGTTGGCGGCGGTCAGTTCGGACATAGGTGCCCTTGCTCTTTCGTTTGCTGCAATCGGGCGCGGCGACGGACGATGCCGAGCTAGGCTGCGCGGCGGCCGCGGCGCTCTCCGGCCCATTTTGGCGAAGCGGCGGGTGGAACCCGCCCTACGGTTGGGGCGGATTCTAATGGGATTACGGAAAGGGCGTGGCGGAGACGGAAGAGGCGGCGAGGGAGGGTGTGGCGGCTCGCGGGGCGGGCGGGGGGTTGTTAGGCTGGGGCGGTCAAAATCCGCGGCGGCGAGGTCGGCGCGGGCGATTTCGTGGTTTTCTGTTGGAAAAGGATGAGAAGCATGTCATCAGTCGCGCGTGTGACGGAGATTACGTCGAGCTCGAAGAAGGGCTTTGAGGACGCGGTGGAGTCGGGCATCGAGCGGGCGTGCAAGACGCTGGACAATGTGACCAGCGCGTGGATTCAGGAGATGAAGGTCGACATTGAGAACGGCAAGGTGAAGCACTGGCGGGTGAACATGAAGGTGACGTTTGTCCTGAAGGATTAGGGGAATCGGCGGCCGGCGGCGCGATAAGCCGCGGCGGGGCCGCTATCCTGCCGCCCCATGCAACGCCGCACGCTGCAATCGAAGAATGTCGCGTTTTGGGCGCTGATGGGCTTAGCGCTGCTGCTGGCGCTATTGCCTGCGCGGGTGACGCGCGCGTTTACGGGTTTTTTGCAGCCGGCGTCGCTGGTGCAGCAGCCGCTGCATGATCTGGCGGGTCGGCTGCGCGAGGGGGCTTCGGAGGCGCCTGCGGCGGAAGAGGCGCTGCGGCAGGAGAATGAGGCGTTGCGGCTGCAGGTGGCGCATCAGCACGAGTTGCTGGCGCAGCGCGACGAGCTGCTGGAGCAGATCACCCGGACGCGGCAGGACTTTCCCGATGGGCAGTCGCGGATCGTGGTGGCGCGGGTGGTGAGCGATGACACCGATCCGCGGCGCGACGGGTGTCGCATTTCGGTCGGGCGGCGCGACGGGGTGGACAAGGGCGACTGGGTGGTGGCGGGGCTGCGGCGTGGCGAGAAGCTGGACCCGGCGGCGGGCGGGCGCGATCCGCTGCTGCGGCGGGCGCTGATCGGGGTGCTGACGCAGGTTGATCCGCATGTGAGCTATGTGCGGCTGATCAGCGATTCGATGTTTCAGGCGGCGGTGGCGGCGGCGCGCCCGCGCGAGGATGGCGGGTGGGAGGTCGTCGACGAGAATCTGGTGCTGATCGGCGTGGGGCAGGGGCGGATGCGGATTGCGCAGTCGACGGCGGACCACTTTGCGAGCGGGGCGACGACGGTGCTGGCGCTGGTGAAGCCGCCGCTGGCGGGAGGCGGCGCGGCGCAGTTGCCGGTGCGGATGGTAGTGGGCAGGATTGTGGAGTCGAAGCGGCGGGCCGATTCGGCGCTGCATTTTGATCTGGTGGTCGAGCCCTGGCGGTCGTTTGATGCGGTGACGAGCGTGTTTGTGATTGCGGCGCGGTAGGGATCCGACGCACCCAACATTGGTCGAATTCCGTTTGATTTTCGGGCACGCTGGTACCTAAACTGGAATTGTTCGGCATCAATTTGCCGGACGACTCAGACGCACCGGAGGAGGGATGACTTGAGCAAGATCTCGGAATCAACGACTCAGTTCATCGCGCGGAAGAATGATGCGGCGATTTTCGGGCTAGCGAGCCGATCGCATCGCCAGAGCTTGGGATTGAAGCGGCACGCTCGTGTGGGGCTGATAATCGGATGCTGGCTCGCGTCCGCTCCGGCGCGGAGCTTTGCTGGGGTGCTGGAGGACCATGTCACCACGTCTTCCTTGTGGCAAAATCACGACATCCTCGTCAGCAACACCGTTGTAGAGCCGATCACAAACAGCAATTTTGGAGTATCCGCCTTTCGGGGAGACGGCAACCAGCTTGATCGCGTCGGGCTGATTTTCTCATACGGAGAGGGCTTCACGCCGAGTGCCGGCGATCCCAGCTTATTCTATTGGCGTTTCTCGTTCTTCGAATCGATCGGCGAGGTCGTGCGCGATCCGTTGCGGCAGTCGCCAACTTCGCCTTCATACGTACACGAGTTTGCCGCCCCTGTGAACGCGGATTGGACTGAGCCGATAGGTGCCGGGAGTGACGGTGCCTTTCGACTTTTCTACGCCGAGTTCGACTTACGCCCTCTAAACATCGTCACTTCTCTGGACCTCGTCCAAGCGCTCGCAATCGTACCTGGGGAGCGATCGGCGGCCGTCGACATGTTCGGCATCGTTGCGCCGTCGCGCGGCCTTGCTGGAGCGGTCGGAGACGAACCGGATTGGGTGTATCTGGGCGCAGCAGGTCTGCAGCGGCTCCGTGACGGTGTCACTTCGCAGAATAGCCTCGCCTATCGCGTAACGAGCGTTCCCGAACCTTCGGCGATTTTCGCGGCCGCCCTCGTTGCGATCGTCGCTGCCGCATCGCGCCGTTAAGCGTCTCAAATCGGCTGCCTGACTCGCGATACCTCTCGGCCTTCGATGTCGATGGATGCGTTGCGGCGCGGTAGACGGCGCTGGGCGGGATCAGGTGTTGGGCGAGGCGTTCATCATTTCGCGGGCGAGTTCGGCCATGCGGAGGCCGACTTGTTGTTCTTCGTCGACGACTTCGTGGGCGCCGGCGAGCAGTAGCTCGATGTGACGCACGTGATAGCGTGAGCGGACGATGACCATCGCGTCGGGGGCGATCATGCGGCATTGCTGCAGGATCGTGGCGGCGGCGTCGGGGTCGGGGATGGTGATGATGATGATGCGGGCTTCGTTGAGGCGAATGTGGCTGAGGACGTCGCCGTGGGTGGCATCGCCGATGAGCACGCGGAGGCCGAGGCCTTCGGCGCGGCGGGCGGATTGGGGGTTGAGTTCGAGGACGAGCGTTTTGTCGGCGAATTGGTCGTAGAGGGCGCCGGCGACCATTTCGCCGGCGGGGCCGAAGCCGACGACGATGATTTGCGGGGCTGGGCCGATGTGGGAGGCGGCGCCGGGGGTGAGGACTTCGCAATCGGCGAGGTCGGGGTTGTCGGCGTTGGAGCTCGTGCGCCGGCCGGCGTGGGTTTGTGAAGGCGAACCGGGGGCGATGGAGATGAGCGAGCGGGTGCGGATGCGGCGCTCGATCCAGCGGGCCGCGAGCGGGGCGAAGGCGACCAGCAGCGGCGTGAGCATGAGCGAGAGAATCGCGACGGAGACGATGAGCTGGAAGAAGGCGGCCTCGGGGTGCGGGGCGGATGTGGCGATGGCGGGCGCGGTCGTGGCCGCGGCGGAGGAGGCGACGTCGCTCGCGGACTGGGCGTGATCGGCGGTTGCGGCTGCGCCGGACTTGGCGGCTTCGGCGAGGACGAAGGCGAACTCGCCGATGTTGGCGACGCAGAGGCCGGTGGCGATGGCGGGGCCGTGGGAGTAGCCGAGCTGGCGGAGGATGATCCAGACGATGAGCGTCTTGCCGACGAGGACGAGCAGCGTGATCAGGAGCACGATGAAGAGGTGGTCGGTGAACCACTGCAGATCGGCGAGCATGCCGACCGAGGCGAAGAAGAGCGTCACCAGCAGCGTCTTGAGCGTGGCGACATCGGCCCGGATCTGCGTGGCGAAGGGGGAGCCGCCGAGCAGCGCGCCGGCGACGAATGCGCCGAGGGCGGGCGAGAGGCCGGCGAAGTGGGCGGCGAAGGCTGCGCCGAGGGCGATGGCGGCGGAGAGCAGGATGGGGAGCTCGCGGTTGCGGGCGACCGATTGGGTGCCGAGGAGCGGCGGGACGACGTAATTGAGCAAGCCGTAGAGGGCGACCACCAGCAGGACGCCGCCGACGACGGTTCGCCCGATCAGCGCCAGCGATTCCTGGACGCTGCCGCCATTGATTGCGCCGACGAGGATGAGCAGCGGGATGACGGCGACGTCCTGGGTGAGCAGGATGGCGAGCGAGGCGCGGCCGTAGACGGAGTCGAGGGCGGCGCGGTCGTTGAGGACGCGGATGACGCAGGCGGTGCTGGAGAGCGTGACGAGGACGCCGATGGTGATGGCCATCTTGGGCGGCACGCGCAGCAGCCAGGCGAGGGCGGCGGTGAGAAGGAGCGTGGCGACGATCTGGGCGGCGCCGGCCAGGAGCAATCGCGCGCCGAGCTCGCGCAGGTGCTTGATTGAGAATTCGAGGCCGATGGTGAACAGCAGGAGTGCGACGCCCAGCTCGGCGATGATCTCAATGCGGTGGGCATCGGCGACGAGGCCGAGGACGGGCGGGCCGATGAGGGTTCCGGCGAGGAGGTAGCCGATGAGGGCGCTTTGGCGCAGTCGCTCGGCGAGCGTCCCGAGCAGGAACGCCGCGAGGATGATGACGAGCAGGTCCTGAAGCAGCAGCCACGAATGCATTGAAACTCCGGAGGGCGAGTGCGGACGATCGGGCAATGAGACGGAATGTTCAACTGGCCGGGGCGGTCGGGGAGAAGGGGCCGGCCGGAAGCTGCGTCACAGGCTGGGCGACGACGGCGGGTGAAGTGGGAGGCGGAAAGCTCCGACCAAACACCGGTCGTTGTGTCGTATCGGTCGGCGGATGGGAATCCGCCGACGGCAGCGTCGGTTGTCCTTTTTTGCCCGAGTTACCGGTCCCAGGAATCGATTACGCTTCGCTGCATCGGCGGACTCGGCCGGTCGGGCATTCGCCGAGCGTCGCCGGAGTGGGTAGTTTCCCGCTTGTGGCCGGCGGCCAATCAGGAATGTCGGACGCGGACGACACTTTAAGGCCCGCCGATGAGTTTGAATGATAGCGATGCGCTACACTTGACGCTTGGGTTGGACGTTCGAGGCAGCGTTGGGCACGATTCGCACCACGCCCGGCCTCGAAGGCTTCGCAGCGGATGATGCTTTTTCCGTAGCGCCCGTGGTTTCGCGCCATCTTCAGAAGCCAGTCGGCCTTTCGTAGTTCTTTTCGGACTTTCCCTGCGCTCTTCGGTGAATTCGCGAGGTTCGGTTTCGATGTGCGGCATCAGCGGCTATGCAGGGACCCATCGACCGGAGTTGCTCGAGTCGATGCATCGGGCGATGTCGCATCGCGGGCCCGACGACTTCGGCATCTGGGCGGATCCGAATGCCAAGGTGGGGTTTGGGCATCGTCGGCTGTCGATCATCGATCTGAGCGCCGCGGGCCATCAGCCGATGTTCAACGCGCGCGGGGACATCGCGATTTGCTTCAACGGGGAGATCTACGATTTTGAGGAGCATCGCGAAAAGCTGATCGCGAAGGGGCATCAGTTCAAAAGCCGGACCGATACGGAGGTGCTGATCTACCTCTATCAGGAGCACGGGCCGGACTTTTTGAAGATGATCAACGGCATGTTCGCGCTGGCGATCTGGGACGCGCGCGAACGGCGGATGCTGCTGGCCCGCGATCACGCGGGGATCAAGCCGCTGTATTACTGGCGCGACGGCGAGAAGCTCTATTTCGCGTCGGAAGTGAAATCGCTGCTGCGAATCCCGGAGATTCCGCGACGGCTGGCGCGGGAGCGGATCTCGGAGTTTCTGACGTTTTTGTGGGTGCCGGGCGAGCACACGTTGCTGGAGGGGATTGAGAAGCTGGAGCCGGGCTGCAGCCTGATCTGGCAGGATGGGCGCGTCAGCACGCAGCGCTGGTTCGAGATGGCCTATGAGCCGGACCACGGCCCGAGCGAGGCGCAGTGGATCGAGCAGGTGCATGACACGTTCATGCGGACGACGCGGCGGCAGATGGTTTCGGATGTGCCGCTCGGGGCGTTTCTGTCGGGCGGGGCGGATTCTTCGTCGATCGTGGCGTGCATGCGGAAGTCGTTTCCGGAGCGCGAGATCAAGTGTTACACGGCGCGCTTCGCCGAAGGCGACATGCAGCGCGACCAGATGATCGACGACTTTCCGTATGCGGAGCGCGTGGCGCAGCGGCTGAATGTGAAGCTTCAGAGCTTTGTGCTGGAGCCGAAGCTGATGGAGCTGCTGCCGAAGATGGTCTATCACCTGGACGAGCCGGACGCGGACCCGGCGATTCTGCCGTCCTATCTGATTTCGAAGCTGGCGCGGGAGGACGGCACGACGGTTCTGCTGTCGGGGACGGGCGGCGACGAGGTGTTTTTCGGCTATCGCAGCCACCAGGCGTATCGGCACTATCAGAAGTTCGACAGTCTGCCGCGGTGGCTGACGCGGGGCACGCTGGGCGCGGTGCAGGCGGTTTCGGAGCGGCTCTTTGGCGCGCAGCAGGCGTTGCCGCGGCGTGTGCGAAAGTTTCGGCGGGCGATCGGTGCGCGCGGGCTGGAGCGGCACATGGCGCTGGTGGACTGGAGCAGCCCGGCGACGCGCAAGCGGCTTTGGACGAGCGAGCTGGCGCGACAGGTGAACGGCGAGAATCCGCCGGCGTCGCTGGTGCGCTATTTCAACGAGTTTCGCGGCAGCGGCGAGTTGAATCGGCATTCGCATGTGCTGATTCAGACGTTCCTGGCGGCGCACAACTTTCTCTACACCGACAAATCGAGCATGGCGGCGTCGATCGAAGTGCGCGTGCCGTTCCTCGATCTGGAACTGATGCGGCTGTGCGCCCGGATCCCCGAGGAATACAAGCTGCGGGGCGATACGACCAAGTATGTGTTGAAGAAGGCGATGGAGCCGTATGTCGGGGCGGACATTCTCTATCGCAGCAAGACGGGCTTTGGCGTGCCGCTGCGGAAGTGGATGAGCGAGGATCTGGGGCCGCTGGTGGCGGATTGCCTGAGCGAGACGCGGCTGCGGCAGCGCGGGTTGTTTGAGCCGGCGGCGGTGCAGCGGATCCTGGCGGAGAACGACGCGAACCGCGCGGATCACGCCTATCTGATCTACAGCCTGCTTTCGCTGGAGCTGTGGATGCAGACGTTTATTGATCGGGCGGGCGTAGAGGTGGTGGCCTGATCGATCCGGCTCGGGCTAGAGCGAAGTCAGGGGCGGATGAAATCCGCCGTGCCGACAACCAACGAGCGAATTAGTCCAAGCCGCCTCGCAGCGGCTTTTTGCGTTTCTTCGGCGGGGCCGCGGGCGTTGCTGCTGCGGCGCCGGCGGCGGATTGGCCCGCTTCGCCGCTGCCCGGGGGCTTGAGCGAGAGGCCGATGCGGCGCTGGGCGACGTCGACATTGAGGACGCGGGCCTCGACGACCTGGCCGGGCTTGAGGACGTCGCTGGGGTGGCGGACGCGCTTGTCGCTGAGTTGCGAGACGTGGATGAGGCCTTCGACGCCTTCTTCCAACTGAACGAATGCGCCGAAATCGCTGAGGCGCATGACGACGCCCGACACTTTGGATTCGGGGGTGTAGCGCTCGGCGGCGGTCTGCCACGGGTCGCTGGCGAGGGCCTTGAGGCTGAGGCCGATCTTGCGAGCCTGCATGTCGGCGTTTTGGACGGCGACGCGGACTTCGTCGCCGACCTTGACCACGTCTTTGGGGTGAAGGACGCGCTGCGTCCAGCTCATTTCGCTGACGGGGATGAGCCCCTCGATGCCCGGTTCGAGCTCGACGAAGGCGCCGAAGTTCATCAGTTTGGTGACGCGGCCGTTGACCGTCTCGCCGGGGCGGTACTTGTTGGCGGCGGCGTCCCACGGATCGGGGGCGAGCTGCTTGATTCCCAGAGAAATGCGGCCGCGCTCGGGGTCGAGCTTGAGGACTTTGACCTGAATGTCCTGTCCTTCTTTGAGCACGGCGCCGGCGTTTTCGACGCGGGCGTAGCTGATGTCGCTGACGTGGAGCAGTCCTTCGACGCCGCCGATGTCGACGAAGGCGCCGAACTCGGTGAGGCGCATGACTTTGCCGGGGCGAATCTGTCCGACTTCGAGGGTGGCGAGGACCTGGCCGCGCGAGGCGTCGCGTTCCTTTTCGAGGACGCGGCGACGGCTGAGGACGACGTTTTTGCCGCGGCGATTGACCTCGACCACTTCGCACTCAAGCCAGTGGTTGAGGAAGTGGTTGAAGTCGTCGTGACGGACGAGGTCGACCTGGCTCATGGGCATGAAGCCGCGCACGCCCTGGACGCGGAGTTCGAGGCCGCCGATGTTGGTGCCGGTGACCTTGGCCTTGACGATTTCGCCGATTTTGAGCTTGCTGAGGTCGCCATCGACCTTTGAGGCGCGGAACGAGAGGCGCATGAGGCCGGAGTTGGGATCGAGTCCGTGTGAGATCAGCTCGACGACCTGGCCCATGCGTGGGGGTGAATCGGGATTGAACTCGTCGAGGGGGACGATGCCTTCGCTTTTGCCGCCGATGTTGACGAAGACGTCTGCGCCGCGCACATCGATGACCACGCCCCGGATGCGGCCCGGTTCCTCCTGGCCGGCCTGCCCGCGCGGCGGCGCGGGGGCTGCGCCGCTGCCTGCGGCGCGCTCAAGATCGGCCGCGGACATGCCGCTGAGGGCCGCCTCGAGCTGTTGCGTGATGTCGGACTCGTTGAGGTTTGGGCTGCTGGACACTGGACTCACCGTTAGTTTTGCAAGCGACGGGCCTACGACGATCACAGTTCTCGCAGCCGCAAGTTCGGTGCGGTGAACGCCTCAGCCGACGGAAAGTATCGCGTTTGCGGGCGCGACATACAAGCCGTTCCCGAAACCGCGTGTCTCGGTGGAATTTGGTTGACTGGGGTAGCGGCGTCCGCATAGCGTGGTCGAAGTCGTCGCTTTGCTCGCGGCACTGGAATTGCTGAAGGGGGCGGCGGCGCCTGGTGGGAGTGGCCGACATGTGTGTGCCTGCAGCGCGACGCGGTCTACTTGCGGCGGGAAGTGATCAGATCGGGGCCCAGCGGCGCATCGGCCTGCGAGGGGCGACATCGGGCGGAATGCGGATCGGGGTCGCGTTTCTGGCAATTGGTGCGCTAGCGTGGGCGGGAGGGGCTTTCGGTCAGTGCGTCGTGACGACGCCCGTAAAGCTGGTCGCGGCGGATGCGCAGGCGGGGGATGCGTTTGGGAGCTCGGGGGCGATTTCGGGGACGACGCTGGTGGTGGGCGCGCCGAGCGACGACACGCCGACGAATGGCGGTTCCGTTTACGTTTTCGAGTGCAGCGGGCCCGCGGGATTTGTGCAGGTCGCAAAGCTCAGGCCGATCGATGTGCTGGCGAACGACGTGTTTGGCACGTCGGTGGCGATCGACGGCGACACGATCGTCGCCGGGGCACCGTTCGACGACGACCTCGGTACGAACAGCGGCAGCGCGTTTGTGTTCGTGCGAAACGCGGGAGTTTGGACGCAGGCGGCGAAGCTGCTGGCGGCGGACGGCGCGGCGGACGACCGCTTCGGCGTGTCGGTGGCGATTTCGGGCGACACGATCCTGATCGGGGCAGAGCAGGATGACACCGACGCCGTCGCCAATCACGGCTCGGCCTATGTGTTCGTGCGCGACATCAATAGACAATGGCTGCAACAGACGAAGTTCGTTGCGTCGGACGCGGCCGCGCAGGATTACTTCGGGGCTGCGGTCGGGCTGGACGGGGATACGGCGGCGATCGGCGCGCCGTGGGATGACCACGCCTCGGCCAATCGCGGTTCGGTCTATCTGTTCAACCGAAGCGGCGGCGTTTGGTCTGCCGGGCAAAAGCTCTTGGGCGATGGAGTCGGGCTTGAGGCCGGGCGTCGGCTTGCGCTGCGCGGCGATCGACTGGCTATGTCGCAGCCGAGAACGCAGACGACCGGCCCGGCCGCCGTGCGCGTGTTCCAGCGCGCGGCGGGGGTTTGGTCGCAACTCACGATAGTCCCTTGGGACTTTGGTGATCTGAGCGGCACCTTCGGGCGCGGGGTGGCGTTGTCGGAGGCCGGGCCGCTTTACATTGGGTGGCCAGGGCAAGGCGCGCCGAGCAACTTTCGAAGCGGCGTCGCGTCGGTGATCAGCGATCCCGCCGCTGCTGCGCAGCACGCGATCAACACGGTGTTTGTCGACGATGTTCCATCGTTGGACGAGAAGCTGGGTGAGTTCATCGCGGCGAACGGCGACGTCGCGGTCGTGGGCGTGGCGGGCGACGATGCCGCGGCGAACAATGCCGGATCGGTTTGGGTGCTGCGCTCGGGGGATTTCGCGGCGGACCCGGACGTCGATCTCGATGGTGTTGCGAATTTGAGCGACAATTGTCCGGCGCACCCGAACCCGGCACAAACCGACGGCGACTATGACGACATTGGAGATGCGTGCGACAATTGCCCGTCCCTCTCGAACCCGGACCAAGCGGATAGCGATGGCGACGGCGTCGGCACTCCCTGTGATAACTGCCCCACAATCGCAAACCCCGACCAAGCGGACGGCGACGGCGACGGAATTGCATCCGCCTGCGATAATTGTCCGAGCGAGTCGAATCCAGCGCAGGAAGATTTGGATGGGGATGGCGTCGGCGATGTGTGTGACAACTGTTACGACGTCGCCAACCCAAATCAAGCCAACGCCGACGGTGACGATTGGGGAGACGTTTGCGACAACTGTCCGACGGTGGTCGGCAGAGGCCATGACGCGGATCTCGACGGACTGGGGGCCGCGTGCGACAACTGCGCCTTCGCGGCGAATCCCGATCAGGCGGATGGCGACGGGGACACGTGGGGCGACGCGTGCGACAATTGTCCGTCGATCTCCAATGTCGACCAGCTTGATACTGATGACGACGGCATAGGCGACGTATGCGACGAAGATGATGACGGCGACGGCGTGCTCGATGTCGATGACAATTGTCCGCTGCTATTCAGCTTCGATCAGAGTGACATGGACGGCGACGGGGTGGGCGATCGGTGCGATGATGATCTCGACGGCGACGGCGTGCTGAACATTGTCGACAGCTGTGTTCGAGTGCCAAACCCGATGCAGTCGAACATCGACAGCGACGGCGACGGCTATACAGACGATTGCGACTGCGCTCCTGACAACTCTTCGTTGCCGGTGCGAGTGGTCCAGGCCGGGCTTTCGCCTCGTGCCCGAATCCGAATGATCGACGGACAGATCTACGTTTCCGCTCCCGACGCCCCGCAAGCGCCTTTTGGCGCCGTGCACATTTATGGCGAGGACGCGGCGGGCGAACTTACGCTGTTAGGTTCGGTGGTTTCGCCGACGCCGACGGACGGCGCGCTGTTCGGCGCTGCGTTCGACGTACGCGGAGATCGGTTGGCGGTCGGCGCTCCGGGCGAGTCGGCTGCCTACATCTTTGAGCGGGTCGACCCCAATTCCCCCTGGAGCTTCGTGAAGCGAATCGTGGGGAACGACACATTGCCCACGGATCAGTTCGGGTTTTCGGTGGCGGTTTCCGACACGCGCGTGGCGGTCGGCGCGCCGGAGCGGTTCTTCTGCTGTGCTTCGTTTCTGCCGAACTCAGTGCGGTGCCACGCACCGGTGGTGCAATACTGGTCGCAGACGATCGGAGGGGTCTACGTCTTTGAAGCGGGCGGCGGGGCCTGGCCGCAAATCCACTCCGATCCACAGCTTCCGCTCAACGGCCCGACGTTGCCGATCGGTCGCGACATTGCATTCCTCGGGGAAGAACTTGTGGTGGCGCAGGCTGGTCGCGGTGGATCCACGGTGACCACAACCCCCGATCGGCGATGCAGCTATCAGTGGCCGGAGTCTACCCTAACCGGATCCAGTCAGGTCTTGCGCTTCGGCGGCGGCCAGCCGGTCAGTGCGTTTTACAACTTTTGGCTGACGGATGTCGAACCGCTGCCGGCGGACCCGAATTGCGCCCCGAACTGCTGCCGCCTGCCCGCCGCGCGTTCGCGGATACTCGCTCCGCTCGCGACTGGCGGCGGACGAATTGCGGTCACCGCTGAACTCGGTGCGCTCAATCAATACAGCATTACGTGGACCAATTTCGCCGCGTTTCGGACGCTCGGCTCCCGCGGCGTGTTGTTCTTGTCGCCGGCCAATGGCACGATGGCCCACTCTGGCGTTTTGCGAGATGCGGGAGAGTTGAATTTGATTTGTGGGGGAGGATATCCGCCGGGCACTTATTGCCATCCGAATCCGGGGCCTGGGGCGTGCGGGCCGCTGGTCGCCGACCAGACGTTTGCCGAAGCGATTGCCTACACGAATCGCTATTTGCTGATCAGCGGGGGCAATCATCGACGTTTGCCGCCGAGTCGGGTGGCGATCGCGGTGCATCACGCCGACGATCCCGTAACCGAGCCCGTGGCGCATGTTGAGCTGCCCTCCGGGCGCCGGCCGCGCGAGCTGGCCGGAATCGACGACACCGTCTACGCCATCACGACCGGCGGCGAACTGATCCAGATTCGCGATGTGACAAGCCCGTGCGGGGCCAGCACCGGCCTCACAAACGCGGCGTTCGCGGCGGCCGCCGACAACGCGAACAACCGCCTGAATGTATTTGATCGCAATAGCGGCGCTCTCGTGCGAAAGTTCGAGACGTTTGGCGGCCAAACGGTCGACTATCCCAACGGCGTGAAGATCTTCGGCTCCCGAGCGCTCCTCGCGGACGTGTTCGGCGATCGCGTACTGGTGATCGATTTGCTGACGGGTGCGCTCGTCCGCTCGATCAGCGGCGGCGGGCTGAATGCGCCCGTGGACATCGAGCTGATCGGCAACGGCCGGGTGTTGGTTTCCAGCTTTAGCACTAACAACGTGAAAGAGTACAACTTGGAGACGGGTGCGTTTATTCGCAACGTGTTCCCCGAAGGCACAGTCGACGAAGGGGCGGCCGGCATCGCGGTGAGCACCTTCTATTCCACGCCGCGGCTGTTCGTTTGCAGACAGAACAACGACCTGGTCCAGATGTACGACTTGAATACTGGTGCAGACAGTGGTGCTGCCGCCGAGGGATGCGGGCTCGATGGACCCGGAGACGTGCTTGTGATGTCGGACGGTTCGACGATCGTCTCCAGCTTCTTCTCGGATGAAGTGCTGAAGTTCGACGATACGGGCGGATGTGTTCCATGCGTTGCGGCGGGAACAGCCGGGCTCGACGGCCCCGAGGGTCTCACGTGGACGGCGTCGGATCGGTTTGCCGTCACCAGCCGCTACAACGGCAAACTGCTCGAGTTCAACGCCGATACGTGTGCGTTTATTCGCGAGATCACGTCGCTCGCGGGCGAGCCGACCTATGTCGCGATGGGTGAGATCCTGCGGCTGGCGGATTGCGACCTTAGCGGTGTGCCGGATGCTTGGGACATCGCCGAAGGTCGCGCGCTCGATTGCAACAACAACCAGCGCCCCGACTCGTGCGACATTGCCGCCGGCACGTCGCAGGACACCAACGGCGACGGCGTGCCCGATGAGTGCAGCCCGACCTTCGCGATCGGCGACATGAACTGCGACGGGTTCATCACGGTCGGCGACATCGGCGGCTTCGTGCTCGCGCTAACCGACCCTACGGGCTATGCCGCGCAGTACCCGAGTTGCAATATCAATCTCGCGGATGTGAACAACGACGGATTCGTTACGGTCGGCGACATTGGCTCGTTTGTGGCACTGCTCACCGGAGGCTGAATCATCGTCTGATGGCTGTCCGGCGGCGGCTCGACAAAACGAGGCCGCGCGCCTAAACTACGTTCAGTTATTCGGTTAAGTCTCGACCGCGGGTTCTCTGTCGTCCGCTTTTGGCGGGCGTGTGAGGACGCGCGGTTCTTGTTATCTCGCGATTTCGCGACCCTCCGCCGCGCGGGGCGGGCGCGTTTTCGCAGTTGCTTGAGGGCTGACAGCGATGGCGGACAGTTCGTTGCTCGAAATGGCGAAGGCCGGCGATCTTCCGGGGTTTGAGAACGCCTGCCTGGCGGTACTGACGAGTGGTAACGGCCTGAGTGAATTGGTGCGGCCGTTTCAAAAGCTGGAGCGGACGCAGAACGCGGATCGCGTGGCGACGCTTGCGCAGACGATTTTGGAGCCGGCGCGGGTGGACACCGATCCGAATGCGGCGCTCGCGATTGCGCGCTCGGCGCTGTTTGCGGCGCCGAAGGCGGACAGTCTGCGCACGATGGTGGTCGACCTCTACAAGCGGGTGTACAGCGCGATTCCGGGCTTCGGCTCGGCGCTGGACGCCTCCGGGCTTGCGGGCGATCGGCCGGCCCGCGCGGCGCTGAAGCTGCTCGATGTGTACCTCGAGCTGAAGCCGGGCGACACGCTGATCGGCCGCATGGACGATCGGGTGGTTGAGATTCTCGACATTGATCGCGAGAACGGGCTGCTGACGCTGCGACGGCAGGATCGGCCGGTGCAGGTGCCGGCCGCCGAGCTGGCCCGCGAGTATGACCGCATTGATCGCAACGACTTTCGCACGATCCGTCAGCTCTGGCCGCAGCGGCTGGCGGAGATGATTGAGAACGACCCGGTCGGGCTGGTGGTGGGGCTGCTTCACTCGCATGGCGGCTCGATGGACGCCGACCAACTGAAGGAAGAGCTGGTCCCGCGGGTGATTGAGGCGAAGAGCTGGGCGAAGTGGTGGACGAACGCGCGGACGCATCTGAAGCGGGCCACGCATGTCCGCGTCGAAGGTCGCTCGCCGGTGATGATCACGCTGCTGCATGAGCCGGTGGGCATGGACCAGGAGATGTGGAAGCGATTCAGCTCGAACAAGGATCCGGACCATTGGCTGACGACGATTGAGACCTATCTGAAGGACAAGGCGGCGGTGAACGAGCCGCCCTCGGTGGATCTGCTCAAGCGGGCCCACGACGAGATCGTGGCCTATACGCACGCGATCCGCGAAAAGCGTCCGGCCGAGGCGCTCTCCTGCGCTTTGCTGCTGGGGCGGCTGGCCGAAAAGGGCATGGCGACCAGCGAAGAGTCGAAGGTGCTGGCGGGTGAAGTGCTGACGGCGGCGAAGGACCCGGTCCTGCTGATCCGCAATCTGGAGCAGGATGTGTATTGGAGCCGCTGCCTGGAGGCGCTGCCGGCGGCGCGTCCGACGGAGTGGCTCGATATCTATGCCAAGCTGCTGCCGGTTGCGCCGGCTTCGCAGCTGGACACGATTTCGACGGCGCTGATCAAGAACGATCGGCATGCGGCGTTGCAGGCCTTCATCGACCAGGCGTACAGCCGCGTGCTGGAGTTTGCCGAGGCGAACTACTGGCTCTGGAAGGGTCCGAAGATCGGCAAGAGCGTGCAAGCCCCGACACAGGTGAGCCTGTTGCGGCGGATTCTGGATACGTGGACGGATCTGGGCCGCGCGGCGGGTCAGCAGACGGACATGGTGAAGGAATTCAAGAACAAGCTGCGGTCGGCCTTTGCGCTGCGTGATTACGCGATGTTGCGCGAGGCGATCGGCGCGTTGGATGAGGCGGCGGCGATCACGGTCCGGCGTCAGTTGGAGCGGATCGACGGGCTGGGGGACATGACGCGGATGAAGGCGCTGGAGATTTTGCGCGACCGTCATCCGCAGCTTTGGCTGAAGAAGGCCGTGAACATTGCGGCGTGGGAAGACGACCGCGTGATCTGGTCGACGCAGCTTGGCATCGAGCGAAAGGTGGCCGAGCGCGAGAACATCGAGCATGTGCAGATGCGCGAGAACGCGGTGCGCATCGGAGAAGCGGCTTCGCACGGCGACTTGAGCGAAAACTCGGAATACAAGTTTGCGCTGGAAGAGCGCGACCTGCTGCGAGCGCGCTTCGCGCGCATCAATGAGGACCTGTCGAAGGCGCAGGCGATCGATCCGAAGGGCGTGGCGACGGACGTGATCGGCATCGGCACGCGCGTGACGTTCCGTCGGAGCGACACGGGCAAGACGCACACCATGACCTTCTTCGGACCGTTCGACACGGACGTGGACCGCGGAATCTTCAGCTATCAGGCTCCGGTCGCCCAAAAGACGATGGGCAAGGGGCTGGGCGAGAAGATCCTGCTGGCGCTGGAAGGCGAAGAGCGCGAGTATGAGGTCGCGGCGATCGAGAACGCCTTCGACGACGCGAAGTAATCGCGCCGAGCGTCCCTGAGCAGGTTTCGACTTTTTGGGCCTTGTCGGTTGATCGCCGGCAAGGCCCAATCCGTGCGCCTCTCATGCCATTTCCCCGGTCGTTCTCCCGTTAAACTTCCGCTATGAATTCAATCGCCGCCGCGTCGGCGACCACATAGGGAGACTGAATCATGGCGAAGAAAAATGTTCGCGCGCTGGATGTCCGCGGGCGCCGCATCCTGATCCGTGCGGATCTGAATGTGCCGCAGGACGACAAGCAGGCCATCACGGATGATCGTCGCATTCGCATGTTTTTGCCGACGCTGCGCGACATTGTGGAGCGCGGGGGGCGGGCGATCGTGATGAGCCATCTGGGTCGTCCGGTCGGCGACGCCAAGAAAGACGCGCCGTTTACGCTTCGTCCGGTGGCGACGCGCTTGCAGGAGTTGATCGGGCGGCCGGTGAAATTTGTGGCTCCGTGCGAAGGGGCCGAGGCGAAACAGGCGGCGATGAGCCTGAAGGACGGCGAAGTCCTGCTGCTCGAAAACCTGCGATTCAACCCGGCTGAGACGATCATTGATCTGAAAAAGAAGAACCCGGACGGCAAGCTGACGCCGGAGCAGGACGCGAAGCGCGAGGCGTTTGCGACGGCGATCGCGGGGCTGGGCGAGGCGTATGTGAACGACGCCTTCGGCACGTGCCATCGCAAGCATGTGAGCATGTATGACGTGCCGCAGAAGATGCCCGCGGGCAATCGCGTGGTGGGCTTCCTGGTTGAGAAAGAGCTGAAATATCTGGGAGAGGCGCTGAAGGAGCCGAAGCGGCCGTTTGTCGCGGTGCTGGGCGGGGCGAAGGTGAGCGACAAGATCAGCGTGATCCGTGCGCTGCTGCCGAAGGTCGATCAGATTTTGATCGGCGGCGCGATGACGTACACCTTCCACGCGGCGCAGGGCAAGAATGTGGGCAAGAGCCTGTGCGAGCGGGACAAGCTCGATCTGGCGAAGGAGCTCATCGCGGCGGGCGGCGCGAAGCTGCGGCTGCCGAGCGACAGCGTCTGCGCCGCCGAGTTGAAGGCCGGCGTGGCGACGAAAGTGTGTGGGACGGATATTCCGGCGGACCTGATGGGCCTGGACATCGGCCCCGACACGCTGGAGACCTATCGCTCGATCATCGGCAAAGCGGGCACGGTGGTCTGGAACGGTCCGGTCGGCGCGTTTGAGACGCAGCCGTTTGAGAAAGGCACGTTTGCGCTGGCGCACGCCATCGCGGATGCGACGAGCCGCGGCACGATCACGATCATCGGCGGCGGCGACAGCGCCGCGGCGATCGAAGACTCGGGTTTGGCGGAGCGCGTGTCGCATGTCAGCACGGGCGGCGGCGCGTCGCTGGAGTTTTTGGAGGGCAAGCCCTTCGCCACGGTTGAGATTCTGGACGCATGAGCGCGTTGTCGCACCTATTTGATCCGAATTCGCCGACGCCGGCCCGCATCGCGCCGTCGGTGCTGGATGCGGACTTTGGTCGGCTGGCGGCGGAGATCGCGGCGGTCGAAGACGGCGGCTGCGAGGTGATCCATCTGGATGTGATGGACGGCCACTTTGTGCCGAATCTGTCGATCGGTGTGCCGGTGGTCGCCGCCGTGCAGAAAAATTCTAAGTGCTTTCTGGATGCACACTTAATGATCGCGGAGCCGCGGCGATACGCGGCCGCGTTCGCGAAGGCCGGGGCGCATAGCCTCACTTTTCATGCCGAAACGGTCGCTCCCGCGGACCGCGAAAAACTTATCGGACATATTCGGGGTCTTGGTTGCCGCGTCGGCATTGCGCTAAACCCGGCGACTCCGGCCGACGCCGTCTTCGACACCATCCCGCTCGTCGATATCATCTTGGTTATGACCGTGTGGCCTGGATTTGGCGGACAGAAGTTCATCGCCGATTGCCTCCCGAAGATTGAGGCGATCGCGAAGCGGCTTCGTCATGGCCAGTGGCTGCAAGTGGATGGGGGCATCAACCTGGACACTGCGCGCGTCGCAGCCGCTGCCGGAGCGAATTCGCTCGTGGCCGGTTCGGCGATCTATCGCTCCGGCGATGCGCGTGAGGCCTTTCGGCAGCTGCAGCATGCTGCGCGTGAGGCGCAGTCCGGGGGAGGGCCTCGTCAGCGATGAAAGTCGCACTGATCCCGTGCGCCCCGACAGAATGGAGCCGGGCCGGTCGCCTCATGGGCCGCGTCGCGCTCGAACCGTTGTCCGCCGACGGACCGGACTGGATTGAATGGGTGGAGTCGATGCGGGCCGCGCGCGTCGGTCAGATCTATCACGCCCCTGACGAGCTTTCGACGGCGGTCGGTCGGCGCCTGGCCAAGGCGCTGGGCGTCGGCGTGCGAAAAAGCTCGGAGCTGGATGAGGTGGATCTGGGGCTGTGGAGCGGCCTGACGGACGAGCAGCTCGAAGTGCGCTATGCCGCTGCTCACGAGCAGCTTTGCGAAGCGCCGCTGAGCGTGCAACCGCCCGAGGGCGAGCCGTTTGTCGAGGCGCTTCAGCGCATTCAGAAAGCGGCGAAGGCGCGTCTGAAGCGCAATGGCCACGAGGCGGTGGGCTTCGTGATGCGGCCGATCTCACTGGCGCTGATGCGCTATGCGCTGCAGCAGCAACCCGACGCGGCGGAGGTGTGGCGCTTCGCGGCCTCGGTGCAGAAGCCGGTGATCGTGGAGCCGGAGGGGAGCAGCGCGAAGGTATTGGCATCCTAGAATCCTGCCCCGAATCTGCTAGTCTTTGCCAAAACCCGAGTTGCGAGGTGCGAGTGCAGGGTGTTGAGTTGAAGTCCGCGTCGCCGCGCATCGGGCTGCTGACGCGTGGATCGATGCGTTCGACCCGAGACTCTGCGTTCGAGGCTCGAAACTCAATTGCCGACAACCCCGCAAGCGCCAGAGGTCCCCTCCATGGCTGAAGGCCGCCGAAACGTTGAGATTCCCGAGGGTCTGTGGATCCGCTGCACGAAGTGCAAGGCGATGATCTATCGACGTATTCTCGAGGAAGAGCTGCATGTGTGCCCCGACTGCGATCATCACTATCGCATTGACGCGCGGACGCGCATCGGGCAGTTGAATGATCCGGGCACGTTTGAGGAGTTTCTGGCGGAGCTCGAATCGACCGACCCGCTCGAATTCACCGACCGGGTGCCCTACACGAAGCGATTGGAAGATGTGAAGAGCGCCAGCGGAGAACGCGAGGCGGTCATCGTCGGCAAGGGCTTCATCAAGGGGCGGGCGGTGATCATGGGGGTGATGAACCCGAGCTTCATCATGGGCTCGATGGGCGCGGTGGTGGGCGAGAAGGTGGCCGCGGCGGCGGAGCGGGCGATCGAGGAGAATCTGCCGCTGGTGATGGTGACATGCAGCGGCGGCGCGCGAATGATGGAGGGGATGGTAAGCCTGGTACAGATGGCCAAGACCAGCGCCGCGATCGCGAAGCTGGACGAGGCGGGCGGGCTGTACATCGTGGTCCTGACCGACCCGACGACTGCGGGCGTTGCGGCGAGCTTTGCGATGCTGGGGGACATCACGCTGTCGGAGCCGGGCGCGATGATCGGCTTTGCGGGGCCGCGCGTGATCGCCAACACGATCAAGGCGGTGTTGCCCGAGGGCTTTCAGACGGCGGAGTTCATGCTGGAACACGGGTACGTGGACCGCGTCGTGCATCGCAAAGACCTGCGAAGCGAGATCGCGCGGATCATCGATTACTGCGGGAAGTGAGGATGAGAATGCAGAATGAAGAATGCAGAATTCAGAAGGGGTCGCTGGTCGCGTCGGCGTCGCGACGTACGGGGACTTTTTCTGCATTCTGCATTCTGCATTCTGCATTGGAACTCCCCGGCGGCCGCGCATGATTCTGGCGGCGATCTCGTTGGAGGAGTTTAAGAACCCGCTCGTGTGGTTCGGCTTTGCCGGCCAGGGCGTGTTCATGATGCGGTTCATCGTGCAGTGGCTCATTTCGGAACGCCGGGGGCGGAGTCATGTGCCGGTAGCGTTTTGGTGGTTGAGCCTCCTGGGCGGGATGATGCTGCTGACCTATGCCTTTCTGCGGGGCGACCCGGTGATCTCGTTTGCGCAGTTGCTGGGGCTGCCGATCTATGCCCGAAATCTGATGCTGATTCACGGCCGCTATGCGCGGATCGCGCGGCGGCGGGCGGAGTCGAACGGCACCACGGCGGCGGCGACTGCGGCGACGGCCGGGGCGGGCGGCTGAGGGCGATCGCGATCGCGAAATTGGGGCGGATGCGCGGTGAGAGGGCGGGTTCGAATTGACCTTTGCCGGTCCGCGGCGTACGCTTCTGACTGGTGACGAGAAGCGAGAGCGGCGAACAGGCCGGCTCCGCGTCCAGTCGCTTGACCGGGGCGTGGCGCAGTCTGGTAGCGCGCTTGCATGGGGTGCAAGAGGTCGCAGGTTCGAGTCCTGTCGCCCCGAATGAATCGGTTGTCGCGGTGTTTTTTTCGACGATCCGCCCGATGGGGGCCATGCTGACCGCTTTGCGTTGGCGTGGATTTTCAAACGAGGGCTCCTGTGCGATCACTGCTGCGTAGAACCCCTGCGCGAGTGGCTGCACGACTCCGCTTTGGCGATCCGCACCGCGAAGCCACCGGCGGCGCGACCCGCCGGATGGCTGCCCCCGACTCTCACCTTCGCCCATTTCGCAGCCGATGACGTGCCGACGCGAGTGCCATCGTCATGGCACTCGGCAAACTTCACCTACAAGGAGATCAGCAGTGGTTCTCGCCAACAGAAGCTTCCATCGCGTACGCAGCGTTTCGCTATTGGCTTTCAGCATCGCCGGTTGCGCCGTCGTGCTGCTCGTCAGCGGACAGGCGCAGGATCGAGCGCTACCGCAAGACGCCGCGAAGGGCGCGCCAATCGCCGGCCTGTCGCGTCAGCCCTCGCCGGAGGCGCGCGGTGTTCTGCTCGATCCGGCCGACACGGTTGTGCTGCTGCTCGATCATCAGACCGGGTTGTTTCAGACGGTTAAGGATGTGCCGGTCGCGGAACTGCGCAACAACACGGTGGCGCTGGCCAACATCGCGAAGCTGGGCAAGGCGCCGATCATTTACACGGCGTCGGAGCCCAACGGTCCCAATGGTCCGCTCATGGACGAACTCGACGCTTTCAAGGATTACGCCACGTATGTGCCGCGCAAGGGCGAGATCAGCGCCTGGGACAACGCCGACTTCGTCAAGGCTGTGGAGGCCACCGGGCGGAAGACGCTGGTGATGGCGGGCGTGTGGACCAGCGTATGTGTCGCGTTTCCCGCGCTGCAGGCCAATGCGGACGGCTACAAGGTGTACTTCGTGACCGACGCATCGGGCGATCCGAGCGTCATGGCGTCGCAAACGACCGTTGCTCGCATGGCGCAGGCCGGGATCATCCCCGTCTCCACCAACGCGGTTCTGTGCGAGTTTCAGCGCACGTGGAATCGCCCGGATGCGGCCCAGTGGGGCGCGATCTATGGGCAGCTTGTGCCGCACTACAAGGCCGTGGCGGAGAGCTACAACCGGGCGCAGGAGGCGGCCCGAAAGGCGAAGTAGTCGCGCGGGCCCGACGGACATGCGAACGGCGGGCGGGGGCACGTAGTGACGTTCCGGATAGGTCGGTCCATCCGGAACGGACCCTTGTGGCGCTTTGAATCAGGGGCGGGCGCTCGTCACCGAAAATCAGTTCTTCAGTGCGGCGGCGGCCGCCCACTTCTTGAACTCCGCCAGCGATTGAGCGGCGGGCTGCGTTAGTTTGCCGCGCCGGGGACGACGTGAGCCACGGCTGCGGCCCCGCCGACGGAGACCTGAACGGTCCCGCTGGCGGGGCTTTGGGCGGTGAAGGTGATCACGATTTGGGGCTCGCCGGCGGGCGTGAAGGTGAGCGTGCCGGCTTCGGGGGTGAAGCTGGCGTTGCCGAGGACGTCGACCACGACGCTGGCGAGATCGACGTTGAAGGCGGTCTGACCGGTTTGGCCGAGCGAATAGCCGGCGGCGTTGATGGTGACGAGGGCGGGGTCGACGGTGCCGACGTGGTTGCGGATGCTCATGGAGAGATTTCCGCCGAAGGTCTCGTCGCCGGCGACGTTACCGCCGAAGGAGCCGTTGTAGGTGAGCGGGATGGGGCCGGTGGTGCCGTCGAAGCCGCCGCCGTTGAGGACCATGGTGGCGTTGACGGTGACGGATTCGCCGCCGATGGTCATGCTCTGATAGGCGAAGACGCCGGTGGCGTTGGAGTTGGTGTAGTTGACCTGGACCTGGCCGGCGACGAGGAGGCCGTCCATGTCGGCGCCGACGCAGCCGACGCCGAAGCCGGGCTGTCCGAGGTTTTCGTCGTAGATGAGACCGAGGGCCCAGTTGTTTCCGCTGCCGGCCCAGGCGACCTCGGGGCAGGTTCCGAAGACGTTAATCGCGGTGGGATCGGGGAATTCGAGGAGCGCGCTGGTGAACGGGATCAGCACGCCGATGACGGTGTCGAGGGCCTTGAGGCGGAGGACTGCGCCGTTGACGGCGGCCTGCTGATTGGCGGAGAGACCGCCGCCGCCGCCGCTGTTGTCGTTGGCGTTCGTGTTCGAGTTTGAGTTTGAGTTTGAGTTCGTGTTGGAATTGGAGTTGGCGTTCGCGTTCGCGGTGCTGTTGTCGTTTGCGTTTAGCGAGGCGTTGTCGTTGGCGTTGGCCGGGGCGTTCTGGTTGGTGTTGTCCGGCGTGTTCGCGTTGCCGTTCGCGGGCGGCGCGTTCTCATTCGTGTTGGCGGCGGGCTGGTTGTCGTTGGCGTTGGCCGGCGCGTTCTCGTTGGTGTTCGCCGGGGTGTTGGCGTTTGTGTTGGCGCCGCCGTTGGTGTTCTCGTTGTCGTTTGGCGCGGGGGGTTGCGGGCAGCCGCCCAGCAGGACCATGGTCAAACCAAAGACGCCGGCCATACCCAGACTTCTACCGCGCATGCGCGAACCTCCAAGGTCGGTTGATCAGGTTGCAGACAATGAGGCGGGGGGGGGCAGCTTCCATCCCAGACCGTCACAAACATTATAGAGGGCGGTCAACGGGATTTCGGCAAAACGGACAGCCCCGTCGCGAAAACCGATTCCGGATCGCGGCGGGGCTGATAAAGCGTGCAATCTGATCGGCTGCGGCGTCGGCGCCTTAGGGCAGCGTGTAGGTGGCCGGGCTGGAGCCGTTCACGCGGACCTGCACCTGGCGGGTGGAGGGCGAGTTGGCGTCGAAGGTGATGCTGATCGAGTTGCTCTCGAAGTTGAAGGTCATCACGCCGGCCTGTGGGACGAAGTTGTTGTTGGCGATGGCGTTGACGACGACGTCGTCGAGCGTGAGCACGAAGTTGGAATCGCTGTCGCTGACGGTCATGCCGTCGGAGTTGAAGGTGATCGCGCCGCTATCGGCGATGACGAACGTCGTGACGCCGGTGACGGTGATGCCGCCGATGGTCAGGTTGAGATTGCCCTGGAACTGCACGCCGGTGGTGGCGTTTCCGGTGACGGTCAGGGTCATGTTGCCGCTGATAGCGACGCCGTCGACGACGAAGTTGGTGAAGGTGATGGTTCCGGCGCGGGTGCCGCGGTTGATGGTGAGGCCGACCAGTCCGGAGACGGTGACATCGCCGGCGTCCTGGCTATTGCAGCCGGCGGTGGGATATTCGATCGCCATGGCGATGACGTCGGCGCTCGACACGAAGGAGACGGTCGGGCAGGTGCCGAAGCCGCCGATGAGGGAGGGGTTTTCGGGGTCGAACGAGGGATTGACGGGGCCGGAGAGGGCGGCGCTCAGGGTTTGAGCCGCCTCGCCAAAGAGGCGATTGGCTTCGTTGATGGCGGCCTTCTGGGCGTCGGAGAGCGTGGGGGGAGGCGTGGTGTTGGCGTTGCCGTTGGCCGAATTGCCGTTGCCGTTGTCATTTCCGTTGGGCGGCGGCGTGACGCAGCCGGCGAAGAGTGCGAGGAGGACGGCGACTCGCAAGGTCCGATAGCGAAGTTCGACTGTTTTTTTCATGGAATGTGTCTCATTTCTCGGGGCTGCACGCCGGGGACGGCGCGGTCGGTATTGCGCAACACTCCGGGTCGCGCCTCTCGATCGGGAGAGCCTCCACCAACCTTGGCTCCCATTGTATCGGGATTCGGGCGTGTCCAGCTTGCGGGCCGGCCGCGCTGGGCGTCGAGGGCGGGCGGAGGAAATGGGCTGGAGGGTTCGGGAGGGCCGATTCAGCCGAGGGTGACGGCCGTCCGGCCGCGAAAACCGCCCCCGCCCCGGGGCGGCCGCTTGCAGCCTGCGGAGGGGACCGCTACATTCCCCGGTTCGAATTTAGCCGTCCGTCCGGGTGTTGAGGCCCGGCGGGGTCGCGGCGACGAGGAGCATTGAGAACCATGGCGATCAGCCCCGGCTCGACGATTGAAATCAAAATCGACAAGCTGCCGCGGAATGCGGCGGCGCAGAAGACGCTCGTTCGTCTCTGCTGCAAGGACCGGAACGTGGTGCGTGCCCATCGTCAGCGGCAGGCGAAGCGTCCGTCGTGGAAAGAGTGGATCCGCGGCGGCATGACCTGGCATCATCAGATGGAATCGCGCCCCGCGGTGACGATCGAGCCCGGCGCCAAGTACACGATTCGCGCCAGCGTCGACGTTATTCGCGACCTCGGCAGCGTCATGTCTTACATCACCGTCAGCGGCAAGTAGCCGCCGCCGCGAGGTCCGGCGATCGCACGCCGATCGCGACCTTTCGGCAGAACTCGCGCAGCGCGACGCAGGTATTGGGCGTCGCGTTTTTTGTTTGCCTGCGGGGGCGGGGCATGGCGTGGCGGGAAAGTCGGTCGGCACGCGTGCCTGTTGGCAGCCGTTCGTCTGTGAGCGGGGCACCAACGCTGAAAGTCGCCTGATCTCAGTCGAACTCCTCCCCCCTGCCGCCGGCTGCGTCTTATCGCTGACAAGTTCGCGCAAGAACCGATCGTCTCCCACGGGCGTGTTGGTAGTCTGCGTCGCGGCAAGCTGAATCAACACACGACAAGGAAGACACTCGGATGAGAAAAGGTTGGTTGGCCGCAGGTGCGGCGCAGATGGCGATTGCGACGGCGCTGGGGTGGGGCGCGATGAGCGCGGCGGCGATCGGCGATGAGGCGGCGAAGGCGGCGGCCTTTCCGAGCGATGCGGAGATCGGCGAGATCCTGAAGCAGGCGGTCGACAAGGACAAGCGCTCGATCGGCATCGTCGTCGGGCTCATCTCCCCTGCCGGCACGCGCGTCATCGCCCATGGTTCGGCCGGATCGGCGAGTTCGCGACCGCTCGACGGCGACACGATCTTTGAGATCGGCTCGATCACCAAGACCTTCACGGGCACGCTGCTGGCGGACATGGTGCGGGCGGGCGAGGTGAAGGCGGAAGACACGATCCGACAGTGGCTGCCGAAGACATGCGCTCCGCCGAAGTCGGGTGCGCGGGAAATGACGCTGCGCGACCTGGCGACGCACACGTCGGGGCTGCAGCGGATGCCGACGAACCATCAGCCGGCGGACATCACGAATCCGTACGCGGATTACACGACGGAGCAATTGCACGAGTGGCTGTCGGACACGGACGTGATGTTTGAGATCGGGAGTCAGCGGGTCTATTCGAATGTCGGATATGGGCTGCTCGGGCATCTGCTGGAAGTGAAGAGCGGCAAGACGTATGCGGAGCTGGTGAAGGAGCGCATCACCGGGCCGCTGGGGATGAGCAGCACGACGATCGCGCTGAGCGATGAGCAGAAGGCTCGGCTGGCGCAGGGGCACGATGAGAAGCTGAAAGCAATGCCGAACTGGGATCTGCCGGCGATGGCCGGGGCGGGCGCGCTGCGATCGAGCGTGAACGACATGCTCAAGTATGCGGCGGCGAATCTGCAGATTGGAAAGACGCCGTTGGAGGAGACGGTGAAGCTGGCGCAGCGGGTGGACATTCCGATCGGCGCGGGCAAGGAGAAGACGAGCCTGGCGTGGGGGCCTGTCTCGGCGATGCACGGGACGGATGTGGTTTGGCATAACGGCGGCACGGGCGGCTATCACAGCGTGATTGCGATGGACCCGGCGACGAAGCGGGGCGTGGTGGTGCTGTCGAACTGCTCGGCGAGCACGGACGACATCGCCTTTCACCTGCTGACGCCCAAGTATCCGCTGCGCCAGAATCGCATCGCCACGAAGCTGCCGAAGGAGACGCTGGAGCGGTATGTCGGCGTGTATGAGATCAGCGAGGGGGTCTATCGCGAAGTGACGCGCTATCGCGACCGGCTGTTCATTCAGCGCACGGGGCAGCCGGCGCGCGAGATTGAGCCGGAATTCGAGGGAATCTTCTTCAACAACGAAGTCGGCTTCCGGGTGCGGTTTGAGGGAGAGCCGGGTGGAAAGGCGACGGGCATGGTGCTGACGCAGGCCGACGGCACGGACAGCCCTGCGAAGCGCGTCGATCGCCCGCTCTCGCAGCAGCGACGCCCGGTCGACGTGGATGTGACGAAGTATGACGGGCTGGAGGGCAACTATCGCCTGGCGCCGGAGCTGTTGTTCACGGTGAAGCGCGACGGCGACAAGCTGATGGTGGGTCTCACCGGGCAGCCGACGTTTGAGGTCTATCCGGAAGCGGAAGACAAGTTTTACTACACGGTGGTCGACGCCCAACTGGTGTTTGTGCGCGGCGCCGACGGCAAAGCGACCAAGCTGGTGTTGCACCAGAACGGCGAGCATGAAGCCGTGAGGGAGTAACGCAGCGACGCGCGGCCAATGGGGTCGCTCCGGAAGATGTCGCGCCGCGGGGGGGATTGGGGGACAACTGGTTTTGTGCGGCGCGGCCTTCGTCGCGGGACGAAGGCCGAATCCTCGCGGCCGGCTCAGCCGCCGGGGGCGCGGCGCTCGCGGCGCGGAGCGGGGAGTTTGATCTGTTCGCCGCGGTCGTTGACGAATTCGGCGCCATCGGCGTCGATCGCGCGCAGTTTGAACTCGCCCAGTTGATCGCCGACGTGCAGCACCTGCCGCCCGATGAGCACGGAAGGGCGCGACCCGAGCACGAGCGCGCAGAGCGAGAACTGCTTCTGGAATTCTTCGCCGGACGAGAGCGCCTCGGCCGCGGGCTTTTCGGCCTCGGGTGGCGGTGCGAGCTCGATGGCGATGCGTGAGGCGTTGAAGACGTCGGGCACTGCGGCGCGGCACTCGTTCTCAGGAGTTGCGGCGGGCAGCAGGGTGAGACCGGAGAGCTGGCCGGCGATCGCGCGGTCGTCGCCGGTCGCGGCCGAGGCGGCGAGCGAGAGGTGCGGGCGATTGGCGCCGCCGGTGAGGCGATCGGCGATGAGCAATCCGCAGGCGCCGAGCAGCCCGGCGCCCATCAACATTTGGCGGCGGGTGAGCTTCATGACGCGGCTCCGGCGGGCTTACCGGCGCCGGCGGCGGCGGGCGGAACCCAGCGCAGGGTCCACATCAGGCCGCAGGTCATGTTGTCGCCGGTGAGGCTGAGCGGTCCTTCGATGCGGAGGCTGGTGATCTGTAGATAGGGCGATTCCGCCTCCAAGGCCGCGAGCACGCGATGAAGCGCGGTGAAGCGGCCCTGCCCTCGAATCTGCACATCGCGCCAGGCGGCGCCGCGGACGGCGGGCTGCGGTTCGATCGCTTCGAGCGAGACGCCGCCGGCGCCGCAGTGGGCGTTCACGAGGGCCATCAGCTGTGAATCGGTGATGTTGCAGCGGCGCTCCTCGCGCTCGGCCGCAAGAGCCGCGGTGTGGAGCGTGGCGGCGTGGTCTTGGTTCACCTGAATCAGGTGGGCGCAGCGGGCGCTGGTTTCTTCGAGAGCGCGCTTGAGCCGGGGGCGATCAGCGGCGCGCTGCTGCCAGGGCGCGAGCGCCGTGACGGCGAGCGCTGCGGCCAACGCCGAGAGCAGCACCACGCCACCGGCATGGGTCGCGAGCAGGAGGTATTCGGAGCGACGGTTCATCGGCTCATCTCCGACACTCAAAGACGAACTGGTACACCGCGGTGACGCCGATCTTGTCCGCGCCGGAACGCATCAACTGCACTTCGCTGAATTCGTTCAGTTGCCGGAGGCGGCCCTGATATTCGACGATGGCCTGATACTCGTCGGCGATGCCCTCGATCTTCCACAGATGGCTCGGGCGCGGCGGCGCGGGACCCTTTCCCGGCTCGGCGGACGGCGCCTCGGCGGGCCGAGTGAGATCCGCCGCGACGGGCGTGACGTCGATTCGTCGCACGATGAGGCGGGCGGGCGCCGCGGCGGCGATCTTTCGCAGCATCTGCGACCAGGATTCGGTGCTGCGGAGCGATTGCAACTGGCGGTAGCGTTTCTGCAAACCGGCCGCCTCGGCGGCGATTTCGGCGCTGCGTCGCTCCTCGCGCTGCACGCGCTGCTGCTCGGCGGCGAGCAAGGTGCGCAGTTGATGATCGGCGTAAGCGCCGGCGTTGATGGAGACGACCAGCATCAGGACCAGCACCGACGCGCACGCCAGCACCACGCCCCACTGGCGCACGCGATCGCGCAGGCGCTGTCGAAGCTGAAGCACGACCGGCAGCAGATTGATGCGCGGGCCCAGGAGCGGGGCGCCCGGCGCAGCGGCGCGGCGGTCGATGGCGGGTCGTCGCAGCGTCATGGGGCATCTCCCAGCGCGAGGCCGACCGCGGTGGTCATCGCCGGTTCATCGGGATAGCGGAGGCAACGGGCCGCGCCGGGCCACCTCGCGAGTGCTCGGCGCGGGGTCAGCATGTGCGCGCCGACGCCCAGCGCTCGGGAGAAATGCTGACAGACGCCGCGCAGCGCGGCGCCGCCGCCGGAGAGATAGAGACCCGAGGGGGCTGTTTCGCCGGTGCTCTCCAGAGAGTAGGTGAGCGCGCGACGGACTTCGGCGGTGAGGGTTCGCAGGCGGGTGATGAGGCCGGAGCGAATCGTGCCGACGTGCACGAGTTGGGCGCGGGCGGCGCCGTCGACTTCCGCTTCGCTCGCGCCCTCCTCGTCCCACTCGGCGGAGAGTTCGAGTTTGACGCGTTCGGCCATGGCGGTTTGAAGCCCGAGCGTTTCGGCGATTGAGGCGGTGAGCGCGTCGCCGCCATGGGGGAGCGAGCGCACATAGATGCAAGTCGGGCCGATGGCGATGGCGAGGGTGGATCGCGTTGCGCCGATGTCGAGCACGGCCCAGAGGGCGCGATCGGGGTTCTCGGGCTCGCCCGGCGGACCTGCGGCCCAGCCGGCGCGGATCAGCGCAAGGGGCGCGGCATCGACGCGGTAGAGCTCGACGCCGAGCGCGGCGCAGAGCTGCTGATCGCGGGCGATCTCGGACTGAGGCAGAGCGCAGATCGCGAGGTTGGCGCGACCGGCGCCGCGACGCGGCAGCGGCCAGGCGGCGACTTCGATCTCATCGGGCTGCAGCTTGAGCAGCCGCGCGCCTTCGAAGCGCAGCATGGTGTCCCATTCGGTCTCGGGTGCTGCGAACATGGCATCGGGGACGGTCAGCGCCTGAAAGGCGAGCGGCGGCACATTGGCCCCGATGGCGGCGCGGCGGCCGTGGAACTCGGCCTGTTGCAGCAGCCGCCCGGCGCGGTGTGCGGCGGATTGATCGGCGGGGCCGGAGTCGTCGGTTTGCGGGGCATCGGCGAAGACTTCGCAGGCGCCGGCGAGCTTTCCGCCGCGCCAGGTGAACTGGCAGGCGCGGACGCGGGCGCGGCCGATGTCGAGCGCGATGTTGGAGCGTTTCCAGAGCATCATGTCGTTGTCTCGCTGCTCAAGCGGCGGTCGCCAGATCGAAGAGCGGCAGGAAGAGGCTGAGGGCCATCGTTCCGACCACCACGCCCATGACGACGAGGATCATCGGCTCCATCAGACGCGTGAAAGTCGCCAGCAGGTTGGAGCTGTCCTCGTCCATCCAATTGCCGACGAACTCCATCGCCTCGCCCAGCTTGCCGCTTTCCTCGCCCGTGGCGACCGCGGCCAGCACCGCGGGCGGTACGAACGAGAACTCGCGCAGTGCCGAGCTGATCGAGCGCCCTTCGCGAACGGCGTCGTAGGCTCGCTGGACCAGTTCCTGCATCACGACGTTTCGGCTGAGTTCGGTGGCCTGTTGGATGGCCTCGAGCAGCGGCACCTTGCTGCGCAGCGCGGCCGACCAGAGCTGCAGTAGCTGCGTGAGCATCAGGGCCGCCGCCAGCTTGCGCACGATCGGCACGAACATGACGCCGCGTTCGATCGTGGCTCGGCCGGTATCGGAGCGCAGCCAGAGCACGAGCAAGGTGATGACCGCGGTCGGGGTCAGGAGCGCCACCGGCCACCAGGTCTTGAGGGTCTCGGCGGTGTTCAGCATGACGGTCGTCATCAGCGGCAGCTTGGCGTCGAGCATGTCGAAGAGCTGGGCGAAGCGCGGGAGGATGAAGAGCGTCATCGAGGTCACGACCGCGCAGGCGAGCAGGAGCAGCAGCGCCGGATAGGCCAGCGAGCCGACGATGCGATTGCGGACGCGGCGCTGGGAGTCGATCAGGCGCGAGAGCTGCATGCAGCTCGTGGCGAGCTGGCCGTTGGCCTCGCCGGCGCGGACGATGCTGCGGAACATTCCGGAGAAGGCGTTGCGATGAAGAGCGAGCGCTTCGTGCAGGGCCGCGCCGCCTTCGACCCGGGTCGCGACGTCATTCAGGATCGATTTCCACGCCGGGCGGACGGCCTCGTTTTGCATGGCGCGGATCGAGGGGACGATCGCCGCACCGGCCTGGAGCATCATTCCGAGCTGTCGCGCGAAGAGGGCGACCTCGCTCAGCCGGGCGCGGGCGGTGAAGACGACTTTCGGGCGGGCGGAGGCGCTGCCGGAATCGGGGGTCACCACTTCGACGTCGACGGCGCCGCGACGGCGGCGCTCGCCCTGGCCGAGGTCGACCACCATCAGGCCGCGCTGCATGAGTTCGGCGCGTGCGGCGCGGAGGTCGGCCGACTCGATGGTGTCGACGTGGCGTGCGCCCTGAGAATCGACGGCGGTGTACTGAAAAATCATGTCAGTTCACTCCCGCGTTGAGGACGTTGCGCTCCGCCACGGTGGCCGGCACGAAGCGCGGCTTTTCGGTGCGCTCGGCCTTGACGCGCGTGTCGGACTCGACGTGCGTGACGCGCAGCACCTCCTCGAGCGCGGCGATGCCGCGATCGGCCACCTGCAAACCGTGTTCGCGGAGGTCGTTCCAGCCTTGCGAGCGCAGGTGCTCGCGGATGGCGTGCTCTTCGTGCGAGCCGTTGATCATTTCGCGGATGGCGTCGTCGACGACCATGACCTCAAAGACGGCCGTGCGGCCGCTGAAGCCGGTGTAGTTGCACTTGGAGCAGCCTTCGCCCTTGCGATAGGTCTGGCGCGTGTCGCCGGCGCGTCCGGCGTCGGAGAGGGCCGTTTCGCTGGGGTAATAGGTGACGCGGCAGTGCTTGCAGTTTTTTCGGGCGAGGCGCTGGGCGATGGCGCCGTTGAGGGCCGAGCCGAGCAGATACGGCTCGACGCCCATGTCGAGCAGGCGCGTCACGGCGCCGACGCTGGAGTTGGTGTGCAGGGTCGAGAGGACCAGGTGGCCCGTGAGCGCGGCCTGGACGGCGACGCGGGCGGTCTCGGCGTCGCGAATCTCGCCCACCAGGATCACATCCGGATCTTGCCGGAGGATCGAGCGGAGCGCTCGGGGAAAGGTCAGGCCGATGCCCTCGGAGATCTGGATCTGGTTGACGAGATCGAGCTGATACTCGACCGGGTCTTCGACGGTGATGACGTTGCGGCCGTAGTCCTTGATGCGATCGAGAGCGCAATAGAGCGTGGTGGTCTTGCCGCTGCCGGTCGGGCCGGTGACGAGGATCAGCCCGTGGGGCTTGCGCAGCATGTATTGGAACTGGTCGAGTCGCGGTCCTTCGAAGCCCAGGTCTTCGAGCGAAACGTTGATCCGCTCGCGATCGAGAATGCGGATGACGACCTTTTCGCCCAGCACAGTCGGCATGGTCGACACGCGCAAGTCGATGTCGCGGCCTTCGGCGCGCACGTGGACGCGCCCTTCCTGCGGCAGGCGCTTTTCTGAGATGTCCATCTTGGCGATGACTTTGATGCGCGAGACGATCGCCGCGTGCATGCCCTGGGGCGGCTTCATCAGTTGCTGCAACATGCCGTCGAGGCGATAGCGGATGCGCGTGCCGATGCGGTCGGGCTCGACGTGGATGTCGCTGGCGAGGTTTCGGACGGCGGTCAGGATGGCGACGTTCACGAGGTTGACGATCGGGCTGCCGTCGACCATCTCCTCGATGTTGCGGTTGATGTCGTCTTCGTCGTCGGCTTCGCGATCGACGACTTCGACTTCGCCGGAGGCCAGGGAGGTGAGAAAGCTCTCGACGCTGACCTGCGAACGGACGTACTTCTCCTGGTACTCGAGCAGATTGGCCTCGAGCGCCAGGACCGGGTTGACTTCGTAGCCGGTGAGCTGGGCGATGCGGTCGATGGTGGGCAGCGACTGCGGCTCGGCCATCGCGACCGTCAGACGGCCCTCGACCAGAAAGAGCGGCAGCGCTCGCAGACGGCGGCCTTCCTCGTAATCGAGCAGGCGCGCCACGCGCGGGTCGATCAGGCCGTGGCGCAGCACGCAGCCCTTCACGCCGAGCTGTTCGGCGGCCGCGGCGAGGAGGGTGGCGGCGCTGATGATCTTCAACTCGACCAGCGTTTCGCCGAGCTTTCGCGAGCCGGACTTCTGGGCTTCGAGCGCGCGTTCGAGATCTTCGGCGGAGACGAGTCCGCGTTCGATCAGGATCGATCCGAGTTTCGGTGCACGCTTGAACATCGGTGGCTCGGTAGGCCTCGCTGGGGGTTTAGAGATAGCTCCGCACGGCGGATTCGACCGAGTCGTAGATTGAGAAGCGCGGCAGCGTTTCGGTGAGGGAGAGCGTTTCGCGCACGGTCTCGTTGAGCGCCGCCAGACGCGGCACCAGCGGCCCGCGCGACGCGGTGCCGGCAAAACTCAGCAGATGCTCGATCGCGGCGCTGTCGAGAAAGGCGACATTGCCCATATCGAGCACCATGCGGCCGCCGCCGCTTTGGGCGCGGGCGGCCTCGGTGGCCGTGGTGACGTCCGCGAGCGTGGCCTCGGTGATGGCGTCGCGCGGGACGATCACCACCACGCTGCCGTGAGTTTCGATGTCGACCTTCACGCCGTTCCTCCCTTGGCGGGGGGTGGGGGCGGCGCGCCGTACTTGGGTATCTCGACCTCGGGCGCCATGGGGCGAGCCGGCGCGACGATGCCCGGCGACGAGTCCCCGCGGCCGCGCGGCCGGCGGAGGTTGTCGGTGAGGCGCGCCAGCGTGTCGTGCACGATGTCGAGCCGCTCGGCGCGGGCGAACTCCAGCAAGCCGAAGCAGCGCAGCAGCAACTCGCGGGCGGCGGGCCCCATCAGTTTCAGCGTCTGCTGCTCGTGGCCCTCAGCGGACATTTCGTTGACGCCGGAGAACGGCCGCCAATCGGGCACATCGCTGAACTCGCAGCCGACGGTCGCGGCCCGCACGCGAATCTGGTGCACCGAGGGGCTGCCCTTGCGGTCGCTCGGACCGCCGATGCGTTCGAGTTCGCTGGTCAGCTTGGAGACGATCGCACTGTGCAGGCGCGTCGTCAGTTGCCCGGCGGTGAAGGTGTCCATGCGGCGGATGACGACCACGAAGCGATCGTCGGAGAAGCGGCCGATGGCGTGATCGCCGCTGACCTGCGAACGGAGATAGGCCGCGACCTGCTCGGCGAGGTGGTCGCGCTCGGCCCAATAGCCCTCGTCATCGAGGCGGCGGACGCCTTCGATCACCAGGGTCATGAGGTGGACGACTTCGCCGGAGAGCTTGGCCTCGCGCACGGCGCGGTCGATCACGGTCAGCAATTCGCTCCGCACGAGCAGCCCGCGGGCCGACGCGCTGCGTTCCGCGAATTCCAGGGCTTGCAGCGCGCTGACGGCGGTCCAGGCCATTTGCAGTTGATCGCGGACGGCGGTCGCGACCGGCAGGCCGGCGTATTCAGGACGCGTGAACTGATCCACCGCGGCGATGGCCCGCACGCGCTCGCCCACCTTCAGCGGGAGCAGCCAAGCCCAGCGCGACGCAGCGCTCTCGCCGGCAGAGGCGTGATCGCTGATAAAGATCTTGCCGGAGGAGATCACCCAGCCGATCACGCCGTCGCGTGCCGTCGGCAGTTGGTCCATCGGGCCGCCGCTCCAATCGAGGGGCAAGAGGCGCTCTGCGTCGTCGGAGAGGCGGTAGATGTTGACGCCGACGGCGCCGATTCGAGCGCGCAGGGCGTCGCGGACGAATTGGTTCAATTCGAGCCAGGTCGGGGCGCGTCCGGCCCGCTGATAGTCGGCCTCGCGATGGAGGAAGCGGCACAGCTCTTCGAGCACGCCGCGGAGCGACTCGGCCATGGTCGCCTGACGCCCGCCAGCGGGGGCGGCGCTGGGTGTGGCGACGACGCTGCCGCCGGGCGCGGCGTTGCTGAGCGGAGGCACCGGGCCCGCGGGACGCGTGGGCAGGCGGATGGGCATGGGTCGTCCAAAGCCGGAGAGATGCCCGACGACGCCGAAGGCCGCGCCTGCGACGGCGAACCCGACCCAGCCGGGAATTCCGGGGATCGACGGGGCGATGACGATTGCGATGGCGATTCCGCTGACGACGCCGGCGCCCATGCCGAGCAGTCGCCCGCTGCGGCGCGTGAGCAGGTATACGCCCGCCAGCGCGGACAGCACCGCGCCCGCGATGAGCGGGATGTTGGCGCGGAGCGGCGCCGGGAGAATGGGCCAGGCGATCAGCGGCGCGACGACGAGCAGCGCGGCCGCCAGGCGGCGGGCGATGATTGGGATCATCTGCGAGGAGATCATTGCGCGACCTCCTCGCCCGCGGGCGGCGTCGGCGTCGGCGGTGTTTCCGCGGCCGAAGCCTTGTCGAGATGGGCAAAGAGCCGCATGTAGTCCTGCGGGCAATCGCGCATGAACTGGCGGAAGGCCTTGGCGAATGCGGCGGTGATTTCGGGATCGGTGACGCGGCCGGCATCCTGCTGGAGGATGGCGATGGCCTTGTCGAGGGTGAAGCCCGCGCGATAGGAGCGCGAAGAGGTCAGCGCGTCGAAAATATCAACCACATGCACGATGCGGGCCGCAAGCGGAATGGCGGCGCCGGCCAGCCCCTTCGGATAGCCGCTGCCGTCGTGGTTTTCGTGGTGATAGAGCACCGCATCGAGCACGGGGCCGAAGTGGGTGACCGGCTTCAGCACGTCGTAGCCGATCTGCGGGTGCTTTTTGATCTCGGCGAACTCTTCGTCGGTGAGACGCCCGGGCTTGTTGAGAATGTGTTCGGGCACGCCGATCTTGCCCACGTCGTGCAGCAGGCCGGCCCAACCGAGCATTTGCAGTTCGCCGGGCGGCAGGGCCAGCGCCTCGCCCACCAGACGCGCGAGCCAGCCGACGCGTTCCGAGTGACCGCTGGTGTAGTTGTCCTTGGCGTCGATCGCGGTGGCGAGAGCGCGGACGGTTTCCATGGCCGTCTGCTGCAAGCGCCGGCCCATCAACACATTGTTGAGAATGTGTCCGCCGTAGCCGAGCACTGAGTCGGTGGCGAGCAGGTCATGGGCAAAGAATGGGTCTGCGGCGGCGTCGCGCAGAACGATGACGACCCACACGTGCTCGGCCTCGCGCAGCGCGCCCATCAAGACGCGGGCGTGCGACAGGCGCGACTCCATCTCCGGCAGCAGCTTGGGGCCATGCGCCCGCAGCGTGCGGCGCACGAGGTCGATGTCGCCGGCGAGAATCGTGCGGACGTCGTCCGCGGCGACGCTCACGCGCGGCGCGTCGGACTCGAATTCCGTGATCGATTCAAAACGCTGGCCGTCGTCGATGAATATCGCGCCGGCCTGCATCAGCCCGGCGAAGCGGCGCAGAAGCGTCTCGCGGATGACGGCCGGCTCCTGCAGCGTCGCGACGTACTCGGTGATCTGATAGACCAGATTGAGCTGCTCGTAGCAGCGCAGCAATTCCGCCCCGAGCTCGCGATTCTCGCGCTCGATCGAATCGACCCGCGCGGTCAGATCGCTCAGCTCGACAGGCATCGGGCCGAACAGCGGCGGGATCAGTTGTGGCGGCTTCTGTTCCATGGTTAGTTCGCGATGCTCGCGACCGGCGACGGCTGACAAACGGTCTCAACGTCCTTGATCAGCTGCTTGGGGCTGAACGGCTTGGGAATCACCGTCACGCGGTGCGCCTCCACCTGAGCGACGATTTCGTGCTGGTCGCAGCGCGAGGTGACCACGAAGATGTGGCGCAGGCTCGGACAGACCTCAAAGGCGCGGTGCGTGAGCGCGATTCCATCCATTTCCGGCATGTTGACATCGGTGATCAGCAAGTCCGCCGGCGCCTTGGCCAGCGCCTCCAGCGCCGCGCGACCATTCGTCGCCTCGACCACCTCGTGACCATGCTTACCCAGCCACATCATGAGGATGTGCCGGATATGAGCCTGATCTTCCGCAATGACAATGCGGGCCATGGGGTCATCCTTTCCGCGCGGCTTCGCGCTCGATCGACCGCAACGGCGGTAGATCAATGACAAACGTGCTGCCCTTGCCGAGCTCGCTCTCGACGCGAATCGACCCGCCGTGCATGCGGAGGATCTCGCGCGTGATCGCCAACCCGAGTCCGGTGCCTTCCGTCGCCGCCACCCCAGGGTCATCGACCCGATAAAACTTCTCGAAGATCTTTTCGTGATGCTCGGGCGCGATGCCGATGCCGGTGTCGGTGACGCGCGTTCGCAGGCGTCCTTCTTCGCTCTCCACCTCGACCGAGACGCTGCGCCCCTCGGGGGTGTACTTGATGGCGTTGCCGATCAGGTTGGTCCAGACCTGGTGCAGGCGGTGTTTGTCGCCGCTGACCATCGGCACCTTCGACGGAATCTTCAGCCCCAGCTTGATCTGCTTGGCGTCGGCGGCGGCCTGCATTTCCTGCATGGTCTGGCGGAGCAGTTCTTCGACGCGGACCGGCGCCCGCACCAGCCGCCCGCCGCCGGATTCGATCTGCGAGACGCTCAGCACATCTTCGATGAGCTTTGTGAGCCGGCGCGTCTCGCTCATGATCACGTTGTAGCACTCGCGCCGCGTCTGCTCGTCGTCGAGGAAGTCCTGCGTCAGCGTCTCGGTGTAGGCGCGGATGTTGGTCAGCGGCGTGCGGAGTTCGTGCGTGATGTGCGCCAGGAATTCGTCGCGGGCCTGCTCGGCCTCGACCGTCTGCGACACGTCCTGCAGCATCAACAGCAGTTCTTCGGTGCCGCCGGAGAGTACGGTCGTCCGCACGACGGAGGTCGCTGCGCCGCTCTTGATCTTGACATCGCGCGTGGCGCCGCAAGGCGAGCCGCGCAGGCTGATCAGCGTCTGAGCGATTTCGGTCTCGCGCACGCTTTTGACGAGCGGTGAGCCGATGGCGGAGCTTTCGAGTGCCAGCAGCGTGCAGGCGGCGCGATTGGCATGCACGATCACGTCGCGCTCGTCGAGCCGCACGACGCCGACCGGCAGGCGGTCCAGCACCTGGCCCGAAACCCGCGCTCCGCCGGAGTGGGCCGATTGGATCGCGTCGCGACAGCGGAACCGCTCCACCTCGCGGCGCAGCTCCGAGACGCCTTGAATGAACGTGTTCCACGCGTCGGCGATCACCCCTGCGCCGCCCTGGACGGCCAGCAGATCGAGGGCCGGCTCCACGCCGTCGTGATAGGCGAGCAGATTTTGTTGTACCTGTTCCAGCGGGCGCAGCGCTCGTTGCGCTCGACGATCGAAGATGAACAGTGCGACGCCTGCTGCGAGAACGATCATCGTCAGCCCGACCCAAAGCCGGGCGTCCCACCATGCATACTCGGGCGCAGCGAAGCTGAGCGACATGTTGCCGTAGGCCAAGCCGGCGGCATCGACGATCGGTGCGCTCAGTCGGAGAGCCTCGGCGGTCGCGGCCGGCTGGCTCTGGTAGCGCATCGCCGGCGCTGAGCTGGGTGCGACCGCTCCATCCGCGAGCACGGATCGAACCTCAATCTCGCAGCCGCGAACGAGCGGAATCCGCTCAAACTCCTCGGCCAGCCGCGCCAACTCCACCTGGGACTGGATCGGGGAGCGCGACACAAGCTGCGTGGAAAGCCGCAGCAGCGACGGTGCGCGATTGACGAGCCGGGCGGTGGCCTGGCTTTCGAGCAGCCATGACGCCAGCAGACCCGCCAGGAGCGCCACGCCGAGCACCACCGCCCCTGTGGACAGCGTGTGGCGGCGCACGACCCCGCCGTTGCGCCATCGTGCGGCGCCGGTCGGCGGCGGGTTCGCGTGCTGCTCAGATTTCTCGGGCGTGCGTTTTTGCGCCATGAGGGTCCGGCTCTCCAAAGTGGATCGCGAGAGAGCTATCGAACCTCAGTCGTCGTGACTTTCTTTCTTTCGTCGGCGGCGGTCGGCGGCGCGGGTCCCGAAAGAGCTCGGCGGCGGCGCGTCCCAAAAGATGCGGCGCGATATGGCCCCGCTCCGCCGATCGCGCGGCGATTGGCGAACATTGGCCCGGAGCGTTGGTTATTGCGCGCGGCCCCGCGATGCCGCGGCGGGGTTTGCACCCGCCCGGCATTGGTGAAACTGCCTGATAATGTTTTGAGATCAGCCGGCCCGCGCGACCTCGCGGAACCACTCAATTGTGCGCGTCAGACCGGTGAGGCGGTCGACGGTCGGCGACCAGCCCAGTTCGCGCTGCGCCCGGGTGATGTCGGGCCGTCGCACGCTCGGGTCGTCGCCGGGGCGCGGCGCGTGGCGGATCTCGCTGCGGCTGTTGCAGAGCTCGACCACTTCTTTCGCCAGTTGCGTCATGGTGATTTCGACCGGGTTGCCGATGTTCACCGGCCCGACCACGTTGCTCGCCGCCAGCCGCGAAAGCCCCTCCACCTGGTCCGAAATGTAACAGAAGCTGCGCGTCTGCGAGCCGTCGCCGTGAAGCGTGAGCGGTTCATTTCGTAGAGCCTGGTTGATGAAATTCGGCAGCGCCCGCCCGTCGTTGGCGCGCATCCGCGGCCCATAGGTATTGAAGATGCGCGCCATGCGCACGGGCACGCCGAACCGGGCGGCGTAGGCCGTGGTGAGCGCCTCGGCGAAGCGTTTGCCTTCGTCGTAGCAGGAGCGCGGGCCGATCGGGTTGACGTTGCCCCAGTAGCTTTCGCGCTGCGGGTGTTCGCGCGGGTCGCCGTACACTTCGCTGGTGCTGGTGTGCAGCAGCGTGGCGCGGTGGGTGCGGGCGAAATCGAGCAGATTCCAGACGCCGCGCGAGCAGACCGCCAGGATCTCGAGCCGCAGCGGGTCGAAATCGATCGGCGACGCGGGACAGGCGAGATTGCAGACGAGATTGAAGGGCCCCGGCAGCGAGATCGGGGTGGTGATGTCGTGGGTGTGATAGACGAACTGGGGATACGCGGCTTGCAGCGCCTCGATGTTTCGGTTGCTGCCGCTGGCGAGGTTGTCGATGCCGACGACGTCGTGGCCGGCGCGGAGGTAGTGCTCGGTCAGGTGATATCCAATGAACCCTGCGCAGCCGGTGATCAAAACGCGCACGATGCGTATCCTTTCCTTCTTCCGGGTTTCACCGGCATCCCGCCGGTTTCGTCGTCGATATGGTACGCCTTTCGGAGCCGCGCCCGTGAGGCAGCGGTCTTCAGTTTCTGCGGCCCCGCGTCCGTCATGGGCGGGGATCGTTTGAAAAACAATCTCGCGGAGCCTGCGCCATGCAACTGACTGTGGTCGGTACCGGATATGTGGGACTCGTGACGGGCGTCTGCCTGGCCGACAACGGCAATCACGTTGTGTGCGTTGATCTCGATGCCGCCAAGGTGCAGCGCCTCTCGGCCGGGGAGACGCCGCTTTTTGAACCCGGGCTCGCGGACCTTTTGAGCACCAATCTCGCCGCGGGCCGGCTGCGCTTCACGACCGATCTGGCGGATGGGCTGCGCTCGGCGGAGGTGGCGTTTGTCGCCGTCGGCACGCCGCCGAAGGCGGACGGCTCGGCCGATCTCACCAATGTGGAGCTGGTTTCGCTGGCGGTGGCGCGCGGCGCCCCGCGCGACCTGGTGATGGTGATCAAGAGCACCGTGCCGCCCGGGACATGCGACGCGATCCAGGCGCGGGTTTCGGCGGAATCTCGCCGACGGATCAGCGTCGTCAGCAATCCCGAGTTTCTGAAGGAAGGCGACGCCGTCAACGACTTTCTGCGGCCCGACCGGGTGGTCATCGGCGACGCGGACAAGGCCGCGGGCGACCTCGTCGAAGAGCTGTATCTGCCGTTCGTCCGTAACAATCGCCCGATTTTGCGGATGTCTCGCTCCGCGGCTGAGCTGACCAAGTACGCAGCCAATGCCTACCTTGCGACGCGCATCAGCTTTATCAACGAGATCGCCGAGCTGTGCGAGCGGCTGGGGGTCGACGTGAACCAGGTCCGGCGCGGGATCGGCAGCGACGCCCGCATCGGCCAGCATTTTCTCTATCCGGGGCTGGGCTATGGCGGCAGTTGCTTCCCCAAGGATGTTCAAGCGCTTGCGGCGAGCGCGAAGCGTGTGGGCAGCGGCGCGGCCCTGCTGGACGCCGTCCACGCCCGCAATCAGGCGCAGCGCACGCGATTGATCGGCCGCGCTCGCGAGCGGCTGGGCGGATTTGCGCAGCGAATGATCGGCGTATGGGGCGTAGCGTTTAAGCCGAAGACCGACGACATCCGCGAGGCCCCGGCGCTGGACATCATCGACGCGGTGCTGGCCGACGGCGGGCGCGTCGCGGTGTATGACCCCAAGGCGATTCCGCCGCTGCAGGCTCGCTTCGCCGGTGCGGCCGGCGCAAGCCGCATCTCGTACGCGGAGGATGCGTACGACGTATTGACCAAAGCCGACGCGCTGTTCATCTGCACCGAATGGAACGAATTCCGCAGCCCCGACTTTGCCCGCATGCGCGAGCTGATGGCGGCGCCGCTGATCTTCGACGGTCGCAACCTGTACGACACGGCGACGCCGGCGCGATACGGGTTTGAGTATCACAGCGTGGGGCGGCCGAGTGCGAAAAGCGGATGACGACGCCGCGCTGAGCGTTCTGAGCGCAGGCGATTGTCGTCTCTCGCGGTGCGCGGCGGCCGTGGGCCCGATTCGGCTCGGGGGATTTTCGATCGTGGCTGCGCCCTGTTGATTCGCCTCGCACGGACGCGCGCGACTCTCCAGTCTGCGCCGGGCGATGTCTGCTTAGCCGGTCCCCTCTGGTCGGCGTTTCACAGAAAATATTGGGAAATCGGCAACCTGCGTCACCGGCGCGACATCATATAGACAGATCGGTCTAGTTTGCGGCGGTCCGCCGCGAGACCGGTCGCTCCAAGCCGCTTTCGCAATAAGGACTCACACGATGCCCCGTCGAACCCGCTCCCTTCGTTCCGCCCTCTTTGCCAGCGCCGGCGCGATCGCCCTGACAAGTGTGCACACCCCCCTACTCGCCGACCCGCCGACGCCGCGGGCGACGGTCCCGGCCGCAGTCGCCAGCCAGCCGGCGAAGCCCGAGCAGGTGCGCTACCGGACGGTCGACATCGACGGCGTGAACGTCTTTTATCGTGAAGCGGGCCGGGCCGACGCGCCCACGATTTTGCTGCTGCACGGTTTTCCCACGTCGTCCCAGATGTTTCGCAATCTGATTCCGGCCCTGGCCGATAAATATCACCTCGTCGCCCCCGACTATCCGGGGTTCGGCCAAAGCGACATGCCGGCGATGGACAAGTTTGACTACAGCTTCGACAACCTCGCCCGCGTGGTCGAAAAGTTCACCGACAAGGTGGGCCTGACCAGCTATGTGCTCTATGTGCAGGACTACGGCGCGCCGGTCGGCTATCGGCTGATGACCGCACGACCCGAGCGCGTTCGCGGGCTGATCGTGCAGAACGGCAACGCCTATCTCGAAGGTCTCGACAACGACTTCTGGAAGCCGGTCAAGGCTTATTGGGCTGACAAGAGCGAGGCCAACGCCGCTCCGCTGCGCGGCATCGTCAAGCTCGACGCGACCAAATGGCAATACACCCATGGGGTGCGCGACGCATCGACGATCAGCCCCGATGCCTGGACGCTCGACCAGGCGCTGCTGGATCGGCCGGGCAACGACAAGATCCAGCTCGAACTCTTCTACAGCTACGGCACCAACCCGCCGCTCTACCCGCAGTGGCAGGCGTTTTTCCGCGAGAAGCAGCCTCCGACGCTGATCGTGTGGGGCAAGAACGACCCGATTTTCCCGGCCGCGGGCGCCCACCCCTATTTGCGTGATTTGAAGAATGTCGATTTCAATCTTCTGGATACCGGCCACTTCGCGCTGGAGGAAGATGGCGCGACGATTGCGGCAAAGATCCGTGAGTTCATGACCAAACAGGTCAAGTAGCCCCGAGCGGGCATGCGTTCGAAAAATCTGCGGCGGGCCCCGGGTGTCGCGGTCCGCCGCGGAACCGCGATCACGAACGACACCTCATGCGATCCCGTGGACCCGGGACGAAACGGTTTGCGATGTCACGTCGAAGAAACAACAAGCGCTCGACCGCAACGGCGCCGCCTCGCGATCGCCTTCTCGCCGCGGCGGTCGCGCGGTTTTATCAGGATGGGATCGGCGCGACGGGCATCGACCGACTGCTGTCGGAGTCGGACGTCGCCAAGGCTTCGCTCTATCAACATTTCGGCTCCAAGGCCGGCTTGGTGAGCGCGTATGTGGCCGAGCGCGAGCGGCTTTGGGATTCGTGGTTCGCCGCGGAGCTGGCGGCGGCGCCGAAGGCGCCGATCGAACGCATGTTGGCGGTCTTCGACATCCTGCGAAAATGGTTTGAGATGCCCGATTTTGCAGGCTGCGCTTTCATCAAAGCCAGCCACGAATCGGCCGATGCGGGCGTGCGGCAATTTTGCTGGTCGACGAAGCTGAAGCTGCGCGCGTTCTTCGAAGCGACAGCGCGGGCCGCAAAACTCCCCCATGCGGCAGCGCTCGCGGAGCAGCTCGCCCTGCTCGTCGACGGCGCCATCGTGGCGGCGCAAATGTCCGGCGAGGCGACCCCCGCAGACTCCGCCCGCCGCGCCGCCGTCGCGCTGATCGACGCGGCGAAGGCACGAATCGACCGCGCGTAGTCGCTAGCCGGGGCGATCCGATTGCGGCGGCGTGGGGGGAGAGATGGCGTCCATGAGCTTGCGAACCATGGTCCAGTCGCCGGTCTCGAGCGCCTCGTGCACCGCCGAACGCACCGCCGCCACCCGCCCGTCGATCACCAACGTTTGGAAGATCGGTACGAGGGCCGGGTCGAAGTCTGCGCCGGCGGCGGCGACGACGGTCTGAAGCGAGTCGCGCTCGCTCATGGCATCTTTATAGACTCTGTCCGAAGCCAGCGCGTCGAAGGCGTCGACGACGCGCACGATTCGAGCGGCCAGTGGGATCGTTTCGCCCGCCAGCCGGTCGGGATATCCGGTTCCATCCCAATTCTCATGGTGGCTGCGTGCGATCTGGCGGGCGATGTCGAAGAAGGGGCGATTGCTGAGCATGCTCTCGCCGGCGATGGTGTGCAGTTCCATGGTGCGCCGCTCTTCATCGGTGAGCGGGCCGGGCTTTTTCAACACTTCGTCGGGCACGAGCAGCTTGCCGACGTCGTGCAGCACCGCCGAGTAGCCCATTTTCTCCGCCAGCGCCGGCACGACGCCGACGGTGCGGGCCAGCATCTCGGTGAAGAATTGAATGCGGCGGATGTGCAGCCCGGTGTCGGTGTCCTTGGCTTCGCTGGCCATCGCGAGCATGTAGATCGAATCCATGTTCGCCGCCGCCAGCTCGCCGGCCAGCGCTTGCGATTTTTCGTTCAGGGCCAGCGCCTGGGAGAGCAGCGTGTCGCTCAGCTTGAGTACGGCCTGATACTGTTCGCGGGCCCGCTGCTCGGCCCGTTTCTGCCCGCTGAGGTCCATGAATGTGACCAGACGCACATCGCCATCGGCGGCGACGGGCAGACGCCGACCTGATGCGATGACCGGCAAGCGCCGCCCATTGGGCAGTGGCAGGTAGAACTCGCGTTCGCGCGGAGCATCGAACCCGGCCAGAATATCGTTCAGCGATGCCTGGTCTTCGGGCCGTGCGTAGAGCGACTGCAACTCCGCCCCGCGCAGGGACTGCGGCGCGGTTTCCATCAGCTCGGCCAATCGGTCGTTTACGTGAATGATGCGGCCCGAACGATGAATGAGCGCCGCCCCGCAGTGCAGCCAGTCGAGGAATTCGCCGAGCGACGCCTGATGCCCAGTGGCCAGTGAGTTCACGCGAAAAGTGTAGCAAGCCGGATCGCGGCTTGCCGATGGCGCGCCGGGCCCCCGATAATCGGGGGCATTATGAAGACTTCATCCGACTCCGCCGGCAGCTCCGCTCCTTCCGCCGCCACGCACGCTGGGCAAGCCCCCGCGGCCAGCGCCGACGCGCTGGCGCTCCTGCGCGCCGAATTCGAGAAGCGCGAGGCCAGGATCCGCGAAGGCGGCGGCCCGAAGGGCATTGAGCGTCAGCATCGACACGGGCGTCTGACCGCGCGCGAACGGATCGACCTGCTCATCGATCGCGACGGGCAGCAGCCCCTGACCACACATCTCGACGGCCACAAGGGCAAGCGCGGCGCGGCCGAACCGGCGTCTACCTCCCAGCAATCCCCTTCGGCGTTGTCGACTCGTGGCTCCGTCGCTTCGTCGCCCAGCTTTTTCGAACTCGGCCTCTGGGCCGCCGACGGCATGTATGAAGAGGCCGGCGGCGTGCCCGCGGCGGGAGTTGTCGTGGGGCTCGGTCGGGTCCGCGGCCGCCTGTGCGTGATCGTCGCCAATGACGCAACGGTGAAAGCGGGCGCGTTTTTCCCCGCGACCTGCAAGAAGGTGCTCCGCGCGCAACGATTCGCCTATGAGAACCACCTGCCGATTCTCTACCTGGTCGACTCCGCCGGCGTATTCCTGCCGATGCAGGACGAGATCTTTCCCGACGAAGACGACTTCGGCCGCATCTTCTTTAACAACGCCCGCATCAGCGCCCGCGGCATCCCCCAGTTTGCGGCCATCATGGGCAACTGCGTGGCGGGTGGCGGCTATCTGCCGGTGATGTGCGACACGCTGCTGATGACCGAAGGCAGCGGTCTCTACCTCGCGGGTCCGGCGCTGGTGAAAGCCGCGATCGGGCAGGAAGTCAGCAGCGAAGATCTGGGCGGGGCGAAGATGCACGCCGCCATCAGCGGCACGATCGACTATCGCGAGCCCAACGACGAGCTTTGCATCGAGCGCCTGCGGCGTCTCGTCGGCGCGATCGGCAAGCCGCCGCACACGCCGTTTGACCGCATCGAAGCGAAACCGCCGCAGCGGCCGCCGGAGCGGGTCTATGATGTCGTCACTGCCGCGAAGCAGGGCCAATACGACGTTCGTGATTTGCTGGCCCACGTCATCGACGCCGACAGTTTCAATGAATACAAGGCCGATTACGGCCAATCGATTGTCTGCGGCTTCGCCCGCATCGACGGCTGGAGCGTCGGCATCGTCGCCAATCAGAAAAAGGTCGTGAAGCCCGCGAAGGGCGCGATGCAGTTTCCGAGCGTCATTTATGTCGACTCGGCCGACAAGATGGCCCGCTTCATTCTCGACTGCAATCAGCTCAAAACGCCACTGATTTTTGTGCAGGACGTCAACGGCTTCATGGTGGGCAAGGACAGCGAGCAGGACGGCATCATTCGCAGCGGGGCCAAGGTCGTGAACGCGGTCAGCAACAGCGTGGTGCCGAAGATCACGCTGATCACCGGCGGCAGCTTTGGCGCGGGCAACTACGCCCTGTGCGGCAAGGCCTATGACCCGCGCTTCATCTTCGCCTGGCCCATGGCGAAGTACGCCGTGATGAGCGGCGGCAGCGCGGCGAAGACGCTGCTCGAGGTGGAAATCGCGTCACTGAAGCGCAAGGGTCACGAGCCCGACGCGGCCGAGCTGCGCGAGTTGGAGCAGCGCATCACCGCGAGCTACGAAAAGCAAATGGACATTCGCTATGCGGCGGCGCGCGGCTGGGTCGACGCGATCCTGTTCCCGGAGCAGACGCGGCGGACGTTGTCGCTGGCGCTGGAAGCGGTGGCGTATGTGGGGGATTTGCCCGAGTTGAAGACGGGCGTGCTGCAGGTTTAATGCACAGGCTTTGAGTTCGCGCTAACAGGTTGTTAACATCGCTGCCGAGCCTGGTTGAGGGTGCCCCCGGAGGCACCCACAACCGGTCGTATAGCGATGGGAGTGCCGCCACAACCATGAGTGCAACGAGCATCGCCCCCTATCTCGACCGCATCGTCAACGGCGACTGCGTCAGCGGCATGGCCGCTCTGCCCGAGCAGTCGGTCGACCTCGTCTTCGCCGACCCGCCGTTCAACATCGGCTACGACTACGACATCTATCAGGATCGCCGCTCCGCCGACGAGTATTTGAAGTGGTCGGAGGCGTGGATTCGCGGCGTTCATCGCATCCTCAAGCCCGACGGCACCTTCTGGCTCGCCATCGGCGATGAGTACGCCGCCGAGCTCAAGGTGCTCGCCACGCGCGATGTCGGCTTTCATTGCCGCAGTTGGGTCGTCTGGTTTTACACCTTCGGCGTTCACTGCACGCAGAAGTTCACCCGCAGCCACGCCCACGTGTTTCACTTCGTGAAGGATGCGAAGAACTACACCTTTAACGCGCCGGAGACCCACGTCCCCTCGGCCCGCCAGCTCGTCTATGGCGACAAGCGCGCCGCGCCCGGCGGGCGCATGCCCGACGACACCTGGATGGCGCCCGGCCACATCCCCGAGGGCACGCCGATCTTTGGCGGCTTTTATCTCCGCCCGCAGGATCTGCCCGACCAGTTTCCGCCCGACAGCGACACGTGGTACTTCTCGCGCGTCGCTGGCACCTTTGCCGAACGCCGCGGCTGGCACGGCTGCCAGATGCCCGAGCAGCTGCTGGGCCGCATTATTCGCGTCAGCTCGCGCGAGGGCGATATCGTCGCCGACCCCTTCGGCGGCAGCGGCACGACGCTCGCGGTCGCGAAGAAGCTGGGGCGGCGCTACATCGGCTTTGAGCTTTCGGAGAGCTACGCCAAGAACATCGAAACGCGGCTGGCGACGATCGCGGTGGGCGAGCCGCTGGTTGGGCCGGATCGTCCGGAGCTGAGCTCACCGAAGACGGGTGCAGGGCGCGCCACGAAACTCGCGGCCCGCGCCGCTCAGGAAGCCGGCGAGCCGCGCGCGAAGGTGAAGGAACAAACAGCGAAGATCGAGACGAAGGCCACGAGTCGGAATAAGAAGGCGAAACGCGCGGCGGAGACGACTCGGCAGTTGGGCTTCCTGCCGCCGGAGGCACAGTCGGCGGTGGGGTAGGCGTCGTTCACGTGAAACAGCGCTGCGCGAGCGGGCGGCGGGATTCGATCAGGCGTTGATCGAATACGAAGGAATCGTCTGCTTCGATGCGCCAGCGCTCGCCCAGGCGGCGGTTTAGCTCCTGGACGATCTCGAAAAAGCTGGCTCCTTGCTCGGCGTTGCTGTCGAAGTGAAATCGTCCGGCAAGAATCGGGGCCGCGGCGCGGGACTGATCGGGGGGACGTTGGTCGGCGAGGGCCCGCTCGGCGAGGTCGGCGAGTCCGCGGGTCGTATCGGCCAGAAACGAGCAGGCCGGCAGCCATCGGCGGCTGGCGCGGACGACGCCGTCGCTGCGCATCTTTTGTTCCAGGAACGCCATCATCTGATTTCCCGCGAATAACTCGTTGCCGTGCGTGCGGGCCGCCACCGCTCCGCCGCTCGGGTCCGCTGCTTCCGGCAGGTCGGCGATCTGCCAGCCGAGCCGAACGACCATCGCTGTCGGATGTGCGCCGAGGACGCGCTCTTCGGCGACGCGTTTCTCACACCCGTAGCCGTGGGCGGCGTCGGGCGGCGAGTCGATCGTGAAGGGGCCGCGGGCCGCATCGGAGAAGACCATCGCGGTGCTGGTGAAGATGAGGGGCAATTGCCGGGCGGCGCAGGCCTCCGCCAGCCGCGCCGGCCACTCGACATTGATGCGCCAGCCTTCGTTGTCGAGCCCGCGCGGCGAAGAAGCGACCGCCAGGTGGAAGACTGCATCGGCCCGCGCCGCGTCCAGCACCCGAGAAATCGCCTCGGGATGGTCCACATTCGCGCTCCAGGTATAGGGCAACGCCGTCACGCCGCGTGCCGCCAGCTCGCGCTGCAGCGCCCGCCCCACCGTTCCATTCGCGCCGCTGACCAATGCTGTCTTCATGGACGACAGCGTACCGAACCTGGCGCGGGTGATGGCGAGGGGAATGCGGTCTGGCGGCGGACCAGCCCGCGCGAGCCAATCTGCGTGGGCCAGTCCGCGTGGGCCAGTTTGCGCGGGCGAGGCGAGCCGGAAGGCCGTTGCGGCCAGTGGTTCGCTATTCGCTATTCGGCGATTGCGATTTATCATCTCTGTATGTGCCCGCCGAGCGCGGGTCGCATTCAACTGTCCGATGGACAAGCAAGGCTCCCCAATGTCGCAAACCAACGCACCCACCGAAGCCGCCGGCTCTTCCGGGGCCGCCGTCGAGATCCTGCCGCGCGTCGTCGTTCGCTTTGCGGGCGACTCCGGCGACGGCATGCAACTGGCGGGCACGCAGTTCACCAACACCAGCGCCGTGTTCGGCAATGACGTCAGCACGCTGCCCGACTTTCCGGCGGAGATCCGCGCCCCCGCGGGCACACGGCCGGGCGTATCGGGCTTTCAGATCAGCTTTAGCAGCGAGCAGATCCGCACACCCGGCGACGAGCTGGACGCGCTGATCGCGATGAACCCCGCCGCGCTGCTCACCAACATCGACGACTTGCGCGAAGGCGGGCTGCTGATCGTCAACAGCGACGAATTCACTCCGCAGAACTTCGCCAAGGCCAAGGTCGCCGCCGACCCGCTCGACAGCCCGCGCTACGAGCGCTATCGGGTTCACAAAGTGCCCATCACGCTGCAGACGCGCGAGGCGGTGAAGGAGTCGGGCCTGGGCGCGAAAGACGCCGAGCGCTGCAAAAACTTCTACGCCCTCGGGCTCGTCTACTGGCTCTACGACCGGCCGCTCGACACCACGCTGGGCTGGATCAACGAAAAGTTCGGCAAAAAGCCGCAGGTGGCGCAGGCCAACACGCTGGCGCTGAAGGCGGGCTTTAACTTCGGCGATACGGCCGAAATCTTCCCGCTGCGGTATCGCGTCGCGCGGGCCAAGCTGCCCAAGGGCAAGTATCGCAACATCATCGGCAACCAGGCGCTTGCGATCGGCCTCGTGACCGCCGCGCGGCTGGCGAAAAAGCCGCTGTTCTACGGCACCTATCCGATCACGCCCGCGAGCGACATTCTGCACGAACTGGCGCACTACAAAAACTTCGACATTCGCACCTTTCAGGCCGAAGACGAGATCGCCGCGATTTGCTCGGCGATCGGCGCGTCTTACGCCGGCGCCATCGGCGTCACCGGCAGCAGCGGACCCGGCATTGCGCTCAAGCAGGAAGCGGTCGGACTGGCGGTGATGACCGAGCTGCCGCTGCTGATCCTGAATGTGCAGCGGGCCGGACCTAGCACGGGCATGCCGACCAAGACCGAGCAGGCCGATCTGTGGCAGGCGGTGCTCGGACGCAACGGCGAATGTCCGGTTGCGGTGATCGCCGCGCAGTCGCCGGCCGATTGCTTCGACACGGCGATCGAGGCGACGCGGATCGCGCTGCAGTACATGACGCCGGTGTTTGTGCTCTCCGATGGCTATGTGGCCAACAGCTCCGAGCCCTGGCCGATCGTGAAGGCGAGCGACCTGAAGCCGATCGAGGTGAAGCACGCGGCGGCGATCGGCGACGGCACGAATGGCGCGAACGGGGCCGATGGCGCCGCGCCGTTTCTGCCCTACGCCCGCGACGCGCGGGGCGTTCGGCCCTGGGCCATTCCGGGAACGCCGGGGCTGCGGCACCGCATTGGCGGACTGGAGAAGGCCGACCTAACCGGCGAGATCAGCTATGACGCGGCGAATCATCAGCGCATGACCGACTTGCGGGCCGCGAAGATCGCCAACATCGCCCGCGAGATTCCGCCGCAGGAGGTTTATGGCGACGCCGACGGCGAATTGCTGGCGGTCAGTTGGGGCGGGACGTTTGGCGCGGTTCGCACAGCGATCGACGAAGTGCGGGCGGCCGGCCGTCGCGCGGGCCACCTGCACCTGCGCTGGCTGAACCCGCTACCGAACGACACCGAGGCCATCCTGCGCCGCTTCAAGCGCGTGATCGTCTGCGAGCTCAACATGGGACAACTGCAGCAACTGATCCGCGGCAAGTTCGCGATCGATGCCGCGGGCTATCACAAGGTGCAGGGCAAGCCATTCACGGTAGCGGAGTTGGTGCGGGCGTTTCGATAGAGCGGGCGAGCGGCGACACACGCAGCGAGCGGCGCTGGACGTGAAGGGCACACAGCCGAGGTACACAAATGGACACCTTCACGCCGACGACGAGAGCGTCGCTGGAATTCGGCGATAAGGGGTCTTTTTGCAAGACCATCTCGGAAGCCGACGTGTTCGCCTTCGCCGACGCGTCGGGCGATCACAATCCGCTGCATATCGATGAGGAATACGCGCAAAAAAGCGTGTTCGGGCGGCGCATCGTTCACGGCATTCTCACCGCGGGCATCATTTCGACGCTGCTGGGCGCCGTGATCCCGGGAGTCGGGACGATCTTTGTCGAGCTGCAGATTCGGTTTCTCAAGCCCGTCTTCATCGGGGACACATTGACCGCGAACGGGACGGTCACCGAGATCATCAACCCCAAGCGGGTGCGCCTCTTCGTCGCATGCGTCAACCAACATGGCGAAGACGTGGCGATCGGCAATGCCATCGTCATTCCGCCGAAAGAGACGCGGGTGATCGGCACTTCGACCGAAGAACGTTCGGCCTGATCCGGATCGATGTGCAAACTTCGATGAGCGCGCCTGAACCCCGAGGCGGCGAACGCGGCCGGGCTATTGGCGGGCGTTCGACAACTCCCAGCGCCAGACAGGCCCATCCTCGACATGCTGCACGACGCCGGTGCAGCGAAAGCCGCAACGCTCCAAGATCCGCGTCGAGGGGCCGGCCTGCGGCAGCGTGTGGGCGATGATGGTCTTCACGCGATCCTCGCGGCGGGCGATTTCGATCAGCTTTCGCGCCATCGCCGTCGCGTAGCCGCGTCGTTCGAAGGGTGGGAAGGTGAAGTAGGCAATCTCCGGCGTGCCCGCGGCGCCGGGGCCGTCGGAGAATCCGCAGGTGCCGATGATTTGCCGCGTGACCGTGTCGATCGCAAGGTAGCCGCCGAAGGGCGCTGGTCGGGGGCGGCGCTCCAGCAGTTGCAATGTCTGCTGCGCGACGCCGCGAATCAGTTCCAGCTCAGCTCCGGGATTTGCTCGGTAATGCAGCTGAAACGCTGCGGAGTCGTCGTTTAGCGCGCGTGCGACTGTCGCGTCGATCCGCAGCAATTCCACAACCGGCGGCGGCGGTGCGCCTGGTTCGATTCGCATAGCGGCGCAGGATACACCGCGCTACGGATAGAGCCGCGTCTCGTGCCAGCCGCCCTCGACCCGCTCGAACAAACGGCGATCGTGCAGCCGGAACGCGCCCGCCTTCCAGAACTCGATCGCGTGAGGCACGACGCGGAAGCCCGACCATACCGGACTGCGCGGAATGGAGCGGCCGAGGTGGCGGGCTTCGATCTTGGCGACTTCGAGCAACAGAGCCATGCGGCTTTTCAGCGGGCGGCTTTGCAGCGAAGCCCAGGCGCCGAGCTGGCTGCCGCGCGGGCGCGTCGCAAAGTAGGCGTCGGCCTCCGCATCGCTCACCGGCTGCGCAACGCCGCGGACCTGCACCTGGCGTTGGAGCTCGCGCCAGTAAAAGGTGAGCGCGACCTTTGGGTTTGAGCGGATCGCGAGGCCCTTGCGGCTTTCGAGGTTGGTGTAAAAGACGAAGCCCTGCTCGTCGAAATCTTTGAGCAGCACCATGCGCGTCGAGGGGCCGCCGTCGGGGTCGATCGTCGCCAGGCACATCGCATTGGGGTCGCGCATGCCGGTGGCGACGGCGGCGGCGTAGACCTTGCGGAACAGCTCGATCGGATTGCGCTCGCTCATGGCGGCCTCTGTTCGGCTCGACGAGCCCTATCGGCGGGTGGAACCCGCCCTACCGCGCCGCCCTACGCGAGCTCTCGAAACCTCGCGGTGAAGTGTCGCAGCGAGGGCGGCGCCTCGACGATCTCCAGCGGGCGGAGCTGCGCGCGGCGTGCGTGCGTCTCGATGATCGCCTCGATCACATAGTCGATGTGGCTTTGGGTGTAGACGCGCCGCGGAATCGCCAGGCGCACCAGCTCCATCGGCGGCCGCACGCCGCTGGCGCCGAACATGACGCTGCCGATTTCGCAGGCACGAATGCCGGCGTGGCGATAGAGCCCGCACACGAGCGCCTGCCCCGGGAATCGCTCGGGGGGGATGTGCGGGCAGAAGGCGGCCCCGTCGATGTAGATCGCGTGGCCACCGGGCGGCTCAACGATCTGGATCCCGGCGGCGAGGAGCTTTTCGCCCAGATATTCGGCGCTTCGAATGCGATAGTGCAGATAGTCTTCGTCGACCACTTCGACGAAGCCCTGGGCCATCGCTTCGAGGTCGCGGCCCGCCATCCCGCCATAGGTCAGATAGCCCTCCGTCAGGATCAGCAGCTCATCGGCACGGCGGACGAGCTCCGCATCGCGCAGCAGCAGCAGTCCGCCGATATTTACGAGGCCGTCTTTCTTGGCGCTGATGGTCGCGCCGTCGGCCAGGTCGAACATCTCGCGGACGATCTCGCGCACGCTGCGGTGTTGCTGTCCCGGCTCGCGCATCTTGATGAAGTACGCATTTTCGGCGAAGCGGCAGGCGTCGAGAAAAAGCGGCAGCTTGTGACGATCGCAAACTTGCCGCACGGCGCGGATGTTGGCGAGGCTGACGGGCTGTCCGCCGCCGCTGTTGTTGGTGACCGTGAGCATGACGACCGGGATGCGGTCGGCGGCGCGCGTGCCGGCGGGGCATTGCTCAGCGATGAGGCGCTCCAGCGCGGCGACGTCCATGTTGCCCTTGAAGGGGTGGCGCGTCGTCGCGGAACGGCCCTCGGCGCAAAGCAGGTCGACAGCCTTGGCGCCCGAGTGTTCGACGTTGGCGCGGGTCGTGTCGAAGTGGCTGTTGTTGGGCACGATCTTGCCCGGTCCGCCGAGCAGTTCGAAGAGGATGCGTTCGCTGGCGCGGCCCTGATGGGTGGGGAGGATTTCGCTGAAGCCGGTGAGCTCGCGCACGCTGCGCTGCAGGGCGAACCAGCTCTGCGCACCGGCGTAAGACTCGTCGCCGCGCATGATGCCGGCCCATTGCAGGCTGCTCATCGCGCCGGTGCCGCTGTCGGTGAGCAGATCGATCAGCACGTCTTCCGCCCGCACGCGGAAGAGATTGAAATCCGCCGCGCGAAGGATCTCCTCGCGCTGGGCGGCGGTCGTCATGCGGATCGGCTCGACGACCTTGATGCGGAACGGCTCGATGATGGTTTTCATGAGGACTGGCCTCGCGCTGCGGCGTCAGTCATTGAGAATGCTCTGCCCGCCGACGGGCTCGAATCGGGCCTGGAAGAAGCGCAGGAATTCAGGCTCGTAGGTGAAGCGCAGGCCGGCGATCTTGCGGTGATGTTGGAAGAGCTCAATGACCGACTCGGCGGTGACATCCATGTGGGCCTGGGTGTAGACGCGCCGTGGGATGGTGAGGCGCACCAATTCGAGCTTGGGGAATAGATGGGCGCCGGTTTCCTTGTCGCGCCCGGCCGAGACCGCGCCGCGCTCCATGGCCCGCACGCCGGAGTCGACATAGAGCGCCGCGGCCAGCGCCTGCGCCGGAAACCGATCGCGCGGCAGATGGGGCAAAAACTTGCCCGCATCGATGAAAACGCCGTGGCCGCCGATCGGGCGCACGATCGGCACGCCGCCTTCAATCAGCTTTCGGCCGAGATACTCGACCTGGCCGATGCGGGCGTGCATGTGGTCATATTGCACCGACTCTTCGATGCCGACCGCCATCGCCTCCATGTCGCGCCCCGCAAGGCCGCCGTAGGTGTGCAGGCCTTCGAAGAGCACGCAGAGGTTGCGGGCGGCCTCGGCGATCTTGTCGTCGTTGACGGCGAGGAAGCCGCCGATGTTGACGAGCGAGTCCTTCTTGGCCGACATCGTGCAGCCGTCGGTGCAGTCGCAGATTTCGCGCAGGATCTGGGCGATTGTTTTTCCGGCCTGACCCGGCTCGCGGAGCTTGATGAAGTAGGCGTTTTCGACGGCGCGGGTCGCGTCGAGAAAGACCTTGATGCCGTAGCGATGGCAGAGGGCGCAGGTCTCGCGAATATTGGCCAGGCTACAGGGCTGGCCGCCGGCCATGTTGACCGTGCCTTCGAGCGAGAGATAGGCGATGTTGTTCGCGCCGACGCGCTCGATCAGCTTCTCGAGCTTCGCGAGGTCGCAGTTGCCTTTGAAGGGGTGGTCGCTGGTCGAGTCGTGAGCCTCGTCGATGATGACGTCGACGAACTTTCCGCCGACGCGCTCCTGATGGGCCTTGGTCGTCGTGAAGTACATGTTGCCCGGCACATACTGGCCCGGTCGAATGCAGATCGTGCTCAGCAGATGTTCGGCGCCGCGGCCCTGATGGGTGGGGATGAGGTGCTTGTAGCCGTAATACTTCCGCACCATCGCTTCGAGGTGATAGAAGTTGTCGGAGCCGGCGTAGGCCTCGTCGCCGAGCATCAGACCGGCCCACTGGCGATCGCTCATGGCCGACGTGCCGGAGTCGGTCAGCAGGTCGATGTAGACCAGTCGGCTGGGCAGCAGAAACGTGTTAAAGCCCGCCTCTGCGATGGCCGCCTCGCGCTCGGCGCGAGTGGTCATGCGCAGCGGCTCGACCATCTTGATCTTCCACGGCTCGGCCCAGGATCGGCGAGAGGCCATTCATCATCTCCTTCGCAGCTCGTTGCCCGCGGCGATCGTCGACGCGCGATCGTCTCGGTCCGCACACCGCGAGTGTTCGAAGATGAAATGTAGCGATTTCGCGCTGCAATTCGTTGAAAAAGCGAACTGTTGTCGTGCGATATGTGCAGGGGGAAGGGGTGAGGCAGACAGCGGCGGCGCGGCGCACAACGGGTTGCGGACGACGAAGGCCCGATCGCGTCAATCCGGAAAGCGCAGGAGCGGCTTGCTGACGGGTTGGCCGTTCAGGTTTTCGAAGTGCACGCGGAGCGTGGCGCCGCGGAGCTCGGCGGCGGTCCAGGGCAGCGTGAGCGTGCGCGCGGTGCGGTCGATCTGCGGCTCGATCGGGTTGTCATTCACCAGCACGCGCAGCGTCTCCCAGCGGATCGTGTCCATCTTCGGACCGCCGCTGCCGCGATCGCTGACGCCGTCGCGCAGCTCGATCACGCACGGATCGTTCGGGCGTGGCGGGCGGGCGGCGCCGCGCTGCCGGCCGCCGCGCGGGCGCGGAGCGGCGGTGTCGCGGATGGCGATGGAGGGCAGACCGGCCTGCGCCCAGCGAGCCAGGCCGAGGAAGATGCCGTGGGCTTCGCGCCGGTTGTACTCGGGGTCGCGGAGGCGCTGTTCCTCGGCTTCGTTCGAATAAAACGACGACTCGACCAGGATCGCGGGCACGCGCGTCTGACGCAGCAGGCGAAAGCCCGAGTCATAAATCGTTGTATCGCTGCGAATCGCGCAGTCGACATGCTGATCGAGCCGCAGCGCGTCATTCAGGCCGGTCAGCACATGCCGCGCGGCCGCAAGCGACGGAGCGGCTTCGTCGGGCTGGCCGTGGAAGAAGACGAGCGAGTAGTTGGCGCTGTCGTTCTCGGCGTGGTTGTGATGAACCGAGACCAGCAGATCGGCGTCGGCGCGATTGGCGATCTCGGCCCGGGCGGCGAGGTCGGCGTCGTCGGTCTCGGCCAGCGCGATGTCGGTCTCGCGGGTCAGGATCACCTCGGCCCCGGCCTCGCGCAGATAGTCGCGCAGAAAGAGCGAGACGCGCAGATTGACCACCGCCTCGCGCAGGCCCCAGCGGCTGCGCTTGAAGCCGGCGCGTTGCTCGTCGCCGCCGTGGCCGGGGTCGATGACGATCTTCACGCCTTTGAGAAAGCGCGCATAGGCGGGCAGACCGAGATCGGCGGCGGGCGGTGCGCGCCAATCGAAATCTTCGGGAAGCTCGAGATCGGCGGGAGTTTCCTCAGCGGCAATCTGCTGCTCCCGCGGCTGCGGCGCGATGGCGGCGGCCGGCGGCGCGGCGGCGCGGCCCCACCAATAGCCGAGCGCGACGCACGCCAACCCCGCCAGCGTCCAGAGCAAGCGAGGATCGCGCAGCGCAGCGCGCACGCGATCGGCGGGAGCGCTGTGCGAAGCCCCGGCGTCGTCGGCGTCGGGGTCGTCGGTCGCGGATTCGGCGGGCGCGAGGGCGTCTGCGGTGTCGCCGACGCGAGGGCCAGGACGCGGCGAGGGCGTGATGCGCTCGCTGGCGTCGGCGCGAAGCCGCGGCGGGCGTGTTTCGAGCGTGGGAGGAGTATCAGCCATGGTGGTGAGCACCCATCCGTGCGTTCGGCGAAAGCCGGCCGGCGACGACGGGGCAAGCCCTGCGCCGACGGGCGATTCCGCGGGATTCATCGCGACATCCGTGCCGCTGAAAACGAACAGAGTCTATCCGCCGCGCGGCAAAAACGCAGCCCGCCGCCCGAGGTGACGAGCGGCGGGCGGGAAGGCTTTCGGGCTTGCGGCGTCGCTGCTGCGCGCGGAGCGGGCGACGGCGCGGGGCTACTGGTCGTACTGCGCGTTGAAGTAGCCGACCTGCCGACGCGAGAGCACCTGCGGCAGCGTGTCGGGCTGCTGCTGGGTGGCGACGAGCGTGTCGAGCGTGCCGTTTCCGTCGTTGTCGATCCAGAGCGGCTGCGGCAGGATGTTGGTGCGGTCCATCGTCACCTGCGAGCGAACGCTCTGGTTCTGCTTCTCGCGGTCGTTGACCATCAGCGAGGTGTACGCCGTAAAGGTGTTGCTGCGCGTGGTCAGGTAGTGCGTATCGAGCAGGACCATGTAGCTGACGGCTTTGAAGAAGTCGCCTTCGCCGCTGCGCAGGGGCCGATTGTCGGTGAGGAGATACGCAACCTGCGGCGTGAGAGGGTCGATCGGATTTGGTGCGGCGAAGCCCGGGCGCGACCTGACCTCGACCAGACTCTTCGGATCGCGGTCGTGGGCCATGCCATACACCTGAATCAATTCACCGAGGGTGACGAAGCCATACTTCGTGGGATCGGTGTCGCTCGAGGGACCAAGCGGGTCGGCACCGCGGCGAATCACTTTGTTCTGCGCGGTCGCGTAAACGGCTGGCTGACCGCCCGCGATCGGGGACGTGATGTCGCCCGTCAGCAGGTCGTTCGGCTGCATGCGGAAGCTACTGTCGGACGCTAACGGAACGCCGGTGAGATTACGGGGGGCGGCATCACGCAGCCACGCAAAGGGCACGCCGGCGCTGCCGAAGCTGGCCAGCGGAGCTCCAGTGGTGACGTCCATGCCGTCCGGGGCATAGGGGATGCGATCGCGGTGACTCGCAATGGCCTGCGCCAGGTTGGGGCCGAGCCGCAATTGCGGATTTCCGCTGTAGTTGCCAAAGACGTAGAGGCGTCGCACGTCGTCAAAGCGGTCGGTGGCAGAAAGGCCGGTACCAAAGGCCACGCTGGGCAGAACGGACGAATGCGTCCCAAACATCACACCCGACGCCGTCGACCAGAAAGCAGGCGGCGTATTGGCGGCGAACGACTGCAGGCCCACCGAAGAGCCGCGCCGCGCGACCATCGGCAATCCGGCGAGTACCCACCACGAAGCGGTGTTGATGTTGATGCGCCCGCGAATCTGCAGCGGATTCTCAAAGGGGTAGAAGGTGTTGTCGGGGTCGCTCACGTTGCGCGTGGTGAAGTAGTCGTAGACCAGCAGACCCCACGGGATCGCGCCGGCGCGTGAGTCGTCGAAGTAGCCGTTGGCGTCGACTGCCTGCTTGTTGTCGAAGATGGGCATGTGGCCGAAGTCGACGGGCCATTGGTCAAAGTCATATCCATGCACGACCCAGTCTTCGCGCAGAAAGCTTCCCATCGGGAAATTCTGAAACGTCAGGCCGATGCCCGGTCCGCCGCCGGGGCCGGGGCCCGTTCCCACACCGCTGCCAGTGCCGCTGCCGGGTGGCGGGGTGACGCCGGAGCCGAGCCCGGTCAGATCGCCCTCGAAGTGGGAGTAGCGCGGGATAAAGTGCATGAACCCGGTCGTCGGGAACGACGCCGGACGCCGGGCGCCATTGATTTGAATCGTGGTGGCGGCCGTGGCGGGGACATTGGCGTTCATGGTGTACAGGGGAACAGTGGGACCGTCTCGGTCCACGCTGCCGGGGCCCGGCCCCGGCAGAAACTCCGCCATGATCGACGAAGGATCGGTTCCATCCTGCAAGCTGTTGTTTCGGCTGAGGTCGCCGTTCTCGAACGCGGTGACACAGCGCCATCGGGGCACGTCAACGCCCGAAGTCAGATCGGCGCCGAAGTACGACTCGCCGCGCTCATCTCGACGAGCGCGAACGAAGCGCTCTTCGCCGACACCGTCGTTGTCTTCGTCGGTGTCTGGGATCTCGGTGATTTCGAACTCATCGATCTGGAACCACTTTTCGAGCGTGCCGGGATAGTTCACGCCGGCCTTTCGCCACAGACGAACGAGGAGCCGATCAACCGTTGCGCCAGCCGGCGTTGAAACGGCAGTCGGAATGGTGACGCTGCTGCGAAGAATGAGATTCGCCGGCGGCGCGCCTCCGAAGCCGGTACCGACCGCGAACTCGCCATTGCTCACGGAGCCGAAGCCCACGGTGAGGAACTGGCGTCCCGCCAAGCGGTCGACTGCGTCGCCGGGCTGATACAGGCGGATGAACGCGGCGGCATTGAGCGGGTCGGAGTTACCGCCGAAGCTGATGGCGTATTCGCTGAGGCGCAGCGCGTGCGAATCGGCGAGGGCCGTGGTCGTCAATGGAGTGGTAATCGATCCGGTGAACGGATCGTTGGGATTCCACAACTGCAGCGCGACAGAAGGCTCGCCGACCGTGGGATCGCTGGCCGACGGGGTTACGTGCAGAATCACGTCGGTAATGAACGGCTGCGGTCCGTATCCGATGAAAGTTTCGCCTGAGCCGGTGGACGCAAACACCGTGTCGACCATGCCATCGGAGGTACGGTGCGGGGCGGCGAAGGCGATCGTGTTGACGGCGAGCATCCAGGCCTGATGGAGGCGCGAGACAATCGCAACGTCCGCATTGGGCGAGCCGCCGGTGGTGGAATTCGTCCCCGGGGGGACAGAAGCACCAGGCCACACATGACCGCCGAGCATGTCGTAGTAGTAGTTCGCGAGACGCCGAGCTAGCCGCTGGCCGTCGATAAAGCGCGTCGGGTCCTGGTAAATGTAGTTGCCGGCGCCGTCGAAGACCTGCTCGATTTCGCCAAGGAAGAACTTCGGCTCGCCCGGAAAGAGGCCGACGACCGAGCCCGCCGACTCACGCTGCCGGATTGAACTGGTACCGACGACTTCCGGCGTCGACTGCACGCGGGCCAGCTCGTCGCTGTTGTTCACCGTCGTCACCAGGCGACGCTCGTTGTAGAGGTCGCGCGCGTTGCGGACGGCCGGGGCGTTGAGGGTGTTGTCGCCTAGCGCGCCGCTGATGTTCCACACCGCGGGCTGCAGGAAGTAGGAGAGCTGCCACTGCGCAAATTGCGTGGCGTCGCTGATGTCGAAGCGGGACCACTGCAGATCGTTGGGGCCGCGCATCGTGCGCGGGAAGGTGTTTTCCCACAGCGTCAGCGAGCTGGGGATCGGGGCGCCGACCACCGGCGCGTTGCGGGCGGCGTTGCGGGCCGAGGGCAGACCGCCGCGACGGCGGATGATCGGCTCGACACCCGCTGCGTCGCCGGTGACCCCGGAGAGCTGGGCCCGCAGGCCGGGAGTGGTGCCGTTGAGCGTCTGGGTGTTGGCGTCGACGGGGTCTTCGATCCAGTCGAACATCATGCGGCTGAAGACCGAATTCGGTTCGAGCAGGACCATGCCGCCGTGGTTGACGACGCGGGTCGCGACGGAATAGCGGGCCTCGCGCTCGAAGCGGTCGAAGATCTGGCGATTACGCGCGAAAATCGTGTTGTTGATGTACGCGGTCGGGTTGGCCGGGCCGTTGGCGGCGGTCAGCAGATTCGTGTGATACTGACCGAACTCGATCGAATCGGGAGCGCGGACCGGCGTCTCGGCCTGAGCGTTGACCAGCTCGAGCGTGAGCGCCTGAGCCGGCAGATAGCTGTCGGGCACGCCGTCGCCATCCGCATCCATGTAGGGCTGAAGGGCCGCGTCGATGATGTCGGTGGTGTTCACGACGTTGTCGTTGCGGCTGATGATCAATCCCGGCGCGGGCAGCGGGTTGGTGCTGCCGAAAACGGGCGGGAGCCACGGCGTAAAGGGCGTGACGCCGCCGATCGTGCCGGGGTAGCGGACGAAGGGGATGTTGCGGGCCGTCGCCTGTGCGACCGGGCGCGGGGCGGTGGCGTTGAGGGCCCAGTTGGGGTTGGAGGCGGCGTCGTTGGTGGGGTTGGTCTGCGAGACGCCGGGCCACATGAAATCGGCCAGTTGAACGCCGTTGATGTTCCAGTTGTAGGTGCCGGGACCGAGGATGGAGAACTGCCCCGAGACGCCGGTCGGCGTGTATTCACGAACGGTGCGGACGATCTCCGGGGCGCCCTGCATGCGCGAGCCGCCAACGCCCGGAATATCGACGGGCGAAAAGTTTGGATCGACCTCACCGGGCTGCAACACCGCGCCGACGCGCGTAATGGTCCGCCCCGCGGAGAGCACACGGCCACTCGGGTCGCTCAGTTGATCGCGCAGCGAACCGCCGACCAGATTGACCACGCTGTCGAGGATGCGCTGCAACTGGTCCTGCTTGCGGATGTTGGTGGCGGTCAGGCGCTCAAAGCGCGCCAGCGTGATATAGGCCGAGACGATCAGGAAGAGCATCGACAGCAGGCCGACGACCATCAGCAGGACGGTCGCGCGGCGCTTCCGCGGCGTCTGGAGCGCGGCCGCTTGTGGCGCGGTCGCGATCGGGCGGCGAGAGGTTGGGTGTTTCGGCAGCGTGCGCATCCCAGTGATGTCCTTCCGGCGTCCGGGTCGGGGCAAGGCTCATCCAAAATCGACAAACGGCCCGGAACGCCATTTGCATTATGAATGACCAGTCAAGGGTCGGCGAGATCGGCGAAAGCGACGTTTTTCGGGTCGGGTCACGCGGGCGGGCGACAAACCGACCCGCCAGGGACAGAAGAGACACACAAGGGGAGCGCGGGCAGAATCGCCGCACTCCCCAATTGTCGATGGCGCCCTCCGAGCGACGCCGGGCTTATTCGAACCGGTGCACGATCGAACGGACCAGCGGCTCCGACAGGCGGCCGCGCGGGTCGAAAACGCGAACGGTGATTCGGATGCCGTAGGGCCAGGTGCGCAGGCGGCGCTGTTCGGGCCAACCTGCCCCGACCGGATTGTTGAAGTGCCAGTCGTCGGCGGACCCGCCCCAGCCGACCGGCGGCGGGTTCGGATTCGGAAAACGGCCAAACTCCGGCCACGCCCGTTCGGCACCGCCGGGGTTCGGCGGCCGCGGTGATCGCTTGGCCAATTCGCGGCGTGCGGCTGAGCTGTCGGGAACGAAGACGTACGTGCTGCCGACGTCGCCCGGACGGCCCGGCGGCGGAGGCCCCACCGATGCCCAGCGCGGCGGATCGAAGCGGTTGGGACCGTCGGTCGGGTCGCCCGGCGTCGGGTCGAAGTATTGCGGACTGTTGCGCGGGTCTTCCGGCATCAACACCTCGACCTGGAACCACGCACAGGCCGGCAACGCTTGCAACGCCGTGTTGGTGCGCAGCGCGGGCGGCGGATTCGGCACGATGGCGGCGATGTACAGCGGCGGATTGGACTGGTCGGTCGCGCCGGGATTGGCATAGAGCAGCGAGCGCCAGCCGTCGTCGGCCGCGGCGGTCGCAAAGAGATTGTTATCCGGCCCGAGGTAGGGGTTCACAGTGGCGGTGTCGGGGCCGTAGGTGTTCAGAAACGCGGCCAGGTCGAACATGATCGCGTCGCCGGCAATGGCCCATCCGGTCGGCCCGGTACCGCTGAGATTGAGAGCGAGGGCGGGGCCGGTGGTGCCGGAATCGCGAGTCCAGGAATTCGGAATGCCGAAGGGGGCGAAATCCGGAGCGGCGGTGTTATTCAGCAAGATCGTCTGTCGCCGGGCGAGCCGCCACTCTTGCAGCGGCAAGGCGCTGATGAACGGGCCGCTTCCCTGATGGCGGCGCTGGGAGATGTGTCGCCAGCTCGTGCTGTTTTCGACCGTCCAGTTGCCGCCGCCCTGATCGATGGGCCGGGCGACCGCTGCGTGGCCATAGGTGACCAGCACGGGGGCGAAGGTGCCGCCGCCGCGAAGGGCGGCGAGCTCGTTGGTGGTGGGCGAGAGGCCGATGCCCGTTCCGCCGGGCGGCGCCGTCGAGGCCACCGCGCGGTTCGTGATGAACATCAGCAGGTCGGCCCGCGGGTCGCTGTATTGGGCATGCGTGATGTTGCCGGGGTTGAGCACCGGCGTTGTTTCGGGGTTGAAGCTGGTATCGGTGACCAGATTCGGATTGCCGGTCTGTACGCGGTAGAACCGCTCCGAGTTTCGCACCTGCCCATCAGCATTGAGGGCGGCGGCAAAGGTGCGGCCGCGGATGACGAGGATGCTCTCGGCCGGATTGATGCCGGCGAGGTCTTGCTTGAGCTGTTGCGAAAACTGTCGCAGCCAGCCGTTGGCCTCGGCGAAGGCCGCGGCCTGGGTGGTGGTGTCGGTGGTGACCTTGAAGACCAGCGCGACCGTGCTCAGCGCGAGCGAGAGCACCGCGATCGAAACCAGCAGTTCGACGATCGTGAAGCCGCGCCGACGAGGCCGTGCGACGGCTCGGTTCTTCCTTCGCAATCGCCCCGTCAGCCAGGCGATCAGGCCGTTCATTTAGTCCACCTCCGGCAGAGTGACGATGCGACGGCTGACGGAAAGAATGTGCGAGCGATTTTCGTAGACCGGCAACGTGGCGTTGCCGAAGGCCGGGTCGCGACGGGTTTCGGTAAAGGGCTGCGGGATGATCCAGACGGGCCATGAACCCGCCCCAACACCCGCCAGATTCGAAGCGATCCATGGGTAGAAGCCGTCGTTCTTGACAATGATCTCATAGCCGATCGTCGCACCGGCGGCGTTGGTCACGGCGCGGCGCTCGAGTACTTCAAAGATCGGCAGCGCATCGGGCACGTGCGGCACAAAGCCGGCGACGCGATTGACGGCACGACCCGAGGCATCGGGCGGAGATGCGCCATACCGCGCATAGGTCTCGAGCAGACTCGATGCATCGTCGTTCACCGCGGGAATAAACACAGAGCCGGGCGGAAGAATATCTCCCACGCGAACGGTGGCTGAGAAGGTCAGCGTCGTCGGCACGACAGAGGTGATGTGAACGGGGCGGTCGTTGGCGGGAGAGTTCATGACATAGCGAACCGTGGGGAGATTGCCGGGCACGATTGGCGGACTCGGAGGCCCGGGCTCGTACGAAGCGACGTTCGGAATCGCGAGGAACTCGGCCAACACGGGCACGGGCGTGAGGCTCTCGAAGAGTCGGGTCTGTCCGGGACTGATGTACTGAGGAGCGATGTCATTCCCGCTGACAAAGTTGTAAAGCGCAAAGCGATGCGCATCGCTGGGCTTCCGCATCGCGATCACGATGATCTCGTAGGTGCTCGCGTCGGAGGGGCGATTGTCCGCGGTCAGATCAGTGCCCACGAGAGCCGGGCCGCCATGCTCGCGATAGCCGTCGGGGCCGGGGCTGTCGTAGCCGACGCGGCGATAGAACGCGGCGAAGACCACCCGGCGGCTGGTCATTTTCTTCAATTCGCCGTCGAGGTAGGTGTTGACCTTGGTGTTCGAGCCGGCCTCGACAAAGGTGAACGAGTTTTCGTTGTGATAGTTCCCGGGATTGAAGTCGTCGGGGCGGTACTGCGCGGCGTTACCGGCGCCGTCGAAATCGCTGACTTCGATCGGCGGATAGACCATGCTGCAGACCGGCAGCACCGGGAGGACGCGACCGAGGTCATACTCGCGGAATGAAAGGCCGGGGATCGTCGCCGAGAGGGCAGGCGGAATCACGCCCAGCCAGTTTGCAATGCGACCTTCAATGGTGCCTTCGAGCGGAAAGGCGCCCAGTTGCGGATTGGTGCTGATCGCGTTCAAGCTGAGGTTGGCGGCGGCGGCACGCGGATTCACCACCATCGTCAGGAAAGGCCGCACCTTGATCCGCGGCTCCCAATTGGGGAGCGGCTCGGTAAGGCTAAGCACTGAACCCGTCAACACTGCGTTTCGCGGGCGAAACACGTCGTCGAAACGCGGTCCGCCCGGCGCCGGGTTGTCGAACCGCTTCATGCGAATCCGCTCGGCGATTGCGTCGACGGCAAATTCGGCGGCTTGATCTCCGGCGACGAGGTCCACCGACTGTCGGCTGTAATTCAGCCCGACCGGCAACGCCGCGCCAATGACCAACAATCCGAAACCGAGGACGACCAGAGCGATCATCATCTCGGCCAGGCTGAAGCCTGCCCTGTTTTTTCCACCACCCGTATTCATGATGTATCCATCCAGCGCTGCAGACATTGATTCGAGCCGATCGGCGAGACAGTATCTCGCAGAATACTAGTTGGAGGCGGCTTCCACCAAACCGCCACCGAGCCGCGAAACATAAAAAGACCGCGAATTGCGGAGCAGCCAGGTCTGCCGCGCCGCCGCCGTCGCCGGTTGCGTGGGGCTGCGGTCGAGGGCGCGATAAGCGTCGCGGCGGTAGAAGGACAACCCGCCGAAGCCGACCCGCGTCAGACGGTCGCTCTCATCGCCGCGGTTGAACGAACCGATGCGCTCCGCCGGCCCGCCCGAGGCGGCGTTGGGGTCATAGGCTTTGACGATGTAGCGCGTGGGGACGTTCATCCGCCATCCACTATCCGTGCGCAGACCATTCTGCGGATCAAAAACCAGCAGAAAATCTTCAGAGTCCATGAAATTCGGCTCATCGACCGGGTTGAGACCAAACGTCTCGAGCCGGCCCGTCAAAAGCCGCTGGCCTTCCACGCCGCTCGTGAGCGATTCCACCGGAACCGACCAGGCATCCGCCGGCAGAATGACCGAATCGGACCCCGGCAGCCGAGCGAAGAACTCGACGAATTGCCCGAGCGGATTCTGCGGCGCCACCAGCGTGCCGGTGACCGGATTGCGATACTCACTGCGAAAACTGTACAGAGCCATGTGCTGACGATTCGCCGCCTGATTGGGCTCGGCGGTCGGCGAATAATCCCATTTGCCCGGGAAGATGCGGATCGCGGTCAGGTTGCTATCGGCCGCCGCCGTGTAGTAGGCGCGGTTGACCATGCTGCTGACGTTTTTGGTGGCGGCGTCGGCGCGGACCTGAGCGAGAATGCCCGAGAGCCCCGGAATCGCGACGGTGAGAATGATCGCGATGATGCCGATGACGACCAGCAACTCGACGATCGTAAACGCCGCGCGCGGGCCGTGGGGCCGATAATTTAGTTTTCCTCGAACCATCGACACGCGTTTCTCCGAAACGCAACGGGATCTTCGCTCGAACTTCAGTGTACCAGGCCGCTATCTGTCTGCCGGGGCGCGAGCCATCCGGACCGCCGATGGCGACGCCGCAACCGGCGGCGGTAATTCAGACCAATTTCAGCCAGTGTCGTCCGCCAAATCGCGGACATTTCAGCCGATTTGCAATGCCACGCGAACCGAAGGCCGCTCAGGGGCCTTGCGGCACGTAGCCGTAGGAGCCGGGGGGCTCGTTTTGCCCGACGACGCGCACCCAGCCGCCGCCGGTTTCGTTGACCGGGTTGCCCAGGAACTGGCCGTTGGGCCCGACCTGCGCATAGGGCTGCGGCAGCGGCGAGCTGTAAATCGATTTGCGATCGTCCCAGACCGCGGTCTGCGGATTGCGAATACGCCCGTCGTAAACCTCACGGCTGATGCCGTGGGAACGAAGGGCGTACTGGCGGTCGGTGACCTGCCAGATGGCGATCGGCCCGGCCTCGACGAAGTAGCGCGGTTCGAGCTTGACGTACATGACGTAATCAAGCGGAACGCCCCACGCGTCGTGGATGCCGAGAACGTTGATCCAGCTCGGGTTCTGACCCGCCGCGTTGAACGTCGGGCTGGGGTCGACGCCGGGGCTGCTGCCGGGCCTGCGAATGGCCTCGATCCGCCGCCCGTTGGCATCGCGGAGATTGGCGGGCGGGTTGGTGTCGAGCGAGGGCAGCGGTTTGAGCGATTCTTGAGGAATCTGCGCAACGCCGGCCGGTTCGTAGGCGGCGAGATAGGCGTAAAGCGAGCGAATGTCGTCGTTGTAGTCGACCCGCGGGCCGGCAGTGGGCGGGCTGAGCGCCACCCAATTGGCATTGCCGTCGGGCGCGCCCTCGGCCGTGACCGCGCCGCCGGAGAGGTCGCGCGTCAGGCGCTGTGCGAGCGTGCCATTGGCGCTGCCGGGGCGAATGTATGCCTGTCGCGGAGTCGTGACGGCGCCGGGCGGAATGCGAAGTTCGAGCGCGTCGGTGACGTTGGCAGGCGGAAACGTCGCGGCGGCGGCGGTGGAGAGCTGATAGGGCGGAAGATTGCCGAAGCTGCGATAAGGCCCGCTGGCACGGGTCGGGTTGTCGTAAAACGAGCGCAGCGGGTTGGTGGCGGCGAAGGCGTCGATCGCCAGCGAGACGTTTCGCATCGTCGCTTCGGTGCTGGTGCGGCGCACGCTCTCGATGACCGCGCCCGAGCCGAAGGAAAGCAGCGTCAGCAGCAGGCCGATGACGCCGATGACGACCAGCAACTCGACCAGCGTGAAGCCGCGAGCAGCGTGGCGACTGAATTTCGGCTCGAAACTGTGCACTCGTACCTCAACACTCTCTCGTGGGCGGCCGGCGGCTGCGCGACGATCGCCGACGCAACCACGGCGGAGCCCAGCGCCACCATCATTCTGCCGTCTCGCCACCTGTCCGCGCGGGCTGATTTATCGCCCGCCGTGCTCAAAGTTGGCGATGTCGTCGGCGGTGCCATAGAGGCCGTCAACGCCGGGGCTGACGAGCAGGTAGGAGTCGGGGTTGAACGGTTGAGCCTTGGCCGTGATCTTGGGGTCGACGATGTAATCCCAGAACTCCAGCACGCCGCCGGGACCGCGCCAGTTGATCTTGTGGGGCTTGCCCGAGCGGCTGAGCTGCAGGACGTTTCGACGGGTGGCGGCCGCGGCGCCGCCGATCAGGGCAGCGTTGTCAGACCAGTGGTAAATGCCGCGGGTGGGGGCCGTCGGCCCGCGCGGAGCGCCGGCGTTGTCGTGCCAATTGGGGCCGCGCGACTTGTCGGCACAGGCGACGCCCGACGTGTCCGCACGCCAGTAGAGGATCGGATAGCCGAACGAGTCGAGGAACATCGGCGCCTGGCGCTGCGGAGCGCCTTCGCCGTTCTGGCCCGCGCGGGTCGGACCGGCGATCTCAAGCTCAGCCGGAATCTCGAAGCTGCGGGTGGCGGTGTTGAACTGCGAACGGCCGATGCGGGCGAGGTCGACGTACAGGTTGGCCCGCGGCCAATACGGCTCGCGCGTGTTCGGGTTCAGGGCATAGCCGCCGTTGGCCTGAGGCGTGCTGGCGTTGATGACGCGGTCGCCCTGGTCGTCGGCCCAGGTCTGGTTGACGTTGCCATTCGAAGTCGAGCGCAGCACCTTGAAGCCGGCGGTGCCGAGCGAGTCGGCCCCGGCGAGCGCGAAGTACAAAAACGACGCGCCGTTGACCGGTTCGATGTAGCTGCCCGGCATGCCGGCCACCGAGTAGGGATTGGCGACCACGCTGACGTCGCCGTCGGCGCTGTTGCGAATGAAATCGCTGGCAGAAGGCGGCAATTCACCGCCGAACTTGCTATCGCCGCGGAAGGTCTGGATGCCGGTGTCGAGCGAAGCGAGCGTGGCGCGGGTGGCGGTCTCGCGGGCCTTGATGCGCACGGTCGAGATGGTCGGCACCAGAATGCCGATCAGCAGTGCAATGACGGCGATCACGACCAGCAATTCGACCAGCGTGAAAGCCGCACGGCGATGGACCGACTGTGGAAGCATGGAGGAATTCCTTGCGAAATAAGAAGCCGACGGCCTAGTTGGCGAAATTCTTGACATCATCGTTCGTCCCCCACCGTCCGTCCTTGCCGGCGGAGACGAGGATGAAGCGGTCCTTGTTGTAGGGAATGACGCGGCCGCGCTGTCCTTGACGCGTCTGCTCGAAAATCTTCGGGTCATAAAGCTGTCCCGCGAACGACTCCGGCTCGGGCGCACCGTTCAACGCCGGCTGCCAGCCGAGCGTGTAGTACGGATGGCGCTTCGCGGCGCCGCCGCGCAGATTGCAGCCTTCGTCGGCCGCCGTGTACACCCCGTTGCCGCCGATGCCGCCGGTCCACATCTTGTTGTCCGACTGGTCATAGATGCCGTTGCTGAGATTGGGGTTGCCCGAGCCTTCGCCCTGCCCCACGACGCCCTGCGCAAACGGCCGATCGGAGCCGATGTTGGCGGCGTAGTACAAGATCGGCTGATCCCAGGGATCGACGTAGACGGGGAGCGTCTTGTTGGTCCAATCGGGGCCGCCGGCGGCGTCGAAGCTGCTGGAGAGCACGATGCGGTTCACGCCGTTCTGAACCAGCTGCTCCGGGCTCTGAGCGAATTTTGAGTCAGCCTGAACATAGGGCCCCTTGCGCAGGGAACGATAGGTGCCCTCGGTGTTGAGCGAGTACCACGCGTTCCAGTCAGATTCGTTGATGCCGTTGCCGCCCTGGTCGGCGCCGCGCGACGTCGGGTCGACATAGCCCTGCAGATCCGGGCCTGAGAGTTGCAGCGTGAGCCACTGCGCACCGGAGAGGAACGACCCGCCGCGGCGACCGAAGGGGTTGCCGGTGGTGCCGTTGTTGGAGCGCGGATAGCGCTTGAAGTCGTTGTTGAAACCCTCCGCCCCTTCTTCGAGCGATTTCAAAATCGCCTTGGTCTTGGTGTTCTTGGCCGCGTCTCGCGCCAGGCTCAGGCTCGGCAGCGCGATCCCGACCAGCAGCGCGATGATCGCGATCACCACCAGAAGCTCAATGATTGTGAACGCCGACCGGCGGGCGGCGACCTGCGATTTCTTCATCACCTGCACCTCACGCAAACGGCGGAGCGCCTCGCGCGCGTCCGCCGAAGATTTCCCAGCACCAACGATCGGCCGTTCGCCGTCCGCTTAGCTCTGCAGCGACTGGATCAGGTTGACCAGCGGCATGAAGAGCGCGATGACGATGAAGCCGACGATCAGACCGAGCACGACGACCATCAACGGCTCAAGCATGCTCACCAGGGCCGCGACCAGCACGTCGACCTCGTCGTCGTAGTTGTCGGCGACCTTGATCAACATCTTGTCCAATTCGCCCGTTTCCTCGCCGACGTCGACCATGTTCACGACGATCGCGTCGGTGGTCTTCGACGCCCGCAGCGGGTTGGCGAACGTGTCGCCTTCGCGGACGGCGTCGTGCACCTTCGCCAGCATCTTACGATAGACCTCGTTCGGAGTCGTATCGCGCGTAATGTTGATTGCCTCGAGGATCGGCACGCCGGCGGTAATCAGCGTTCCCAGCGTGCGGCACCAGCGGGCCACGCTCGACTTGATCGTGAGCTGGCCGACGATGGGGATGAACATCAGCGTGCTGTCGACGAAGAACCGCCCCGCCAACGAAGAGCGGATCAGTTTCCAGAGACCGATGAGAATGATCGGCGAGAGAATGATCCAGACCCAGCCCGGCGGCGTGCCGTTCACGAACCAGTTCGAGATGCCGATCAGCAACTCGGTAACGCCCGGCAGCTTGGTGCCGAAGTCCTGGAAGATCTTTCGGAACTGCGGCACGACCATCACCATGATGAAGGTGACGATGGCGGCGGCGATCGTAATGACCACCGCCGGATAGATCATCGCGCCCTGAATCTTGCGCTTGAGCTTCTGGCTCTTTTCCATGAACTCGGCCAGACGCTGCAAGATGACGTCGAGTACGCCGCCCGCCTCGCCGGCGGCCACCATGTTGGTGTAGAGACGGTCAAACGCCTTGGGGTGGCGCGCCATCGACTCGCTGAGCGTGGCGCCGCCTTCGACGTCTTCCTGAATTTCCTTCAGGCAGCGCCGCAACATGCCCGGCTTTTGCTGTTGTTCGAGAATGCGAATGCTGCGAAGAATCGGCAGGCCGGCGTCCTGCAGGGTGGAAAGCTGACGCGTGAAGGTGGTCAGCTTTTTGATCGAGACGCCGAAGCCGAAGCCGGTGCCGGCCGCTTTGCGTTTGGTGCCGGCCGCGACCTTCTTGAGAGCGGTCTTCTTCTTGTCGGTCTTCTCGACGATCTTGGTCGGGAAGTATCCCAGGCCGCGGACCTTGGCGACGGCCTCTTCCTTATTCGGCGCGTCGACCTCGTCCTTGATTTCCTGACCCGACGCATTCAGCGCTTCGTACAGAAACGTTGCCATTTCAGCCGTTCTCCAGCACAACCGCGAGCCGGGCGCGAAGACGCACCGGCCGTCGGAACTTCGTGTTCATCGTAGCGACGACGCAAGCCAGACCCGGCCCACGGCCGCGGAATCGGCCCGCAGCGCCCGCCTAGACGACAGTATCCGCCATTCCCAAGTGACCCGAACGCCGCTACCGCCGTTAGGTGGCCAGGCCCGGATCAGGCGGCGTCTTCGCCCAGCGTCTCGCGGACCACCTCGTCGATCGTGGTAATGCCGTCGAAGATCGCCAGCAGCCCCGACTCGCGCAAGGTTCTCATCCCCCGCTTACGCGATTCGGCCCGCAAAACCGCAGTCGACGCGCTTTTCATGATCATCTCGCGCGACTCATCGCTCAGCACCATGATCTCGAAAATCGCCAGGCGACCCTTATAGCCGGTGCCGTTGCAATAATCGCAGCCCTTCCCGAAGAAGAGCGTGCGACCCTGAATGTCGTCCGGCGTCAGCGCCAGTTGCAACAACTGCCGCTCGGTCGGGACATATTCCTCTTTGCAGTTGGAGCAGATTTTTCGCACCAGTCGCTGGGCCACAACGGCTTCGAGCGTCGCGGTGAGCAAAAAGGGCTCCAGCCCAAGATCGAGCAATCGCGCGATCGAGCTGGGGGCGTCGTTTGTGTGCAGAGTGGTCAGCACCAAGTGGCCCGTAAGTGACGCCTGGACCGCGATTTGCGCCGTCTCCGGGTCGCGCGTTTCGCCCACCAGGATGACGTCGGGGTCTTGTCGCAGAAAGCTGCGCAGCAGACGGGCGAAGGTAAGTCCGATATCTGCCTTCACCTGGCACTGCACCATCCCGTCAATGTCATACTCGACCGGGTCTTCAGCGGTCAGCACCTTGGTGTCGGGCGTGTTCAGCTCGCGCAGGCCGGAATAGAGCGTGGTCGTCTTTCCCGATCCCGTAGGTCCGGTAACCACGATGATGCCGTGCGGCTTGTTGATGAGCTGGCGAACGATCGAAAGGTCGTCTTCGCGCAGCCCGATCAGCTCGAGATCGAGGTTCACCTGCTTGCGGTCGAGCACGCGCAGCACGCAGCTCTCGCCAAACATCGTCGGCAGAACGGCCACGCGCAAGTCGACCGGGCGGCCTTCGACCACCAGCTCGATGCGCCCGTCCTGCGGCATGCGGCGCTCGGCGATATCAAGGCCGGCCATGACCTTCACGCGCGAGGCGACCGCCATCGCAACGTGTTTGGGCGGCGGCACCATATCGAACAGCACGCCGTCGATGCGGTAGCGCATCTTGAATTCTTCTTCGAACGGCTCGAAGTGAATGTCCGAGGCTTTGTCGCGAATGGCCTGCAGCAACACCAGGTTCACGAGACGCTTGACGGCGTTGCTCTCGGCCGCAGCCTTCAGCTCGTCGAGGTCGATGCTTTCGCCGCGGCCCTTGAGCTTGGCGAGGGCCCCGTCGTCGCCGAGCGAGCCGATGATGTCGGTCAGGCTCTCGGCCTTTTCATCGGGGTAATAGCGCTGCAGCGCGTCGGTCATCTCCGCCGCCGTGGTAATCCGCGACACCACGCGGAATCCCATGAGCGTCTTGAGATTGTCGGTCGCCATGAAGTTGTCAGGCGTGTCGAGAGCGATGCCGATGGTGTTGGTTTCGCGGTCGTATTCGGTGGGAATGATGCGGTAGGCATGGGCCATCTGGTTGGGAATGAGGTCGATCACGTTCTTGGGGATGTCGACATTCCCGAGGCTGATGGTCTCCATGCCCTGCTGGGCCGCGAGGGCGTTATTGACGTCGCCTTCTTCGACGTAGCCCAGTTCGATCAGGAGCTGACCGAGCGGGCCGCGCTTCTTTTTCTGGAGTTCGAGGGCCTCGGACACCTGCTGTCGGGTGACCTTGCCCATCTTGATCAGGATGCGCCCGATGGGGCGACCGCGAAGCTGATCTACCGGCGGCATGTCAGACGGCACGGGTCGACTCCTGCCCCACGGCGAAGCTCGGCGGGGCCGCGGGGGACTCAATTTCCGGAAGGATGATACGCCGATCGTCATCGTAATGTTGGGAGGGCGGGGAGGGGAAGCGGCGGCGGCGTAACCATCGGGCGGCGGAGCGGCACTCGATCGATAGTTTTGGTGTCGCGGTTCGATCGAAATGCGCCCGCTTCGAATGATCTCGGTCTGGAGCTGATCGCGACGCGGGAGCGTCCGCCGCCGGCCCGACCCACCGCCCCTGCGCGGCTCCGCCCCGCCGCTGTATCGTTCTCCCCCTATGATCGTTCTCATCCGCCTCGTCATGAAAACCCTGCTCTGGCTGCGCTATCGCGTGCGCGTCAGCGGCGTCGCCGAAGTCGCGCAGCGCGGCCGCGGCGGGATCCTGTTTCTGCCCAATCACCCGGCGATCATCGACCCCTTGATCGTCACGACCTATCTCAACCACGCCTTCCATCCGCGACCGCTGGCCGACGCCGATCAGATGCAGCACCCGGTGGTGGGCTGGTTCGCCGATCAGGTCGGCGTGCGGCGAATCGAGAGCCTCCAGAATCGCGGCGCCGGAGCACGCGACCAGGTGCAGGCGGTGGTCGAGGCCTGCGCCGAAGACCTGCGCAGCGGAAAAAACGTGCTGCTCTATCCGTCGGGCCACCTCTATCGCTCGGCGCTCGAAGATTTGCGCGGCAACAGCGCCGTGCAGCGGCTCTTGCAGAAAGCACCGGAGACCCGCGTCGTGCTGGTGCGAACCCGCGGCCTTTGGGGGAGCAGCTTCTCCTTTGCGACCGGCAAAGCGCCCAACCTGCTCCGCAACGCACTGGGCCACATCCCCACGCTGCTCAAGAACTTCATCTTCTTCTCGCCGCGCCGCGTGGTCACCATCGAACTGAACGAGCCGGCCGATCTGCCGCGCAATGGCGATCGCAACGCCCTCAACCGCTTCATCGAACGCTACTACAACGAGGACGCACCGCCGAATACCTATGTGCCGCACACCATCTGGGAGAGCGGCGGCGTGCGGCAACTGCCGGAGCCGACCCTGGCCCGCGCCGCGGGCGACCCGAGCGAAGTGCCCGAGGCCACGCGCAAACTGGTCATCGAGTTCATCGCCAAACAAGCCGGCGTCGCGCCGGCGGAGCTGCAATTCAAGTCGCGCCTGGCCCAGGACCTGAACCTCGACAGCCTGGCGCGGGCCGAACTGCTGGTCTGGCTCGGCGAAGAGTTCGGCTTTCACACCGCCGACGTCGCCACGCTCCAGACCGTCGGCGACGCCGTCCTGGCCGCTCGCGGCGAAGCCAGCGACGCGCGGCCGGTCGACATCGTCAAGGTGCCGCCGATCTGGTTTCGAGCGCTCCAGCGCGGCGACGGCAACGCCGAAGTAACCGTGCCGCCCGGCGAAACGCTCACCGAGGTATTCCTCCGACAAGCCGCAATCGCGCCCGGCAACGCGGTGGTCGCCGATCAACTGGCGGGAGTAAAGACCTACCGCGACATCATCACCGGCATCTGCGCGCTGCGCCCGCTCATTCAGTCACTGGCGGGCGAGCGCGTCGGCCTGATGCTGCCCGCGTCGGCCGGATCGGCAATCACGTATCTCGCCATGCTCTTCGCCGAAAAGACGCCCGTCCTGCTGAACTGGACGACCGGCGCCCGCAACATGGCCCACGCCCTCGACCTGACCGGCTCCAAGCATGTGCTCACCGTCAAGCCGCTGGTGCAGCGCATCGAGCAGCAAGGGGTCGATCTGAGCGCGATCCGCGATCGCTTCGTCTATCTCGAAGATTTGCGGGCAAAGCTGGGCACGATGGCCAAGCTCAGCGCCGCGTGGCAGGCGCGCTTCGATTGGTCGGCGCTGCGCCGAGCAAAGCCGCAAAAGCACGCCGCCATCCTGCTCACCAGCGGCTCCGAGGCGCTGCCCAAGGCCGTGCCGCTTTCGCACGCCAACCTGCTGGCTAACCTGCGCGACGTACCCAGCTTCGTCCGACTGCGGCGCGACGATGCGCTGATGGGCTTCCTGCCGCCCTTCCACTCATTTGGGCTGACGGTCACTTCGCTCTTGCCGCTGGTGACTGGGTTGCGCGTCGTCTTTCACGCCAACCCGACCGAGGGCTGGGTCATCGCCCGCCTGATCGAGGCCTACAAGACGAGCGTCGTGGCCGGCACCCCGACCTTTCTCGCCGGGATCGCGCGTTCGGCCCAGGCCGGGCAACTCGACACGCTGCGACTGGCCGTCACCGGCGCCGAGAAATGCCCCGACAAGACCTACGAACTGCTCCGCGCCAAGTGTCCCAACGCAAAAGTGCTCGAAGGCTATGGCATCACCGAGTGCTCGCCCGTGGTCTGCGCCAATCGCGAGGCCGACCCCGTGCCGGGCTCCATCGGGCATCTGCTGCCGTCATTGACCGGCGTGCTGATCGATGTCGACACGGGCCGCACCCTGGGCGATGACGAAGTGGGCATGTTCCTGGTGCGCGGGCCGAGCGTCTTCGAAGGCTATCTGGGCGACGCGCCCTCGCCCTTCGTGCAGCACGACGGCCACGCCTGGTACAAGACCGGCGACCTCGTCCGCCGCGATCGCAAGGGCGTCCACTACTTCGCCGGACGCCTGAAGCGATTTGTGAAACTGGGCGGCGAAATGATCTCGCTGCCGGCGATCGAATCGGTGTTGCTCGCCCAGTATGCGAGCGACGACGACAAGGGGCCGGTGCTGGCGGTGGAGTCGACGCCGAGCGAGGACCATCCGGAGATCGTGCTCTTCGCCACCCGCGAAATCGACCGCGCCACGGCCAACCGGCTCATCCGCGAGGCCTCCTTGTCGGCGCTCCATAACATCACTCGCGTCGAGCGCGTCGAAACCATCCCCGTGCTGGGCACCGGCAAGACCGATTACCGCGCCCTGAAGGAACTCCTGCGTGCGACCAATCACCCGAAGTAGCCCAGCCGCTCGCGCGCTGCTGTGGTCTGCGTTCTCGCTCGGCTTCGCCCTGCCCGCCTTCGCTCAGCCGCGCACCATTCCGATCGTCGCCGACAACCTGCTCATCGCCAACCCCGCCGAGGCCCAGAACGCCTCCGCCGGCACCCTGCGATCCCATCAACTGCAGGCCCGCAACACCTACGCCCTGTTCCGCTTCGACCTGTCCGCCGTGCGCGGCGAGGTGGTGACCAGCGCCGCGCTCCGGCTGCATCGCGAGCAGTTTCACCTCATCCGTTGCGGCCTCAGCACGCTCGCCACGCCGCAGCGCTGGATCGAGGGCGACGCCGACAGCCCCACGCCCACCGCCGACGCCCCCTGCTTCGCCTATGCCGGCTACTCACCCACGCGCGAACTGCTGCGTCCCTGGGCCCGCGGCGGCAGCGACATTCGCGATGTCAGCTTCGGCTTCGGCGGTTCGCGCTGGACGACCGCCCTGCCGCGCTACGACCCCGGCACCGACTGGTTTGAGTTCCCGATTCCGCCGGAGTGGATCAACGCGATGCTGGTCGGCCTGCAAGCGCCGGGCCTGCTCGTCAGCGATGATTTCCACCGCGCCGAAACCTACGCCTCGGTCCACGCACGCGAGTCCGCCTTTCCGCCGGAGCTGCGAATCGAGACGCGACTCGCTCGGCCCGAGGCCGCCAGTACCGCCCCGCCGAAGTCGCTCCGCGTCGAGCGCGATTCGCTCGGACGCGAGTTCCTGATTTATGACGCCGATGCGTCGATCGGCGAACAGGTGGTGCTCTGCAAGGAAGAACCGACAACGGACAGCGCTCGCGGCGTACTGTTGCCGCTCTTCGATATGCCCGCACCCGCGCCGGGTCCGCGCCGCGCGCTGCTTTCGCTGACGCGCTCGCCGGAGCATCGCTTCGTCGCCGTTCGGGCCTACGACGCCGACGGCGGCTGGTCGAAGTATGCCTGGACCGCCCTGCCCGCGCCGCCCGCGATGCAGGCCGACGCGCCGGCGATTCGCGAACTCGTCCGCTACGAATTGCCGCAGGAGATGCAGGCCCCGTTCACGCTCGACGCCGCTCCGGCCCTGAGCGAAGACGGCCGCTGGATTCGCTCCGTCGCAACCACCTGGTGGGACCCGATCAACGGCCCGATCGACCTCGAAGCCGGACGCAACGAATCGGCCGCGTTTCAGGTCGTGCTGGCCGGCGCGCCGGGCGAATATCGCGTCCTGCTGAGCGAATGGCGCTCGCCGGGCAGCGCAACGCCCGCCGTGCAGACCACCCTCTATCGCGAGAACTACATTCTCAGCCGGCTCGGCCGCGAAAAGTATTGCCCCGACCCGCTCACGCGGATCGAGAATGGCGAACTGCTCGCGCTGCGCGATATGCAGAAGTTCGGCGCCGCGATGGCTTCGCCGCCGGCTTCCAGACCCGCCGGCGAAGTGGGCCCGCCCGCATCCGCGCCGACCAGCTCCGCGACTTCGCAGCCGGCCCGCAACAAAGTCGTGCAGACGATCTGGGTCGATCTCGCCATCCCGCGCGGCGCCGCCATCGGCCAGTGGAAAAGCCGCCTGATCGTCACGCGTGACGGCATGGCCATGCTCGACATGCCCGTGCTGCTCAACGTCGTCGAGCCGACCCTGCCCGACGAGCTGAGCTATCTCGTGTCGCTTCAGACGCGCCAGTTCCCCTTCGCCGCGTTCGGCGCGACCGATCCGTCGGGCTCCGCGGCCTGGGCGCTGCTCGATCAGCTCCATCGTGCCGCTCACGCGCAGCGCCTGACCCTCGTGCCGATTCCCTATGCCAACGATGGTCGCCCGCTGCCCGGCTTCGCGCCGAAGGTCGGCGACACCGCGAGCCCCGACGGCGCGCTCATCGTCGATTGGGTCGAGTGGGATCGTCGCTTCGCCCGCTGGCTCGATGGCTCGGCCTTTCGCGGCCTCCCGCGCGACGGCGCGCCGCTGCAACGCGTCGTGCTGCCGATCAGCGAAGGCTGGCCGGCCGACTATCGATTCGAGCGCGCCCCCAAGGACTGGCTCTATGGCCGAAAGTATCACTTCAAGCCGGTGCGGACCGAATATGTCCGCGGCACGCGCGCCAACCCGCAGCCCGACGACTACATGCGCTGGCCGCTCAGCGAAGCCTTCAGCGCCGAATACTCCCGCCGCATCGCCGCCGGCGTCGCGGCCTTCGCCGATCATGCCACCGCGCAGGGCTGGGCCAAGACGCGCTTCGACATCCTGCCGCTCAATCTCCCCGGCGGACGCAATAACACCTGGCTGCGCCTGAGCGAACCCGAGATCGTCGACGATGCCCGCGGGTTGGAGCTGCTGCTGCGCGCCGCCGCCCCGCGCGCGGCGACATCGAGCCCCGCCTCGCGCACCGCTGCGCAGGCTTCGCAGCCGGTCGCCCGCAACATCGCCCGCGCCGCCGTCCTGGCCGACCCGATGGTCGCCCGCGATCTGCTTGCCGGCGACATCGAAACCGCCATCCTCTCCGACGCGTATCGCGCCGGCGGCGCAGCATTGCTGACTCGTCCCGATCTCGCGCCGGAGATTTGGACGCACTCCTTGGAAGGCCAACCCGAGCTGGGCTGGTCGACGCAAGCGGCGGCGGCCTGGGCCGATCGACTGGCCGGCGCCCGCGGCACGGTAGTGCTGGAGTCGCTCGCGGGGCCCGGCGCCTGGGACAAAGCCCAGACCGGGGCGTACTTCTATCCGCCGCCGACCTCAAACGTGCATGGCCCCGCGTCCGCTCCTGCGACAGGGATCGCTCTCGCAAACGCGCCCGTGCTGAGCACTCGTTTGCTCGCCCTTCGGCGGCTGCAGGAAGACATGGAGCTGTTGCACCGCGCGATCGCCAGCGCCGCCAAGGCCGACACGCCCGAACACATGGTCCTGCGCTACGCCGCCCGCATCCTCACGCTCCGCGGCCGCGTTAACGACACCACGTCCGATTCGCTCTTGCCGCTTCTGCGCCTGCCGGGACCGCTGGATACAGTCGTCTTTGAGGAGTTGCGGCGAACGCTGCGGGCGTGGCGCTAGTCAGCTGCCGGCGGCACAAAACCACGACCGCTCGATTGCGCGGAGAATCACGCGGATGCCGAATCTCGATGCCGCTCGCCGCTCCTACGCCGATTCCTGCGCGGAACTCCAGCGACTCGGCTTGCTGGAGCCGGGGGCGATTCCTCCGATCCCGGATCACCTGCCGCAAGCGGACGACGACGATCCGTCGGGCGTGAGTTTTTTTCGAACGCAGGTCGATGGCGACCTGTCGAATCTCACGCTTCCCAGGACGTTCTTTGGGCGCTCGCTGGTTCGCGATGCTTCATTTCAGAACACGGACTTGTCAGAGTCCAATCTGTGCTGGTGTGATTTTGTGCAAGTCGATTTCTCGCGGGCCTGCCTGCGCTCCAGCGATCTGCGCGGATCAATCTTCGACGGTGTGCGATTCGTGAACTGCGACCTGCGAAACGCCGACCTCCGGCATGCGACCTTCCGCAAGTGCGATTTCGCAGGCGCCGATCTCGCGGGCGCGAAGTTGGGACGTAGATTGGCCTGGTCATTGGTGCTCGATGCGCACCAGCAGGCCTCGATCGACTGGCAGACCTTCGAGGGCGAAACACCGCCCGGCGGTTAGCCCGCCACGCGCCCGTGCCGCGGGTCTGTCAAAACATCACCGCATCGTCAGCAACCCCACAAACACCCCGATATCCGCCACCGTCACAAACCCGTCGCCATTCACATCCCCGCGCGCAAGTTCGCACGACGGATACACCACGGCGTATTGCGCCGGATCGGTCAGCGCCAGCACGAACCCGCCGATGTCGGAGACCGTGACGAAGCCGTCGCAGTTCATATCGCCCGGCAACGGCGGACACGAAAGATCGAGCAGCGCAAAGTCGTCGATCGCCGCCTCGGTCACCGTGCCGGGCAGATAGCCCGAGACAAAGAAGCCGAAGCGCGCAATGTCACCCGTGGGCACCCAGTCGCGCACGCGAAACTGAGCCACAGCCCAACGGCCCAACGCCGGCAACGCAGGCAGCGGCTTGGGATTGGGCGGCGTCCCGAAGCTCACCGCCGCCAGCACCTCGTTGCCGTCGCTATAGAGCCAGTAGGGGAATTGCACGACCGGGTCGCTCAATCCGGCGATGTTGTAAAGCGTCGAGACAATTTCGGTGGGCGGACCATCAATATCGGATTGCTCCGGATCGGTCGTGGTCGACACGCCCGTGACCCAGCACGCGCCCCCGCTGCCCAGCGGATAGCCGCCGCTGGGCTCCGCCTGACCCGTCGCGGTGAACGTCGCTTGCGGCGTGCCGCGCACCCAGCGCCCGGCGGAGTTGGCGCCGCTAACCGCGAAGCCGCCATTGCTGGTGTTGAAATCGGCGAGCGAAACAATCGTGGCGGATCTCACGGGAACCTGCAATTCCGGCTGAAACGCTCGATCGGGCCAGTGCGCGACCGCGCCATCCGAGCGTGTCGCGCTGACGGAGAGGCCGAGCGTCGTGCCGCAAGGACCGCTCGGAATCGTCGCGGTCCAGCAATCGACGCAACCACCCGGCGACATCGGAACAACCGCCGGCTGGCCGTTATCGGTGCGATAGGCGAGTTGCACAGAGCCGACCGAAAGACCGGCCCGCGCCGAGCGAATCCGAACCGTCAGTTCGAGTGTCGAATTCGGCGCGGCGAAGGCCGGCGCCACCGGCATCGGCCGCAACCGCAGCGGCTGTGTCGTCTCGCTCAGCAATCGCAGCACTCCGGGCCAGATCTCCTCGCAATTGGGCTGGATCTGTGTCGGCGGGACGAGAAAGCCGAAGTCGCCGCGATCGCGCAGCTCAAACGTGGCCGCGGGCACGTTGTAAGTGCCGTAGCCCCAGTCGACCGCGGTGCCGGCGGCGGGGTAAAGCCCCTGATTGCCCTGATTCGCGATGTAGTAAGCGCCCAGCTCGTCGACGATCTCGCGACACACGTCGTACCAGATTTCGGCCTGTCGCTCGTTGTCCGGCGAGCGGCGGGTCTGATGTGCCCAGGGCCAGAGGATGAGCTGCGAAAACGAATGGATGTCGAGAAACGCGGCGACGCGCGATTGCGTCGCGAGATAGTTGCGCACCGCCGTGGTCTCTGGTTCGGAGAATGGCGCCGGGCCGCGATAGGTCTCGCTGCCGGGATCACCGCTCGATCCGTTGCTCAGCCCCCAGGCCACCGACCAGTTGCGATTCAGATCGACCCCCAGCGTGCCGTTGCCGTTGTTGCGCATGTTCTTGCGATGCAGCCGGGCGGCATTCCACGAATACTCGTAGCCGTCGGGGTTGACCACCGGAATGACGCAAACAACAGCGCGATCGAGCAACGCACGCACCCCCGGGTCGCTGTCGTATGTGTTGACCAGCCGATCGGCGAGGTAGAGCGTGACCATCACCGTGATCCACTCACGCGCGTGCTGGCAGCCCTGCAACCAGACGAGCGGCCGCTGCGAGCTGTCGCCCGGCCCGGTGATGCGCAGCACTTCCAGCGGCCGATTCTGCAAAGACGGACCAATGTTGATGCGCTGCGCCAGATCAGGCCGACCCGCAGCCAGCGCCGCCATGTGGTCGCGCACCTGGCTCAGCCGCAGAAACTGGTCGAATGTGCCGCGGCCGGCGGGAGTCAGTTGCTCATCGATCGCGGCCTGCACATCCTCGATCATCACCTCGTACGACAACCCCAACCCTTCCAGCGCCGCAAATTGCGCCGGCGACAGCCGCACCTCGATCTCGCCCGGCGCGCCGAACTCATGCGACCACACGTCGTCGGTCAAATTCAAAATGGTTTCGAGCTGAGCTTCGTCCGCGACCTCGACCCGCACCACCCGGTCGCCGTCATACCGCGCCGGCTGAGCGGCGTGAGCCGCCACAACCCAAGCCATCAGCGCCCCGCCGACCGAAGCTCGCAATCCGCAAGAAATGCCCACGCCCTGCCCTCCACTGCACGCTGCGGTCGGACCGCGCGTAAGCGCCGCACTCCCCGTTGAACGCGGCGAACCGGTCTTCAACTCGCGGAATCAGTATAGACAGCCCCCACAGCGGCAACGCGGAAAATGTTATCGATCGGTCGGGTGCCGCGCCGCCCTACTGCGTCAGCAACCCCACAAACACCCCGATATCCGCCACCGTCACAAACCCATCTTCATTCACATCGCCGCGACGAATCTCGCACCCGGGATTTTGCAGTGCGTAGGCCGCCGGATCGATCAGCGCGTTCACAAAGCCGCCGATGTCCGCAACCGTCACGAAGCCGTCGCAGTTCATGTCGCCGATCGCACCGACCGGCAAAAAGTCCGCCGACGCGACCAGCGAGAATCGCTGAACGCTCACCGCCGTCGCCGCGCTCGAAACTTCCACTCGCCAGCCGCCCGCAACCGGCGAATCAACGACCACCTGTTCCATCACGTTGCGCGTGTCCGGTCCCGTCCGCACCGCCGCCGCGCCCGGGTTTGCCGGGTCCAGGGTCCAGGGCCAGTGCGTCTCGGCGCCGCTCGGGTCGATCAGCTTCAGATTCAGATCGTTGATGAGGGCGTTCACGACGTTCGGCGCCGCCGCCGGATCGTCCCACGCCAGCGTCACGCGCAGCGCCCCGCTACCCGCGACGACCGGGATCGAATAGCTGCGCGTCTCGCCGATCGCAATGTCCTCTTCGACGAATCGCTCCTGCTCGATCACATCAATCGCGGGCAACACGCGCACCGAACCATAGCCCGTCTGGTAGTCCGGCCCGACATTGCCCAGATCGAACGCCGTGTGCGCAAAGATCGCCTTGTAGGTCGAGTTGCGCGGATCGCTCGCGCCGGGGAACACTTCGCGATAGGCCTGCAGCAGCAGCGCCGCAAGGCCCGACACCGTCGGCGCCGACATCGACGTGCCGCACATCATCGTGTAGCTCGTGTCGTCGAAGAACGAAGTCGACGTCACGCCGCCGTCGCCGCCCGTCTGGCAACCCGGCGCGACGAAATCGGGCTTCAACCGTCCATCGTCGGTCGGGCCAAAGCTGCTGAAACTCGACACCGTGTCGGTGTCCGCCTGCACACTGCCCACGCAAAGCGCGTTCTTGCACGTCGCCGGCGGGGCCATCGTCGCAAAGGACGTGCCGCAGCGCCCCACCGATCGCTCATTCCCATTCGAAAACACCACGCACACCGACCGACCCAGCGAGCCGCGCACAATCGCGTCGACCAGCGCCGGTGTCGCGCCATAATCACCCAAAAACGAGCAGGGCTGACCGTTGGCGGAGATGTTCGAACCGACCGAGTTGTTGGCGATCGCAACGCCGAAAGTCAGCGCGTTGGCGTAGCTCGCCTCAAGATCGCCGGGATTGGTGTAGAGCGGAACGCCCGTTCCGCCCGCGGTGGAGAAGGCATAAGACTCCAGCGTCGCGCCGGGGGCCATGCCCGCATGCAGCCCGGCGCTCGATGCGCCGCTGCCCAGGATCGTGCCCGCCACGTGCGTCGCATGATTTCTCGCGGCGGCGGCGTCACGAATCGTCACGCGCCCGCCAAAATCGTTGTGCGTCGCGCGAACGGTGCCGCCGTCATAAATCATCAGCCCCACGCCGCTGCCATCCAGATCGATCGGCAGGCTCTGCGCCACATCGGCCCCGACGCGGCTGCGAATCTCAGCATTGTTCTCACCCAGCGCGGGCAGCGCCGGCTCAATGAACTTCACACTAGGCTCTTCCGCCAGCTTGGCGATCTGATCGCGCGGCAACTCAACCACGAAGCCGTTCAGGCTCTCGATCACATCGACGATCAATCCGCCGCGGGCCGCAAGCGCCGGCTCGCCGACGGCGAAGAGATCGACATCGTTCTGAAAGAGCACATAGGTGGGGATGTAGTCCGTCACCACCGGCGCAGGCAGCGCAGCCGGCTGCGCGAATGCCGCAGCCAGCTTCCACTCCGCCCGAAACGGTTCGATCGCCACGATCGCATCATTCGCGCCAATCGCCGCCGGATCGACGTCGCCCTCGACCCGCGCCAGCCGCACACCCTCGCCCAGCGAATCGAGCAGCTTCACACCGGCGCGATGCAGCGCCTGCCGACCGGCCGCATCCAGATCCGCCTTCAGCCGCAGGACGACATACGTCTCGCGGGCGGCGTCGAGCTTGGTCGCGACAACAGCGGACGACTCGCTCGCCAGCGTCACATCGCCGGCTTGAAACCGCACAACCGCGTCGCCCGCGAACGTCCAAGACGCCGCGACCGCGGCGCAGCAGCTCAGCCGCACCAGAGCGCGAAGCGGGCGAGCCGGTCCGAAACCGATAGCGCAACGATCAGGCGGCATGGATTTCATCTCCACAGTGTAGGCGCGCGGATCGACTTCGCCGCGAGCAAACGGGCAATAGGAATCGGCCGCCTGATAAACCCTGAATTGGGCCGCAGAATTCCCCGCTCCAGGGCCAAGTTGCCGACTCGGTGTCTGATAATACTGATCAAGCTGTCGCCCGCACTGCTAAGATGCATGATGTTCAAGGAGCCGCATATGGAATGGCGTGAACGAATTTCGATTGACCCCGCGGTGCTGGTCGGGAAACCAGTCATCAAGGGGACCCGCATGAGCGTTGAGTTTGTGCTGGACCTACTCGGGCGCGGCTACACAACGGACCAGGTACTCACCGAGTATCCGCACATAACCGCCGTCGACATCCAAGCGTGTCTGGCGTACGCCAGCGAAGTTCTTCGCGGCGAGCGCGTCTATGCGATGCCGGCTTGACCTGGCCCATGCGCTATCTCGCCAACGAAAACATGCCCGGGTCTGTCGTACGGATGCTCCGCTCGCAGGGAAATGATGTGCTTTGGGCGGCGGAGTCGATGCGCGGCGAGAGCGACGTGGCGATTTTGTCACAAGCCAAAGCCGATGCTCGGATCTTGCTCACTTGTGACAAGGATTTCGGCGAACTCGTCTATCGCTCCGGACTCCCGACCACGTCCGGGGTCATTCTTTTTCGATTGCGCGGCGATTCTCCGGCGCGCGACGCAACGCGGATGATCGCGGCGCTTTGCGAGCCGCGATCATGGGCTGGCCACTTCTCCGTGATTGACGAGGATCGAATTCGGATGCGACCACTGCCGACATCGCCTGCCGACCTCTAACTCGGATCGCGCACCGTGATTTGGCCGCCCCGTTTGCCCCCCGCCGCCCCCTCCGCCATACTGAGATTTTCGCGATCGCCGCACGACCCACCGACCGAGGTTTTCCGAAATGGCCGGACATTCTCATTGGGCCAAGATCAAACGCGCCAAGGCCGTCACCGACGCTCGCCGTGGCAAGCACTGGAGCAAGCTCTCGCGCGCCATCATCGTCGCCGCCCGCATCGGCGGGCCCGATCCGACGATGAACTTCGCCTTGCGCTATGCCATCGAGGCCGCCCGCGACGAAAACATGCCGCGCGACACCATCGAACGCGCTATCAAACGCGGCAGCGGCGAAGGCGAGGCCGACAGCTTCATCGACATGAACTACGAGGGCTACGCCCCCGGCGGCGCCGCCATCTTCTGCACCGCCCTCACCGACAACCGCACCCGCACCGCCGGCGAAATCCGCAATCTCTTTGAACACCGCGGCGGCACCCTCGGCGCCAGCGGCTGCGTGGCCTGGATGTTCACCAAGCGCGGCGTGCTGAATTTCGCCAAGGCCGCCGCCAGCGAAGACCGCATCACCGAAATCGCGATCGACGCCGGGGCCGACGACGTGCAGGCCGGCGAGCAGGGCTACGAAGTCTCCTGCCCGCCCGAAGCGTTCGTCGCGGTGCGGACGGCGTTCGAGCAGGCGGGGCTGAAGCCCGAATCGGCGGAAATCACGATGGTCGCCTCAAACAACATCACGCTCTCCGGCGAAAACGCGGAGAAGGCGCTAAAGCTCATCGAAGCGCTCGAAGATCACGACGATATCCAGAAGGTCTACAGCAATCTGGATATCTCCGATGAAGAGGCGGAGCGGCTGTCGGGCTAAGGATCGATCGGCGACGAGCAGCAGCCTGCGAGCCGCAGGCCGCCACTGCACGCCACGTCAGCGCATTACCCCACAAACTCAATCGGCCCAATCTGCGGCACCAGGCCTGCCGCCGCCCCGCGCGCCAGCAGCGTTTGCACCGCCTCGCGCCCGCGCGGACCATAGTCGACCGTCCAGTCGTTCACGTACATGCCCACAAACCGGTCGGCCAGCGCCAAATCGAGCCCGCGGCCATACTTGAGCGCGTGCTTCACCGCCTCGGCCCGATGGTCCAGGCTATAGCGAATGCTCTGCTGAATCAGCCGCGTCACCTCGCGACACGTCGCCTCGCCCAGATCACGCCGCACCACGTTTCCGCCCAAGGGCAGCGGCAGCCCCGTTTGCTGCTGCCACCACACGCCCAGATCGACCACCAGATGCAGCCCCTCGCGCTGATAAGTGATCTGGCCTTCATGGATCAGCAGCCCGGCGTAGACCTTTCCCGCCTTCACCTCGTGCGGAATCTCGTCGAACATCACCACCTTGGGCGTAAACGCGTCTTTGCCCAGGCAAAGCTGCAGCGCCAGATAGGCCGTCGTCATCTTCCCCGGCACCGCGATCGTCTTGCCGCGCAGCTGCTCCAGCGTCGTCGGCTTGGTGGTCACGATCATCGGCCCATACCCATCGCCCATGCTGGAGCCGCAGGTCATCAGCGCATAGCGATCGGCGACATAGGGGTAGGCGTGAATGCTGACCGCGCTCACCTCATAGACGCCGCGCATCGCACGCTCATTGAGCGTCTGAATGTCGTCGAGGATGTGCTCAAATTGATAGCCGTCGTGTCGCACGCCGCCCGACGACAGGCCGTAAAACATGAAGGCGTCGTCCGGGTCGGGGCTGTGGGCGATGCGAATGAGCTTGGGCGGGTTCATGGAGATTATGCTAGTGGGATGAATGCTCTTCCAACAGCCGCCCGTGCCGGCCTGCGTCTTCGCGGGCCGGCGGACCAGCCCCTCGCCACCCCGGCCACAACCCGCGGTCGAACGCTCCGCCCGCCGGCGCCCGCGCGGTGCGCCACGCGACGCTTCGCCGCCCTCCTCACCTATGTCGCGCCGCTGCTGGCGTTTGCGGCTGGTCCGGCGCTCGCCGACGAAGCCGCGAGCGCCCCGGCGACCGCCCGCCCCCGCCTGCCCGACATCCGCATCAAGCTCGCCGACGGCCCCGATCAGCCCCCCTACACGGGCCGCGTCTTTCTGATCTTCACCCAGGATGAAAATCGCGAACCGCGCCATCTCGTGGGCTGGTTCAGCCGCGAGCCGATCGTCGCGTTCGACGTGAAAGACCGCAAGATCGGCGAAGAGCTATCGCTCGCCGACCAAAAGCCGATCGAGTTCGCGCTCGAAGCCGGCGGTCTGCCCACCGGCGCCTGGCGCGTCCAGGCCGTCATCGATCGCAACGGCGCCACGCACGAAGTCCTGAACGCCGCCGGCAACGGCTACAGCAATCCCGCCACGCTCGATTGGACCGACGCCGGCGCAAAGCCGCTCGAACTCACCATCGACCAGACCATCCCGCGCCGCACGCCGGCCAGCAGCGACACCCGCAAACACTTCCGCCTCGAAAGCCGCCTGCTTTCCGCATTTCATGGCAAAAAAATCGAGCAGGTCGCCAACGTCTTCCTGCCCAAGGATTACGAGAAATCGCCCGAGCGCCGCTACCCCGCGGTCTACGTCATCAACGGCTTCGGCGACTCCGAAACGAGCGGCCTCGGCGGCGGCTACCAGCGCATGCTCGCATCCGTCGACATGACCGCCGTCGTCATCCACATCGTCGCCGACTGCGCCACGGGCCACCACGTCTTCGCCGACTCCGCCAACAACGGCCCCGTCGGCACAGCCCTGGTCGAAGAACTCATCCCGGCCCTCGAACGCGAGTTCCGCCTCATTCCCGAATCCAACGCCCGCTACGTCACCGGCCACTCCAGCGGCGGATGGAGCAGCCTCTGGCTTCAGGTCGCCTACCCCGACACCTTCGGCGGCTGCTGGTCCACCGCGCCCGACCCGGTCGATTTCTCCGCGTTTCAGACCGTCGATATCTACGCGCCGGGCGCAAACATGTTCACCGACGCGAAAGGCAATCCGCGGCCCATCTCGCGCCCCGGCCGCCGCGGCAAATCACTCCTGTCGCGACAGTTCTGCGAACTCGAAGAAGTGCTCGGCCATGGCGGACAGCTTCAATCCTTCGAAGCCGTCTTCAGCCCCCGCGCCGCCAGCGGCAAACCCGCAAAGCTCTGGGACCGCACCAGCGGCGCGATCGACCCCGAAATCGCCAAAGCGTGGCGCAAGTACGACATCGCCGACCTCCTCCGACGCGATTGGGACAAGCTCGGCCCCAAGCTCCGCGGCAAGATCCACATCTGGTGTGGCGACGAGGACAGCTTTTATCTCGAAGAAGCCGTCCGTCGCCTGCAAAAGACGGTCGCCGACCTGGGCAGCGACGCAAAAATCACCATGCTTCCCAAGACCACGCACAATTTCTCGCCGGCCCAAATGACCGAAGTCGCCCGCAGCATGGCCGAACAGGAGAAACAACTCCGCCCCGGCGGCTGAACCGAGGCGCGGCCCAGCGTGCTTGCTCGCCGCTGCCGATGACGAGTGGCACGCCCGGGAATTCTGCTATCGCCGATTCAAAATTCGCGATCCGCCATTCCCCCGCGGCCGATTTCCGCTTCGGTTCCCCGCGCCCCTTTGCTACCCTATCTGGATCGCCTGTCGCACCGACGAGCGCTTCCGCAAAGCCTCGTCGGCGAACCACTGAAACCGACCATCGGAAACTCGGAGAGGAAGAGGAGCCCCGCATGATCCGCACCGCGATTCGTCCGTTCGCCGCAATCGCCGCCGGCGCCACACTCGTCGCCGGCCTGTCGCCGCTCAGCGTCGCCCGCGCCGACACGCCCACGCAGTGGTCCTACGACATCTCGACCACCGGCAACGACGTCTTTTACACCTCGCCCACCTCGATCAATCCGGCCGCCGACCTCTACGACGTCACCTCGACCATCAATCTGCTCGAAGTCCGCGTTCGCTATCTCTTCCTGAACTTCAACGTGAACGTCACCGATCAGATTCCCCCGGAGCAGCGCGTCGTCACCAATTCCGTCGTCGGTCCTGCCCCCATCACGCTCGTCAACGCCCCGGTCGTCTATCCCGCCGCCCCCGAACCGCCCGCCATCTCCGGCGACCTGTTCGTCGGCCTGAATGCCGGCGGCTTCGGCGTCGCCAACTTCACCAACGTCACGCTCGGCACGACGCAGGTCGAGGTGCCCGGCTTCGGATTGCAGACCGTCACCATCACCCGCGTCCGCGTGGTCGGCACAATCGACGCCAAAGCGCGCGACATCCTCCTCGGCGACACCAACTGCGACGGCTTCGTCACCGTCGGCGACATCGCGGCCTTTGTCCTGGCCCTGACCGACACCGCCGAATACACCATTCAATTTCCGAATTGCCCGATCCTGTCGGCCGACACCAATGAAGACGGCTTCGTGACGGTCGGCGATATCGCCACCTTCGTCGCGCTACTGACCGGGCTCTAAAGCCTGCATATCACTGGAGTTGCGCCGAGCAGCCCAGTTCGGCGCCGCTGCACGCTCGACCATTAACACAAATTTCATCATCCGAGCCGCATTCTCGCGGCTCGGTTTGCTATTAGAACTGTTAGAGGGGGTTGCTCGACTTTGGTATGATTCGCTCGTCGATCACCGCAGCGCGTTCTGCGCTCGCGGAATCGTGCGCCAGTCGGTCTGGGAGGCCGGCGGGCGCGTTGGGATGGTGGGTCTTCATTCGTTCATCGTTCGAGGAGGAACAAGTCCATGGTTTCAATGGGTAATGTCCGGCGCTCGCGCTTCGCGCTGACTGCGCTCGGCGCGATTAGCGCCAGCACGCCGAGTGCGCTCGCCGCCGGGGCGTTCTACGGTATCGGCGATCTGCCGGGCGGAACGTTTGGCAGCGTGATTACGGACATTTCCAGCGACGGCCGATTCGTCGTCGGCCATAGTCGCACCGATCCATCTCATAGCAACTTCGTAGGGACCCTGTTTCGGTGGAGTGTTGGCGGCGGCTTGGAGGACCAAGGCTTGGGCGTGTTGAGCTCGGCCGGCGTCATTCGCGGCCCCCAGATATCCGCGGACGGGGCCGTGATCGCAGGAACGTTCGATACCTTTGGCGGCTTTCGGCACACGGTCGGCGGCACGACCAGGTTCCTTGGAAACTCGCTGCTCGCGACCGACATGTCGCCCAATGGCGAGGTCATCGTTGGAGTTGCCGGCGGAGACGTAGAACGAGCGGTGCGCTACCGCGCGCAGACCAACTTCGTTCCCGAGTACCTGCCCGGCGTCGGCGCAAGCGCTTTCGAAGGAGCCATCGGCGTATCGGATGACGGCTCGACGGTCGGCTTTTACGCGATCAATGAGCCCACCATCGGATCGAGCTACCGCCTGCGCGACGGCCAACCGCCGCAGCTTCTGATCACGGGTTCTGCGTTGGCGCCTAGTCCCACCGAGCCCCTTGATGTTTCACCCGCAGGGGATGCATTGCTGGGGCGAGCCTGGCGCTGGTCCGAATCCGCTGGCCTTCAGAACTTACCAACTGGATTCGAGCCGACGGCGTTCGCCGCCGACGGACTGCGGATCTTGGGCATGTTCCAAAACCGTGCCGCATTCTTATCAGAAATCAATGAAGTCGTCGACGTGACGACGTACTTAACGAACGACTTCGGCATCGTCTTGAACGGCTGGCGGCTGACGAATGTCGCCGGAATCTCCGACGACGGCACCGTCTGGGCCGGCAACGGGATCAACCCCCAAGGCTTCCGCGAGGGTTGGGTCGCCGTCATTCCCGAGCCGTCGAGCCTCTCGCTACTGGCGCTGACGATCGTCGCCTCGATTCGTCGTTCGCGTTGATCCGCGATATTTCGCGATGCTACCGCCGGACTCGGGAGGTTTGGCGGTGCACGCGCATCTGCCTGTTAGACGTTCATACTGAGGAGGATTTTCATGAATCAGAATCTCGATAAGCTCCGCGCGCTGTCGATGTACGCGACTGCACTCGCCATCGCAGCGCGCACACCCGCGACGCTCGCGGGCGGCGCCTTCTACGGCGTCGGCGATTTGCCCGGAGGCACGTTCGGCAGCCTCATCACGGACATCTCCGGCGACGGTCGATTCGTCGTCGGACATAGCCGCGCCGACCCGTCGCACACCACAGTCATCGGTGCCGCGTTTCGATGGAGCATCAACGGAGGCATGGAGGACCTCGGCTTCGGCGCGATAGGCACGGCAAATCCTATATTTCGCGGCCCTTCCGTCTCTCGCGACGGCTCATTCATTTCGGGCACAGCCGACACCTTCGGCGGATTCCGTTTCGAGGTGGGAGGTTCATACGTTCCGCTGCCGAACTCGGCCCAGATCGGAGACATGACTCCCGATGGCCAGTTCATCGGTGGGGCATCGCGCGACTCCGGCAGCTTCCCTAACCGCGCCGTTCGATACCGCGGCGCCAACAACTATACTGTCGAGTACATAAATCCGTTTCCAACAGCGACATATCAGGCTGTTCGCGGCGTTTCGGACGATGGCCGAGCAATGTCGCTTCACGTCGAGGAAAATGGTTTCGGCTCAACGTACCTTCTGCGCGACAATCAGCCGCCGGTGCTGGTTCATTCGTTGCCATTCTCGCAAAGTACAAATGGAGCCATCGGATTTGATATCTCCGCCGATGGAAGCAGAATCATCGGCAGCACTTGGCAGTGGACGATTCAGTCTAGATTCGAGTCCGTCGGAAACCGCATCAATCCGATTACGATCGCACCCGATGGAAATACTGTACTGGGCACCTTCGGCGGCCGCGCCAAACTCCTGAGAAACGACGGTATCGCGGTCGATGTGCAAAATCTCCTCGCCACGGAATACGGCATTAATTTCGGTGCCTGGCGATTGCGCGAGATCGTCGGAATGTCCGACGACGGCAACGTCTGGGCGGGCAACGGCATCAACCCGCAAGGATTCACCGAAGGATGGATGGTGGTCATCCCCGAACCCGCGTCTGCTCTGACTTGCACGATCGCGTTGCTCGCGATCACTCGGCGTCGCCGCTGATCGAAGCTCCAGGCGGGATTGCCCGATCGGGGGTCGCTGCAAACGACCCCCGCGGGTACCGAATCCACTGCAACGTCAGCCCGCACGACGGCGCCGGACCACTCGCCAGCGTGCGGTCGCGCGAGGCCAGAACCTCGCGCACACGCTCCACCGGCCACAGCCCCCGGCCGATCTCCACCAGCGTGCCCACCATGTTGCGAACCTGCTGATACAAAAAACCGTCGCCGATGAAATCGAGCGTCACTTCCTCAAATCGGCGATCGACCGCAGCCCGGCGAATCGTGCGAACCGTGCTGGCGCGCGGCGAACCCGCGCTGGCAAAGCCGGCGAAGTCGTGCGTGCCGCACAGGTCGGCGGCCGCCGCTCGCATGCGGTCGAGATCGAGGTCATACCAAAAGCGCCACGCCGGCCGCGCCGGGCCGCTCTCGATCGGCTTGGCGTGCGAGTTCCAGACGCGATAGCGATAGAGCTTCTCCATCGCGTGCTGAATCGGGTCGAAATCGGCCCGGGCCTCGCATGCATGCACCAGCGAAATGTCCGCGGGCAGTCGGTCGCCCAGCGCCCGACGCAGATTCTCCGCCGGAATCGGCGACGCGGTCTGCACGCTCGCCACCTGCCGCAGCGCATGAACGCCCGTGTCCGTGCGACTCGCACCGGTGACGTGCAGCGGATGCTTCAACACGCGACGCAGAATCTTGGTGAGTTCGTCCTGCACCGTGCGCAGCGGCGCAGGCTGAGATTGCCAGCCGTGAAAGGCCGAGCCGTCGTAGGCGATGAATAGCGCGAGGGTTCGCATCGCAACAGAGGCAGAGCGGGCCGAGATAGACGAGAGCCGCGCCGAGGCCGGCGCGGCCCACACCGCATTTCAGAACGAGATGGCGGGCGCGCCCCGCCCTACCGCTAGTCTTCGTCGCTCGGCTTCGACTCGGGCGGCTTCCCGGTGCCGGAGTTCGCCCCGTCGCTGGGCGCGGTGGTGCCGCCGCCGGGCAGTTCCTGAGGCACGACTTCGTCGCTCGTGTAGTCGTAGAACTCGCGGTACTGGTTCTTGAAGTAACCGCCGGCGCGAGCCTGCACGCCGTTGAGAATGCAGCCAACCACGCGGCCGCCGACGCGAACGAGCTGATCCCGAGCGCGGCGAAGCTCGCCCTTGGAGTTGCTCACGGCGCGGGCCACGACGATGACGGCGTCGACCAGCGTCGCCAGCACCAGCGAATCCGAGAACAGCAGCGACGGCGGACCGTCGAGGATGATCCGGTCGTAATGCGCGGCCGCGTCGCGCAGAGCCTCGGCCATGTAGCTGCTGCCGAGCAGCTCGGCGGGCGTCGGCGGCATCGGGCCGCTCGTGACGACGTCGAGGTTGGGGATCTCGGTCTGACTGATCACATCCGCAAGCCGCTTCTGCCCGATCAGGACATTGCTCAGACCGTCGGACTTTGTGTTGCGGAACGCGGCCCGCAGCGCCGGGCGGCGGAAGTTGCAATCAATCAGCAATACGCGCTGGCTGGTCTGGGCAAAGGTGACGGCCAGGTTAATGGCGCAGGCCGTTGTGCCGTCGCCGGGGCCGGAACTGGTGATCAATACGACGCGCTGGCTCTCGCTCGGTCCGCTCAGCATGAGCTGCGCCCGCACCTGGCGGAACGACTCGGCCACCAGCGACTGCGGAGCGGCCCGCGTGGCCTGCTCGATGTCCTCGATGTCGGCCTGCTCGTCGTCGATCAGCGGAATCGTGCCCAACACCGGGAACTGACCCCGGCTCATCAGCACGATGTCGCGCGGCGTGCGAACGGCCTGATCGCTCAGCTCACGCAGGAACGCCAGACCAAAGGCCGCCAAACCCGAGAACAGCAATCCGCCGCCCAGGAAGAGCAGGAAATTCGGACGGCTGGGCCAAACCGCCGGACGCGGATTCTGCCACACGGCCAAAGCGCGACGTCGCGGGGCGGCGTCGGCCATCGTGCGCGCGTCGTTGACCATCTTTTCGATTTCGCCCAACTGCTCCTGAAGCTGCTCGTGCTCCGTCAGCAAGCTGCGATACACAACCATGTTGTTATCGATGTCCTGCTGCTTCGACTGCGCCTCGTCGAGCCGCTCCTGATACTGCGTGATGATCGCGGTGACTTCTTCGAGCTGCGTCACGAGCTGGTCCGACTTGCGCTGCCGCAGGCTCTGGATCAGCTCCTCGCGCTTCGCGACTTCCTTCTGGAAGTATTCGTCGCGCTGGGCTTGCAGCGTCTGAATCTCGCGGTGATTGGGCCCGACGCGACCGGAACGCGTCAGCGCCTCAATCTGAATCTCGAGCAGCTCGACCTGCTGACGATTGAAGCGCAGCTGCGGGTCCGACTCAATGATCAGGATGTCGTCGCCGCTGAGCGGGAGAAGGTCCGGGTTCTTGATCGCCTTCAGCTGGTCATAGTTGACCTCGAGCATGCGCTTCTGGCCGTAGAGCACGTTCAGCTCGGTGGCCAGGACACGGACCTGCTCGATCGTCGCACCGCCCGCCTGCGGCACCGAAGGCACGCGGTACTGGGCGACGAACTTTTCGATGTCCTTCTGCTTGTTGTTGGCCTCGGTCTTGATCGTGTCGCGGCGACGCTGCAATTCGTCAAGGCGAATCTGCTTGCCGCTGGTGTCTTCCGTGGCGTAGCGCTTCACATATTCATCGACGATCGCCTTCACGACTTTGACGGCGTCGTCTTTGTTGCGCAGGTCGATGGAAACTCGGATCAGGCGCGAATCGGGAATGACGCCGACCGACAGAAGATCCTTCAGATCTTCGAGGCACTCATCAAAGCTCTTGTAGTACTGATAGAAGCTGGTCTGCTTGATTTCATCCAGACGCAGGACGTTTTCGAAAACGCTGGGCTGACGGATCTTTTGCGCCTCGGTCTCCAGCAGCATCTGCATGCGATCGGGGTCGAGCTGCTCATTGACGACGCGCCCCGGATCATCCGGCGACTGCAACTCCAGCAGCGCCTGAGCCGGGTAGGCGGGATAAAACCGGAAGGTGATGAAGGTCGCGAGAATGACCAGCAGGTAGAGCAGCACGAAGGTCAGGACGATGGTCCACTTGCGCTGCTTCACGATCCGCCAGAAATCGCCGGCGTTCATGGTCGGCGCATCGTCGCCGATCGATACCTGTGGCGGCGTATACGGCGCAGGCGGCATCGGCTCGCCGTAAGGCAACATGCTGGGCATCGTCGATGAGGAAGCCATCACTCACTCCTTCGCACAGGCGGACGAAAACGTTTGCAGTGCGCCGCGCGGCAGCCTATTGCAGGCGCTGCAGGCCCTCGGCCGCTCTTTGGAGACTTTCCTTGTCTTCCGCTCGTTGCGCGACCTTCTGCAGCGCCTCATAGTAACGACGCGCCTCGGGTACGCGGTTGGTCTTCTCCAGCACCATAGCCAGATGTTCCAGTGCGGGAGCATAATCGGCGTTGATCGAAAGCGCCTCACGCAGCCGACCTTCCGCCTCTTCGTAGCTCCCGTTCAGATACAGGATGTACGCGTGCGTATCGATCAGGGCCAGCGGCGTGCGCGTCTTGGCGATGTTCACCGCCTGCTGCACATACTTCAATGCCGCCTGCGGCTGATTCAGCTTGGTGGCCATCAAATAGGCCAGGTTGTTCAGCGCCGACACTTCTTCCGGCGCCTGCGCCAGGATCGCCTCGTAAGCCTTGACCGCTTCCTCGGCGCGACCCAACTGATCCAGCACTTGAGCGCGCATGACCATCGCGTCGCTGCACTCGACGATCTTCGGATCCTTCAGCCCGACGCCCGCGTCCAGCATGGGCAGAGCCTGCTCCAGCTGCTTCACCTTCACCAGGCCTTGAGCCTGAATATTGCGCACGCGCGCCTGCTCGACCGGATCGCTGATGTCCTTCAGCGCCAACTCCCAATAGCTCACCAGCTTGTCCATGGGCAGGTTCTTGTCCATGTCCGTCACCAGACGGAACAGCGGAACCCCGCCACGATGGATCGCATCGAGCATCGCGTCCAAGCGGAGCCGGGTCGCGGTGGCCGCGTCGCCCAGAGCCTCATACGTCTCCGCCGCCGACCAGTGCACAATCGGGAAGGCGTCCTTGATGGCGCGGTTCTCGTAGATGTACTTGGCGTCGGCCCGACGATCCGGAATCTGCGTCAGCGCCCGCATGCGCTGGCAGAATGCCAGCGAATACAGGTCGAGGTTGAATCGCTCGCTCAGCTCCATCGCGATGCGGAACCGCTCGGCGGCCGGCGAGTGCTGCTTGCGATCCGCCAGCAGCAAACCATATTGATAGGGCCAGTAGGCCGTCTGCGGAAACTTCGCGCAGTAGTCGGCACAGATCGACTCGGCCTTTTCGCCCTGCTTGGTGCGCCGCATCAGCGACAGCAGCCGGTCGGCCGTGTTCTGCCGCGCGGCCTCGTCTTCGGGCGTCTGGCCAAACTGCTCGATCATGTCGCGCAGCTCAAGCTCAGCCTGCGAATACTGCTCGGTGATCTCGTACAGCGACACCAGCTTCGAGCGGGTGGGGATGTTGTGCTCGACCGACACTTCGTCGTCCGGCTTCTCGACGCAGCGCTGCTTCACCCAGCGGAAATCGTCGCGGGCGGCCTCGTAGCGCCGCAACCGCATCAGCAGGTCGCCGCGGGTGAAACGCACCACCATGTTCTCAGGCTGCACGAGCGTGACCGCCGTGAGATCCTCGATCGCCTTGTCCAGGTTGCCGGCCTGCAGCCACGTCTCGGCCCGCAGCATCTGCGCCGTCGTGTCGGTCCGGTTTTCCGCCAGCATCTCATCCAGAATCTTGCGCCCGTCGGCGGTCTTGCGCTGCGCCAGCATGGCACGCACAACATTAAGTCGCGCTTCGCGCAGGAAGGGCTTCTCTTCCGCGACGTTCGGCTTGAGCAGCCCCACGACCGATTCGGACACTTCCTGAGCCAGCGGGAAGCGGCTGACCCGCATCCCGAATGCGCCTTCCTTGAGACCCAGCCGGATCAGACCGATGCGCTGCGTCTCCGGGTCGGTCAGCAGATCCTTAATCATCTGCCGCGCCGTGCTATAGGCCGACTCCGCCTCGCTCGCGAGCTTCGCCGCGGTCGCCGGATCGGTCCCGCGTGCGGCCTCTTCGTAAAAGTCGGCCATGCCGACCTGAGCGATGATCTTCTTCGAAACGTCCGACTGCCCGTCGCGCATCTTTTCATGCACGGCGCGCCCTTCGGCCAGTTGCTTGCTCTCGGCGAAGAACTTGCTCGCCGCCGCAACGGCCTTTTCGTTGGTCGGGGCCAGCTCCAGCGCCCGCTGGAACTTCTGCGTCGCCAGACCCTGCGTGCGATCGACCTCCGGCTTGGCGCCGGCGCTCAGCGCGACTTTTCGCAGTTTCGCGAACAACTCACCCAGGCGCACCAGGTTGTCCACGTCGTCGGGCTTTTCCTTCTCGATCGCCAGGCGACGGTTGATACCCTTGGTCGGGTCTTTCTCTTCATCCAGGAAATTCTGCTCGTCCTTGAGCGTCGGATCGTTGGGGTTGATCTTCAGGGCCGCTTCCAGATGGACCCGGGCCCCTTCGTTGTCGCCGTCGTTGCGCTTCAGGCGATAGAGAATCTTGCGAACGTCGAGATCGCGCGGGTTCACCTGCACGGCCTCTTCGAGCAGCTTCATGCCGCGCTCGGTTTGCCCGCCGCTGAGATACGCCTGCGCCAGCCGCGTGCGAATCAGCGAGTTGGCCGGCAGCTTGCGGTCGGCGTCTTCCAGTTCGCGCACCGCGACCGCCGTGTCACCCTTGGCCAGCGCCAGCGTGCCGCGATAAGACGCGCCGCCCGCCCGATCCGTGTTGGCGGCCGCCAGCTTGGCGACGTACGACTCGGCCCGCGCCCAGTCAGACTCCTTGAGCGCCAACCCGAACTGGAACGTCAGCACCTGCCCGTCGTCCGGACGCAGCTTCTCGGCTTCCGCCAGGTAGCGCTTCGCTTCGGTCCACTGATCGCGGGTCTGGTAGAAGTTGTAATACTCGACCGCGCGGGTGAAGGGATCCTCGATCGCGGCGATCAACGGCAGCAGCTTTTCGCCGCGCCGCGACTCGTCCGGCTCGGTAAAGAGAATCTCCCACGCCGCCACGAGCCGCTGCACGCTCGGGTCGGTGATCTTGGGGCGATGTTCCGCGAGGAACGCGATCGCCGCTTCCGACTGCTTCGCGCGGTTGTACGCGGTCATGAGCTCGGCCAGCGCGGGCACGTTGCCCGGAGCCAGCGCGACGGCCTGCTTAAACTTCTCGATCGCCAGCGGATAGTTCTCGCCCGACAGCGCCACTCGACCCTGATCGCGCAAAACCTCGATGTTGCTGCCGCCGGTGGCCTGCGCAACTTCTTCCAGAATGCGCTGAGCCTCTTCGGTTCGACCCAGCTTGCGGTAGCCCTCGGCGATGACGCGGTTGATATCCGCCATGCGCGGGCTCTGGGCATAGAGCGGACGAGCCTGTAGCAGCATGTCGACCGCTTCCTGGCTGCGGTCGAGCTGGTTCAACAGCTCGGCCCGATTCAACACCAGCACCAGCGCCGGCTGCATCTTCAGATCGTCGGTGTACTGCTTGATCGCAAGGTCGGTGTACTTGAGCGATTCGCCGGGCTGGCCCAGCTCACGGAAGAGCAGCGCCAGACACTCCGTGGGAATCTGCCCAAAGTAGGCCAGGAACTGCCCCTGCTCGCCGGCGAGCTTGGCCTTGTCGTAGGCCTTCACCGACTCTTCCCAGTTGCGCTGCGAGATCTCGTAGCGACCTCGCATGAACTGAACCAGCGGGCTGTCGACGAAGCGCTTCTCCGCTTCCTCCAGGAACAACCGCATCCAATCGGAGCGCGGCTTTTCGCTCTCGCGGTCCCCCTCTTTAGCGGGGTAGCGCTGCGCCAGCGAATAGGCGTCGACCAGCATCATCAGCCGGCGACGACGGAATGTGTCGATCGCGGACCGGGCGTTCTGGATCGTGAGCGTGTCGAAGAACCCGCTCTTGTAGATGTTGAGGGCCTTTTCGTACTGCTCTTTGCCGGCCTCGCCCGCGGGCGCGTCCATCGCCGTCAGGGTCGCCAGAATGGAGTAGGCGTCGAGCGCCGCCGGCTCAAGCTCCAGCGCTTGCTGTGCGGCGAGGCGACCCTGTTCCTTCAGCGATTCGCGCTCGGCGGCCTTCTCCGGGCCGGTCGCACCCTGGGCCTGCTCCAGCAGCAGCCGCGCCTTGGTCATGTACAGGTCGGGGCTCTTGGGCCGCTTCGACAGCGACGCATCCACCACGCGCTGCGCGTCCTCAAAGCGCTTCAGTGCCTGCAGCTCCGCCGCGTAAACCTCGACGAAAAACTCGGCGTCCGGATTGGCTTGCACCACCGGCTCGCACGCTTCATAGAGCTTTTGGCGGAACTGGCTGGCCAACTCCGTCACCCGCTCCGGCGGCTCGTTGAGCCACGACTGCCGCGCCAGGCGCGACTGAATCGCCAGATCCGTATAGGCGACGCGCGGGGCGTTGGGGTTCGTGGCGCGGGCCTTCTTGATCAGTTCCGCCGCCTTGCTCTCATAAAGCGGATCGGTGGCGCGGGCCGCGTCGAGCCCCAGGGCGTAGGTCGCCAGCGCGTCGGGGTTATCCGGCGCCAGCGCGACATACTTCTCGCCAAACTCCACCCACAGGTTGCGATCAAAAATGTTGTAGCGTCGCAACTCCCAGAGCTGATTCGTGAATTTCTCGATCACGTTGATGCGCTGCGGCGCAACCGCGTTGGCACGGCGCAGCAGAGCGAGCGAGTCGAACAGCATGCCGCCCGCGTAGAGCGTGTCGGCCGCTTCCACCAGATATTTGACGTCGTTCTTGGCCTTGCCCTCGGGATCCTTGCTCTGGGCGAAAGCGCGCAGAAAGAGCTCGCGCGCCCGCTGATACTCGCCCTTGTCCACCAACTCGCGGGCGGCGTTGGCCCAGACCTCGGGGTCATGTCGGGTCAGCGACTGCGCCAGCAGAAAGACGACGATACCGCTGAGAAAAATCCCGCCGATCGTCAGCAGCAGAATCAGATTCTTGTTAAGGACCTTCTTCTTTTGTTTGGCCGCCATGGCGCACTATCCTTGCGAAGCCGGCGCGGGGCCGGCAAGTTTGTCGCGGTTTTCCCACTGCAGGTGCTCTGAGAACAGCACCGGCAGCAGCCGCTCGAGCAGCGGCTCGGCCGCCCGAAGCGAGTCCTCGGCCGAAGCGCTCGACCGCGATGTCTCGTCAGTGAACTTCAACTCAACCTTCATGTAATACGAATACTTCTCGTTCAGCTTGCCAAGCTGCACCCGCACCTCACGCCGCGTGGTGCAATATGCGCCGTTGGAATGAAAGAAGTAGAGGATCGCCACTTCGCTGTCGCGGCTGCCATCCAGCGCCACCTGGCCGCCCGGCGCGTGAAACCGCGCCACACGCACGTCAAACTTGTCGTTCGCCGCGCCCACCCCCGGCACCTTCACCGGCAGATCATCCGGCTGGGCGATCATCTCATATCCGCCCGCCGACATGCACTCTTCCGGCACGTGCGGTACCAGCTCGTGACCGCCGGTGTGATAGGTGACCACCACCTCCGCCAATCGCGTCTTGTCGCTGGCGGATTTCTCCCGGTCGACCAGCCGCCAGTTCAAAAACTCATGCGTCCCCAGCGTGGCGAACATCTCCTCGCTGGGCGGAGGCGGCTGCTGTCCGAAAAGCTCATAGCGCGGCCTCAGCACCGCCGCGTCCGCCAGGTGCAGCGGCTTCTTCAGCGGAACGGGCAGCTTCTTTACGTTCAGGTCAAAGGCCCGCATCGCAATCTGCGCCGCCGCCGCCCCCGCGACCAGCAAGCCCACACAGGCCACAAATCGGGCGCTCATGCCGCGTCGTCGCGGCAATTCCGCTTTGCCGCGAGGCGCAACGCGTGGCGACGCCGAAGGCAATGGCGCGATCGCCGAACTCATGCGCTGCCCCCCGCCGCGGTCGACGCTTCCCCGTCCTCTTCCGACTCGACCACCAGATTGCTCAAGATCCAGCCCAGCCCGCTGAAAATCCCAAAAGCCAGCAGCAGAACGGCCAGCCCCAGACCCATGTGATAGGTGCCCTCGGCATACTTCGGATGAACGAAAATGTGCAGGAAGCACGTGATGACCACCCGCACGATGTTGCAGAACGTCGCGATCGGAACGCACGCCAGAATCAGAATCAGCCGCTGCCACCAGGTGCGGTCGGTGATGTACGCAACCGCCACGCCCAAGGCACACAGCGTGATCGTGCTGCGCATCCCGCTGCACGCATCCGCCACGCCGATCGTGCCGATCTTGCCCAGGTAGTTGTACTCAACCATCGAGCCGACCCGCTCGACCTGCAGGCTCGGAACCGCCGACAGCACCGCCGTCGCCGCCTTCGCCGCAATCCGCCGCAGCGGATCCGTCAGGATGTAATAAATGCCCTTCGGAATCGGAATGGCAAACAACAGATACGCCAGCGGCACCCAGCCATACTTCAGCGACCTCACGCCGCACAGCAGAATCACGATCGAACCCAGCGCCAGCAGCATCACGTACGGCCGAAAATTGCCGAACGACAAACCGACCGGCGTCAGGAAAAATGCATACCCCACCAACGAAAACAGCAGCAGCGGCAGCCCCAGCCACGCCCCGACCACCGGCGTGTTGCGGATCTGGTCCCATCGCTGGGAGACCAGATAAGCGCTGAAAAACGGAATGATGACGCCGTGCGACCAATCCGGGTCGCTGATCCACGTCTGAAACAGCGAGCTCAGCGTGACCCAGAAGAACGCCACGAATCCGGCCGCCACAACAGCCGCCTTGAACTGCGACTCGCGGTCGAACGCGATTCGCCAGGGAGGCGTTAGCGGCATCGATGCGTGCATTGGATCCTGTTTGCTAAGCCACACCAGGCCGGCGCACCGCGCCGGCGTCCTCACACACTTCGCTCCCGCCGGGCGGGAAAGCTCCGTCGCCCCAGCCGCTCGCCGCTAGAACGGCAAGCCGCGACGCAGGGCATCCTGCTCCGCGACCGACTGCGGGTTGTTTCGTCCAAAATAAGAATCCTTGTCGGCGAAGTTCCGGTCATACACAAAGCCGAACCCGTACGTGAAGCGGAACGAGTTCCGCAGCACAAACAGGAACGGAGCGATCACGTGCGTGCCCGCGTTGAAGATATCGTCCGGCCGCAGCATCACGTCGGGCGCGCGACCGCCGAAAATCGCATCCACATCCACCGGAATCGTCAACTGCTTATCGGTGCCCTGCTCGCGCCGGATAATCTCACACCGCTGCGGCCAGGCCAGCTGCGAGAAGCCGCCCGCCAGGGCCAAAGCCTGCTTGATCGTGATCTCGCGCCCACCCAGCGCAAACACGCCCGGCCGATTGACCTCGCCCATCATGTAAAAGACGCCGTTATCCACCGGCACCTGAATGATGTCGCGGTCTTTCACAACAATGTTGTAGCGCGGATCGCCGTTCTTCAGGGCCGCCACGTCAATCTCGATCACGCGCTGCGTGCTGTCTAGCTCTGGTACGTCGTCCCAATCAAACGGTTCGTTCTTCGGCAGGTCCAGATCCGCCGACCGACCCGATCCGCGACGCGGCTCGCTCGACTTCTTGGCCGGCTGATCGCTCAGCTCGTCCGTCCGCTCAAACCGCAACGGACCGTCCGAGCCCGTTTCCTCGCCGCCGCCCCGCGCCGTCCGAGCCAAAATCTGGTCCAGATCGTCGTCCAGCCCCGCATTTCGCTTGGTCGCACCGGTCCCGCCCCGCGGACCATCGTCCGAGGAGAAAAACGGCATATCACGCCCCGCCGTCGGCTCTTCCGCAACCGGCTCGCTCCACCAGTCCTTGCCCTGGTCGCCGCTCATCGGCGTGCTGCCCGAGGGCCCGCTGCCGATCCGCCGGATCACGTATAGCTTCGTCACCTCAGGCCCGATATCCCGCGCGAACGCAATCGCGTCCAGCAGGCGGAAATCGGGCGTCGGAATCGGATACGGCCCCGCCGCCGCCACCGAGCCAATGATGCTGTAAATGCGATTGCGTCGGTTGGTGATCGAGAGCTGAACGGCGGGGTCGGGCAGGATCTGCGCATCTTTAAGGGCCTGTGTCACGGCCTCTTCGATCTGCTTCTCCGTCTTGCCCGTGACCTTGATCACGCCGATCTCGGGCAGCCGCAGCTCCCCCGCTTCGCTGATATCCGCCACAAGCTGGAAGACCTGCCCCGTCGCCACCAAATCCGGAATCTGCACCTGAATCGTGTCGCCGGGCACCGACAGATATTCGTCAAACGACGCCTCCAAATCGGCCGGCGTCGGCTCGGTCGTGTTCTTCGGGCCCAGCGGCGTATCCCGCGCCGTCAGCACCCGACGAATCTCGTTCTCCGTGTACTCCAGCGGAAACTGCCCCACGTTCGCGGGATTGAACAGACTATTCGGCGGCAACGCAGCGCAGCCGAGCAATTGCCCCATCGCCGTGCACAGAAGCGTCGCCTTCGTCAGCCGATCACGCTGCGTCGTCTTCCGCCGCATGTCACACTCCCAACCGAAACTGCAATTTTCGCGGAGCCGCGGCCGAGTGTCGCAGACTGCGCGTCGTAAACGAACATTGAGCCGCACCATGGCAGGTCGCCGATCGGGAGATAGTACCGAGCGCGCCGCACGGATGGAACCCCCGCGCGAGCGCAAGAGCTGCCGATGCGGTTCTTCCTCGAGCCAACCATGCCCACCACCGACCGCGAGTCCGCCGCTCGACCCGCCGTCCTCATCCTCGGCGCCGGCGGCCACGGCCGAGTCGTCCTCGACATCCTCAACCTCGCCGGCCGATACCGAGCCGTCGGATTCCTCGACAACAACCCAGCCATCCGAGGCCGACGCGTCGACGGACTCGTCGTCTACGGCGGAATCAACGACCTGCCGCGCTTCGCCGCCGAACTGGGCTGCGAAGGAGTCATCGTCGCCATCGGCGACAACGGCGTCCGCCGCGGACTCGCCCGCGACGCCGAACAGGCCGGCATCCGCCTCATCAACGCCATCCACCCCTCCGCCGCCATCGCCGGCAACGCCCGGCTCGGCCAAAATGTCGTCGTCGCCGCCGGCGCAATCATCGGCGCCAATTGCCAGATCGGCGACTCGGTCATCCTCAACACCGGCGCGGTCGTGGATCATCAGACCATGATCGGCGAAGGCGCGCACGTCTGCCCCGGCGCTCGAATCGCCGGCCGCGTCATCATCGAATCGGGCGCGTTCGTCGGCATCGGCGCCACGGTGATCCCCAAAATCCGCATCGGCAACGAAGCCATCATCGGCGCCGGCGCGGTGGTCATCGAAGATGTCCCCCCACTCGCCACCGCCGTCGGCGCCCCCGCCCGCACAATCGACCTCATGCACGCCAGCGAAGACGAAGTCGCCCTGGTCCTCCCGCTCCGCGTCTGAAGAGCCGTACGTGCTTGAAGCGCTAAGCCTGCTGAAACGCCCCCGGCGCCTGAAGAACCGCGGGCTTCAGCCCGCGCGGCGTCCGCCGCGCGACCCCTCTCCGCCCGCAGGGCGCACGATCTTTGCCACGGGCTTCAGCCCGTGGAAAGCCCGCGCTTCCGTCTCTTCGCCCGACAGGGCGCGCGATCGTAGCCAGGGGTTTCAACCCCTGGTCCGCGCCCCCATGTCACGGATTCGGGGAGATGTCATCGCCCAAAGTGAACCCTCGCTGTAGCGACATGCCGCTGAGCGCAATAATGACGTCATTATGTCAGCCGAGAACAGCGGGTTCCTATTTCGCAGGCAACAATTCCGGCGGAATGATCGAGGCATCTTTCTCTTGAAGCGCCTTCTCTTTTGCTTGCAATTCGGCGCTCACGTCGTCGCCTAGTTCCAACCGCCTTCTCAGTATCTGCAATTCCAGCGGGAGAATGTCCCGAAAGTAGCTGTCCGCGTCGCTTGCCCCGATCGCCTTCTCGCGCTCGAGCAGCCAGTTCAGGCACTTAATCTGCATCTCCGCATAGCCCAGATTTCTGTGCTTTCTAAGCCACTTCACAACGCCGCCCGATTCGTCAAACGGGGTGCCCGTCCAGTATGGCTTGGGGTGGTTCTCGCCATCTTTCCCTTCCCGCTGGTAGCCGTAGCTTGAATAACCTTTAGGGCGATCCTGCAATTGATAGTAAATGTTCCACATGCAAGCATCGCCAACAGAGTTGGCTATATAGTGATTTCGAAAATTGATTGATTGCCGCTCATCGTCCAGATGCTTGACGAGAACTGGAAACGCTTTGAGCTTCATTTCAGTTAATGCCGCGAAGGCGCTTCGGACCTTCTCATGTCGCTGTGCGTACTCCGGCGATGAATCTCTCACCCCCGGGCTTAACACTGGGTCGTTTGAAGCAGGCCCTTCCGCAAACACCAACTGATCAACAATCGCCTCGATTGCACGCTCCTCTTCCGCGGAGAGCCGCAACTGGGCATATGTCATCACGGATCGCCCTGAAGGTGCGTGAGCGCATCCCAAAAGAAGTGTCGTCAGAATCGCGGCGAGCAACAGATATCCACGAGGATGCATCGTCAGTCCCTTTATCTTGTGGCGTTAGTGGCGTGGGCCCTCCCCGCCATTCTTTGACTACCATCTCTGACTGTATTCGAATCCGCCCTATAGTTCGTAGGGTGGGCCGTGCCCACCATTCGGCCCGCGACAACTTCGGCCCCGCGCACGCAGTACCTTGCTCAAGCCGAGGACTTCGCTCCGATGTCCGGCCAAGCCCGAGTATCGCCGATGGCGCGTCCCCGGTGCAAGCTATTTTTTCACAGTCGTCACCGCCGGCCGCCGGCCGATTCTGACTACGGCGGCGGGTCGAGCCGCGCTGCGCGCGGCGATCGCGGACGTCCGGATGGATCGTCCCTTCGAGATGTGGTGCATTGTGCTGTTGCCGGACCATTTGCACTGCATCTGGCATCTACCGCCCGGTGACGACGATTACCCCACG
>JANRJD010000008.1:0-1817 GCA_033764195.1 Phycisphaerae bacterium | reverse complement strand
GCCGGCGGCAGTCCGGCGAGCGCCGCGCGCGGCAAGGCCTGGCCGAGCTGATAGAGCGAGGCGCGGAACTTCATGCAGTGGTTGGCGGCGCGCTCGCCCTCGGCTTGGGCAAACAGCGCCTCGATCTCGCGGGCGAGTGCGGCGCGGCGCTCATAGACATCGAGCGTCGGCTGCGCTGCGGCGGGCATCGCCTGAGCGGAGGCAAACATAAGGGCGGCGGCAAAAGCGGAGCGGATGGTTCGGGTCACGGGTCACCTCTTGGATTGAGGTTATCCTACCGATGAGCAGACCGACCACATGATGCGAACGTACCAAGCCGCAAAAAACCCCGGAGCACGGCGTGACTTCGCCGCGACCCGTCGCTAGGCGAGGCCATGTCCCAGCCCGACTCAATCCTGATCGTCGATTTCGGTTCGCAGGTGACCCAGCTGATCGCGCGGCGCGTGCGCGAGGCGGGGGTTTATTGCGAGATCGCACCGTTCGGCAGCGCCGAGGCGGCGTTCGAACGGATGCAGCCGCAAGGCATCATTCTCTCCGGCGGCCCTGCTTCGGTCGTTGAAAGCGGCAGTCCGCGCGCCCCGCAAGCGTTTTTCGAGGCGGGCCTGCCGATGCTCGCGATCTGTTACGGCCAGCAGACGATGGCGACGCAGCTCGGCGGGCGCGTGGTGCCGAGCGACGGCCGCGAGTTCGGGCGCGCCTTTATCGAGGTCGTCGGCAAGTCGGCGCTGTTCGACGGACTGTGGAAACCCGGCGAGACGCATCAGGTATGGATGAGCCACGGCGACCGCGTCGAGGAACTGGCACCCGGCTTCAGCGTCGTCGCCCGTTCCGAAGGCGCGCCGTTCGCGATCGCGACCGACGAGGCGCGGCGCTTCTATTCGATGATGTTTCACCCCGAGGTGGTGCACACGCCCGATGGCGCAAAGCTGATCGCCAATTTCGTCCGCCATGTCTGCGGCTGTGCGGGCGACTGGACGATGGCGGGCTATCGCGCGGCGAAGATCGCCGACATCCGTACTCAGGTCGGCGACAAGCGCGTCATCTGCGGGCTGTCGGGCGGCGTCGACAGCGCGGTCGCGGCGGTGCTGATCCACGAGGCGATCGGGCACCAACTGACGTGCGTCTATGTCGATCATGGCCTGATGCGACTCGGCGAGAGCGAGCAGGTCGTGTCGCTCTTCCGCGGCCACTACAACATTCCGCTCGTCCATGTGGATGCGTCGACGCTGTTCATGAACGGTCTGAAGGGGCTGACCGACCCAGAGGCGAAGCGCAAGTTCATCGGCAAGACCTTCATCGATGTCTTTGAGGACGAAGCCAAAAAGCTCGGCGGCGCGGACTTCCTCGCGCAGGGCACGCTCTATCCGGATGTGATCGAAAGCGTGAGCTTCACCGGCGGCCCCTCGGTAACGATCAAGAGCCACCACAATGTCGGGGGTCTCCCCGAACGCATGAACATGGGCCTTGTCGAACCCTTGCGCGAACTGTTCAAGGACGAGGTGCGTGCGTTGGGCCGCGAGCTGGGTCTCCCCGAGGTTTTCGTCGGGCGACACCCGTTCCCCGGCCCCGGCCTCGCAATCCGTATCCCCGGCGAAGTCACGCGCGAGCGGGCCGATGTGCTGCGCAAGGCCGACGCGATCTATCTGGAAGAGATCCGCAATGCGGGGCTCTACGATGCCATCTGGCAGGCATTCGCCGTGCTCCTTCCCGTGCGGACGGTGGGCGTGATGGGCGACGGGCGGACATACGAACATGTCTGCGCGCTGCGGGCGGTGACGAGCGTCGACGGCATGACGGCGGACATCTATCCCTTTGAT
>JANRJD010000002.1:0-81387 GCA_033764195.1 Phycisphaerae bacterium | reverse complement strand
AAAGAAAATGCAGGTCGCTGCATTCGGGCGAATGCAATGGCCTGGGTCCGCTGAGGGCGAGCTGCGCGGTCGCGACGAGCGGAGTCGCCTTGCGGCGGCTCTCAACGCCGCTTCCTTGCGGTCGCGGTGTTGATTGATCGTCGCGGCCTGCCGCGCTTCCCGCGCGATTCCCTGCGCGGCTACGCGGGGTTTCGGTTGGGTTGTGCGGTGCGGCTCGTCGCTCTGCACGCGGCGCGATCGGCTGTTTGTCCTTGGGCGGTACGCCGGCGGGTCGCCGATGTTGCCGTTGGATTTGGAGCTTCTTGCGTCGCGTGCGCGGGACGCACAGAGTTTTTTTGCCGGACACCTCCGTTTTGTGAGAGTCGTTCGGTTCGTGCGGCCAAGAGGCAGGGCGCGGCGTACCGCGGCCTGCCCTACCGATTGCAAGCCGCGCCCGTGATATCGGCGGGCGCGAGGATCCTGTGGGAATCGTTTGCGGGGTTTGGCGGCGAGGCGAGGGGCGGGCGGGACGGGTGTGGGGGATGGGCGGGGTTTGGCGGGGAATGGGCGGGATTGCGCGGGCGGCACTGATGGGTGGAGGCGAGAAAACGTGGGCATGGCCCACTTTCAAGCTCGGATCACTGACGCGGATTTGTCGTGATCACCTTCGCGGGTTGCTGACCACGAGGATCAGCAATCTGGATTTCTCCAGGGCCATCCTCGCGTACGCCCACAACCACAGCCTCTTTCCCGGCATTGTCGGCGATCATCAATGTTCCACCAGTCCGGTCCGCTGCCGACCCTAGAAGCGTCAGCACATTACCATCCTTGCTGGCGGTCGCGATTGCACCGGCATCCAGCGCTTTTGAAGATAGGACTACGACGTTTTTCCCAAACCGATTGCACAACGTCAGGCTGCTTCCCTCGGCCTCAGTCGAACTACAAATGAGTGTTGGATCTCCGCGGCCATTTGCGAGCATTGAGAATGCCCCGACTGCCGGCGCAATGCCAAGTACAACCGCCGGTAGCTTAGCGTTTGATGCCCAGAGTGCCAGCGAACCGCCAGCGGCGCCACCATCCATTTGCGCCAACACATCGCCTTTTTCGTTGAAGATCCTAATCCTCCCGAAAGTCGCATCTGAGTCTAACACTACGGTTGGTTTACCGGCGTCGTTGACCAAGACGACAGACCTCGTCCGCACGACATCCCTGAAATCTGAAGCGACAGGTTGGCTCTGCCCCATAAGTAGGAACAATCCACCTGCCACGACACCACTCACCACGACGCCGCGCAAGAACACGTTTGCACGCTCCAGGCGTGAGATTTGCAAATTAAGGCTCAATTCAACTTCTCTCATACACACCACTCCTGATTACACCAAACTCGTAGCGGTGGGCCGTGCTACCGTCACATTCCGATCATACCGCCGGCGAGGTGCCGGGTGCCATGCCGACGGCTTTTGCGTCGGCATGTTCTCGGTTTCGCCCGCCCGCCTAAATCCGCCAATCCCCACCACGCCGCATCCGGGTGGCATCGCGTTTGCGTCGAGCAAACGTGTTTCACGTGAAACATGTTTGCCAAGGGGGCCGATGGGCGAGCCCGCGGGCGTAGCGTCCGGCCGCACCAACCGACCGGCTGAAAGCCGGCCCCACACGGCGGCAGAGGCAGGGCCCGGCGTACCGCGGCCTGCCCTACCTCGTCTCGTCGGCTGGCGGGGACGCCGGCCGCTACATACTCGGCGGCCTGCGGGGACGCCGGCCGCTACATACTCGGCGGCCTGCGAGCCGCAGGCCGCTACCTCACGCAGGCCGCTACTAGCACTGGGCCCAGCCGCAGGAGACGCACTTGAGGCAGCCTTCCTGGCGGGCGACGGTCGTCTGGCACTCCGGGCATTTGAGCTTGAAGTGGCTGGCGGCGTCGTGCTGGTGGACAAGGCTGCAGTGGGACTGCGTCGTGGTGGTCGTGCTGACGTGTTCGACGATTTCGCCGGAGCGCTGGGAGATGAGCGTGTCGGTGTGCGAGGTGATCTCGGTTTCGACCACTTCGAAGACCGGGCTATCGGCGAGATCGTGATCGACGGCGGCCTCGGCCGATTCGAAATCGGCGAGGGCGGTGGCCACGGCGGCGTCGGCGGCGGAGACATGATCGGTGTGGCCGTTGGCGGCGTGGCCGGTCATGGCGAGGCCGGCGGCGTTGCTGATGCCGTCGGCGGCGCGCTTGTGGTGCGTTGCGCCGTTTTGGGCGGCGCCGTTTTGAGCCGTGCCGTTATGCGATGCGCCGTTTTGGGCGAGGCGATTTTGCGGGGCGCTGGTCAGGGCGTCGCCGGCGAGGCGCTGGGCGATGGCGGGCGGGACGCTGGGGGAGACGGGGTGTCCGCCGTTGCCGCCGTTGCCACCATTGCCGGGGTTGCCGCCGTTGCCGGTGGAGGAGATCGCCGGGGCGGGGCTGGGGCCCGCTTCGATGGGGCGATCGAGTTCGGCGAGGTCGACTTCGCCGAGGAGGAGCTTGGCGAGGCCGAAGCGCTCTTTGGCCTTCATGTAGCGCTGCAGGGCGGCGGCGAGGCCGTCGGGCAGCGAGGTGATGCGGCCGGTCTTGGTGGGGATCTGGAGGGAGCTGCCGATGCCCTGCCACTGCTTGATGAGGTGGGTCAGGCTGCCGCCGGAGCGGAGCCAGAGGGAGCCGATGCGTCCCATTCCTTCGAGGTCGCTGGTGGCGACGTCGCCGCCCTTGCCGAGGTGGGCGAAGATTTCGAGCTCGCGGCCGGTGCGCGGGTCGACCGAGATGGTGCAATGGAGATTGCCGAAGGGGGTGAGCTGGCGGATGCGGATGCTGCTGACGATTTCGGGGAGGTCCATGGGCTCGATGCGCTGGCGCGGGACTTCCTTGATGACCTCTTTGAGGACGATCTTCTCGACGATTTTTTCGACGACGGCGGGGGCGGCGGCGACGGGCGCGGCGGCCTCGGCCTTGGCGTCATCTTTTTTCTTGAGGGCCATGGGCTGGAAGTTGCGGCAGCCGTCGCGATAGACGGTGACGCCCTTGCAGCGGAGGTCGTAGGCGAGGGTGTAGATCTTCTCGACGTCGTCGCGGGTGGCGGCGTTGGCGAAGTTGATGGTTTTGCTGATGCTGCTATCGCAGTGGCGCTGGAAGCCGGCCTGCATGCGCATGTGCCATTCGGGGGTGATGTCATGAGCGCAGACGAAGACGCGGCGGATGTCTTCGGGGATTTCGTCGATGTGGGCGAGGGTGCCTTCGTGGGCGATGCGCTCGAGGAGATCGTCGGAGAGGAAGCCGCGCTTGGCGGCGACCATGCGGAAGGTGTCGTTGACCTCGACGAGCGGGCGGGCGCCCTCCTTCTGGCCGCGGAGGACGTTGCGGATGAAGGCGAGGCTGAACATGGGCTCTACGCCGCCGGAGCAATTGGCGATGATGCTGATGGTGCCGGTGGGGGCGACGGTGGTGACGGCGGCGTTTCGCATGGGTCGGTTGTGGCGGGTCTGCCAGATGCTGCCTTCCCAGTTGGCGAAGTTTCCGCGTTCGCGGGCGAGCTGCTCGCTGCAGTTGTGGGCTTCGTCGTTGACGAACTTCATGAACTTTTCGCCCCAGGCGACGCCTTCATCGGTGTTGTAGGCGACGTTGAGGCGATAGAGGGCGTCGGCGAAGCCCATGATGCCGATGCCGATCTTGCGATTGGTCTTGCAGATGTGGTCGATCTGCTCGAGGGGGTAGTTGTTGGCGTCGATGACGTTGTCGAGGAAGCGGGTGCTGACCCAGACGGCGTCGCGCAGGGCGTCCCAGTCGACGAGGGCCTGGGGCGTGCATTCGTTGCGGACGAAGGCGCCGAGATTGACGCTGCCGAGGTTACAGGCCTCGAAGGGCAGGAGGGGCTGTTCGCCGCAGGGGTTGGTGGCTTCGATGCGACCGACGTGGGGCGTGGGGTTGTGCTCGTTGATGCGATCGATGAAGACGACGCCGGGCTCGCCGGTCTGCCAGGCGTTCTGGACGATGATGTCCCAGATCATGCGCTTGGTGTAGACGCGTTCGGCGAGGTCTGCGGGGAGGGGCTTCAGGAGCTTGGGCGAGCAGAAGTAGGACTCGCGCTTTTCGACGAAGACGGGGACGATGAAGGAGGGGTCGATCTCGATGAGCGACTTGACGTCGTATTCCCAGATTTTGAGGTCGCGCGGGAGGGCGAAGACCTTGCCGTTTCGCGGGTTGCGGACGAGGTGGGGCGTGTCGGCGTCGGCGCGGTACTGGTCCATCCAGGCGTCGGTGACCTTGACCGAGATGTTGTAGTTGGTGAACTGGGTGAGGTCCTGCTTGGCGTGGAGGAACTTCAGGATGTCGGGGTGATGGATGTACATCATGCCCATGTTGGCGCCGCGGCGGAAGGCACCCTGCTGGATGGCGTTGGTCGCTTCGCTGAAGGCGCGCCAGAAGGTGATGGGGCCGCTGGTGGTGCCGCCGCTGCTGGCGATGTAGTCGCCGGTGGGGCGGAGTTCGTCGAAGGCGAAGCCTGTGCCGCCGCCGGCCTTTTGGATGAGGGCGGTGTATTTGATGCTGTCGAAGATGTCGTTGACGCTGTCGCGGACGGGGAGGACGAAGCAGGCGCTGAGCATGCCCATCTCGCGGCCGGCGTTCATGAGGGTGGGCGAATTGGGCATGAAGTGGCCGTCGGCCATGATGCGGTAGAAGCGGTCTTCCCAGTGTTGGCGCTGGGCGGCGTTGCCGCCGTAGGTGGTTTCGACGTCGGCGACGGTTTTGGCGACGCGACGGAAGAGGTCGCGAGGGGTTTCGGTGCAGGCGCCGGACTCGTCCTTTTTGAGGTAGCGTGCCTGAAGGACTTTGGCGGCGTTTTCGGTGAGGAGCGGCTCATCCTTGAGCGCAGCATTCACGGGGGCAGCAGCTTTTCGAACCGCGGTCATGGCGAACTCCGTTATAGGACGAAAACGCGAATCGCTCGCGCCGATCGAGAAATGGTCGGGGCCCTGTGCTCCGGCCGCCGCGCTCTACTAGGCGACAAGCGGGTCCGCTGTTGAACCCACCCGGCACCTGTTGGGCGCGGGGAGTCGTTATACCCCACGGATTGTGGGATGCAAGAGAAATCGGGCTCTCGTGCGGCGGACGACCATAACTCGATTGTATACAAGATGTTGTGCATCGGCAGTTTTTTTGGAATCGCGGTGGTTATCGGGAGCTCCGGCATCGGAAATCGCCCGTCACCGCGAACGTCGTGATCCTAACATTTTGCGAACCAAAAGGCGACGGGGTGTGCGAAGATTGGCGGAGGCGGGGAGAGGCGAGCAACGCAACCTGTTTCGGATTAACGAGTTAGGCGCGAAACAGGTCGGAGCAGTCTTCGCGGTAGCCGCAGTTGGGGCAGTTCATCTTGCAGTGGACGCCGTACATGGGGCAGCCGCAGAGCGTGCAGGTGAATTGGAAGCGGTCGGCGTCGGGCGCGGGGTGCTCGTGCGGAGCGGCGGCGGACGGGGGCGCGTCGGAATCCGTGAGATGAGTCGCGGGCGGACTCTCGCGATCTAAGTCATTTTCATTCAACATCTTACGACTCACTCCCCGGCCTACGTGTGGACGCTTTCTGAAGTGTCGGCGCGAACCACTCCTCGTATAATAAACGCGTGGCGGGAAGGGCCGAGAGGCCTGTGAATTGAACTGCGGAGTGCGTTTTCGATGTGGTCGTTTAATGCATTGTGCGACGAGTTTCTGGTGAGCTCGCGTTTGTTCTTCAAGCTCGAGCTGATGCCCTCGCGCGAGAGCGCGCTGCACTTTTTTGAACAGGTGCGGAAGCGCTATCCGACGATGACGCGCTTTCGGCGGCGCGAGGATGGCGGACTGGTGCTCGAGGACAAGGCCGAGGTGGAGGGCGCCAGCCGCGTTCTGCGAATGGGGCCTGATTCACTGCGGTTTGGGACATATGCGGCGGAGAGCGCCGAGGACGTGACGCAGTACGCGAATACGGTGCTGAAGCTGGCGCCGACGGCGCTGACGTTCAGCGAGCTGGACATCGACCAGATCGAGGTCGTGCTGACCTTTGACCTGGAGTATGAGGGCAACCACGACGAGCTGGTGGCGAACACGCTGTTTCCGAATCATCCGCTGTTTGCGGGGCCGCGCGAGTTTGGCGAGCGGATCATCGAGTGTCAGCCGGCGATCGGGTTCACGGTTTCGGAGGACTGCGCGACGCAGGCGTACGTGGATGTGAAGAGCCGGACCAATACGTTTGAAGTCCGCAGCGGCGAGTATGAGCGGACGCCGATCAGCGTGCATGTGTCGCTACGGCGGTATTGGGATGGCGAGAAGCTGGAAGACTTGACGCGGGTTCATGCGGAGCTGCTGAAGCACGCGGAGGAGATCGCGATGCAGCGGGTGGTGCCGGGGATCGTGCAGCCGCTGGCGGCGGCGATTGCGAGTCGGCATTGAGGAGGGGTGGAGGGGGGAGGGGTGAAGAGGGGTGAGGCGGAATTGGGAGGCTCGCGCATGAATAACTGGTGGATACTCATCATTCCGGCTTTCGCCCTAATCCCGCTGGGCTACTTCCTGGCTGCGCGGGTTCGCTATGGCAGTTGGGTGGGGGCACTTCTGCGGGGTCAAATCGAGCGCGAGCTTGGGGCGATTCGATTGCTGGAAGGGACCACGGGGTCGCAAACGATGTGTGTCTACCTGATGAGCAATGCCGCTTCGGAAGAGCCGTTCATCGGTATTACGATCACCTCCAAAGCGCCAATGTCGGTCCAAATGCAGGCACTTAAGCTGAGCCAAGCGCAGGCGACGGAGTTGGGTGCGATACTCAGTCGAGGGCCGCGATCTTGAGGTTGGGACGGCCTTGGGACGGCCTGGTCTCGCGGTGAGGTTGGCTAACGAAACAGGTCAATCGAACACAGGCGAAACAGCGCGGCAACATCAAACTCAGCGGGAGGCGGCCGATGGGTCGGCACGCTTTCGTGACTTAAAGTCTGGCGCTGAATGAGCGTGCCCCCCCTTCCACGACTCGGCGGATCGATCGGATCGGATCAAAACTCGACGACCTTGTGGACCTTGAGCTGCCAGGTGGCTTCGCCGGGGATGAGCCGATACTGCAATTGGCGGGTTTTGCCCGTCGGCTTGGGGTCGGCGTCGGCTCCGAAGATCGGGAAGCGGCGGCCCAACTCGCCTTCGAGGACGCTGAATTCGTCCATGCCGCGGTAGCCCTTGGCGTGGGCGTCGTTTTCGGCGAGCGGGGGCAGGGTGATTTGCGAGAGCGACTTGCGGCGATTTGCCGCGAAGGCGATGAGCGAGCCGCGGTTGTTGGCGGCGGGGTCTGAGACGTAGATGTAAAGCTCCGGGGAGCCATCGGCATTGAGGTCGGCGACTTCGGCGCCGGTGATGCGGCCGTCGGCCGCGGTGGTGATGGGGCTGTTGTCGCTTTCGAGACCCGCGGGCGTGATGGTCACGGTGTTGCCCGCGGACAGGTTCTTGCTCTGCACTTCGAACGCCACGTCCTGCAGCTTGAGGGACTTTCGGAATTCGGGGCCGGCGGGCGCGGCCGACGGATCGGCAATCAGCACGACATCGGCCGCGTCGACGGCGCCGCGGATGTCGCCGGCGCCGCGGGGATAGGTTTTGCCGTCGAATCGCAGCACGGCGAAGCCCGGCTCGGCGCCGCCCCCGGCGACGCGGACCAGCAACTCGCGATAGCCGTTGTGCTTTGCGGCGCGGAGATAGATCGGCGGATTGACGACGGCGACGGAGCCAAGGCTCTCCGGGGCGCCGGCTGTGGCGCGAAGGATGAACAAAGTGCAACCGCCGCTGCCGCAGTAATCGCGAGAGGCTCCCATGTAGGCGAGGAAATCGGGTCGGCCGTCCGAATCGAGATCGGCGCGTGCGACCGTGTATTGCTCGGGCTTGATCTCGGGATCGAAGGCCTTGAGCGCGGCTTGGAGCGCCGCGTGGTCATCGCCGCCGGCGACGGCAGTGGAGATCAGGGTGAACGCGGCAGCGCCGCAAAGCACATCTCGAAATCGGAACATCAGCGCCCTTTCCAGCACTCGGCCATAGGTCGGCGGGGTTTAGTCGTCGAGCTCAATTTCTACACGACCGTCTTCGAAATCGACATCGACGTCGATATCGGCCACGCGATAGCGTGTATAGCCGTCGACAATGATGGGTTCGTAGGCGACTTCCTCATAGATGTCTACAAAGTACGTGCGCCCGCGATGGATTACTTCGCGGGTGTCCTGCGGGAGCGCGTCGAAGTAGGCCTCGCGAGGCGGCTCCACGACGACGTAGGTGGGCTCGTTGTTGAAGATCTCTTGTACATAATAGGTATTGCCATACCGGTAAAATGGGCGTCCGCCGATGGTCACAAAGAGATAGCCATCGGGCAGAAAGGGAAGTCGCACGCCGATCGGCGGGCGCACGGCGACATATCCGCCGCCCCAGGGGCGGTAGTACACGCCGTCCCAGCAGTAGTAATTTCGTCCGCGCCAACTGTGGACTCGGTGGCCGCCGGGCAATTGTGCAATGCGATCGCCGTAGCGGGGATAGCGTTGGACTCGGATGGGTCGGGCCACGGGCGAGGGCAGCGGCACGGGACGAACGGAGGGACCGGGCCGGTGATAGCGCACGGAACCACGATCCGAGTGATGGAGCGGGCTGCCCGTCGACGGGAAGCGGTTGCCGGTGGGACGACCGGTGATGACGTTTGAGCCGGCGCCTGGCCGGACTTCGGGGCGAATCTGAGGGCGCGCCTCGGGCCGGACCTGCGGGCGGACTGTGGGTCGCGCGGTGGGCTGTTGCTGATTCGGGCGATGGCGGGCGACGGAGCCGTTGGCGGCGGAATGGTCGACGCGACGGACCTCGCGCGTGCCGCGCGAGACGCCCGATCGCTCTCGGCGATCCTGGGCCGCGGCCAGGTTGGTCCACGCGATGGCGAGTGCAATTGCGAGCAGTTTTGCGGGGGTTAGTGACAACATGTTACTTTTCCTCCGGCGCCGGCTGCGAACTGGCGGTTAGCGGCGCTTCGGCGGCGCCGGCCGGGGCGGCGGTGTTGAAGCGGGCGGCGTCGAGCGCGACATTGGCCTCCCATGTTCGGAAGATCGCGATGAACTGCGGCCGGACCTCGGGATCCTTGTAGGTGATAACGAATTTGCGGGGCCAGGGCGTCGCACCCTTTTCGATCCACAGCTGCCAATCGAGGGACTCGCCCGTAAAGGCGATGTGGTCGCATTCCTTTTCTGCCACGAAGGCGTCGCCCAGGTCCTGGCAGCTCTTGGCGCCGGTCATCAGCGCTGCGTTGACATCGCTCCCCAGGAAATCCGCCAGCGGCGGAGCGGTGCCGAACTTTTCGAAGACAAATTTGAAGAGGTCGTCGAGGGTTCCGGCGACATCGACGCGGGAGAATACCTTTTTCGAGCGGTCGTGAAGAAGGAAATGCCGGCCGTCGAATGTTATGGCTTGATCCCAGCCGCGATCGCCCTGCGAATCCACATGCAGGGAACCGGGCCGCATGACTTCAACGCGCGAACGGCGGCCGATCTGCAGTTTGTGGCCGTCTTCCTCCACAGCGTCGTACATGATCTCGACTTCGAAGCGGAACTTCTGCTGCTTTGCAAGAAAAGCGCTCATCTCGCTGACGCGGGCGGAAGCCTTTGCGTCGAAGGCCGACTCGGCCGGCGCCGAAGCGGGCTGAGCCGCGACGGCGGGTTCCTGGGCCCGGACGGGCAAGGCGAGCAACGACAGCAGTCCAATGTAGAACACTACATTTCGGATACCAGTGATCATTGGGATTTCATCTCCATTGCATGCGAAACCGACCGGTTCGAGTGTGACGGGAACATCGCGCACGCTTGGGCGATGATATCCGCGTGGAGGGGGTGAGTCGACGATTTGCCCCGGGAATCGCCACCCCACTCGCTGCTCGGAGTGCGGCGGGCAACGTGGAGCGCGGCCGCGGCTTGGGAGTTGCGGCGGAAGATCGTGCGAATTAATGTCGTAGTACTTCGAAATTCAGAAGTGTGACTTATCATCCTTTCACGCGCAGGAATATCGCCATGAAAACGTGGATTGTGTCGATGTCGCTGGCCGGGCTTGCGATCGGACTCACGGGCTGCCCGCAGCGTCAGCCCGTCGAATCGGGAATCGTGACGGTGCGCGTGGTCAACAACAGCTCGTTTGATGTGGATCCCTCGATTGAGTTTGGGACTTCGAACAACTCGCTGGAAGCGCTCGACACGGGGACGCTGGCGCCGGGCGAGGCGGCCAATTTTGAGATCGACTGCAATGACGTGCTGCGGCTGACGTCGACCGAAGCGACGCAGATCCAGCCGGCGACGGACTTTGTGCTGGATGCGCTGCCGATCTTCCGCCTCAACACGGATTATGCGTGTGACGAGCTGGTTGAGTTTGAGTTTGTGGGCAGCGGCAATTCGTTTGACGTGGTTGTGACCGCGAACGGCGAACAGATTTTTTAACGGAGGGGTGGGGGCGGCTTGGCGGCCGGCTTGGCGGATCGCGGGTAGGTCGTCGCGGGCGGCTTTCCGGCGCGTGGTGAGTTGCGCCGGATTTGATGAAAGCTGTTGCGGTGGTGGGTTGGGCGCGGGGGCGCTATCATTTGCGCGCGGTTGAAACGCAGGAAGACGCGGGACGATTCAGGCTGAAAACAGTCCCGATTTGAGCCATTTTCACGATCCGGTCCATGACCAACATTGAACCCCGAAACCCACAAATAGGAACCACCATGACTAACCGATTTTGTCGAAGAATGGTCCGCGCCGTTGCGGCGGCGGCGTTGTTTGGCAGCACTGTGAGCTATGGCGACGAGGCGAAGAGCGCGGCGCCCGCGAACGGGCAAGAGGCGGCCAAGTGCCCGGTCACCGGCGCGAGCATGACGGCCGGGCGCGGCATGTCGAACCGCGACTGGTGGCCCGAGCAGCTTGACCTGTCGGTGCTGCATCAGAATTCGCCGATGGGCAACCCGCTGGGGGCCGATTTTGATTACGCCACGGAGTTTAAGAAGCTCGATCTGGCGGCGGTGAAGGCGGACATCAACAAGTTGATGACGACGTCGCAGGATTGGTGGCCGGCGGATTATGGCACGTATGCGGGGCTGTTCATCCGCATGGCGTGGCACAGCGCGGGGACCTATCGCGTGGCGGATGGTCGGGGCGGGGCGTCGGACGGGACGCAGCGATTTGCGCCGCTGAATAGCTGGCCGGACAACGCGAATCTGGACAAGGCGCGGCGGCTGCTGTGGCCGATCAAGCAGAAGTATGGGAGCAAGCTGTCGTGGGCCGATCTGATGGTCCTGGCGGGCAACTGTGCGCTGGAGTCGGCGGGCTTCAAGACATTCGGATTCGCCGGCGGGCGTGCGGATGTGTGGGAGCCGCAGATGGATATCTACTGGGGGCCGGAGACGACGTGGCTGGGCGACAAGCGCTATGAGGGCGATCGGCAGCTTCAGGGGCCGCTGGCGGCGGTGCAGATGGGGCTGATTTACGTCAATCCGGAGGGGCCGAACGGCAACCCGGATCCGGTGGCGGCGGCGCGGGATATTCGCGAAGTTTTCGGCCGCATGGCGATGAATGATGAGGAGACGGTGGCGCTGATCGCGGGCGGCCACACGCTGGGGAAGATGCACGGGGCGGCGAGTGCGTCGAATGTCGGTCGCGAGCCGGAAGGGGCGAGCATCGAGGAACAGGGGCTAGGCTGGAAGAACAAGCATGGGACCGGCAAGGGGGCGGACACGATCACGAGCGGGCTGGAGGGCGGGTGGACTCCGGCGCCGAACAAGTGGTCGCATGCGTATCTCGACACGCTGTTCCGCTTTGATTGGGAATTGACGACGAGTCCGGCGGGTGCGAAGCAGTGGATTCCGAAGGATGGCAAGGCCAAGGCGATGGTGCCCGATGCGCACGACCCGAGCAAGCGCCATCCGCCGGTGATGCTGACGACGGACCTGGCGCTGCGGATGGACCCGGCGTATGAGAAGATCGCGCGGCGGTTCAACGAGAATCCGCAGGAGTTTGAGGCTGCGTTTGCGAAGGCTTGGTACAAGCTGACGCACCGCGACATGGGGCCGCACACGCGCTGTCTGGGCCCGGAAGTGCCGCCGGCGCAGGTGTGGCAGGATCCGATTCCGGCGCTGGATCATGCGTTGGTGAATGCGAGCGACATCGCGGGATTGAAGCAGCGCATTTTGGGTTCGGGGCTGACGATTTCGCAGCTTGTTTCGACGGCGTGGGCCTCGGCCTCGACGTTCCGCGGATCGGACAATCGCGGCGGTGCGAACGGGGCGCGGATTCGCCTGGCGCCGCAGAAGAGCTGGGCGGTGAATGAGCCGGCCGAGCTGACCAAGGTGCTGGCGACGCTGGAGAAGATTCAGCAGGAGTTCAACGGCGCGCAGAAGGGCGACAAGAAGGTTTCGCTGGCGGACCTGATCGTGTTGGGCGGGTGCGCGGCGGTCGAAGAGGCGGCGAAGCGCGGCGGGCACAAGATCGAGGTGCCGTTCCTGCCGGGTCGGATGGACACGACGCAGGAGCTGACCGACGCGGCGTCGTTTGCGGTGCTGGAGCCGATGGCCGACGGCTTCCGCAACTACCTCGCGAAGAGCGACGGTCGCCGTGCGGAAGAGCTGCTGGTGGATCGCGCGCAATTGCTGACGCTGTCGGCGCCGGAGATGACGGCGCTGGTGGGCGGGTTGCGTGTGCTGGGGGCGAATCATGGCGACTCGAAGCATGGCGTTTTCACCCAGCGGCCGGAGACGTTGAGCAATGACTTTTTTGCGACGCTGATGGATATGAGCGTGGAGTGGAAGCAAGCGGCCGGGGCCGAGGGCGTCTATGAGGCGCGCGATCGCAAGAGCGGCGAGGTGAAGTGGACCGGAACGCGGGTCGATCTCGTGTTCGGCTCGAATTCGCAGCTTCGCGCGATTGCCGAGGTCTATGGCTCGGATGAGGGCAAGGACAAGTTTGTGCGCGACTTCGCGGCGGCGTGGACGAAGGTGATGAATCTGGACCGGTTTGATGTTTCGTCGGCGGCGCGCGGGGCGGTGGCGGTGAAATAGCGAATAGCGAATTTCGAATAGCGAATTGAAGAGAGAGGCACCGACGCTCACGAGGAGCGCCGGTGCCTTTTCTACTTCGATCTTTCGAAGCAGCCGGTCGTCAGGATTACTTGCGGTCGCCGGTGCGCCAGGCGGCTTGGTCGCGGGGGAGCCAGTGGTCGTGGACGAGGGTTTCGAAGGCGGGGCGGTAGCCGATGGCGCCGTCGGTGTCGCGGCGTTCGAGGGCATCTTGCGAGACGCGCGTGACGCGGGCGATGGCGCGGTCGACCTTTCCGAGCAGGACGTTCAGGCGCTGGCGATCGACGGGGGATCCGCCGACGGCTTCGGCGTCTTCGGTGATGGGCCCGAGGCCGCGGAGCACGCGCTGGGCGTTTTCGAGGTGCGAGACGCACTCGGGCCAATCGAGCCGGGCGTAGGCCTGGGCGGCGAACTCGATGCGATTTACGAACTCCACCGCGATGCGATGGAGGCTGACGGCCCACTGCAATGCGTGTGTTTCGGGAAGGAGGCGCGAAGCGGAATCGCAGATTTGCAGGATGCGATTGCCGGGTTCGCCACAGGCGTCTTTGCGCCAGTCGCGCCATAGTTCGAAGGGGTTTTGCCGCATGATCAGTCGATCGCGGAGGAGGCGCCAGGTGCCGGGTTTGAGAAACTCGGAGGCGGCGGGCAGATCGACGCCGAGAAACTGGGCGACGCGGGCGTAGTTGGGTCCGCCATGGGTTGCGAGAGCGGTGTCCCAGTCGACGTTTCGCGAGAGCACTTCGCCCGCCGCGAGGATCAGCGGAAAGATCGAGGCATACTGCGTGAAGTAGCACAGCTCCCAGGAGGTGACGAGCACGCCTTTTCCGCCGAGGGCGCGGGCGTCTTCGGCGTGTTCGACGATGTTGCGCTGCGTGGCGTCGAGGAAGCACCAGCCGGAGTCGAACGAGTGCACCGCGGGGCAGCAGACGACCTCGAAGCCGGCGGCGCGCAGACGGGAGGTGGTCGCTTGGGGGCGCTGGTCATACTGCCAATCGAAGAGCAGCGTTTCGCGCGGGAGGTACTTGAGGGCGTCGGGGTGTTCGAGCACGGCGTCGGCCCAGAGGCCCGGGCGCTTGCCGCGCTGGAGCGCGTATTCGCAGAGCGGGCGATACCACTCGCCATAGAGGCCGGCCTTGCCGATTTCGGCGCTGCGGGCGGTGCACTTGGGGCAGCTGCCGAGCTGCCAGGGTTCGTCGCCGCCTAGGTGCAGCCAGTCGTCGTCGAAGGTGTTGATGACGTCGTCGATGAGGCCGCGGACGAAGGGTGCGCAATCGGGGTTGCTGGGGCAGAGTTGCTCGGTGCCGAAGCGCGAGCCCTCGGCCAGATGGCGCCCCCCTTCCGCACGCAGAAAGCCCTCCATGTGGCCGAGCGTGTTGATGAAGGGAATCAGGCGCAGCCCGCGCGGGCGGTAGTCGGACTGGAGGCGACGAACGAGGTCGGGCGTGACGCAGCCCTCATCGGCGGCCCAGGGGGCGGAGTCGTAGGCGAAGCGATGCTCGAGATAGAGACCGACGGCGCCGTAGCCGGCGGTGAGCGAGCGATCGAGCATCTCGCGCAAGACGGGTTCGCGCGGGGACTGTTCGCGGGCGATGTCGTACATCCAGCCGATGAATTCCATAGGGGCGAGATGGTAGGCGATGAGGCGCGGGGCGACGACGCTGCGGGCTATTCGCGCCTATATTCCGCCGATGCAATCCGAGCGATTCGGCGAATACCTCTCTCTCGGCGCCGCGATGGCGTGGTCGAGCGGGCTGATTCTGTTCAAGCTGAGCAGCGAAGAGCTGTCGGCGCTGTCGCTGAACATCTTCAAAAATCTGATCGCGATCACGCTGTTTGCGATCACGGTGGCGGTGCAGCCGGCGGCGCTGGAGAGCCTGGCGCAGACATCGGTTCGCGACCTAGCGGTGCTGGCGCTGAGCGGCGTGCTGGGGATTGCGATCGCCGACACGCTGTTTTTCTTCGCGATGTCGCGGCTGGGGGTCGGTCTGGCGGCGATCGTCGATTGCGTCTACAGCCCGGCGGTGGTGTTCTTCGGGTGGATTCTGCTGGGCGAGAGCCTGCGAGCGCATGAGTATGTGGGCGGGGCGATGATTCTCTCGGCGGTGTTGGTGGCGACGGGGCAGGCGCCGAGCGTGAGCCTTTCGCGGCGCGACCTGCTGATCGGCGCGGGGGCGGCGATTTTGGGGGTCAGTCTGATGGCCTATGGCATTGTGCTGGCGACGCCGATCCTTCGCACGGGCGATATCACGGTGGCCGCGTTTGTGCGCTTGTTTGCGGGGACGGTGTTTCTGATTCTGGCGGCGCTGATCGCGGGACGCGGGAACGACCTGGTGCGGGCGATCACGCCGAGCCGCATCTGGCGCTTCGGCATACCGGCGGCGACGATCGGCACGTACGTTTGCCTGATGTGCTGGATCGGCGGTTTTAAGTATGCGAAGTCGGGGGTTGCGGCGCTGTTGAACCAGACGTCGGTGATATTCTCGCTGCTGCTGGCGGCGATCTTTCTGCGTGAGAAGCTGACGGGGCGGAAGATCGCGGCGGTGGCGATGGCGATCAGCGGCGTGCTGGTGATGCAGCTTTGGCCGCAGGTGAGTGGCTGAGGAATGTTGAAAAAGGCAGCGCGGGATTCGGGTCGGGCACGTCTCGCCCGCCTGTTTGTCGGCTGACGTTGATGAGGTTGGTCACTTCTATTTGTCCAAGAGGCGGGTCGAACCCGCCCTACATCGGCTTTGGAGCACACCCATGTCGATCGATCGTCGTGAATTGCTTCAATCGGCGCTCGCTGTCGCGGCGGCGTCTCTGTGCGGCGCTCAACCGGCGGCGGCGTCTCGGTCGGCGAGCGCGGCGCGCGGCGGGCCGATTGTCGTCGGCAGCGGCAACGGGCTGGCGGCTTGCACGCGGGCGTATGAGGGGCTGCTGCGGAGCGACGACCCGCTGGATGCGGTTGTGGCGGGTGTGAACATCATCGAGGACGATCCGAACGATCAGACCGTCGGCCTCGGCGGCTTTCCGAACGAAGACGGCGTGGTCGAGCTGGATTCGTCGGTGATGCACGGTCCGACGGCCAAAGGCGGCTCGGTCGCTTCGCTGCGGAACATTCGAAATCCGTCGAAAGTCGCGCAGCTCGTGATGCAGCGAACGGATCATGTGCTGTTGGTGGGCGAGGGGGCGCTTCGCTTTGCGCGGGCACACGGCTTCGTCGAGGAGAATCTGCTGACCGAAAAGTCGCGGGCCGATTGGTTGCACTGGAAGGAGTCGCTCTCGCCGCGGGACAACTGGATTGCGCCGGCGTCGCAGCCTGCCTCTGCGCCGGGGCGGGCGGGGATTCGCGAGCCGAGCTATGGAACGGTGACTTGCCTGGCGCTGACGGCGAGCGGCGATCTGGCGGGTTGCACGTCGACCTCGGGGCTGGCGTGGAAGATTCCCGGGCGGGTCGGCGATTCGCCGATCCTGGGGGCGGGGCTCTATGTGGACAATGACGCGGGCGCCTGCGGCTCGACCGGGCGCGGCGAGGCCAATCTGCTGAATTTGTCGAGCTTTCTGGTGGTGGAGCTGATGCGGGCGGGGCGGACGCCGGAGGAGGCATGCCTCGCGGCGCTGGAGCGCATCGCGCGGAAGACCGAGCCGCGGCTGCGCGGCGACGATGGGAGGCCGGTGTTTGGTTTGAAGCTTTACGCGGTTCGCAAGGATGGCATGATCGGCGGGGCGTCGCTCGGGAAGCCGGGCGAAATCGCGGTCCATGACGCGGATGGGCCGCGACGCGTGCCCACGCCGGCGTATCTGGGCGCGACGCCGTAGGACAAGGCTGCGCTTATTTGTTCGCGCGGGTGGCGCACAGCGGAGTGTTGCGCGGCGCGCGACAGGGCACGCTGCGCGGTGCGGCCTGCGCTGTATACTTCCCTCGATCGTGGATCAGGGACGGCCCACGACGTTCGAGCAACAGCCCCCACGCAGGTAAGCATCATGGGCACGGGACATCGATTTCTTCTGGTCGGCGTATTCATCGCCATCGTCGTGGTCGTTCTGTGGGTGGCCGTTTCGACCAGCCGCTCGCCGGGCACGAATGAACTGCCCTTTGAACCGAGCAAGACGGCGGCGAACGCGAACTCTGCGAACAGCAACTCGCGCGGCGTGCGCCGCGTGGAAGAGCCGCGTCGCACGCCGACACCGACGCCGTCCTCCGCGACGCCGAATTCGCTGACCTCGGGCACGCCGACGACGCAGCGTCCGCTGCCGCCGGTGGCGAACAGCGGCACTGCCGCGCCGACGACGACGCCGACAGCGACGCCACAGCCGCAGCCGCAAACGCCCCCGGCCGTGACGCAGGCGCCGACCGGCCCGAGCCTGACGCCGACCGAGACGCGTGAGCCGGCCCCGCCGCCGCAATCGCCGAGTCTGCAGCCGCAGGGCAGCTCGCTGACAGCGCCGCCCGTGGCGACGGCACAACTGCCGCGTCCGGCGACGCCGAGTCCGACGCCGGATCCGCGGACGGCGGCGCCGCTGGGCGTGCGTCCGGAGCCGTCGGTTCCGCCGCCGCCGCGCGGCGACACGACGGCTCGCGATGATGGCGTGAGCCGTCTGCTGGGTCAGGGCAACGCGGCGGGCAAGCCGGCTTCGACGTATGTGGTGAAGGCCGGGGATTCGCTGGCGGCGATCGCGCGTGAGCTTTACGGCGATGATCGGTATTGGAAGGCGCTGGCGGAGGCGAACCCCGGCGTTGATCCGGCGCGGCTGTTTGTCGGCAAGGCGCTGGTGGTGCCGGCGAAGGAAGTCGTGCTCGCTGGGAAGGCGGCCGCCGCCGCGACGACGGCGAAGCCGCCGAACGGCAAGAAAAACGGTAACGCGAACGGCAATGCGAACGGGAGCGATCGGACCGCTGTGGTGCCGCCGCCGAAGAGCGCGAAGCCGGATAGCACGCCGGCTAAGCCGGTTGCGAGCGGCGACGTGCCGAAGGCGCGGCGGGCGACCTATCGCGTGGCGGCGAACGATTCGCTGGTGAGCATTGCGCGGGAAGTGTTGAACGACGGAGATCGCTGGCGCGAGATCTGGGAGCTGAACAAGGATCGGCTGAAGTCGCCTGATGCGGTGCCGGTCGGATTTGAGCTGAAGCTGCCCGAGAGCGGGTCTGACAGCGGTGCGAGCGGCAACGCGAATGGCGGGCGGGCGCCGACCTCGCGCAGCGGACGTGCTCGTGGCTAGTTTCGGCGGGTTTTCAGCGGAGCGTACGTGATCATTACGATCGACGGCCCGGCCGGCTCGGGCAAGAGCACCGTGGCCCGAAAGCTGGCAGCCCGGCTGCGCATTCCTTATCTCGACACCGGCGCGATGTATCGCGTGATCACGCTGGCGGCGATCAACGCGGGTGCGAATTTTGAGGATGAGGCGGAGCTGCTGGATGTCGCGCAGAAGGCCGACTATCGCCTCGACCTGGGGCCGACGCACATCCGCGTGACGCTGGGCGATCATGACGTAACCGAGGCGCTGCGGTCGATGCGCGTGAATACGCACACACGCTTCATCGCCGGTGCGCCGAAGATTCGCGAGCTGCTGGTGAAGCGGCAGCGCGAGATCGGGCGCGAGCTGGGGTCGATGGTGACCGAGGGGCGCGATCAGGGCAGCGTGGCGTTTCCTGATGCGGACGCGAAGTTTTACATTGACGCGGACATTCGGCAGCGGGCGCGGCGGCGCTATCACGAACTGGTGGCTGACGGCGAAGAGGTGGACGAGGAGACCGTGCTGCAAAACGTGATCGAACGCGATCGCACCGACCGCGAGCGGGCCGTCGCGCCGCTGCGGCGGCCGGACGACGCCGTCTCGATCGATACTTCGCATCTGGGCGTGACCGACGTGATCGCGATCATGCTCTGGCACTTGCACAGCCGCGGCTTGATCGCGCAGATTCCCGCCGATGATCAGTGATCCCGCTTCGCCGCCGATGAACGCCGATGGGCGGCCCGCTGCGGCGGCGCCGGCCGAGTCATCGAATTCGCCGCCGGCGGGCGTGTCTGCGAAGCCAGCTGCGCCGGCGCCGATTCACGCGAAGATGCGGTGGTATTACCGCTTTTGCCAGTGGGGCTGTCGGCTGATTTTCTTGCTCTTTTTTCGCGGGCGGGCGTTTCATGGCTATCGCGTGCCGCGTGAGGGGGGCGTGCTGCTGGCGTGCAATCATCAGAGCTTTCTCGACCCTGTCATCGCCGCCTATGCGCTGCCGCGCGAGTGCCATTTCATGGGGCGCGACACGCTGTTTGAGAATCCGTGGTTCGCGAAGCTGATCGAGTCGCTGAATTGCTACCCGATCAAGCGCGGTGCGGCGGACACGCGCGCGATCAAGGAATCGCTGCGGCGCTTGAAGGGCGGCGCGGCGCTGGTGGCGTTCCCCGAGGGCACGCGCACGACCGACGGGCGGCTGGGCACGCTGCTGCCGGGCGTGATATTGATTGCGCGGAAGGCGCGTGTGCCGATCGTGCCGACGTATATCGCCGGGGCGTATCAGGCTTTTCCGCGGAGCGCGAAATTGCCGCGGCGCAAGCCGATCTCGGTGGCGTATGGAGCGCCGATTTCGGCGGATGCGCTGGCGAGCATGAGCGATGAGCAGTGCATGGAGGCGGTGAGGGACGAGTTGCTGCGGCTTGAGGCGCGCTATGCGCCGCTCGTCGCTGACTCGTAACGTCTGCCTTGCGATCTAGAACGCGAGTCCGCACTCCGGGCAGCGGCGCTGCGGCAGTTTCCAGAGGGGATAATCGCATTTGCGGCAACGCGACTCCTGAACCTCGATGTTGAACTTCAAGCCGCATTCGCGGCAGGCGCACTCGCCCGCGACGAGCGTTTGGCGCGTTTCGCAGCGCGGGCAGGAGAGGTCGATCTGCGCCAGACCCGGCGAGAGATTGGCGACGGCCTCGACCCGGCGACCACGGCTGAGAATCATGACGCCCAGCGTCGCGGCTGCGTCGGCGATGCCGACGGCGCCCAGCAATCGCCACGAGACGTCGTCGTCGGAATCGTTGAGAACGAACAGCGACCAGACGCCGGCCGTCGCGGCGACCAGCGCGATGGCCGCGGCTCGCAGCCAGGCGACGTTTGGCGCGAGCGGGGTGAGCTGCAGGAAGCAGATATGTCCCAGGGCGAACGAGATGATGCCCAGAACGAAGACGGTCCTTTCGGCGCCGTAGAAGCGACTTCCGTCCCAGAGCCACATGATCCACACGGCGCAGGTCGCGGCGATGACGGTGCAGCCGACGAGACCCGGCCAGCGCGGGACGGCGGCTTCGAGCACGCGCTCGCAGGGCAGCGCCAGCAGCCAGGCCGATAGAAAACAGGCCGACGTGGCCCAAGCGGTCACCTGAAACTCCAGCGCCGCCCAGCCGCTCGCCGAACCCCAGACTCCGAAGAGAATCAGCGCGAGGCAGATCGAGAACCCCAGCGCCCCGACGACGCTCAGCCCTGCGTTGCGCCGTTTCTCGCGCAGGGCGGCACACGCGCCGATCAGGCCGCAGTAAACGGCGAGGGTGAAGAAGGTGCTGAGGATGCGCCAGGTGATGTCGGAGAATCCGGCGGCGAGCAACGCGACGATCGCGACCACCGTGGCGATCAGCAACGAACCCAGCATGCCGCGCAGGAACATGCGGCGGATGTGTACGCCGCGAAGCGCCTGTTCCATCATTGCACTCCAGAGTCGGACGGTGATCGAGCCAGCGAGCCTGCGCTGCTGAAAGCCGCGAATCAGCGGTATGCGTACCCCGGCTGCGGCGACATGTCGACCCCGCACATCCAACGAGCGAGGAGAGCGTGGCAGGCGTTCGGCGAGGGGTTTTCATTCGTCGTCCGGCGAGCCGCAGGCCGCTACGTACTCAAGTCACTGCGTTGCTTCGTTGCTTCACCCCCCTTCGCCCCTCCACCCCTTCGCCCCTGAACACCTTCTCACCCCACTCTTCATCCCTCCCCGCTCGCCGTTACGCTTGTGACATGAAGCGCGAGGAAATCTGGGAACGCTTTGTCGAGTCCGTCCCCTTCGACCTCTACCCATTTCAGGAAGAGGCCGTGCTCGCGTGGTTTGAGAGCACGGGCGGCGTGCTGGTCTGCGCCCCTACCGGCATGGGCAAGACGCTCATTGCGGAGGCGGCGATCTTTGAGGCGCTGCACACGCGCACGCGGCTTTATTACACGACGCCGCTGATCGCGCTGACCGATCAAAAGTATCGAGAGATTCAGGCCAAAGCGGTCGGCTGGGGCTTTGCGCCGGAAGATGTGGGCCTGCTGACGGGCAATCGGAAGGAAAACCCGGATGCGCTGGTGCGGGTGGTCGTGGCCGAGATCCTGCTGAATCACCTGCTGACCAACGACCCGTCGATCGCCGGCCTTTCGGGCGGCGGCGCGATCGTGATGGACGAGTTTCACAGCTTCAACGACCCGGAGCGCGGGATCGTGTGGGAGCTGGCGCTGGTGATGCTGCCGCCGGCGGTGCGGGTGATGCTGCTTTCGGCGACGGTGGGCAATCCGTGGGATTTCGCCGACTGGCTCAAGCGCGAGCACGATCGCACGCTGACGGTGGTTTTGACGGATGAGCGGCGCGTGCCGCTGGAGTTTCACTGGGTGGAGAATGCGCTGCTGACGGAGCATCTGCCGCAGATGGTGGAGAGCGATCGCGTGCCGGCGCTGGTTTTCTGCTTTAATCGCGACGAATGCTGGGAAGTGGCCGAGCGGCTGAAGGGATTGCCGCTGACGACGGAGGGCCAGCGCAAGGAGATTGAGAAGCTGCTGTCGCAACACGACGACGACCTGCGCGAGGGGGTGGGGCCGAAGCTGCGGCAGATGCTGCATCGCGGCGTCGGGGTGCATCATGCGGGCGTGCTGCCGCGGCATAAGCAGGTGGTGGAGACGTTGTTTCTGTCGAAGCTCGTGCCGTTTGTGGTTTGCACCGAGACGCTGGCCGCGGGCATCAACCTGCCGGCGCGGTCGGTGGTGTTGAGCACGCTGCTGAAAGGGCCGCCGCGCGAGCGGAAGCTGATTCCCGCGAGCAGTGCGCATCAGATGTTCGGCCGCGCGGGGCGACCGCAGTTCGACACGCAGGGGCATGTGTACGCGGTGGCGCATGACGACGACGTGAAGATTCGCAAATGGAAGGAGCGCTACGACAAGATCGACCCGAACTCGAAGGACCCGGGTCTGATGCGTATGCGCAAGGAGATGGAGAAGAAGCGCCCGACGCGGCGCAAGACCGAGCAGTATTGGGGCGAGGGGCAGTTCAAGACGCTGATCGAAGCCGGGGCGGCGAAGCTGCAAAGCCGCGCGATGATTCCCTATTCGGTGCTCATCTTTCAGCTCACGCGACAGGGCAACTTGCCGGAGGTGCGACGATTTCTGGGGAAGCGCTTCAACACGGCCGATCAGCTTGAGAAGTTTCAGTTGCAGCTTGATTTCATGCTGAGCAATCTGGCGTCGCTGGGGTACATCTCGGGCGAAGGGCTCTTGCCCGCGGAGGATGGCGCGGGGCATGCGGAGGCGTCGGACGGGGCAGACCCGCGGCGGGTGGGACCTGTTCTGTCGCAGAGCGAGACGCTTCCGGAGGGTGCGTCGAGGGACGCACCCTACGCGTTGAGCGCGACGGCGAGGGCGATCATGGCCAAGCGCGCGGCGGCGGCCGCTGCGGCGGGCGGCGCGAATGCGGAGAAGCCGGAGCCGCCGCGATTTCGCGCGACGCATGTGACGCTCAACGAGTCGATCTGGAAGCTGCTGCATTTTCGCAGCGTTGATCCGCTCTATGGCGCCTTTTTGTGTGAAACGCTGCTGCGGGCCAACGACGACGAGAAGATGTTGGCGCTCGAAAGCGTGCTGGAAACGCCGCCGCAGATCGCGCGGCGTGCTCGGCTGCCTTGGGATCTGCCAAAGGGTCCGCTGCAGGAGTATGAGCTGGAGCCGTTGATGATCGCGATGGGGGTGGCGCTCGAAGGTCAGGGAGAAGGCGGCGACGAAGAGGGCGACGAGGAGGAAGGGCCGCGCATCGACGAGCGGCGACACGACTGGCTGGCGCGCGACCCCACCGTGCAGCGACCCCCCAATTTTCCGGAGATGCTGAAGCGCGCTTTCGAGGCCCGGCTCGCCGCGCCAGAGATGGTGTTTGTGCAGCCGAAGTGGCTGGCCGGTGCGGCGTTCAGCGAATTCGATTGCGAGTTCTTCCAGTTTGTGAAGGCCCGCGACCTGATCAAGCAGGAAGGGCTGATCTTGCGGCATTTGCTGCGGCTGGCGATCCTCGCGGGTGAATTTCGCACGTACACCGATGACCCAACGTATGAAGAGATCGCCGAGCGGGCGGTGAAGACCTGTCGGCGCGTGGATGCGGCGTATACGGCGCACTTTTTGGAGGAGGCGCGCGGGCGGTAGGGTCGGCTGTGCGGACCCTACGGACGCTTAGAGAGCGTAACCGAAGTCCCATGGATCGACACCCCGAATCGTCTGCATTGATTCTTGATCGAAAAGGGAACTGGGCCGTCATCCAGCTTCCGGGTCGCCAATTCCCGGCCTTCGCGCTTCAGGGAGATACGCTATCGACCTGGCTTTCGTCGCTGCGCGTTGCGGAACGCGAGTATGGCAGTGAGAACTCCCGCGATGAGCTGCGCGAAGTGTTGAAGGAGGTGCAGCGCGCCATCGATTGGTACGGCGCGGTCTTGAAGCGCGACGGAATCAGAGTGCCATTTTAACCAAATGGGTCATTGAGCCGCGCTAAACCATCGGAACTGGGCGGATCAACGCGATGAAGAGTGGGTAGCGACATGTCTGAGTCATTCGACAACGATCTCAACGATTGTGAGCCACCTACCGCAACCGAGGTTGCTCGGCGCTGCCTGTGTTTGGCGGCGTTCATCATGCGGGGGCAGATCGAAGCAGCCATTGCAGACAATCGCGACGTAGCAGAGGCTCGACAATTCGCTAAGCGGCTTGCGGGGTTCATCGACGAAGTCGACATGTCTGAGTGGTTTTCACCGCGCGAGTCGCAATTGATGACCAGTGCGCTAGGCGAATGGAAGCGTCAGCAACAGATCAACGCGACTTGGCGATGTGAAGCGCTGACCTGCCTGCTCTGGAGCTTGTCGAAACTCGAAATCCCGCCGTACGACAAGCTCGCTGAACTGGACGCGCTCGCGGAGACCGTGCCGTTGCTTCGGCCGATCGATGAAGTTCGCGAGTTCCTGGCTTGGGCAACCCTCCGCGAAAGCTGGGAAATCAGCGATGCGCGCGACCTCGCTGAGTCGTGGCATTGGCGCGCCCGTACACATGCACTCTCCATTGGACATTACGGCGATCCGCCCGATCCGAAGTTTGACGAGTACGCACAGAAAGCCGCGGCAAGGATGGCGGAAGATCATGATATGAACCTGATTGACGGCGACTACCCTGCGTTCGGCGTTGCATATCGCGAAGTCGACGACGACCAGTTTTCGACGCTCATGTCCATTGCCCAAGAACGCCACTACGCGCTCAACTGGCTCTGCTGGGGAGCAATCAGCTGGGACGACGTCGAGACAAACACTTAGTCATTTTGAGCGACGGCTTTGTCTGAGCGGGAAACTTCGCTCCGAGATCGAATCTCGATCTGCGAAAAAAAGCGCGATCTCGTCAGTAGATCTCCCACACGCCCGGCGTGAGCAGTTCCACCAGATTCTCGTCCGGATCGCGAAAGTAGAGGCTGACGCCGCCGCGGGGCCAGGTGACTTCGCTTTCGATCGCGACGTTTGCCGCCGCCAGGCGGTCGCGCCAGGTCTGCACGTCGGCATGGTCGATCGAGAAGCCAACATGAAGCCGGCCGGAGCCGTCGTGTGGGGGAATGACGCCGCCGGTGGTGGCGATGGGGCGTGTTGTGCCGCCGGTGCGAAAGAGCAGCAGCAGTTGGCGTTCGGCGACGCTAAGGGAGGCCATGCGGTCGTCGACGCTGAGCAGGCGGAAGCCGAGGACATCCCGATAAAAGGTCGCCGCGCGTGCCACATCGGCGACGTATAAGCAGGTTTCGATCACGCCTCGGATCGCCATTTGCAGGAATTGTATCGGCGCGGGTGCGCCGTCGTTGGGGCTGCCTGCGGCGATTGCTACGATGATCGCATGATTGTCGTGATGCAAACCGGCGTCGCTCAGACGCAGATCGACCACGTGGTGCAGCTTGTCCGTGACGCGGGGCTGCGCGAGCATGTCATCGTCGGCACCGAACGCACCGTGATCGCCGTCGTCGGCGACGAGCGCAAGCTCGAGCTTGGCGCGCTGGAGAACGCGGGCGGCGTTGATCGCGTGATGCCTGTGCTCGCGCCGTACAAAGTCGCGAGTCGCGAGGTGAAGCGCGAGCCGTCGGTGATTCCGCTCGGCAACGGGACCGCGGTGGGCGGCAAGCGGATCGGGCTGATCGCCGGGCCGTGCAGCGTTGAGTCGCGTCAGCAACTGATCGAGATTGCGCATGCGGTGAAAGAGGCCGGCGCGATCGGGCTGCGCGGCGGCGCGTTTAAGCCGCGGACCAATCCGTACCAGTTTCAGGGGCTGGGCGAAAAGGGGCTGGAGATGTTGGCCGAGGCGCGCGAGGCGACCGGGCTGGCGATCGTGACCGAGGTCATGGGCGTCGACCAGGTGGAGCTGGTCAGCCGCTATGCCGACGTGCTGCAGATCGGCACGCGGAACATGCACAATTTCAATCTGCTGGTGGCGTGTGGGCAGACGAAGCGGAGCGTGCTGTTGAAGCGCGGCTGGAGCGCGACGCTCGACGAGTTTCTGCTGGCGGCGGAGTACATTTTGAACGCGGGCAATCCGAACGTGATTCTCTGCGAGCGCGGCATTCGCACGCACGAGACCTATGTCCGCAACACGCTGCCGCTGGCGATCATTCCCGCCGTGAAGCGCGAGAGCCACTTGCCGATCTTGATTGACCCGAGCCAGGGCACGGGGCACGCCTACATGGTGCCGGCGATGTGTCGCGCGTCGATTGCGGCGGGGGCGGACGGGCTGATTGTCGAGGTACATGCCGACCCGGAACACGCGCTGACCGATGGGGCGCAGTCGATTACGCCCGAGGTATTTGCGCAGACGGTGCGGGAATGCGCCCGGATCGCGGAGGCGGTGGGACGGACGGCGTAGGGGGTTATTTCGAACGCGGTATCGTCGTTTCGCGTCGCGGCGAGTTATCAGATCGATGAGCGACCCGACGACCGGCGAACGCATATTCTGACAGTGGCTTGAGCCGCTCTTCCGAACCCGCCACGGCCGCGATCCGTACTGACACGCATGCCAACAAACGCAGAGCACGCGTCCGCAGGCCGCTCACCGTCGCCTGTCGAGAGCACCAATTCGGCCAGTTTGATTTCGCGCGGCATCTCTTTGGTTTGCAATGGGGCGGCGGCGGGCGCGCTGGCGGTGCTTGCGTTCGGCTGGCTCTGGCCGGTCGATCTGGAATCGACGGGCGAAGCGCGGCTGATCCTCGATTCGGCGGCGTTTTTCATTCGCACGCTTGCGCTGCAGATCGCGATCGGGCTCGTGCCCGTCGCAATCCTTGTCGCGCTCCTGCGGCGGTGGCGAGCGGCGCTTGTCGTTGCGGCTTTGTCGCTCGGTGCGGCGTGGCCGACGGTGAGAACGTGGCTCCCGGAGACTCCGCCGCGGGTGGGCGAAGCGAGCCTTTGCGTGCTGAGCGTGAATTTGCTGGCGTGGAACGCGACGCCGGATCTGTTGGCGAACGCGATCGCGAAGTCGCCGGCGGATGTGATTTTGCTACAGGAATACTCGTACGACTGGCATCGGCGGTTGGAGCCCAAGCTCGGCGGGCAGTTCCCCAACATCGCCGCCGAGCCGCGCGAGGGCTGTTTCGGCACGGCGATTTACTCGCGTCGCCCGTTCAGCCAACCGGTCGACTCCGGGCTGCCGATTGGCGAGACGGGCAATCCGCAGCAGCGCGCGGTGGTGCAGTTCGGCGGGCGCGAGGTGGCGCTGTACAACATCCACCTGCTGCCGCCGCTGGGCCGCAGCTATATCCGCCCCGGGCGGCGGGAAGCCGTCGATCTGGCGAAGATTTTGGCGAGCGAGCCGCTGCCGGCGGCGGTTGCGGGGGACTTCAACTTCACGAATTCCTGCGCGCAGGCCGACCGGCTGTTTTCGCTCGGCTTTCGCGATTCGCTGGACGAAGGGGCGCGCGGGCCGCAGTGGAGCTGGCCGGCGATCGGGGCGGCGAGCGGCTTTCCGGGCATCCGGCTCGACCACATCTACATCAATCGGGAGCTCCGCTGCGCGAGCGCTCAGGTGCTGGAGAGCGGCGGGTCTGACCATCGGCCGGTGCTGGCGGAGCTGCGCTGGGCGGCGGACTGAGAAAAGGACCCGGTAAGGCGCGGGTCGGTTGAGGGGTGGCAGCACAACGACCGCCCCCTTTCTCCGCTGGATCACCCAAGAATCTGAAAATTTCCTGATCCGGTAGTATTTTGAGGCGGATTCGGCCCCTCTGCCGAGAGCGTTCAAATCCGCCCGCCTGTTCGACGGGCATATTTCGACCCGAAGCGGCGTCGCCCGCCCGCGAGACCTGCCGTCGACCGGAGCGCTCCCCCCCTTCTCCGGCCCCCAGCATTTTCGCGCGCCCGCACCGCCGACCAGCGCGAGTACCGGCGAAAGCGATTCCCCAGCGCGACACATCACCCCCGCGAGGACAGGAGAAGATCTCATGGCGGTCGTCCAGGCCCGGCGAGCGGCCCTTCTTTGCTCGATCACACTGACGATGGCGCCCGGTACGGCGTTTGGACAGGCAGAGACTCTCAAGCCGATCCCGTGGCAAGGCGGTGCGGGGGCCGCGCTGACGCCCGACGCTGAGCCGGCCAAGGCGCTGGAGGCCGCGATCGCGGGTGGGAAGAAGCATGTTCTGCTGCAATTCGACAAGCTCCCCACCGAGACGCTGAAGGCGGAGCTGCGACGGGCGGGGCTGACGGTGCAATCGTGGCTGGGCGAAAACGCCTACTTCGCTGCGGTGCGGGCGGAAGGAGTCGACGCAGCGGCGCTGGGGGCGATCCGCACGCCGGTGGCGATTCGGCCGATCGAGGTGAACTGGAAACTGCATCCGATGTTCGTTCGGAGCGAGACGCCGGCGTGGGCGGAGGTGCCGCCGCCGGAGGGAGATGCGTCGGAGCGGATGTGGATCGCGGCTTATGTTCTTTATCACGACGATCAATCGCTGAATGATGCCGCGCTGGCGTTGCAGGCCATCGGTACCAAGGTGGTCGACCGAATGCCGTCGGTTCACGGGCTTGTGATCGAGACGCCGCTGGCCGACGCGGGGCGCATCGCGGCGCTCGACGGCGTGAAATGGCTTGAGCCCGCCCTGCCGCCGTTGATTGAAAACAACGATAGCAACCGCGTGATCACGCAGGCGGACATCGTGCAGTCGGCGCCCTATGGGCTGACGGGCGCCGGCGTGAATGTGATGGTGTATGACGGCGGATTCGCGCGCGCGACGCATGTCGACTTTCAGGGCCGACTGACCGTGCGCGATGCGTCGGGACTTTCGAACCATGCGACCCACGTGGCGGGCACCATCGGCGGCGGCGGCATCGCCAACGCGCTGTTTCGCGGCATGGCCCCGGGCGTCACGATTCAGTCGTATGGCTTTGAGCAGCCCGGCGGCCTGAGCCAGGGATTTCTCTATACCAATCCGGGCGATCTTGAGGCTGACTACACCAACGCCCGCAACGTGCACGGCGCCGTGATTGCGAACAACTCGATCGGCACGAATACGGCGTCGAATGGATTTCCGTGCTCGTGGGAGGGCGACTACGGCGTCACCTCGGCGCTGATCGACGCGATCGTGCGCGGGAGCCTCGGCGGGCCGATGCGGATCGTCTTTGCCAATGGCAACGAGCGCAGCAGCGGTCGCTGTGGCACGACCTATCACACCACTGCGCCGCCGGCATGTGCGAAGAACCACATCACGGTGGGCGCGCTAAATTCCAACAATGACAGCGTGACCACCTTCACGAGTTGGGGGCCGACGGACGATGGCCGCCTGAAGCCGGACATCTCCGCCCCCGGCTGTCAGCAAGGCGGCGACGCGGGTGTGACTTCTTGCGCGTCAACGGGCGATTCGGCCTATACCGTTTTCTGTGGAACCTCGATGGCGTCACCGACGGTGACGGGATTGTCGGCTCTGCTGATTCAGGATTTCCGAGCGCAGTTCCCCGGTCAGCCCGACCCGCGCAATTCGACGCTGAAGATCCTTCTGGCCCACAACGCTCAGGACATCGACGCCGTGGGGCCGGATTACAAGAGCGGCTACGGCTCGGTGCGGATCCAGCGCACGGTTGATTTTCTGCGGAGTGGACAATTCGTCGAGGGTGAGCTTTCGCACGGAGGCGTCTATCGACTGACGATTCCTGTGCCGGTCGGCACGCCGGAGCTGAAGGTGACGCTGGCGTGGGATGATGCGCCGGCGGCGCCGAACGTCGTCGGCACGATCGTGAACGATCTCGACATCGTTCTGCTCGATCCGGCCGGCACGCAGCACTTTCCCTGGACGCTGGGTGGGCTCGCCGATCCGGCGGCGCCGGCCGTGCGGACGGCGGCGGACCATGTCAACAATATTGAGCAGGTGTTTGTGGCCACGCCGGCGTCGGGTGCGTGGATTCTGGAGATCCGCGGATTTAACGTGCCGGTTGGGCCGCAGCCATTTTCGGTTTGCTACACGCCCGCGGCCAGCAACGACTGCAACAACAACGGCATCGACGACTTGCAGGACATCGCCTCGGGAACGAGCCAGGACTGCAACAACAACCTCTTGCCCGATGAGTGCGAATCGCCGGCCGACTGCAACAACAACGGCCAGCGCGACTTCTGCGACATCTTTGGCGGCGCGAGCCTGGATCGAAATCTGAACCGCATCCCCGATGAATGCGAGCCGGATTGCAACAACAACGGTTCGCCGGACGATTGGGACGTCGCCACGGGCGTCAGCCCCGATTGCAACCACAACGGCCGCCCCGATGAGTGCGACGTGTCGGGCGGCACGAGCCTCGATTGCAACAGCAACAACATTCCCGATGAGTGCGAGGTGGATTGCAACAATAACAATATCCCCGACGCGTGCGACATCGCGGGCGGCTTCAGCGTCGATTGCAATCTGGACGGCATCCCTGACGAGTGCGGGCTGGATTGCAATCACAATCGCCGGCATGACTCGTGCGACATCTCCAGCGGCGAGAGCGAAGATTGCGATGAGGACGGCGTTCCCGACGAGTGCGAATCGCCGACCGACTGCAACAACAACGGCGAACGCGACTTTTGCGACATCTACACCGGTGTGAGCACCGATGTGAACTCCAACGCGATCCCCGATGATTGCGAGCCGGATTGCAACAACAACGACATTCCCGATGCGTGGGACATCTCGATCGGCAGCAGCAACGACTGCAATGGCAACGGCACGCCCGATGAGTGCGACCTGGCCGACGGGACCAGCCAGGATTGCAACAACAACCTCATCCCCGATTCGTGCGACATCGATTCCGGGTTCAGCGACGACTGCAACGGCAACGCGATCCCCGATTCCTGCGATATCGCGTCGGGTTTCAGCCTCGACTGCAACGGCAACGGCACGCCGGACGATTGCGACATCTCGGCGGGCATCCCCGATTGCAACGCGAACGGCATCCCCGATTCGTGCGACATCGCGAGCGGCTTCAGCAGCGACTGCAACAACAACGGCGTGCCCGACAGTTGCGACAACGACTGCAACCAGAACGGCATCGCCGACGAGTGCGATATCTCCAGCGGTTTCAGCCGCGACCTGAACGGCGACGGCTATCCGGACGAATGTGTGCGGCTCTATGTCAACGACGACGCGGCCGGCAACGGCAGCGGCGCGAGCTGGCAGAACGCGATGACGTCGCTCGATGCGGCGGTGGGCGAATCATTGAATAATCTCGGTCTGCGCGAGATTTGGGTTGCGGCGGGCACCTATCGCCCCGCTTCGGCGAGCGCATACGTGCTGCGGCCCAACCTGGCGGTGATCGGCGGCTTCGCCGGAACGGAGACTTCGGCGTTGCAGCGCAACATCGCCGCGAATCTCACACTGGTCGGGCCGTCGGGGATTGGGCCGGTGCGGCATGTCTTTACGCTCACCAACGCGACGGGCGTCGTGCTCGACGGCCTGCGCATCAGCAACGGCTTTGGCTCGGGTGCGGATCGCGGCGGCGGCATCTTGATCAACGGCGGCTCGCCGACGATCCGAAACTGCGAGATCTCGCACAACTGGTCGGGCGGCGGCGGCGGTTCGTTTGTGCAGGGCGCGTCGCCGACATTTGCCGACTGCGTATTTCTCGACAACATTTCGCAGACCGGCGACGGAGGCGGAATTGCGACGCAAGGCAACGGAACGCTGACGCTCAGCGGCTGTCGCTTCGAGGCGAACTACTGTCGCGAAAGCGGCGGCGGTCTGGGACGCGGCGGCGGAGTTTATTGTGCTCCGGGCTATACGCTCAGCGTCGATCGTTGCCAGTTCATCTTCAATCGCGCGCTCAATTTCTCGCGCGTGGCACGGGCCGAGGGCGGCGGAATCGCCAACTATTCGCCGACCACCACTATCCGCAACTCGCTCTTCACGCGCAACGAAGCCTCGGCGGGCGGCGGCCTCTACAGCCTCGTGCCGATGACGATCGTCAACTCGGTCTTTACCGGCAACAAATCGGCCGACCCCAACGATCTCGCGTTTGACGCGGGTGAAGGCGGCGGCATTTTCGGCGAGCCGGGCGCGCTGCTGACGCTCGTGAACTGCACCATCGCCGCCAACTGGGCCGAGAAAAAGGCGGCCGGCGCATCGACCGACGGCTTCTATCGCAACTGCATTTTCTGGCACAACGCGGTGCTGGTGAATCCCGGAGACACGCCGGAGCCGCTGGTCGATCAACAGTTCCAGGGCGACGCCGAAATCAGCTACAGCGACATTGCCGGCTTGCTCGACGGCGGCGGCACGAATGGCAATTTCCCGGGATCCATCGAGTCGAATCCGCTGTTTGTCGTCGCACCGGCCATGACCGCCAGCGGCGTCTTCACCGCCGGCGACTTGCACCTGCGAACCGGCTCACCCTGTCTGGACGCGGGTGATAACAGCGAGTTGCCGCCGAACACGACCACCGATTTCGACGGCCTTGCGCGGCGGTATGACGATCCCGCCGCGCCGAACACGGGCGTGGGTACGTCGCCGCATGTCGACATGGGTGCGTTTGAGCGTCAGCCGCCGCCCTGCTTTGGCGATCTGAACGGCAACCACGCCGTCGACGGGCCCGATCTGGCGATCCTCGCGGCGAGCATCGGAGCGATCGGTCCGGCGCTGCCGGGCGACCTGAACGGCGATGCGACGATCGACATCGGGGACGTGGCGATTTTGCAGCGGCTGTTTGGGCGTCCCTGCCCGCAGTAGCGCGGCCGACGGCATCCCCTCTGGGGGCCGGCAAGGGCTGGTTGTGCGCAGCCAGCCCTTGCTTGCTCGTCCGTTGGACGGAATTTTCACCTCCTGGTAAATCCAAAGGCGCATTTCCACCGGATAGCCTCGCAAGAACCCATCAAGGAGAGCACATGAAAGTGAACGCGTGGCGGCTCGCGATCAGCGCGGCTGCGGTCCTCGGGCTTGGTCTGACGGCTGGTTGCGGCGACGGGGGCATGTCCTGGGGCACGAAGCGCAGCCTCTACGAGCGCCTCGGCGGCGAGGCGGCGATCAAGGCCGTCGTCGATGATTTTGTCGCCCGCATCAGCGAGAACCCCAAGGTCAATATCACCCGCAAGGGCTCGGGCCGCACCGAGTGGCAGGCGACGCCGGCGAATGTCGACCGCGTCAAGAAGCTGTTGGTCGAGCAGATCTGCTCCGCGACCGGCGGCCCGCAGAAGTACAGCGGCCGCGACATGAAGACCGTTCACGCGGGAATGAACATCAGCGACGCCGAGTTTGACGCGGCCGGGGCCGACCTCAAGGCCACGCTGGACAAGTTCAAGGTGCCCGCGGCTGAGCAGGACGAACTGATGAAAATCATCGTCGGCACGCGCGGCGACATCGTCGAGCGGCCCGCGGCGAAGATGTAGCGGAAAGAGAAGCGCCTGCATGTCCGCGCGGCATGCCGGCCGATGCGACGATTGACGCGTCGATTCGCCAGACATAGCGTGACGACGTGTACCGCGTCGCGCTCATCCTCGTACTGGCGCTCTCGATCGTGGGCCTTTTGCTCTTGAACCAGCAGCATGGGCCCGAGTTCCATGTCTCGGGCGTCATTGAGGCGGACGACGTGCGAGTCGGCTCGCGCGTCGGGGGGCGGGTTGCGAATGTGCATGTGTCGGAGGGGCAAAAGGTTCGCGCGGGGGAGTCGCTCATCACGCTGGAGCCGTACGATCTTCTCGCGCAGCGGGCGCAGGCTGAGGCGATAGTCGCCGCGCGGCGCGAGCAACTCCTGAAATCGCAGAATGGCCCTCGGCCCGAGGAGATCGCCGCGGCGCAGGCCGAGCGAGGGCGCGTCGCCGCGGTGCTGGCGCGGCTGGAGGCGGGCCTTCGTCCGCTGGAGATCGAGGTGCTCGTCGATCGGCTCGCGGTGGCGCAGGCGGAACTGCAGAACGCAAACACCAATTACGAGCGCGTCGCCGGCTTGCGGCGCAGCGGCGCCGCTGCGGCGCAGGAGTGGGAGGATGTCAGCGACCGCCTCTCGGCCGCCAAGGCGCGCCACTCGCTGGCCGAGCATGAACTGGCCCTGGCGCGTGAGGGGACGCGGGCGGAACAGCTGGCCGAAGCCCGTGCGGCGCTCGCCGCCGCCGAAGCCAATTCGCTGATGCTCGAACGGGGGTATCGGGCCGAAGACATCGCCGCGGCTGCCGCCGAACTGGCCGCAGCGGAGGGGGCACTGGCGAGCATCGACCGGCGCTTGGACGAACTGACGGTGGGTGCGCCGCTGGACAGCGTTGTCGACGCGCTCGAGCTGCAGCCCGGCGATCTGATCGCGCCGAACGCGCCGATGATCACATTGGTGAGCACTGCGCGGCTCTATGTGCGCTCGTATGTGCCCGAGAACCGCCTCGACATCCGCGTCGGGCGGCCGGTTCGCGTCGTGGTGGACGCCTATCCGGGTCGCTCGTTCGAGGGGCGGATCACCTTTGTCGCGCGCACGGCCGAATTCACGCCCTCCAACGTGCAGACGGTCGAAGAGCGGGTGAAGCTCGTCTTTCGCATCAAGGTGGAGGTGATCACGCCCGGCGCAGAGTTGCGGCCCGGCATGATCGCCGACGTCTATTTCGACTTGCCCACGACCACAGCGACGAGCGCCCCGGCGGCGACGCCATGAGCAACGACGGCGCCGGCCACGATGACGCAACCGACGCCGCGGTGATCGAGGCGACGGGCCTGACGCGCCGCTTTGGGGCGCTGTTGGCGGTCGACCGCGTCGATCTGCGGGTACCGCGGGCCGCGATCTTTGGGTTTCTGGGCCCCAACGGGAGCGGCAAGAGCACCGTCATTCGCATGCTCTGCGGCGTGTTGCGGCCGAGCGGCGGGAGCGGCAGCGTGCTGGGCTTCGACATCGCCCGCGAACCCGAAGCGATCAAACGCCGCATCGGCTACATGTCGCAGAAGTTCAGCCTGTATGGCGATCTGACCGTTGACGAAAACCTAGACTTTTACGCCAGTGTTTACGGTCTTCGCGGCGTGCGGCGGAGCGATCGAATGGCCGCGGTGCGCGGCCTGGTCGGCCTCGACGATCGTCGCCGCCAATTCGCGGCCACGCTCTCGGGCGGGTGGAAGCAGCGACTGGCGCTGGCCTGTGCGTTGGTGCATGAGCCGCAGGTACTCTTTCTGGATGAGCCGACGGCCGGCATCGATCCGGTCGCGCGGCGTGAGCTTTGGGACTTGCTCTACGACCTTTCCGGCCGCGGCGTCACGCTGTTCGTCACGACGCACTACATGGATGAAGCGGAGCGGTGCACGCATGTGGCGTACATTCAGTCGGGCCGATTGATCGTCTCGGGGCGACCCGATGAATTGAAGACGCTCTCGGCGGTGACGCCGCCCGGCACGCGCCGTGTTGAACTCGTCGGCCCGGCGCCGGCGCAACTGCTCGCGGCGCTGCGCGGTCAGCCCGGCGTGCGCGATGCGACGCTTTTCGGCGAATCGCTGCACCTGCTGCTCGATTCGTACCTGACCGACGACGCGCTCCTCGAATCGTTGCAACGCCACACGGCGGTCCGGACGGACTCGCTCTCGATTCGGGCGATCCATCCGAGCCTTGAGGACGTGTTCGTCACGCTGAGTCGGGCCGCCGGACAGCGGAGCGTGGCATGAACGGGCTGCTCGCGGTGTTGCGCAAGGAGTTTTTGCACGTTCGCCGCGAGCGCACGACGCTGTTCTTCGCGCTGGTGATCCCGGTCTTGCAACTGACGCTCTTCGGCTACGCGATCGATACGACGGTGAAGAACATCCGAACTGTCGTGCTCGATCTCGACCGCAGCAGCGACAGCCGCCGCTTTGTTGAGAGCCTGCGCAATACGCAGACCTTTCAACTCGTCGATCATGTGCTGGACGAGGCCGCGTTTGAGGGGGCGATTCGTGCCGGGCGGGCGCATGTCGGCGTGCGCATCCCGCCGGATTACTCGCGAGCGCTGCTCAGCGGGCGGCCGGCGGTTGTGCAGGTGTTGATCGATGGGAGCAACTCCACCGTGGCGACCGCGGCGCTCAACTCGGCCAAGCTGCTGGGCACATCGGCGTCGCTGGAGCGCAGCCGCGTTTATGCCGAGGCGATTCAGGCGGCCGCCGCCCGCGACGCGACCGGCAATCTAGCGATGCCGATCGATGTTCGGCCGCGATTGCTGTACAACCCGAATCTGACGAGCGCGTACTTTTTCGTGCCTGCGCTGGTCGGCATCATCCTGCAAAACGTGGCGGTGTTTTTGACCGCGTTCGCCGTGGTGCGCGAACGCGAGTTGGGCACGCTCGAGCAGCTTTTCGTGACGCCTGTCAGCCCGACCGGGCTGCTGCTCGGCAAGCTCACGCCCTACGCCGTTCTCGGGGCGCTGGAGACGCTGATCGTGCTGTGCGTGATGGTCTTCATCTTCGGCGTGCCGATTCGCGGCGACATCTTGCTGTTGGTGGCGCTGAGCAGCTTGTTTTTGCTGACGGCGCTCGGCCTGGGGCTGCTGGTCTCGACCATCGCGCGGACGCAGGTGCAGGCGATTCAGGTGGTCTTCCTGATCGTTCTGCCGTCGGTGCTGCTTTCGGGCTTCGTCTTTCCGCGCGAGACCATGCCCGCCGCCATCTATCCGTTTAGCTTTCTGATCCCCGCGACGTACTTCGTCGAGATTTTGCGTGGGGTGATCGTGCGAGGCGCGACGACGGTCGATCTTGCTCCTCACATCGCGGGCCTGGCGATTTGCTGCGTGATCAGCCTGAGCCTGAGTCTGCTGCGATTCCGCAAGCAGCTTGATTGAGGCAGAGGCCACAAGCACTGCCGATGGCGGCATCCACGAACGCCTGACGTGTTTCTCACTCGGGTGCGTGGCACTTCGTTTGCTCCCGATTGGGCCGCGGTTGCGCATTGAGCGGCCGCGGTGCGGCGCCGCGACGCGCTCCTGCAACGCAATTCATCCGCCAAACACGGTAGGATCCGGGCAGATCACCTCATAGGAGACTTGGATATTACGATTGCATTCTGCGCTATCGCCGCGGCTTTCTTTGCATTCCCCAGCTTGCTGCAATCCACCGTCGCTCCGACTGCGCCCGCCGAGGGACCGATCCCGGCGGGCGTTGCGACGGTAGCGCCGCCGGACGGCGCCACCGCGCCGGGCGAACCGGCACACGATCTATCGGTGCAGATCAGCGCGTATATCCGCCGCATCTATCAGGACCGCGATGGTCAGATGTGGTTCGGTACGAACAGTGACGGAGTGTGTCGCTACGACGGAAAGACGCTGGTCTATTTCGGGGCGAAGGATGGATTCGCCGGAGAAGCCGTTCGCGGGATGGCCCAGACCGCCGACGGCGCGATGTGGTTTGCGACCGACAACGGTGTCTGCCGGTACCACAGTGGCAAATTCACCAGTTATACCGAAGCCGACGGCCTGAGCTCGAACAATACATGGAGCATGATGCTCGACCGCGGCGGCACGCTCTGGGTCGGCACGATCGGCGGGGTATGCCGCTATGTCGACGCCGCGAAGGCGGAAGCACTTCGCGAAAAGGAGTCAGGTACGCAGAAGGGCAAGCGCTTCGAATCCTTCCCGATCCCGCGCTCGGGAATCGAAAAGCCCGAGAGCCGTTTCGACCCGAAATTGGTCTTGGCCATGTACGAAGACCGCGATGGTCAGCTGTGGTTCGGCACCGACGGCGACGGGGCACGCAGATTCGATGGTAAGACCTTCGCCACTTACACCACGAACGACGGCCTCGGGGGCAATCAGGTCTGGTGCATTGGCGGAGATCGACAAGGCCGCATCTGGCTCGGCGGCGAGGCCGGCGGCGTGACCTGCTTTGATGGCAAGACGTTTCGCAACTATCGGGCCAAGGACGGGCTCGGCAACGACCGTGTCTACACCTTGCTCGAAGACAAAGCGGGAAATCTATGGTTCTCGACGCTGGGTGACGGCGTCACCCGCTACGACGGCAAGTCGTTTGCGGTCTATCGACAGCTCGGCGGTCTGCGCGGTACCCACGTCCAGAGCATCTTCGAGGACACACACGGAACTTTGTGGTTTGGCTGCTCGGGCGGGCTGTTTCGATTCGATGGGTCATCCTTCATCAATGTGACGCGGAACGGCCCCTGGCGCTAGCGCGGCGCGGCAGCGTCGCAGATGCGCTCCTTCCAGCAAAGCGCGAGCCTCGCGCGTGCCATGCCGTACTCGGCGCGGCAACTTCTAAGCAGACGGTCCCCTACACCCGCGTCAGCTCATCCGTCATCGCCGCCCCGTGGTTGGCGTAGCGCTCCGCGTCAAAGACATCCACATCGCCGCGGCGCACCAGCGTCGCCAGGCTGCGCTCCAGCGTACACATCCGCTGCTCCGGCGTGTCGGAGTTTTGCGTCTGAAGAACCGAGTAAATCTGCTCCAATTTGAACTGGCGAATCAGGTTGCTGACGGCGTAGTTGTTGTGCAGCACCTCCATCGCCATCACGCGGCCCTTGGTCGCGGCCTTGCTTAACAATTTCTGCGTGATGACGTAGCGCAGCCCCAGCGATACCTGATAGACGATCTCCTCGCGGCGATTGGCGGGGAACATGTCGAGCAGGCGCGTAATCGTGCCCACTGTGTCGCGCGTGTGCAGGGCCGAGAAGACGAGGTGGCCGGTCTCGGCCGCCGTCAGCGTCCACATGGCGCTTTCGGCGTCGGTCATTTCGCCGATGAAGATGATGTCGGGGTCTTCGCGCATGGCATCGCGCATGCCCTGCTCAAATGTGGCCACGTCGCGCCCGATGGTGCGCTGGCTGATGATTGCCTGATCGCTCACCAGCCGATATTCGGCGGGGTCCTCCAGCGTGATGATGCGACAGGCGCGCGTGGCGGCGATGCGCTGCAAGAGTGACGCGATCGTGGTTGATTTGCCGGAGCCGGTCGCGCCGGTCACCAGCACCAGTCCATGCGTCAGTTTGATGATGTCTTCGTAAACTCTGTTGGGAAAACCGATGTTCTCCACCTCGGGGATGCGCGTATCGAGCGCGCGCATGGCCATCGCCACGCCGTCGGAGTCGTAGAAGGCGTTGATGCGGATGCGCACGTCTTCGATCAGGCTGCTGCTGTTGACGCTGCGGCGGTCGTGCAGCACCTGCAACTGCTCGGGCGAGAGCAGAGAAAAGATCAGCGCCTCGGTGGTGGCCGTGTCGAGCGGCGGGCTGGTCAGCTTTTTGAGTTGCCCGTCGACGCGGTAGATCGGCGGTTCGCCGACCTTCAGATGCAGATCGGTGACGCGATGGACGCCGTGACGGCGGAACGACTTGATCAGGTCGCGCATGCTCATGCGCTGCGTCTTGCCGGCGACATAGACCTTGCGGTCGACGGCGGCCTCGTCGGCGGGCGTGATCGGGGCTGCGGCGTCGGCGTTCAGCTCGGCGGACGGATCGACATGGTCGTTCATTGCGGCCCCTCGCGTGGTTCGCGGGTCGAGTGGATAGCGAAAGCCGCTGGCGGCGATCGCTCGATTCCGCTGCATTATATGAGCCGATCTACCCGCCCGGCGCGTGCGGCGCGGCTGTTTGCGCCGACTGCGCTACGCTGTTTTCCGTGAAACGGCTTTAGCGAATGAGCGGCACAGCGCGGCGCGAATTCTCATGGGCGGGCGCTGGCGGGTTGAGCGCGGCGCACATTACAATGCCGTAATCAGAGGGTCGGGGCGAGTCGCCCCGGTTGCGGAGTACCTGTCTCAGCCGTCTACGCCGGGCAAACATCATGGCATTTCCGCTGGACGACGACACATTGCACGGCCTCGCGGGCGGAGAGATGTCGCCGGACCCTGCGCCGATGCGAATTCGGGGAGCGAACGTTGTGAACAAGGCGATCATTTCGATCGTATTTGGCTGCTTGTTTCTGCTGGCGGCGCTGTCGGCGGTGATCATCGCGTTGCGCTGCCTGTGGGGCGGAGTCTTTGAGAACACCGAGCCGCTGCGGGCGGTGGCGGGCTTCTTTGGCAGTGTGCTGATCGCGATCATCGGCTGCCTGGCGGGGTGGCGGTTTATCAGCCGGGCGTGACGATCACGTCTTAAGGCCGATGGCGGGAGAGGGCACAGTTCCTTGCGATCGGTGACCACTCAAGTCCGAGCGATCGCGAGAGCGCTGGGCTGGCCGCGACCGCGCCGATTCTCGCACCGCATCCGCGGAACGAACACGCCCATGGACATCGTCTGGTATGAATCACATCTTGCCCGGGACGTGTATCTGCAGATCAACGTCGAGCCGGAACTGCGAGCCGCAGTGATCGCAATCCGCTACAGGCTATGTACGGGATGGATCGCCGTTGAAAATTTCAGTGCTGGCTGGAACCAGCTACCCAATGCATCAAAGTTGTATGCGAGCAATTTTGATAGTCGCGAAGGACGAGCCAGGTTCCGACGGATCTATCCAGAGTGCACTCGCTTTTCGTGGGCCCGTATCCGTCGTGAGGGATTCCCGGTCGCGCACGCGCCGGGTCCGCCATCGACTCGTTGATCGCGATCATTGGTTGGTCTGCGAGACACCAATTCGGCAGTACTCGGTGCGCTCACCTCGAGCACGCGCCACGCGCACATCAGGAGAAATCGCGAGCGGCTATATGCGTTCATACCTTTTACCAACCGCCATGATCGCGGGTTTTGCGATTTATCTTGATAGCTTCTCAACGTTGGCGGCAGCTTTCGTCGTCGTTTGCGGATTCCGGATCTACGAAAACCGCGCGATCATTCGATCCGTCCCGCGATGGCGCTCAATCATTCAAAAGTACGAGAACGCAGCGACGGCGAACGACGCGGCACACCTCGTTCCGAGCGATTGATCGACGCGGGGGGTGGAGCGTCGCAACCCAACTGGTACAAATTGAGCGACGTTTCCTACTGGCCCTGCCGCCTAGTCTTCCCACACAATCTGGTGATGAGCGGGCCTGCGACCTGACATGCACTGATCCTTGACGCTAAGCAATACGATGGAAGCAGTCACTCACCAGTTTCTCCATGAGCTCCTTGTCCACGCCCGCATCGGGCCTCTGGCCATCGGTCTCAGCGCGGATGCGGTGCGCGAGTTGCTGGGCGAGCCGAAGGCGGTGCAGTGGAGCCGGAAGTCGCGATCGCTTCGTAAGTATGGGTGTGTCGAGATTGCATATGAACCGGATCGAAGGGCATCAATGATTCTCTTGCCGCTTTGGCGGATTCGCAACGGCGAGTCCCTGCCTGCGCCGCTGCAGCACCATTCGGACGCGATTGACGTCCTGGCGGGTTGGCGGCTGCGATCGGCGCTTCAGTTTCTGCGGGATCGCAACATTCCCTATGCTCGCCAACCCCTTCTTTGCATGAAGGGCCAGCAGGTGACATTGCGCACGCACGACAATGTGCATGTGACATTCAGCGGGGGAATCGCCGCGATGATTGAGAAAATTTCTCTATCGTGATCGCCGTGCGACACGTCGACGCCGTTCGACGACGTTTCGGGCATGAAGGCCCTCCTCGGCGACAGCAACGCACCGCGCTTCTCTGCCTGACTGCAGACCGTTGCGCGCGGCCACCTCTATTGATCTCATTCTGCCGCAGACGGACCGGAGAATTGCGAGCCAAGTGCAACGCGCCGGTGTTCGATCGTCCGGCGATCCTGAGAAAAGACAAGGTGAATCACGCCCGCGCGATCCAGCGTGGCGGCGGGATAGGCGTATTCGCCGGCGCCCTCGATGATCACTTGCGGCGGGGCCCAGGAGACGCCGCCGTTGGAGGCGAGTGCGATGGACAGATTGGTGCGATCACTCCGACTGTTGTTGTAGATCAGCGCATAGCGATCATCACCCACCTTCAGCAACGCGACGGCTGCACCGGGATTCGGGATATCGTCTTGAATCGCCACGCGCCACGTCCGCCCTTCGTCTGCAGAGACGCCGAACCACGTTCCGCCGCGGGCGCCGTTGCGGCCGGCGAGGATCCACCTTGCCGGATCGACGACGGCGATCGCGGGCTGAATGAGCCGTGCGGGAAAGGGTGTTTCGAGGGTTGAATCCAGCGTCCACGCCGCGCCGTCGCGCTGCACGAAGAACAGGCTGCGTTGCAGCAGATCGTCGTAAGCCGGCAGCAGCAGCGAGCCGTCGCTGCGGCGGAGGGGCGGATTGCGGACGTTGCCGCCGAGGAGCGCGCTGATCGTGGTCGGCGTATTCCATGTTTCGCCGTTGTCGGTCGAGCGCGTCTCACGGATGTTGCCGGCGCTCCAGGTTCCCGGCGCGGCACAAAAGAACATGCGCAGCACCCCATATTCTGCAAAGAGCACCGGATTGCCGTAGGAAAGCGGGCCGCTCACGACGCGGCGCGGCATGCTCCAACTTGCGGTCGCAGATTCGTCCGAGGGACTCGCCAGCCGCGAAACGAAGATCTCCGCGCCCTGCGTTTCGCGCGGGCCGGCGTAGGAGTACCAGGCGGCGAGAAGCGAGCCATCGGCCAGTAAGGCGAGCGTTGGGGCGTGGTGGCCGGCCTTTTCGGCGATCGATTCGAAGAGCGGGCCGCCGGTGACGGTGAGAACGGGCTCGGGCGGAACCGGGGCGGCGACGCCGGCCTGGTCCGTTGCAGAGAATTCAGGAGTGGTTAACTCGGCCAGGTTATTCAGTCGATTCGAAAAGGGCATCGCTCCCCGATCGCTGATTTCGTCTTCAGCGCCAAAGGAAACTGTGTGGAGCGGCGCCCCCGGCGGCGGTGGAACGCAGCCGCCGGGCAGCAGCAACGCCGCCAATCCGAGGCGCAGAAAATGCCGACCGACACAAATGCGGGACAGGCCACGATTGACGCCGCGGAGGGAGCGGGACGTGTCTCGATCGTGGGCTATAGCGCCGGCGACTGGCCGAGCGTGCGTGATTTTGTGGCGCGTCATTGGCGGGCGGACCATCCCTTGCTCGATCGCGGGTTGTTCGTCTGGCAATATCGCGGCTTCGGGCCGCGCGTCGGCACACAGGATATTCGGCTGATCCGGTTCGGGGGCGAATTGGTCGGCTTTCTCGGATTGATTCCGGGGCTTTTCTTTTGCGACGCCAAGCCGGTCGACGGCGCGTCGATCGCGCTCTGGACGGTGCGGCCCGATCTGCGCGATCGCGGATTGGGCGCGCTGGCTCTGCGCGAGGCGATCAAGCAGCACGGATTGCTCTGCTGCGTGGGCGTGAACCCCGCGGCGCTGCCGCTCTATCGCAAGCTGGGCTTTGCGGAGACGCCGGCGCTGCGGCGATGGGTGGCGCCGCTCGATCGCGACGGGGTTGCGGCGCTGATGGGCGGGCCTTGCGAGGCCGCCACCGTGGCCGATGATCTGACGCCGCTCGATCCCGAACATGGCTGGGATTTCGAGCGTTTGGTGGGCATTTATCAACGAACGGTGATGCAGCGCTTTCGGGCGGGCGCCGCGCGCACGTATGGCTATTGGCGTTGGCGGTATGCGTGCTCAGCGGGATTTTCGTATCGCTGCTTCGACGCCGAAGGCGGGTGCATCGTGGCGCGGATCGAGCGCGTCATTGCGCCCGATCGGCCGCAGGCGGACCGGCTCGCAGTGTTGCGGCTGATCGAGATCCTGCCGGCGAAGGCCAGCGCCTGGGATGGCGAGGTTGTATCGGCGACGGCGGGGCTGATTCGCGGTGTGCTGGCCTGGGGTCGGGCGAACGGCTGTGTGCTGGCCGACTTCCAACACGCCAGCCAGCGGCTCCACCCGACGCTGCAGGCCGCGGGCATGACGCTGGTGAGCGATGAAGCGGCGTGGACGCGCAAGGTGCCCGGGATGTTTCAGCCGCTGCGGAGCGATGTCGGGCCGCTGAACGCGGTGTGGCTGGCGGGCGAGGCGGATGCGCCGCCGATCTCGGCCGACGATCTCTACCTGGTGAAATCGGACGGCGACATGGATCGCCCCAACGTGTGGCCGCTGCCGCTGGAGTATGTCAGTTGAAGATCTCGATCGTGATGTATCACTACGTTCGCGACGTAGCGGATACGCGCTGGGCGCGAATGAATGTGCGGACGCGAGCCGAGTTTCGGGCGCAGCTCGACCACATCGGCGAACGCTACACGGTCGTGGGCATGGACCAGGTCTTCGACGCGGTGATGCACGGCACCCCCCTGCCGAAAAATCCGCTGCTGCTGACGTTCGACGACGGGTTGCGCGAGCATCACCAGTTTGTATTGCCCGAGCTGCAATGGCGCGGCTGGCGGGCGGCGTTTTTTCCGGTGGTGGCGGCGGCCCGCGAACGGCTGCCGCTGGCGCCGCACATGACTCACGCCATCCTGGCCTCGGCCAATGCGCGGCTGTTGGCGGAGGAGATTCGCGCCCGAGTCGAGGTCGAGGCGCCGCGGCTGCACATCGCCGACGTCGCCGGATGGTGTCAGCGACTGTCGCAGCCGACACGCTTCGACACGGCGGAGACGGTTTTCGTGAAGCGGGCACTGCAAACGGCGCTGCCGGCGGAGATGCGCCAGCGATTGCTGGGCGAATTTTTCGCGGCGCATGTGCGGCTGCCGCTGATGAGCTGGGCGAATGAGCTTTACATGACCGAAGCTGAGCTGCGCGAACTGGTCGCGGCGGGGATGTACGTCGGGGGCCACACGCTGACCCACCCGTGGCTCAGCGCTTGCACACCGGCCCAGCAGCAGCGCGAGATCGATCAGACGCGACGATTTTTGATCGAGCTCGGCGCGATTCGCAGCGACGGGCGCTGGGCGATGGCCTACCCCTACGGCGCCTATGACGCCGTCACGCTGCGACTGGCGGCCGCGGAGCGGGTGGCGGTGGGTTTGACGACGCGCGTCGCGCCCGCCGATATTTCGCGCGATGCGCGGCTGACGTTGCCGCGGCTCGACACGAATGATCTGCCCTGCGCCGTCGGCAGCGCGACCGAAAGCCTGGTTGCGCCCTAGAGCGGCGTGCGGCGGTCCGGACGAGGGACATGTCGCACGCGAGCATGGGCAACGCCGCGGCAGGGACAGGTCGCGCGGCGCTCGAACACGCGCCGAAGCGGGCGTGGATGATCGTTGCGGCGCTGCTGGGCGTTCAGGCCTTTCTGGCGTTTGGGTCGATCACCGCGGACAGCCGCACGTTTGACGAAACGTCGCATTTCATCTCGGGGATTAGCTACTGGACCAGGAATGATTTTCGGTTTGACCCCGAGAATCCGCCGCTGGTGAACTTGTGGGCGACGCTGCCGCTGCGATTTGTCGAACTGCCTGCGTTGCCGTTTGCGTCGCGAGCGTGGACCCAGGCGGATCAGTGGGGGTTTGCGGAGGAGTGGTTCGCGCAATGCGATCCGGTCGATCGCTGGCTTTGGCCGGCGCGGGCGATAATGTCGCTGGTGCTGATCGGCTTATCGCTGACGGTGTATGGGGCGGCCCGCGAGGCGGTGGGCGAGACCGGGGCGCTCGCATCGCTCGCGTGCGTCTGCTTCTGGCCGACGCTCATCGCGCATGGGCGACTGGTGACCTCTGACATTCCGCTCGGGCTGTTCGCGACGCTCGCGGTTTGGACTGCGTATCGGGCATTTGCCCGGCCGGGATGGATGAGATGGGTGCTAGCGACGGCGGCTCTCGCGGCGCTGCTGCTGACGAAGTTTTCGGCGCTGCTGGTGCTGCCGGCGTGGGCTTTGGCGGCGGTGTTGGGCGGGCTCGCGTGGCGCGCGGCGAGACCGGCGCCGGGCGGAGCGGCGCGAGCGATTGGCGGACCGGTCGCCCGCGCGGTTTCGATGGCGGCGATCGCCTATCTGGCGATCTGGGCGAGCTACGGATTTCGATATTCCATCTATGCGGATGATGTCGCCGACCTGCGCACGATTGCGGATCCGCAAGATGCACGATTGGCGCAGCGGATATTCTGGCAGCAGATTCTGAACTACGCGGCGCAGGAGCGCGGGGCGGTCATCGTTCCTGAGTTTGTTGCATTCTGCGAAGCGCGCAAGCTGTTGCCCGAGGCATATCTGTACGGATTTACGTACATGTATCACATGGCGCACGCCCGGCCGGCGTACGCGCTGGGCCGCTATGGGGACCGCGGCTGGTGGTGGTACTTCCCTGCGGCGTTCGCGCTCAAGACGCCGATCGGATCGCTGATTCTCATCGCGTTGGGTCTGGTGGCGATCGCCGCGGGCAAAGCGCGAGACTGGCGAATCGTGGCATCCATGGTTGCGATGGTCGTGATCTATGCGGCCACAGCGATTGGCGGCAGCATCAACATCGGCGAGCGACATTTGGCGCCGATCTATCCGGCGCTGGCGATTCTGGCCGGCGCGGGGGCGCAGCGGTGGCATCGCGGGGCTGGACGATTCGTCTGGATTGGCTGTCTGGCCTGGAGCGGATTGTCGGCGATTGCGGCGTTTCCGAATTTCATTCCTTACTTTCACGAGCCCGCGCGAATCGGTATGTCGAGCGCGGAGATTCCGTGGCTGGTCGACAGCAATGTCGATTGGGGGCAGGATCTGCATCGGTTGCGGCGGTTTGTTGCCGAGCGCGGGGATGGTAAGCCGGTGAAGCTGGCGTATTTCGGCAGCGCCGATCCGCGCCTGTATGTGGATTGCGAGCCGCTGATCGGCCATATCGAGCGCCGGCCTCTGGCAAGGCTGGAGGCGGGCCTGTTTGTCGTCTCCCCCACCGTGCTCAGCGGTGCGTATCACCCCGCGCTGCGTCCCGGATATTGGTCAGATGAGGCAAATCGCCGGCGACTGCGCCCGTCGTCGGCGGAGGTGGACGAGCGGCGATCGCTGCAGGAGCGGCGCGTGGAGCTGCTCTTGTCGCGGCTGCGCGGGCGGGCGGCCGACGCGCGGGTCGGGGCGTTGCTGGTCTATCGGCTCAGCGACGCTGAAGTCGAGTCGTTATCTTCGCTCGACGGGCCTTATCCATAGGCATACGGTCATCGCGATAGCCGGTCGGGTTTGAGGTCGAGGTCGGTTGCGTTGAAAAGTCATATTCACTACGAAGCGGCCTTTGATGCGTGTCTGCGGACGCGCGGGGTGCCGTTTGTGCCGGTGGACGAGGGGAAGAAAGCGACGTTTCGCGACGCGAAGCTGAAGAGCTTTGATTTCATCGTCTACTCGACGCAGGGAACGAACTGGCTCGTCGATATCAAGGGCCGGCGCTGGCAGGCGCGCCGCCCGGGCCGCAAGCCGGCGTGGGAAAACTGGATCACGCAGGAAGATTGCGATGGATTGCGGCAGTGGGAGGCGGTTTTTGGGGCGGGCTTTCGGGCGATGCTGGTGTTTGCGTATTTGCTCGAATCCACCGTCGGTGCGCCGCCGGAGCTGCTCTACACCCATCAGGAGCAGAGCTATATTTTCGTCGGCATTCCGCTCGCCGATTATGCCGCTCACGCGCGGCTGCGCAGCCCGAAATGGGGCACGATCACGATGCCGACGGCGGCGTTTGCGGAGCGATGCCGGCCGCTGGCGCAGTGGCTGTAGTACCATTCGGCGAATCACAGGGGAGACACGCCGCCGCAGTGAGCGGAAAGGACGCCGATGACCAGCAATGTCGTAATCATCACGGGGGCGAGCCGCGGCATCGGGCTCGCGACGGCCGAGCGATTCTCGCGCGCGGGCTATCGCGTGTTTTTGGCGGCGCGCGATAAGGCGGCCCTGGCGCAGGCGGAGCGGCGCGTGACGTCGAGCGGCGGAGAGGCCGCGTCGATCGCGGTCGACCTGGCGCAGCGCGACGGCGCGGGGCGATTGGTTGAGGCGGCGATGAAGCGATTTGGCAGCGTCGGTGTGCTGGTGTGCAATGCCGGCCTCGCGCCGCTGCACGCGATTCGCGACGAGACCGACGAGACCTATCAGGCAACGCTCGCAATCAATGTCGACGCCGTCTTTCGCCTGACGCGGGCGATTTGGCCGACATTTCAGCAGCAGCGTGGCGGCGTGATCGTGAACATCTCGTCGGTCGCGTCGATCGACCCCTTCCCCGGCTTCGCGGTCTATGGGGCGTGCAAGGCGTGGGTGAATCTCTTCAGCCGGGCCGCCGCGGCGGAGGGGAAAGCCGACGGCATTCGCGTCTACGCGGTCGCGCCTGGGGCGGTGGAGACCGACATGCTGCGGCAACACTTCCCTGACTTCCCCGCGGCCGCGACACTGGCGCCGGCGGAAGTGGCGGAAACGGTGTTTGCCTGCACGCAGCCGGCGATGGCGAATAGCAGCGGGGAGACGATTTTCGTGCGGAAGTAGGCGGGGCAGCGGGGACCGATGAAAGAGCCCACAGGTGCGCAGCGAACGCCGCGCATCGGGGGGCCTGTCAGTCTTGGGACGTCGGGCTTTACTGCGCCGCCTCGCGGATCGGCGCGGCCATCGGGTCGTATTTGTCGTAGTGCATCTGCTTGATCCGGCCGTCGAGCGGATCGAGGTAGGTCAGGACGAGGTTGGGGCTCTTTCGATATTCGAACTGCCCGTCCTTGGTCTTGCGATTGCGCGCGGCGAAATCGGGGGCTTCGGCGATATCGAGCACGACCGCGCCGGTGGAGAAGTCGATCGTTTCGTCGCCGACCTTCTTCGGTCCGCCGATGACGTCGCCGGTCGCGACTTCGAAGCTGCTCTTCAGCCACGTGCCGGCGCGCCACTTAAAGACATCGACGCGGGCCGCGCCGCTGGTGCCCGAGGCATTGGCGAGGAAGTACGCCACCGACGCGCGGACGGTGACCGGCTGGGTCGGAAGCGACCATTCGCCGGGCAGTATCGCGAGCTTGGCGCCTTCGGGATCTTTCAGATCGCGGGGCCGACCGACGAAGCGATTCCACAGGGCGACGCGGACGCGGTAGCGATAGGTCTTGCCCGGTTCCACCGTGTCATCATGAAACCAGATCGCGGTCTGTTCGTCGGAGGCGTGCATGACCGGCTTTTCGAGCTTGCTGAGCTTCGCCGAAAAGAGGGCATCTTCGGCGCGTTCCAAAATGCTCTGGGCCTGCTTCTCGATGTCGCCCGTGGCCTTCTCGGCGAGGACGGCCTTGGCCGCGGTCAGGGCTTCGTCGTATTTCTGTGCGATGATCGCCGCCTCGGCGGTTTTCAGCTTTTCGCGCTGCGCGGCGAGAATCTCTTTCTTCGAGCGCGTGCCGGGCTCGGCGGCCGGCTCCGGCGAGGGCGGAGTCGCGGTGCCGCCGGGCGCGGGCGGCTCGGCCGTGCCACCGGGTGGCTGAGGCGGTGTGGGAGGTTTTTCGGGCAGATCGGTGGTCTTCAGAGCGTCGACGTTGACGCCCTCGAGCGCCGGCAGGCGCCAGTAGTCTCCGGCCATCACCTGATAAAACTTCGGCTGCATCAGCGACAATTGAGCCGATTTCACCGTCTTGTAGGCTTCGTCGATTTCGGCGCGGTTGACCATTTGGTTGCCGTCGTCGAGCGCCGGCGCCGGCACGTCGAACTCGGGCATCGCCTCGCTGGTCGAGACGTCGCTCCAGTCGGACCATGAGCCGTCGGCCAATAGCTCCTGACGCTGTGCTTCGACGCGCGAGACATACACCTTGGCGCGAAACGGCGGATAGCCCGCGTCGAGCATCTCTTTTTCCTGAGGCCCGTTGGGGAACCAGGCGGCGACGCTGACCCAGGTGATCTCTTTGCCGTCGCCTGTGGCACGAGGCGCGTCGGTCCCGCGCCCGCCCGGCGTCGCAGCGGCGGCGATCGTCGGCCGCGTCGGCGACACGAGCGCCCGGCCCGTTTCGGCGACGGCGCCGACCGGCGCGAGCGGCTTGACGAGCACGACCTGCGTCCCGGCGCCCTCGTCCTCGAAGCTCGGCGGCGTGACGCCGAAGGGCGTTGCAGTGGCCAATTGCGAAGGAATCGCGGGCTGCTTTTCGGCGGAAGGCTTGAAGACGCCGTTTGCCAAGACGGAGCTGATCGTGTCCGTGAGCTTGGGAACGGGTGTGGCCTGCGGCTGGGCGGACTTGAGACGGCTGTCGAGGCTGCGAGCCTTGGCGAGGATTTTCTCGCGCACCTCGCTCGGGCCGACCTTTTCGCCGCCGTATTCAACGGTGTTGGGGTTCAGAATGAAGTACTGCACGATCATGAAGATCGCGAAAGCGCCGACCAGCCCCAGCAGCAGCTTTTCGATGTGCAGTTCAAAGATATTCAGCGAACCACGAGCCATGGATCAATTCTCCGCCGATGGTGGACGAACCGCGTCGCCGCCTAGGGCCGTATGTTGCCGGCGGCGGTTTTAGCCGCCGACCTGCTTTCGGACTTCCTCGGGCATGAGGTCGTTGACAAAGGTGCGGGCGAAGTAGCCTTCGAAGACATAGCGCACGCGCACGCTGGGGTCCGGCCCGTAGTAATAGCCTTCATCGCGCTCTTTGGCTTCGACCGGCGCGTACTCAAAATCGATGCACTGATAGAAACTGGTGCGGGCCATTTCGTCGATGAGCAGCAGCACATCGCGCTGGTCGACCACCATGACCACTTCGACCCGAATGACGTCGAAGTCGGCGTCGCTGCTGCGGCCGGTGAACGACTTGCCGCCGGGTGTGCCCGTGGGGTTGGTCACGCCGAAAGGCTGTCCGCCACCGCCGCCGCCACTGGAATCCGGCGTGGCAGCGGCAACGCCCGTGTCTCGAGAAAACAGCGGCAGGAGCGTGTTGTTCTGGCCGACGTAGCCGAGAATTTCGACGCGCTCCAGCCGCTTGAGCGGCAAGGCGAGCACATTTGGCTCGGCGTCGGCGGGCAGGTTCTTGGCCGCGTTGGCGTTCACGTTGGCGATGGCTGCGATCAGATCGGCTTGTAGCCAATAGCCCATCTGAGCAAACCAGAGCGCTTCGTTGTTGGGCGGCGTTGATTCGCGAATGATCGGGCTGAGGTGCATCGAGCGCTGATTTTGGGCGCTCTTGTAGCCGATGTAGCAGCGCACCGTTTCCGCTTTGGCCACTGCGGCCCGTAGCGCCGCGTTAAATCGCGGGTCCTTCTTCTGGTCTTCGGTCAGCGTCGAGACGCCGGGCGGGGCGGCGCCGGGCTGTGGTCCGGGGCCGCGGGGGTTGGGCTTGGCGGGGTCGTTGATGCCGGCGGCGGCGGTGCCGCCTTCGCGCTCGGCCTCTTTCTGCAGTTCGATCAGAGCGTCGATCTCGGTCTGCTGCTCGGCCACTTCCGCGGGCGAGGGCAGATCGCCGCCGTCGAGCTTTTTGACGAGCGCGTCGAATTCCTTGATGTACTTCTCTTTGAAGTCGAAGCGCTTCACGACGTTGGCCGGCTTCGGAAAGACCTCGGTGAGCAGCGGCGTGCGAACGGTGAGCCGGGCCAGGACGTCCTTCGCCCTTGCATACTCCGCCTCGAACTCCTTCCCGCGCTTCTCCTCGGCCTCGATGATCGCGGGGTTCTTCGGGTCGCGGATGTAGCCGTCGATCTGGCCGGCGGCGCCGACCACCTTCGTCAGCTCTTCCTTGACGTGCTTTGACCCCATGCCGATCACGCCGACTGCCAGAAAGGCGACAGCGAGGACGCCGCTGAGCAGGCTGATCAGATTGCCTTTGATGAAGGCCAGGACTTTTCCAACCATTTCCATCTCCATCGCGCCGGCGGCCTTCGCCAAAGGCGGGCCACGATACTGCGCGAGTTGCAAATCCTTCGTACGGCGGGGCGCTGCGTCAGCCCGGCGGTCGGGTCGGGTTGGCGCCATCGGCGGGCGGCGGCGGAGGCGGCGCGTCGCCCAGCTTGAATTTCATGGCGAGGTTCGTGCTCCAATCGGTCGCGGTCGATTCGCCCGTGGCAGGGTCGATCGTGGACTCGGACGCGGGAGTTACCGCGACGGGGTTGCCCGGGAACCCACCGGCGCCACCGCCGCCACCGGAGAGCTTGCCCGCGGGAACCACATTCAGATTGCGGTTAAAGAATCCCTTGGTCGGGTCTTCCGGGTCCTTGAGCGGAATGTGGAAGCCCAGACCCTCTTTCTGACAAAACTCGCGCAGGCGGTCGTAATACTCGCGCGTGATCAGGTCGATTACTTCGGACTGCGATGTGCCATAGGTGACGCGCACCTGCATGTTGGCGACGAAACCGGGGCTGTCGCCGGCGGCCTGCGGCTGGTTTCCCTGGAAATTGTTGTTGCTCTGTTGCAACAGATGGTTGTCGACATCCGGCACGAACTCGAGATCGAGCTTCTCGATGATGATCTGCTTGCGCTTCTGGCGCGCCAGCGATGCATCCGACGCGATCGCGGCTTTGAAAGCCTCAGGCGTCTGCGCGGCGGCCAGCGCCGGCGGCAGCGGCGGCAGCACCTGATGGATCACGGCGACGATGCCCGGAATGATCCGCTTCTTGGAGAGGATGTCGGTGACCTTGGTGATCTCCCCTTCCTTCGCGGTGGTATCGACCTTCTTTGAATTGAATTCGTTCGCGTAGGCGCGGGCCTGATTGACGATGCGGTCGATCTCGGCCTGCGATGCGTTGTTGCTGCCCGCCGCCAACGCCGCACTGTCCAGCCCGTTTTTCGCGAAGGGCACGAGCGCCGCGACCGCAGCCGCAGCGGCTGTTCCGGCGAACCACCACTGCTTGCGCTTCCAAACGGCGAGTCGGGCCAGCTCCGGCGGGAGCAGGTCGGCGGTGATCTTGGCCTGCCCCAATCCCTGCAGCGCCAGCCCGGTGACCGCGGCGAGGTTCAAAATCTGATCGCCAAACTTGGCGGCATCGACCTCGGGCGCCAGCTTCACGCGCTGCAACTGTTCGAGCTTGGCCACGCCGCCCGCGATCGTCAGGTTGTTTTCGACATACTTCTGCAAGCCGGGCAGCCGGAACGCGTTGCCGACCGCAAGCACCTGCTTCAATTCGGTATCGCGGTGGGTTGAGCTGTAAAAGCCGATCGAACGCTGAATCTCCGCGACCAATTCGGCGAAGACCGGACGCATCGCCTGGAAGATCTGGCGGGCATACTTGCTGCTGGCGGCGGTGCGCTTGAGCTGCTCGGCCTTCTCGAATCGCAGCTTAAAGGCGCGGACCAGGGCCTCGGTGAAGGCGTTGCCGCCGAGCGGGATGTTTCGCGACCAGGCGCGGTTGGACTCGACGATGATCAGGTCGGTGTTCTGGGCGCCGACATCGATCACGACCAGCGCGCCGCCGTCCTTCAACGCCGCTTCGTTTTCGTAGCGGGCAAAGTTGTAGATGCCGGAGGGGACGGTCTGCACCATGTAGGGCCGGATCTTGACCGCGTTGAAATATTCTAAGTGCTTGGAAATTAAGTCTTTGCGCATCGCAAAGATGCCGACTTCAAGCTCCGGCGAGTCTTTGTCTTCGAACTTCTGGAAATCCCAGACGACGTCGTTGATGTCGAAGGGAATCTGCTGTTCGGCCTCGTAGCGGACGAGGTCGCCCAGTCGGCGCGGGTCGGCCGGCGGAAGTTTGCAGAAGCGGGCGAAGGTTTGCTGCCCCGGCACGCCGATGACGAATTTCTCGCCCGCGACGTTCGTCTTTTCGACGAACTTCTTCAAGGCGGCCGCGATCAGCTCTTCCTTGTTCGCCTCGGGCTGCGAGAGGATCTTCTCGTGGTCGATAACTTCGTACGCCGCCACCTCGACGCCGTCGTCAGCCTGACGCAGCTTGAGCGCCTTCAAACCACATTGTCCGAGTTCAATCCCCCAGACGGCACCGCTCGCTGCCATAAGCTGACACTCCTACCGGGCGGGGTCGCCACGCCGCACGCTTGCGCCATCGGCCGCTCGAGCCGATGCAACGCCCAGTGACGACTGAGCCGAGCATCGTAAACCGCCGGCCCCTTGTGTCAACGGAGGCGACCCGCCGTTCGCTCGTGCGCGGCGCGGGGTGGGCGCTGGTTGCGGCCGCGGCGCGGCTCGTAACCCATTGTTCCATTGGACGATACAGCTCGCTGGCGGTTCCGGTTGCAGATCAAAGAAGAGCTCGACCCGGGCAACGCCGGGCGACGGCTATTTTCCGAGTTGTTCCAGAGCGCGTTTGGCTTCGTTGCGGTTGGGGCGGGCGGCGGCGGCCTCGGTCAGCCAGCGGCGAACGGCCGCGCGGTCGAGCGGGAGCGATTCACGAGCGACCGTGATCAGCGTCAGATACGCCGGAGCGAAGTCGTCCGAGGCTTGGATACTGCGCAGCAGCAGCTCACCCGCTTCGAGGGGGCGATGCTCGCGTTGGGAGAGCAGCGCGTCGAGAAAAAAGTCGCGCGCGGCCTGGTAGCCGGCGATCCGCCGCCGCGTCTCTTCGGTTATCGCCCCGCCGTCCGAGAGCGATTTCGGCAAGCGTGCGTCGGCCGCGGAGCGCGAGGTGACGACCATCGCCCCCGCCGTCGACTCGCCTCGCGTGCGGCGGAGCAAATGGCGAATGAGGATCGGCCCGCCGCTGACGTTGCGATAGGCCTGCGCCGGCGCTTCGAAGAGCACGCGGGGGTGGTCGTCGGAGTTGAGCGTCGCCGTCGGCGCGGCCGGATCGAGCAACTGGTCGAGTTCGCCGCAGTACGCGCCCCAGATCGAAACCGGTCCCGAGTGCAGGTCCACCTTTCCCAGTTCGAACAGCAGCTTGCGCGACGTCGGAAACTCGGCCTCGGCCCGCCAACTCGGGGCGCCGTCGCCGCCGGCGACGATCGCCAGCGCCGGCGTCTCGATATTGAACACGCCGAGGAAACAGGAGCCGCCGCCGAAGGCCGCCCGGAAAGAGCGGAGGATCAGATCGAGAGTGGGCGGGTCGAGTTGGTGCAGCGGCAGCCATTGTGCGAACAACCCGCCCGGGGCCAGTCGGCCGCGCAGGGCGGCGAAATGTTCGACGGTGTAGAGCGATGCGGCACCATCGAGCGCGGGGTGAAAAAGATCGGCGACGATGACGTCGTACGTTCGATCGGCCGCGGCGACGAATCGACGGGCGTCTGCCGTGATCACGCGCAACCGGGAGGAATCGAGGGCTGCGGCGTTGTCGGGGCGGAAGTGGTCGAGCAACGCCACGACCTCCGGCAATAGCTCGACACCGTCCGCTTGAAGATCCTCATATTCGCCGGCGGCGGCGAACGTGATCGCGGTGCCCAGGCCGAGGAACAGCGCGCTGCGCGGGTGCGGATGAAGCAGGATCGGCAGATGTCCCTGACGCAGTTCGGCGAATGCGCCGCGACCGGTGCTGCCCATCTGAAACGTGCGATTCACGCGGAGGACGTTTTCACCGTCGGCGGTGGAGGCGACCAGCGCGGTCGAGCGGATGCCCTCGCGCGTCGCGATCGGCACCAGACCGGGCGGCAGCGCAAGACGGTCGAGCGGCGGCGCGGAGGCGGTCAGCGCGATCACGCACAGTCCGCCGATCGCCGCGACCAGCGGACGGCGGCCGATTGCCGGGAGCAGATAGCCCGCCGCGACGACGGCGAGCGTCCAGCGCAGTCCCAGCGCGGGGACGGCCAGCGCGCCCACCGCCGCCGGGGCCATGGCGCAGCCGAGCGTGTTCAGCGCCAGCGCCGCGCCCACGCCGCCGCGCGGGCCGCGGGCGCTTTGCGCCAGGGCCGCAAACAGCGCGCCCATCAGCAGCGCGGGGAACCACAGCGCAGCCGCAGCCGAGAGAGTTTCGGCGCTGACTGCGGCAAGCACGCCAGAGCCGAGCCGGGCGAGCGCGTTGTCATGGATGGCGGGGAGCGTCGGCACGAACAGAATTTGCAAAGCGCAGACGACCGCCAGCAACAGCGGCAGCCAGGCCCGAGCGCGATCGGCGGCGCGCGGCGAGCCGGCGGCGAACGATTCGAAGAGCGCGGCGCCGGCGGCAGACGCGATCAGATAGACGGCGAGCGCGGCGGCGAAGCTGAACACGGTGTTTTCAAAGCATTGCGCCAAGACGCGCAGCATCGCCACTTCGTAGCCCACGCCCAGCAGCCCGGTCAGAAACAGCGTGGCCAACAGGGCGCGCGGGCGAGCTGCTGCGTCGCCGCTGCCGACCGGCGGCGGTTCATCCCGCACGCTTTCGCCGCGCGCCGGGCCGAGCCAGGTGAGCACGGCGCACAGGCCGTTGATCCCCGCGAAAAGGAATGCACTGCGGCGCACGCCCAGCGCCGGCATGAGCACAAACACCGAGCCGAGCACGCCGATCGCCGCACCCAGCGTGTTGGCGGCGTACAGCCCGGCCAGCACGCGCGGCGAGCCGCGCAGGCGCGCCAGCAGCCGCTCCATCGCGGGCAGCGTGGCGCCCATCGCCGCGGTGGCGGGAAGCAGCACGAGGAAGGGAACGAGGAAAGCGACCAGCGCATGGCGCAGCGGCGAAGGCTCGACGCCGATCCAGGGGCCGACGAGCGCGTTGGAGGCGGGGATCAGCGTCGCGGTGAGCACGGCCCACAGGCCGATCACGAGTTCGCAGCCGGCGTACCACGCGCCCGGTCGACGCGAACGGGCGATCACACGGTCGAAGAGCGCCGCCCCGAGCGCCAGACCGGAGAAGAACGCCGCCACCACGGCCAGCGCCGCCGGATATTCATGGCCCAGCCCGACGGCGAAGGCGCGGGTCCAGATCAACTCGTATCCCAGGCCCGCCACGCCCGACAGAAAGAAGATTGCGTAGATCGAAGTCGTGCGTGTCATAGATGGGCGGATTGTGCGTGGGCGGGGCGGCGCGTGCAAAGGCGAGCGGCGGACGGGCGCTCGGGGTTCGCGGGAGTCGTCGGCAGGCGAACTCGCGGGCGACGGCGTCAGCCGGCGCGAGAGATCAACGTATTCGGATTTGTGCCGACCCAACTGAGCCAGAAGGCGCACAGGCTGCGAGCGAAGGCCTCGTACTCGCGGAAATCGTTCGGCTTGGTGACGTGGGCGTTGGCGTGGAGCGCGTAGCTGCGCTTCAGGTCGCGCTCGGAACGGGAGGCGGTCAGCACGATCACGGGGATATCGCGCAGCTCGGGATCTTTTTTCAGATCACTCAGGATCTCGTGGCCGTCGCGGGTCGGCAGATTGAGATCGAGCAGGATGACATGCGGGCGGTCGCGCGCCGGAACGGCGCGCACCGCCTGGAGAGCGGCGTCGCCGTCGGCGAATTCGTTCAGGGCTATGCCGGGCGCGCAGCGTTGAAACGCAGAGCGAATGAATAGCGCATCATCCGCGTTGTCCTCCACGATCCACACACGCGCGGCTCGTCCATCGGGCATCGATGCTCAACCTCTTCTACCCCTCGCTGGGCCCATCCGTCGCCGGCCGATCTGACCTCGGAATCGAGAAGAAAAAGGTGCTGCCCGTGCCGGGCGCCGACTCGACCCAAATCCGTCCGCCATGCTTCTCCACGATTCGCTTTGCGATCGACAGTCCGACGCCTGTTCCCGCGAGTCCGCTGCTGGGATTGAGTCGCTTGAACATCTGAAAGATCCGCTCGTGGTGCTCGGGGCGAATGCCGACGCCATTGTCAGACACTCCAAACACCCATTCGTCAGGCTGAACCGCCGACTTGATCGTGATCTGCGGGGCGCCGCCGGCGTGCTTGATGCCGTTGTCGATCAGATTCTGGAAGACCTGTTCGAGCAGTGCGGCGTTGGCAGCGATGCGCGGCATCGGCTCGCGCACGACGTTGGCACCCACCCGTTGCATTGTCAACTCGAGCGAGGCGAGCACGTTGTCCAGGATCTGATCCACATCGGTGGGGGTGCGCTCCATCGCCTCCGGGCCTATTTGGGAATATCGGCGGATCGCGTCGATCTGATTCTGCAAATGATTAACCGCGGCGTCGACGCGATCAAGGTGCTGCTCTTCGCGATCGTCCAGTTTTCCTTCAATCTGGTCGCGCAAAAGCTGGCAGTAGCCGCGGATGGTGCGGAGGGGCTCCTGCAGGTCGTGGGACGCGATGACGGAGAATTGCTCCAATTCGCGGTTCGAGGCCTGCAGCCGCTCGGCCGCGCGGTGCAGGGCTTCGATTCGAATGGCCTCGTCCGACATGTCGCGGATGATCCCCGTGAAGCGCCGCTCGGCGCCCAGCCAAAACTCGCTGATGGACAGGTGGACCGGGAAAATCGCGCCGTCTTTGCGCCTGCCGCGCACCTCGCGCCCCTTCCCGATGATCTTGGCATTGCCGGTCCGCAGGTATGTCGCCAGATAGTCCGCGTGCCGGCGTGAATCCGGTTCGGACATCAGCAGCGATACGTTTTGCCCGACCAGTTCATCGGGGTGATAGCCGAACATGCGCCCGGTGGCGGCGTTCACCGCCTGGATATCGCCACGGTCGTTCACCGTAATGATGCTGTCGACGGCGTTCTCGACGATCGCGGCGAGTTGCGTCGCGGAATCGCGGGCGGCTTCGGCGCTGCGCTGGCGGCGCTCGGTCTCCTGGATCAGCGCCTGCTGAGCCAGCCGCTGCTCGGTGATGTTTTCGTGCGCAATGCAGACACGACGCGGCCCGGCGGATTCGAAGGGGCGGACACGCACCGTGAACCAGCGCTGTTCGTCGGGCGCGTGGCACGGATACTCAAACATGAACTCCGCTTGGCTTCCATCGATCACACTTCGAATGCCCGCGATCACCGTGCGGATGTTCGCCCCCTCGTCGCGCATCGTCGAGCGGGCGGCTTTCTCGCAAACCTCGAGATAATTGGTGCCGATGCCCGCGCTGGACTCACGCCAGTCATTGCGCTTGGCGAACTCGCGCCAGGCGCGATTGACGAAAATGATCTCGCCCGACTCGTCGAGAATCGCGATCTCCGCGGAGAGCGAATCGAGCGTCGCGTGGAGAAACTGCTCCGACTGTCGGCGGGCCTGCTCGCTGGCCTTGATCTGATCGATCGGCACCAGCGTCAGCACGGCGCCGTCGCACTCGTTGCGGTTATTGATGAACGGCAACACGCGCAGCAGGAACCAGGCTCCGGATTCGTTCTGCACTTCCTCCACAAACGGCTCGCCGGTTTCGATCACGCGCGTGACGCAGGCGGGGATGTGCACGCCGCGCAGCGTCGCGCTGAACTGCTGCACAGGCCGGCCCAAATCGTGATCGAGCAGTTGAATCACGTTCTGCACCGCGGGCGTGAAGCGGCGAATGCGCAGCGCGCGGTCGACAAAGATCGTGCCCAATTCGGTGCTGCGGAGAAGATTGTCAAAGTCGTTGGTGAGCCGCGTCAGCTCGTCAATCTTGGATTGATACTCGGCGTTAACGGTGTAGAGCTCTTCGTTAACAGAGTGCAGCTCTTCGTTGGCGCTTTGGAGCTCCTCGTTGGCGGCCAGCAGCTCTTCGTTCGTGCTCTGCAACTCCTCATTCGAAGTCTCGAGCTCCTCGATCATCGCCTGCAGGCTTTCCTTGCTCTGCTGCAACTCCTGCTCAAGATCGTGAATGCGCGAGTCCTTCTGATCTTCGAGCCGCAGCTCGACGCCGCTGTCGATCGGTTCGCGGCGGCGCTCGTCGAAGATCGCCAGCAGCAGGCGCGACTCGGTCGGCCCGGCGGGAATCGGCGTGACCTGGAGATTGACGACGCACAGATCGTTGCCCGTGCGGACGCGCAGATCGCGGTAGGAAAACGACTCGTTCGACTTGGTAGCGCGGTGCAACGCGGTGGACAGCGCGACGCGCAGATCCTCGACCGCAAGCTTGTTGACATCGGCGGAAAACTGGCCCGAAGGCGTGCGCAGGTAGGGACTCACGTCGCCGAAGGTGTGGACCAGCTCAAACTCGGTGGAAACAAGCAGCGCCGGAGGAAAATAGGAGCGCGAGATAAAGTCGAACGCGCGGCGGAAGGGCGCATCGGCCGTGGGCCGCACGTTGCGATCGGGCGTCGAAAGCGGGGCGCGCAGCCGGGCGGAGAGGTCCAGCTCCGGCGAATGCCGGGTGATGGGCACCGCCTTGGTGGGGTCCTTCTGATAGATGCGGTTCTTTTCTTCGGTGGTCTTAAAGGCGAATTGCAGATCGCCGGGCGTCTCGCTCGAGCCGAGCATGAGGTAGCCCGACGGGCGCAGCGCGAAATGCAGCATGGCCAGCACGCGCTGCTGGGCCGACGGCTGGAGATAGATCAGGAAATTGCGGCAGGAGACGAAGTTCAGCTTGGTGAAGGGCGGATCTTTGAGCAGATCGTGACGGACGAAGACGATCGACTCGCGCAGGGAGCGCAGCACCTCATACTTCGAGCCGCGCCGCAGGAAAAACTGATTCAGCCGCCGCGGACCGACGTCGGCGGCGATGACTTCGGGATATTGACCGAGGCTGGCGACTTCGATCGCGGCCTCGTCGATGTCGGAGGCGAAGATTTTGAGCTCTCGCCGGGTGCCGAATTCGGCGAAGCCCTCCTCGAACATCATCGCCAGGCTGTAGGCCTCTTCGCCCGTCGAGCAGGCGGTGATCCAGGCGCGGATCGGCTCTTCGGCCGGCGTGTCGGCGAGGATCTTGGGAATCAGCACGCGGCGCAGCGACTCCCACGCGTCGTTGTCGCGGAAAAAGCGCGTCACGCCGATCAGCAGATCCTGCGTGAGCGAGGCCACCTCGGCTTCGGATTCGCGCAGCAGCAAAATGTACTGATCGAGATCGGAAATGTGATTGAGGCCCATGCGGCGCTCGATGCGCCGGCTGAGCGTGCCGGGCTTGTAGGCGGAGAAATCGGCCCGCTTCGTGGCGATGAGAATGCGGACGATCTCGTCGAGCTTGGTCGGCTCTTTGAGCAGTCGCCGCGAAGGCTGATTCTCTCGAAAGCCCGGAAGGTTGAGAAATCGCTGCAACTGATCGGCGAGTTCGGCGGGCGACATGACGAAGTCGGCCAGACCCGTGGCGATCGCGGCGCGGGGCATTCCGTCGAATTTGGCCGAGCGCTCGTCCTGCACCATCACCATGCCGCCGGCCTCTTTGATGGCCCGCACGCCGCGCGAGCCGTCCGAGCCGGTGCCGGACAAGACGATCGCGATGCCGCGGTCGCCGGCGTCCAAAGCCAGCGAGTTGAAGAAGACGTCGATCGGCAGATTCAGTCCCTGGCGCGGCTCCTGATCCACGAGCTGGATGGTGCGATCCTGCAGCAAAATGTTCTTCCGCGGCGTCAGCAGATAGACCGTGTTCGCGACCACGCGCTGGCCGTGCTCGGCGCGCATCACGCGCAGCGTCGTTCGCCGCGCGAGAATCTCGTCCATCAGGCTGTTGAAATCGGGCGAGAGGTGCTGCACCACGACGAATGCCACGCCGCAGTCGGGCTCGATCCGCTCGAAGAAGTTCTCGATCGCCTCGAGACCGCCGGCTGAAGCGCCGACGCCGACGATGTAACTGGGATCGTGCTGGTTGTGAGGTGGGAGATCGACCGCGTCGACCGGGTCAACCGCGTCGGGCGTCTCGAGAGACATCGAATACCTCCGCGAAAGGAGCGAGACTTGAAGCACCTTTAGCGAGGATCATATCGACGTTTCGGCCGTAGTTTGAAATGAATACGACTAACGTGGTGCTAATACCGCGTCGACCGCCTTGAGCAACTGATCGGGGAGGAAGGGCTTGGACAAAAACGGCACATCGTCGAACTCGCGCAAGACCTCTTGCAGAATCGAAACACGCTCATATCCGCTGCAGAGAATCACCCGTGCGTCGGGTCGCTCGCGGCGGCAGGCGCGCAGCACGTCGACGCCGCTGCAATCGGGCAGACGCATGTCGATCAGCACCAGATCGAGCGGCTCGGAGCGGCGCAGCGCTTCCACCGCGCTGCCGCCGTTTTCGGCGAAGGAGACCTCGTGGCCGCTGCGCTGTAAGACCTCGCAAACCACCTCGCGCACTTCCGGTTCATCTTCGACGACCAGCACGCGCGCCCGCTTGCGCTCGGCGCTTGCAGCGGGGGCGGCTGCGGGCGGCTCGATGATCACGGTCGGTCGCGGCAGGAAGATATGAAACGCGGTGCCGCGGCCCGGCTCAGAATTCAGCAGCAGCCCGCCGGCGTGTGTCTTGAGAATGCCCTTCACCGCGGCCAGCCCGAGGCCGCGACCGTCTCCCTTGGTCGAGTGATAGGGCTCAAACATCGTGGATCGAATGTTGTCGCTGATGCCGCTGCCCGTGTCGGCGACCACCAGGTGCAGATACTCGCCGGCGGGGTGCTGAACGCCGAAGACGTCCTGCCAGGCCGGTTTGTTGACGCTCTCGGTGAAGATGCTGAGCGTGCCTTCGCGACCCATCGCTTCGCAGCCGTTGAGGCAGAGGTTCAGCAAGGCCTGCACGAGCTGCGAGCGGTCGGCGTGCACATCCCAAAGGCCGTTGGAAAGAAACGTGCGAATCTGAAGCCGCTGCGAGACAGCGCCTTTAAGCATGGCCAGCGTGTCTTCGATGACGGCGTTGATATTGGTGGGGCGCGGGTTGTATTTGCCGCCGCGGGCGTAGGCCAGCAACTGCTTCGCCAGATCGGCCAGGCGTTCGCCGGTGCGGATGATCGCGTTGCAATAGTCCAGCTTTTTGTCGCGCGACTCTTCATCGCGCAGCAGTGCGGCTTTGCCGAGAATGCCGACCAGCATGTTGTTGAAGTCGTGAGCGAGCCCGCCCGCCAGCGCCGCGATGCACTCGTCCTTCTGCCGCTCAATCAACTGCATCTCTTCGCGCTGACGACGCAGCACCGCGCGAATGCGGGCGATCAGCGCCGCGGCCTGAAACGCTTCGTTCTTCGGCAGAAAATCGCGTCCGCCGCTGCGCAGAGCGGCGATGATGGTTTCGCTGTCGGCGTCGGAAGAAACGACGATCACGGGCGGACGATTGGGGATCTGATCGAGTTGGGGAAAGATCTCCGTCGCGACGCAATCGGGCAGGTGATAGTCGAGCAGCGCGACATCGAATTTCTGATTTGCGAGCGTGCGGATGAAATCAGCCCCATTGTCGACGGCGGTGATCTGCGATCCCACCTCGCCGCTGCGGATCAGGATTTCGAGCAGCTCTCGGTGAGCGCCGTTGTCTTCTGCGATCAAAACGTTCATTCTCGCACTCCGTTGCGAGCCAGCTCGAGTTGTCAGTTCCGACAGTATCTCTTTTCGACGAAACCGGTGCCGGAGAATCGACCAAAATCGTCAGGTTTCCCAAATTTGCGCCGGCGGCGCAAGGAATGCCGAGCTGTAATCACCAGATCAGCCTGACGCCGGCCCAACCCATGATCGCGATCGTCGCGATTCGGACCCAGACGATCGGCAATCGGTGGGTGAGGCCGGCGCCGACCCACCCGCCCAGCAAAGCGCCCGGTGCGAGCCACGCGGCATACTCAACCGCGCGCAGCGGCTGTTCGCCGATGGCTTGCAAGAGCGACACCACCTGCACCGCCGAGGTGACCGGCAGCGATAGCGCAAGAAATGCGGAGGAGGTGCCGATCGCGCGTCGGAGCGGCACCCCCACCCAGCTCTGCGCCGGCACGGCCCAGATGCCGCCGCCGATTCCCAGCAGGCCGGAGAGCAAACCGGCCGGCCCGCCGATCAGCACGGACTGTCCCGGCGACAGCTGCGTCTCGCGCTGCTCCTCGGCGGCGAAGGCGGCCCGCGCGGCGTGATCGTCGCGCGTCGCGGCGTGTCGTTGCCAGGCGCTGAAGATGCGGCGAAGCTGACCGAGGATGGTGATGAACATCACACCCGCCAGCAGGCGCTCGAGCCAGACCGTCTGCCCGGCGCGAAAGAGGCCCGCCAGCCAGACGCCCGCGACAATCCCGAACACCGCCCCCAACAGCATGTAGCGCAGCGCCGGACCATCGACCGCCCGGGCCCGCGCGTGGCGCAGCGCCGCCGGCAGGACCACCACCGTGGCGGCGATCGTCGCGGTCAGTTTGTACAGGTGCATCGCCTGCGGCCCGTCGGCCGCGCCGCGCAGCAGCAGCATGCCCGGGATCATCACCAGACCGCCGCCGACGCCCAGCAATCCGCCGGCAACGCCCGCGGCGGCGCCGAGCGTGATCAGGGTCAGTCCGAGTGAGAGATCGACGATCACAACGGGGATGTAAACGCTGGCGCGAGATCTGACAATGCAGAATGCAGAATGCAAAATGAAGAATGCAGAAAGGGGGCGATCGAACGCCTCGGATCGTCGCTTGGCGCTGCCCAGCGCGTCGCCCCGACCGGCAGTGGAAAAGCGAGAAGGGCGCCCGTCGCCGGCGCGCCCTTCTGCATTCTTCATTCTGCATTCTGCATTCGCGGCGTCGTGCCGCGTGCGTTCTGCGGTGAGCGCTTAGCCGCGCGATCCACCGATCCGCATGCCGTAGAACGAGCGCCAGACGAAGAAGGCCGAGATGACGAAGAAGACCGCCGCCAGCGCGCGGGTCATCGTCAGGTCGCCCTTGTTCTGGTAGTTCAGGCTCACGGCCAGCTCGACCGCCAGCAAGCCGAACAGCGTCGAGAACTTGATGACCGGGTTCATCGCCACCGAGCTCGTGTCCTTGAACGGATCGCCGACCGTGTCGCCGACGACCGTCGCGTCGTGCAGCGGCGTGCCCTTCTTCTTGAGCTCGACCTCGACAACCTTCTTGGCGTTGTCCCAGGCGCCGCCGGCATTGGCCATGAAGATGGCCTGGAAGAGGCCGAAGAGCGCGGTGGACATCAGGAAGCCGATGAAGAAGAACGGCTCATAGAACGCGAACGCGAGGGTCGAGAAGAAGACGCCCAGGAAGATGTTGAACATGCCCTTCTGCGCGTATTCGGTGCAGATGGTCACGACCTTCTTGCTGTCCTCGACGCTGGCCTTGGTCGCGCCTTCGAGCTTGATGTTGGCCTTGATGAACTCCACCGCGCGATAGGCGCCGGTGGTCACCGCCTGAATCGAAGCACCGGTGAACCAGAAGATCACCGAGCCGCCCGCGATGAGACCCAGCATGAAGGGCGGGTGCATCAGCGAGAGCTTTTCCAGGTTCTCGGTCAGCCCGTGCGTCAGGGCCACGATGATCGAGAAGATCATCGTCGTGGCGCCGACCACGGCCGTGCCGATGAGCACCGGCTTGGCGGTCGCCTTGAACGTGTTGCCCGCGCCGTCGTTGTCTTCGAGGAAGTGCTTGCCCTTCTCAAAGTCGGGCGTGAAGCCGAACTGCTTTTTCACCTCGTCGCGAATGCCGGGCATGGTCTCGATCGTCGAAAGCTCGAAGACCGACTGCGCGTTGTCCGTCACCGGGCCGTAGCTGTCGACCGCGATCGTGACCGGACCCATGCCCAGGAAGCCGAAGGCCACCAGACCAAACGCGAAGACCGCCGGAGCGAGCATCAGCGTGCACTGGCCGGCGGCGTTCACCGGGAACATCTGGGCGATGTAGTAGGCGATCGCCATCAGGAACAGGATGGTCATGCCCAGCCAGTAGCTGCTGAAATTGCCGGCGACCAGACCGCTCAGGATGTTGAGCGAAGCGCCGCCCTGCTCGGAGGAGGTGACCACTTCCTTGACGTGCTGCGAGTGCGTGCTGGTGAAGACCTTCACGAACTCCGGAATGATCGCACCCGCCAGCGTGCCGCAGGTGATGATCGTGGACAGCTTCCACCACATCGTGGCGTCGCCGCCGATGTTCGGGATCAGCAGGTACGACGCCGCGTAGGTCAGCGCGATCGAAACGCCCGAGGTGATGAACACCAGGTTCGTCAGCGGCGTTTCAAAATTCATCTTGTCGGCGTTGCCGTAGGTGGCGACCGCCATCGCTTCGTTGATGAAGTAGGACAGGGCGCTGGCCACGACCATGATGATGCGCATCGCGAAGATCCAGACCAGCAACTGCACTTGCAGCGTCTCATAGGCCGGGCCGGCGACCGACTCGTTGATCGCGAGCAGGATGAAGCTGATCAGGGCCACGCCCGTGACGCCGTAGGTCTCGAAGCCGTCCGCCGAGGGGCCGACCGAGTCGCCGGCGTTGTCGCCGACGCAGTCCGCGATGACGCCCGGATTACGAGCGTCGTCTTCCTTGATCTTGAAGACGATCTTCATGAGGTCCGAGCCGATGTCGGCGATCTTGGTGAAGATGCCGCCCGCGATACGCAGGGCCGCGGCGCCGAGCGACTCGCCGATGGCGAAGCCGATGAAGCACTTGCCGGCGAGGCTGCCGGGCAGGACCAGCATGATGAAAAGCATGATGAGCAGCTCGACGCTGATCAGCATCATGCCGATCGACATGCCAGCCTTGAGCGGGATCGCATAGCAGGGGAAGGGCTTGCCCCTCAGGCTCGCGAAGGCCGCCCGGCTGTTGGCGAAGGTGTTCACGCGGATGCCGAACCAGGCCACGAAATAGGAGCCGGCGATGCCGATCAGCGAAAAGGCGAGGATGGTCGCCATGTCGGCATAGCTAACGTTGACGAGGAATTTGAAATAGGCCGTGATGACGACCGCGATGAAGGCCCAGAGGATCATCAGGAACTTACCCTGCTGAAACAGGTAAGCCTGACACGTGGCATAGATCAGCTCGCTGATGTCGAGCATGCTTTTATGGACCGGCATTGCTTGCAGTTGGAAGTAAATCATCATGCCGAACGCCAGACCGAGCGCGCTCACGATGATGCCGGACCAGAGGAGATAACTGCCGCTGAAGCCAAGAAACGTGGTCTTGACCTTCGTGTTCGTCAGGTCGGGCATGACCAGGTTGGCCTCGCCGCCCGGCTTGTGCTCGACTGCCTTGGCAGCGGCGGGGGCGTCGGCGGCGGGCGTGGTCTCGGCCCTCGTGGTGAGCGGGGCGGCCAGCAGCCCCAGCGTGAGCGTCAGACACGCGATAATGCGTGCCGAGAGAGATTGCGCGATCGTCACGATTTCGATCCTCTTCTGGTGATTCCGGTACGGTTAAATCGGCTTAAAAAAGCGAGCCGAGCAAGATAGCGGGAGGCGGGCCGACCGTCCAAGCCGAATCCCCCCCTTTCCGCCCCCCCTACTTCCCCAGAGAGCGAAAACCCCGCGCCGCACGCAGCTTTCGCCGGGCGCGACGCGGGGCCCACGAGGGTCGTCGGGATCCGACGGCGGCTCAGAATCGAGCCGGCCGCCGGGCCAAAACCGCGCTCTAGTTACACGCTCCACCAACAATGGCGTTCACGAACGCCGAGATGTCGCCGACGCTCACAAAACCGTCGCCGTTGGTGTCGTTTACGCAGTTGAAATCGCACGGCACCGTGCCCGGCCCAAAGAGCGACGACCACGCCGTCTGGCCGCCGACGATGGCCTGCACAAAGAAGCCGATGTCGCCGACCGTGACGAAGCCGTCGCAGTTCGAGTCGCCGCAAGGATTTGCGCAGACGATCGGCAGATCGCACTCCACGATGTCGGCGATGCCGAAGGGCGGCGGCGGATAGGTGCCGCCGCTGAGAGCCTGGTTGGCGGCGCCCACGTCGACCTGACTGACGAAGTAGTCGACGTCGAGCGGAGCGAGATCGCAACGGGTGGTGTGAATCGGCGAGGCGGGGTTGGTCTGCTTACGACTCACCGTCGCCACGTCGACCTGATCCACGATGCCGTTCGGATCCGAGTTGATCGTCGCACCCGCCACGTCGCCCCACTTCACGACCGTGCTGATCGTGATCGTCGCGCTGCGCTGACCGTCCTGCGTCTCCGCCGTCAGGTCATAGCTCCGCTCCGGCGCGATCGTGCAACCGCGGACGTGCACCACCGGCTCCGACCAGCGGCGGTAGACCGGGTTCTCGACCACATCCGCGACATAGGCCGCGTCGACGCCGCTGAAGTTCACCAGCACCGGAGTGCCGACATAGCCGCGGCGGCACGGCGGAACGATGATCTCGATCGCGACCGGGAACTCGAAGTTGTTGGGCACGAGCGAGACGTAGCGATTCTTGGGCGCGTCGTGCGGCGGCCCCGGAATCGACGGCGTCTGCGGCGGAGGCTGCGTGAAGCCGCGCGGCAAGCCCTGGGCCTCGACCTGGCCGCCCTGCTCGTCGACCGGCTCGACCGCCGGACCACCCTGATCGGCCGGCTCTTCCGCGAACTGCGGGCAGAGCAGCGTCAGCAGGTAGTTCTCACACGGCGAAGTCAGGCTCGGCGAAACGCGGATGCGATAGGCCGTGCCCGCCGTGCCGGTGAAGTTCAGGCAGACCTGCGGACCCGCCGCGAAGCCGAGCGAAGCGATCAGCGGCGAGCCGCACGGCGCCGTGAACACCTCAAGACGACCGGCAAGATCCGGCGTGATGCAGACGCGATAGACACCCGAGCTGGGCGCCACGAAGAAGTAGCTGTCCGTATCGCGCAGCGACGCGTTCACGTTCTGCATCGTGCCGCAGATCGTCTCACCACAACTGATCGGCGAGAACTGCGGATTGCCCGCCGCGTCGCAGCCGGAGTTGAGCGACGTCGGGCCGCAGGACGCTTCGTTTTCGAGCGTCGCGCCGGCCGGGCAGTCGCTGATCGGCACGCAGTCGCAGCTGCGCGTGACGACCGGAACGCAAGCGCCGCCGCAGGCACAATCGGCGCTGCCGGTGCAGGGCGAGCCGTCGGCGCACTGCAGGGTCGAGGTCGTGACGAGCTGGGCCTCAAAGCCCGGCGGACAGGCGCACGCCTCGCACGGATTCGGCAGCGCCAAATTCGGCAGACACGAATCGCGCAGCACGAAATTCGGAACGGTGCCCGTTGCGCAGAACGGCGGCGCGATCGATTGCACCACGCCCGGCGGCAAAGCCGTCAGACCGCTGGGCACGATGATCCGCACCGCGACCGAAGAAGTCGGGCGACCGGTAAAGCGATAAGCGCCGCCTTCGTCGATATGCGTATCGACATCGTCAGCCGTCGTCACCGTGCTCGGCTCGCCGCCGTTGAGCGCGCCGTTGTTGTTGAGATCGAGGAAGACCGTCACGCCGACAGCGGGCGCGTCGCCGATGGCGTCGAAGTTGGTGTCGAGCAACACGCGCCCTGCGATCGTGCTGCGGGCGGGCGTGCCGAAGGAGTGCGCATCGCAGACCGGACGGTTCTTCGTGTCGCTGCCCGGGCCGCCGTTCATCACGTCGGTCGGGAAGTTCTGACAGGCGTCGAGCGTGTCGTCGTGACGACCGCCCAATAGCGCGTCGAAGACGCCGTCGTTTCCGTTGGTCTTCAGATGATCATTGTCGTTGTTGCCCATGGCGATGTCGCGACCGCCCTGGCTGTTGGTGCGGTCGTTGCCGCTATTGCCGAGGATGATGTCGCCGTCGGGGCCGCCGTCGATGTCGTCGGCGTCGCTGCCGCCGAAGGCGAGGTCGAGGCCGGCCTCACCGTAGATCGTGTCATTTCCGCTGCCGCCGAAGAGCAGGTCGAGCCCGCCGCCGCCGTAGAGGAAATCGCTGCTGTCGTTGCCGAAGGCGAGGTCGAGATCGGCTCCACCGATGATCACGTCGTTCGACGCGCCGCCGAAGAGTAGGTTCAACCCGTTGCCGCCGCGGACGATGTCCGGATCTGCGCCGCCGAAGACCAGGTCGACGTTGGCCGCGCCGTCGACGCTGTCGACGCCGGGGCCGCCGAAGATCATGTCGAGGTCGATGCCGCCGTTGACGGTGTCGTCGCCCTGATTGCCGAAGAGCAGCCCCAGCCCGCTCTGACCTTCGACGAGGTCGTTGCCGTCGCCGCCGAAGATGATGTCGAGGTCGCTGCCGCCATAGACACAGTCGTTCTGCTTGCCGCCGAAGATCAAGTCGATCCCGTTGTCGCCAAAGATGTCATCGCCGCCGCGGTTTCCGAAAAGCAGGTCGATGTCATCGTTGCCATGGATCGTGTCCGCATCGAGGTTGCCGAAGCAGATATCGATGCCGTTGTTGCCGTTGATCGCGTCCTTGCCGCGACCGCCGAAGATCAGGTCGATGCCGTCATCGCCGTTGAGCGTGTCGGGATCCTGGCTGCCGAAGATCAGGTCGATGAAGTCGCCGCCGTTGACGGTGTCGCTGCCGCGACCCGCAAACAGCAGATCGATGCCCTGCTCTCCGTTGATCAGGTCGTCTTCCGGGCCGCCGAACGCGAGATCGATCAGGCCGTTGCCGCAGAGAATCGTGTCGTTGCACTTGCCGCCAAACAGCAGGTCGATCTCGGTCACGAGACCGTCGCTGTCGATCGTGTCGTTGTCATCGCCGGCGAAAACCAGGTTGCCGAGCGGAATCGGCGTGCTGGGCGGGGTGCCGGTCGGGATGACGATGATGCCGCCATCGCCGACGGTGAGCGTGTCATCGCCGGTGCCGCCGAAGACGAGGTCGATGCCGTTGCCGGTGCTGGCGATGTCGTTGCCCGGCCCGCAGAAAACGAGGTCGAGGCCCGCCACGACGGTGATGTTGTCGTCGCCCGTGCCGCCAAAGACGATGTTGCCGAAGTTGATCGAGAAGAAAGTCGGGAACGTGCCGAAGAGCAGCAGATCGCCCGGGCCGGCGTTGATCGTGTCGTTGTCGGGACCGCCGAAGATCAAATCGATTCCGTCGGGGTCGACGACGCTGGTGTTCGGCGTGGCGTAATCGGAGCGGATCACGTCGTTGCCCGTGCCGCCGAAGCACAGATTGCCGAATTCGAAGGATTCGGTGTTGATCGTCACTTCACCACCGTCGGCGAGCCAGATGATGTCGCCGCCGGGGCCGCCGAAGACGATGTCGATGCCTTCGCCGTCGGTGCCGTCGGTGGCATTGGCGGTGTCGCAATGGACCGTATCCGCGCCGTCGCCGGCGAAGACCAGATCGCCAAGCTTGATCGAGAAGCTGCTGCCGATCGTCAGCAACGCACCGTCGCCGACGGTGATCGTGTCGTTCTCGGTACCGCCGAAGACCAGATCAAGCCCCGCTTCGCAGGTGATCGTGTCATTTCCGGCGCGGCCGAAGACGAGATTGCCGAAGAGGAAGCTGAAGCTGTTGATCGTCAGCGTGCCGCCGTCGTACGCGCGGACGGTGTCGTTGCCCGCGCCGCAGAAGACGAGGTCGAGGTCTTCGACGCCGCCGTCGGTGTCGGAGTCGATGGTGTCGTTGCCGTCGCCGCCGAAGATCAGGTCGCCCAGGTCAAAGGTGAAATTGCCGCTGTTGAGCGAGAGCTGATCCCCTTCATCGGTCGTGATCGTGTCGTCGCCTGCCTGGCCGAAGATCACGTCGATGCCCTTCTTCGACTCAATGATGTCGTCATTGAGGCCGCCGAAGACGAGATTGCCGAGCTTGATCGTGAACGAGCCGATCGTCATGTCGCCGCCATCCGCGGCGTAGATCGAATCGCGCATGTCGCCGCCGAAAATCACATCGATGCCCGTGCCATCGCGGCTCTCGTTGTCGCCGTAGATCGTGTCACGGCCGACTCCGCCGAAGAGCACATCGCCCAGATCGATCGAGAAGCTGCCGATGGTCAGCACCTGGCCGTCGCCGCCGATGATGGTGTCGTCGCCATTGCCGCCCAAAACCACGTCGATGCAATCGCCCGCGTTGATGCGGTCGTTGCCGCCTTCGCCGAGCACGACATCGATGCCGTCGCGGCTGAAGATCTGGTCGTTGCCATTGCCGCCCAGCACCACGTCGACGTATTCACCCGAGTCGATCTGATCATCGCCGTTGCGGCCCAGGATCAGGTCGAGATCGGCTTCGCCGTAGATGCAATCGACGTCGTTGCCGCCGATCAGGATGTCGATGCCGTCGTTGCCGTGAATTTCGTTGGTATCGGCGCCGCCAAAGATGATGTCGATTCCGTCGCCGCCGTTGAGCCTGTCATCCCCAGCGCCGCCGATGATCAGGTCGGGACCGCCGAGGCCGTCGATCAGGTCATTGGTCGAGCCGCCCAGTAGGAAGTTGGGGCCGATTCCGCCGGTGATGGTGTTGGTGGTCACGATCTGCGTGCAGTCGCCGTTGGCCGGTCCGCCGCGGAAGGTCGTGCCTTCGAGCAGGTCGGTGGCGGTGCTCATGATCGTCTCAGCCTGAGCCGAAAGGGCCGCGGCCTGCGATGCGATTGCGCCGGCGAGGGCGTCGATCTGCGTGCTCGCGTCGCTCTCCATCTGCGCGCCGGCGGCTTCAAAGACCGTCTGCGCCTGCGCGTCGAGCGTGTTGCCCGCGCCTTCGAGCGCCGCTTCGAGATTCGCAATGTAGGTCTCGGTCGCCGCCTCGTAGTTCGCCGCGTCGTTGTTCTCAAACGACTCGGCCAGCGCCTCATAGGCTTCGATGTCGAGTTCGTAGGTGTCGGCCGTCGCCTCGTATCCGGCTTCGGTGTCCACCAGCAGGTCGTCGGCCATTGCTTCGAGATCGTCGGCCTGATCGGCGCAGATCTCCACCAGCCGGATGAAATCTTCCATCTCGCGTTCCATGCAGTCCATCAGCTCTTGCAACTGCGGACAGCCGTTGGGCTGCTCCGGCGGCTCAGCGCCCTTTTCCGGGCAGAGCACGATCTGGGCTTCGATCTGATCGGCCAGCAGATTCATGCGGTCGGCGAAGGCCTGCGCCTCGCCGCCCACGCCCGCCGGCGGCGCCAGCAGCGTGTTGACGCCGCACGCTTCGAGCTGCGCGGCGGCCGCCTGGAGATCGGTCTGTGCGTCGTTGACGAGTTGCAGGCCCGCGTCGCGCAGGTCGGTGTCGGTCGAGTTGTGCAGCGCCTGGCCCGCGAGGATCAGATTCAGGTGGGCCGAGTCGATGAACGCCGTCGCAATCGCAATCTGATTCGTCCGCACGTCGTTGACGGCGTTGGCCGACGGCTGAATGAGCAGGTTGTTGACATCGGTCAGATAAACACTGGCCGGCGTGATGAAATCGCTCTCGATGCTCTGCAGCAGCGCCGCGGTGTTCGAGATCACATCGCTGCCCGTGCCCAGCGCCGGCACCGCGCCCGCGAGATTGCGGATCGCGTCGGCCTGCGTCATCAGCGTGTTTGCCGTATTCAGCGTGTTCAGCACGGTCAGCACCTGCGCCAGCGTCATCGTGCCGGTACGGGCGATGATGATGTCCGCGCCGTCGCCGGCGTTGATGGTGTAGGGCTTCACCGGTGCGACCTGTCCGCCGGAATCGTCGAAGACGATCAGGTCGTCCTGATCGCCCAGCGCGACGTTGATCGAGTTGAAGCTCGCCAGCGGAAACAGGAAATTCTGCCCGCTGCCATCTTCCGGCGACTGAACGCGCAGGTTGCCCGTGGTCAGCGAGAGGCGAATGCTGTCCATCCCGCTCGTGCCGGTGATCTGCAGCACATTGCTCACAACCACCGCGCTGATCGACCCGCCGCGCCCGGCGTTGGCCGCGCGAATGCGCTCATAGATCGCCGTCGGCGCTTCCACCCGCACGCCTTCCACAGCCGGCGCGAGCGCCGCCGAGAAAATCTGGCAGCCATCGTCGTTGCAGGTGCCCCCACTATTGAATGTCCCGCCCAGATCGTTGCAGCAGGATTGAATCGTGACCAGGCAGTCGCCGTCGACCTCGCACGAACCGGTCGTGTCGCAGTCGGCCCCGTTGGTCCATGTGCCGCCCGCGCTCGTACAGGGCGTTTGCTCCGTCACTCCGCACGACCCGTCGGGATAGCAGCACGCGCCGGTCGGCGGCCCGGCGAGCGCCATGGGCGCCGGCGCAAGCGTCAGACCAACCGCAAACGCCGCCAGCCCCCAGCCCCCGGTGCGCGTCCCAAGCACCATTGCCGTCCCGATCGATGTGCGCGGAATCTGTCTCATCGCCTGACCTCCTCGGGGGGCGGCGCACTCTCCTCGCGCGCCGCCCGTGAACATGAGTTCCCGGACTTGCTTGTTTCCCGTCGATGCGTGATTCGCGATCGCAGCCGCCCACGCGACGAACGCCGCGCGTGCCGCTGACCACTCCATCAACGACCAACGACCGCGCCGCCCCGCCCGCCCATCCGCGACGCCGACGGGGGCGCGGATCGAGCGGCTTCGGGCCTGCGCGGCCTCTCCTACGCCGGAACAACTCGCTCTGGCGGCGTTGGTATGCGGAAGACGGATGAGCCGCCCGCGCGGCTAGCGGCGCGGCAAAGATTTCTTAACAATCCCTTTATATTGTTTCGCACTGCTGGGTTCAACGCGATGGCGAGCGAATCCGCCGCTTCACCCCCGCCAGCCGCCGACGCTTATCGGGCCTCAACCGCCCCTCGGAGACGCGACCTTGGGAGCCACGGAGCCATCCCCACCCATCACGATCCTCCCCGCCATTGAGACCGATGCGCCCGAGATCGCCCGGATCGTGAACTGGGCCGTCGCTCACTCCGCCGCCAATTTCTCCTATGACCCCGAGCCGGCAGCCGACTACGCCGCCCAATGGCGCGAGACGCACGCGATGTACCCGTGGTATGTCGCGATCGCCGACTCCGCCGATTCTCGAGCGGCTTCACCGCGCCCGCTGATCGGCTACTGCCGCGCGTCGAAGTGGAAGACCCGCGCCGCCTACGCCTGGACATGCGAGACCTCGATCTACATCGACCCCGCCTACCACGGCCGCGGCGTCGGCCGCGCGCTCTATCAGCGTCTCATCCGCACCCTCGCCGCGCAGGGCTATCGCCGCTTGATCGGCGGAGTCACCGTCCCCAACCCCGCATCCGAACGCCTGCACGAATCGCTCGGCTTCGTCCGCGTCGCCCACTATCCGCAGTTGGGATGGAAGTTCGGCCGCTGGCACGACGTGGCCTATTTTGAGCTATCGCTGGGCGACGACGCGCCGCCGGGGGAGATTCGCCCGGTGGCGATGGTCGAAGCCTGAGCCATCGCCCAGCCACGATCTCATTTCGCCTCAAGCTAGCGCGGATCGTCGTCGCTCGGCGGAACTTGCGGCGTGAGGTTCAACGCCGATACCACGGTGGTGCTGACGGTGCCGCTGAGTTCGAGCACTTCGGACCCCGCCACGCTGAGGTTTCCGCCGCCGACCGACACCTCGACGCCGCCCTGCGGCGACTCGAAGTTGACGGTCTGCGTCACCATCTGCTGCGGCGTCTGCACACAGTTCAATTGCACTCGCTCCCCTGCCGCGATCGTCGCACCCCAAACACACGTTCCGGTGTAGCGTTGGCTTTCCAGGTTGTAGAAAACCCCCGATCGGAAATAGAAGCCCGGCCCGGTCTCGCCGAGCGGCAGAAAGCCGGGATACGTCGCGACCGCGGCCTCACTAAACACGTTGCCGCTGCGGTTGGGAATCGTGCACGGCGTCGTGCCGACAACCGAATGAGACACGATGCTGGATCGCGACGGAATGCAAACGCCGCTGAAACCCGGCGCCCAGTCCGTCGGCGGCTGGCCGGGCATCGAACGGTAATTCTGCACGTCGCCGCGCAACAGCACATTCAAATTCAGATCGCGCGAGACCCCGGTCGAGTCGGTCGAGCCGACCGTCGCATTGCCCATCCAGACCGAGAGCGTGCGGCGATTGCTCTTGTGGCCGTTGATCACCACCTCGACCGCGCCGGCCGCATCGGGCGGAATGACGCAAAGGATGGAGCCGCTGGCGGCCTCGCGCACCTCCGCCACGGCGCCGCCGACGGTGACCGTCGCGATCGCCGGGCTGTTCTCAACGCCGAAGATTCCGCCGATGCCGAGCGTCCCCGGCTCGCCGAGCAGAAGATTGTTCGGGTCGTCGCTGATCTCCAGACGGCTGATGGAGGGGCGCAGCAACGGTGACTGTGCAACGTCGCTGATGCTCGCCGTGAGCTGCGCCACGCGACCGGGGCTGCCGTCGATCAAGTTCGAAAGCTGGAACGACTCGGCCAGCGTCGTCGGCTGTTGCAGCGGAATCGCGTGCGGCGTTGTGCGACGGCGCTGCTGCATGTCGGTGCCGATCAATGTCGTCAGATCAAACGGCCGCTGATTGGGGACTTCTTTCGCGACGACGGCGCTGCCGTAGCCGTCGATGCCGCCCAGGGCACGCGAGAAGTAGTACTGAGCGCTTTCGATCGCATCCTCCGCGCGAATCGCGCTGCTCCAGCCGATGTACGAGCCCGCCCCGCGGCGAAAACACGCCTGCTGAAATCCCTCGTACGCCGCGCTGCTGTCAGCATCGATGTACACCTGTGCCCCCGCGACGAATCTCCACCATGTGTCCGCGAAGCGGTAGGTCACGAAGTAGTGACGAAACGACGAGCGGCCGAATCGAACCTGGGGACCGACCAGCAACACGCGCGTCGGCGTCGCGATGTAGCCCACTTCGCCGTCCTCGAGTTCCTGGGCATATTGGGCGTCGGTCGACCCATCCTCGGCGCGGAGGGTGGCGGTGGCGAGCGCATAGACCGGCGTCTCGGGCTGGCCGCTGTCGGCCTCTTCCACATAGCCCACCGCGCCGGGGCCGTTGATGTACAACACCGCCGCGTCGCGAACGAGCCGCAGGTTTTCGATCGTGCCGCGCGACTGTCGCCCGCGATTGACGACGGTATAGCCGCCTTCGTTGAGCCAGCCGTCGAGAGTCGTCAGGTGATTGTCGGCCCGCAGACTCGCGTCAAACGTGCTGAAGAGGTACGCGTCGGATCCATTCGGCAGGCTGACGGTCGTAATGCCGCCGGCCCGCTGTCGATCTTTCGGGTTCAACCGGGCCGGCCGCGGCGGCGCCACGCGCGGCGACTCCGGCGGCTGCGCAAGCACCTCGTTCAGCACCGCCTCGTCAATCGGGTGATTCAGCGCGACGACCAGCGGCCGCCCGTCGGTGAAGCGGGCCCAGACGCTGCCGTCGTCGTTTTTTCCCACCCGCGCGATGGCCGAGTCGCCGCGAAGCAAAGCGAAAATCGCGCTCTGCGCAGCGCCGAGGTCCTCGGGCGATAGATCGGCCAGCGCCACATCGATCGAGGCGATGGTCGCGTTGCGTTTTTCCAAACTGACCGGCGTACCCGGCACGCCGCCACCGTCGCTCGCGTTCGCATTCGAATTGGCGACGCTATTGGAGTTGCCGTTTCCGTTGCCGGGCGGCGGGCTTGGGCAGCCAACGAGAACAAGCGACAACAGAACGAGCGACCCCGCGACGCAGGCGATTCGACTGGACTTCACTGGAGGCTCTCCGCAGGACGGGCAGCGACCGAATTGTAAGGAGAACTTCGCCCGAAACCTACAGAATTTGAGCGGGTATGTGGCATGCGCAGCGCGCCTCAGGCGCCAACCCACTCACCCCCTCTGAACACGCAGACAAACAAGCCAAGCGCCCTGCTTTCGCGGCCCGGTCATGGTCGCGGTCACGCCCCGTCAACGCCCGCCCCATACGCACCAAAACTCACGGCGTCGTCAGCGTCGGCGACATCGCCGGGTTCGTCGCGCTGCTCACCGGCGTCTGAAGCTGCGCAAGTTTGTCTGAAATCCTCCAAAGCGGCGGTTTCCGGGAACCGGAGCCGCCGCAATCGTGCTTCAATGGGGCGAAGCGGGCGGTATCGTCCGCTCGGAGCGGCGGTGTTCCCGGCCGCCCCTCACCTCATTCCACTTGGAGCACGCCCATGCCCGCCCCCGTCGTCCACTTCGAGATCGGGTGTCAGAACATCGAGAAGACCCGCCGCTTCTATGGCGACCTCTTCGGCTGGGAATATGCCCCCGGCGCGCCGAACATGGCCATGATCGGCAACCTCGGCCCCTACGCCGAGAAAAAGAGCGACGGCATCGGCGGCCACCTGAACTCGCTCGGCCATCCGCCGCACAACTACGTGACGGTGTATGTAGCGGTCGAGGACATCGAGGCGACGCTGGCGAAAGCCGCCAAGTTGGGCGGGGCCACGATTGTGCCGAAGCAGGAAGTGCCCGGCATGGGCTGGTTCGCGTGGATGAAAGACGTCGAGGGCAACTGCATCGGGCTCTGGAAGGCGATGTCGCAGGCTTAGGCGGCGAATGCGTTCGGCCGCGTTGTCCCTGCGCCATTGATCAAAGAGCAGTGTGCGCCGAGCTTGTGCCACTGCTCTGCGAGCAGTGTTTGGGGACGCTGCAGCCTCGCATCTCGAATCAACCAACGCGCCGCCCCGGCACTTCGGAGCGTGAACCGCTTTCGAAGACACGACTCACAGAACCGTCGCGCCGAGAAAAACTTTCAACGGTGAATCAGACATGCTTACCCGCCGAAGCCTTCTCAAGACCGCCCCCCTATCCGCCCTTGCGGCCGCGCCGTCTTTCGCCGCCGCCGACAAACCGAGCGACCCGAGCCACTCGGCGGCAGACCAGCTTTACCCCAGCCACGACCCCGCCCTAGCGCGCGAGATCGTCGGCGCATCGCACGCGAAGCTCGACCGCGTTCGCGAGCTGCTTGCAGACCACCCGGCCCTCGCGGTCGCGGCCTGGGATTGGGGCTTCGGCGATTGGGAAACCGCGCTCGGCGCCGCCTCGCACACGGGGCAACGCGAGATCGCCGCGCTGCTGATCGAACACGGCGCCCGCCCCGACATCTTCACCTTCGCCATGCTCGGTCAGCTCGACGCGCTCAAAGCGATCGTCGCTGCCAATCCCGGAATTCAACGCCTGAACGGCCCGCATGGCATCAGCCTGCTCAAACATGCCGAAGCCGGCGGCGAAAAATCGCAAGGCGTTGTCGAGTATCTGCAGGGGCTCGGAGACGCCGGGCTCGGTCAAACTTCAAACCCCGTGCCCACCGATTGGACCGAGCGATACGTCGGCGAATTCACCTATGGCACGCGCCTGCAGGACCGCTTCGCCGTCGCCCTGAGCCGAAACGGCGACCTCACGATTCGCCGCGGCGCCGACGGCTCGCCGCGCCGGCTCTGCTATCAGAGCGATCATCGCTTCAACCCCTGTGGCGCCGCGCGCGTCGTCATCCGCTTTGAAACCCGCGACGCCACCGTCAGCGGACTCGAAATCATCGATGGCCCGAAGCGCGTCGCCGCAACGCGCATCATGCAGTAGCGGCCTGCGGCTCGCAGGCCGACGAGCGATCACTCGCGCGAATGATCCGTCGCGCGAGCGATCTATCACGCGAATGATCTGTTGCGCAATTGATCGCCCGCGCAAGCGATTCGCCGCCGCCCTACCCCGCGATCAACGTCACAAACTCCGCCTCGCTCAACACTGTCACGCCGAGCGTTTTGGCTTTTTCGAGCTTCGAGCCGGCGTCGGCCCCGGCCACCAGATAGTCCGTCTTCTTGCTCACACTGCCCGACACTTTGCCGCCGTGCTTTTTGATCTCGTCCTCGATCTGCTTGCGCGAGAATTTTTCCAGCGTGCCCGTCACCACCAGCGTCTTCCCCGCCAGCACCTGCGGCCCTTCGACCGTCCGCCGCGGCTGCGTCAGATTGACGCCTGCTTCGCGCAGATCGGCGATGGTCCTTCGGCCGATGTCGCTATCGAGCCACGAGCGCAGCGATTTCGCCACCTCGTCGCCGACGCCCTCGACTTCGGTGAATTGCTCTGCGCTGGCCGCCAGCAGAGCGTCGATCGTGCCAAAGTGTTCCGCGAGCACTTCCGCCGTGCTCTCGCCGACGTGTTGAACGGCCAACGCCGCGAGCACTCGCGCCAGCGGCCGCGTTTTCGCCGTCTCGATGGCGGCCAGGAGTTTGTCGACGCTTTTCGCGCCCATGCGGTCGAGTTGGAGCAGTTCGTCGCGCCGCGCTTGCAGACGGAAGATGTCGGCCACGCTCCCGACGAGCTTTTGGCGCACCAGCAGTTCGACCAGAACCGCGCCCGCACCCTCGATGTCCATCTGATCGCGGCCGCAAAAGAAGCGAAGCCGCTCGATCAACTGTGCCGGACAGCCGGGATTAACGCAGCGCAGAAAGACCCCCGACTCGTCCTTTCGCACCGGCGCCGCGCACGACGGGCACTCCTGCGGCGCCCGCACCTCTACGGCTCCCGGCTCACGCCGCGCCGCATCGACCGCGACCACTTGCGGGATGATCTCGCCGGCCTTTTCGACGGTGACCCAGTCGCCGACGTGCAACCCAAGGCGTGCGACCTGATCGAAGTTGTGCAGGCTCGCTCGCCGCACCGTGGTCCCTGCCAGCTCCACCGGGTCCAGATTGGCCACCGGCGTAATCGTCCCCAGTTTGCCGACCTGATAATCGACCGAGACCAGGCGCGTCTGCGCCTGTTCCGCGGCGTACTTGTAGGCGATGCACCAGCGCGGCGACTTGGATGTGAAGCCCAGCACATCGCGCTCGGCGAAGAGATCGATCTTGATGACGAGGCCGTCGGTCTCGTAGGGCAGCGCGTGGCGGTCCTGCTCCCAGGCATGAACGAAGGCCGCGACCTGCTCGATGTCCGGTAGCGCGCGACAGGCGGGGCTGACGGGGATGCCCCAGGAGCGGTAGCGATCGAGGAGCTGCGAATAGCGCGTCACGCCGGCGGGAAAGGGCGAGATCTCGCCGAGGCCGTGGGCCGAAAAGGCCAGCCCGCGGGCGGCGGTGATGCGCGGGTCGTGCTGCTTGAGCGTGCCGGCGGTGGCATTGCGCGGATTTCGAAACGGCTCGTCGCCGGCTTCGACGCGGCGACGATTCTCGGCGTCGAACGCGGCGCGGGGCCAGAAGACTTCGCCGCGAACTTCGAGCACGGCGGGCCAATCGTCGCCCGCCAGCGTGAGCGGCACACTTCGCAGCGTGCGGAGATTCAGCGTGATGTCGTCGCCGACGTCGCCGTCGCCGCGGGTCGCCGCGAGCGCGAGCCGCCCGCGCTCGAAGCGGAGCGAGACGGCGACGCCGTCGATTTTGGGTTCGGCGAAGTATCCGCCCGGAGCGCGCTCGAGAAGCTTGCGGACGCGGGCATCGAAGTCGCGCAGGTCGGCTTCGCTGTAGGTGTTGTCGATCGACCCCATGCGGACGGAGTGGCGGACCTGCGCGAAGCCCTCGGTCGGCTTTTCGGAGACGCGCTGCGTCGGCGAGTCGGGCGTCACGAACTCCGGGTGCGCCGCCTCCAGCGCCCGCAGCTCGTTCATCAGCCGGTCATAGGCCTCGTCGCTGATCTCGGGGCGCAGCTCGACGAAGTAGAGCCGATCGTGGCGACGAATTTCGTCGCGCAGCGCGGCGAGCTTTTCTTCAACGCGCGCCATCGGTCTTCGCCGGAGCGGGCTGAGAGGCGGGCGAGGGCTTGGTGCTCACATCGAGCTGCAAGCCGGTGATCGACAGTGTGGCGACGGCGTTTCGTCCCTGCGGCACATCGACATCGACCTGGCCGGCGGTGAAGACCGAGATCGAATCCTGCGGGGCCAGAGTCAGCGTGAAGGTCACGTCTTCATCGGACTTGCGCTCGGCGGCGCCCTGCTCGGTGGTGTGGTTGGTGAGGGTGAATTCGCGGAGCAGGCGGTTGCGCTGATCGCGGGCGTAGAGCATGACGTAGACGGTTGCGCCGGGGAGTCGCGAGTCGGGGGTGATCGTGGCGGAGTATTCGAAGCGGAACTTGGCTCGCACGGTGAGATCGATTTGGCGGTTCGTGTCGTTTTTGAAGAGATGGCCGAGTTGGGTGGTGCCGCTGGCCTTTCCGCCATTGAGCACTTCGGCCTTTGCGGCGCACGCGCCTTCGCGGGTTGCGCTGGCGCTGGCGTCGGCCGTTCCGAGCAGGCCGGCCTGCTCGCTGGATTTGGAGAAGCGGATGGAGAATGGCGTCTGCGCGGGGAGCTGCATCTGTGCGGGCGAGGCGTCGCGGAGCAGCAGCGGCGCGGGGAGTTCGGTGAGATCGCTGCCGATGCCCGCGGCGGCGCAGCCGATCAGGCTCGGCGCGAACGCGGCGGCGAATGCGAGGACTAGTCGTTTGAAGGCGAGCATGAGATTGAGCGCTCCAATGCGGCGAGGCCGCGAGGCGGATCGGCGGAAATCGGCTAGGAATTGGAACCGGTTGTTCGCGGGGTGACAAGCGAGGGGAATTGCGAATAGCGAATCGCGAATCGCGAATTGAAGAAGCGCGCGCGGGGGCGGGCGGCGCGCCGGGTGCGCGTCGTTGGAGGGGGAATCGGAATGGAGGTGGCGGGAGTTGAACCCGCCGCTTGCTTCGTCGTTACGGACGAAGGTTGCGTCGATCCGGTCGGCGCTTTGGCGTTGCGCGGCCTAACGGCTCGCGCGCCGGGGCGCTTTTCGGATCACTCTGTGCGTGCCGGC
>JANRJD010000049.1:0-10266 GCA_033764195.1 Phycisphaerae bacterium | reverse complement strand
GCCGTGCTCGCCGGCCCGCGCCGCCTCGATCGCCGCATTCAGCGCCAGCAGATTCGTCTGCCCCGCGATCTCCCCGATCACGTTGATGATCTCCGCGATCTGCTCACTGCTCTTGTCGATCAGCTTCATCGCCTCGATGTTTTTGGTCACCGCTGCGCCGCCCTCTTCGGCCCGCTTGCTGGTCGTCGTCGCCAGTTCGTTCGCCGCCTTCGCGTTCTCCGCCACAGTCTGAATGACCTGGTTGAGCGACTGAATCGACGCCGACATCTCCTCCACATTCGCCGACTGCGTCTGCGCCCCTTCCGACAGCGAAGTCGCTCCCTCGCTCACCACCCGCGCCCCCTCCGAGAACTGCTGCGCCGAATCCTTGATCTGGATCACCACGCTCCGCAGCGCCGAGATCATCTGCGCCAGCCCCTCGCCCAACTGCCCGATCGCGTCAGCGCCATTTACCGACACCTTCGTCGTCAGATCCCCGCTCGCCGCCGAACGCACGCTCTCCAGCAGCAGGTCCACCTTCTCCGAAAGATCCGCCGCCGCCCGATCCGCCTGCGCCTGCAACTCGCGCCCGCTGCGCAGCCGCGGCACCATCTGCCGGAAGCTCTCCGCCAGCTCGCCGATCTCGTCTGCCGAGCGGTGCGAGACCTGCACTTCATAATTGCCGCCCGAAATCTGACTCGCCGCGACCGCCAGATCGCGAATCGGCTGCGCAAAGCGCCGCCCGATCGCCACCCCGCACACCGCGATCAGCCCGATCGAAATCACCGCCGCCAGACCCACGTTGCGCCGAATCCCGCTGACGCCCGTCGCCGCCGCCAACTCCCCGTCATCCACGCGCGTCAGCAGCCCCCAGCCAGTCCCCGGAAAACCCAGCGCCCCGACCGACGCCGTAAAGGCGCACATCTCCGGCCGCCCCGTCCGCGCATGGCTCGTCGTGCCCGTCCCGCGCTGCCCCGCCATCGCCCGCTTCGCCGGCCCGATCGCCGCCAGGTTCTTCTTCAGAATCGTGCCCATGTCATGCTTCACGTCCGCCGAGCCGCTGCCGCGCGGGTCATAGTTCGCCAGCACCGCCCCATCTCGGTTAATCAGCCAGAAATTCGTCGTCGGGCACTGCCCCTTCACATCCGCATAAGCCTTCTGCAACACCGCCTCAACCGTCGAAAACTTGAAGCTGTTCGCCCAGTACGCGATCACGTTCCCATCCGCGCCGCGCACCGGCGCCACAAACCGCATCGACAGCCCGTCATCCCCCGCGTACGCCTTCTTCACGTCCTCATCGACGATCACATCTTCCACAAACGTCCCGTTCGAAACGTCGTTCCCCGCCGCCGTGTGCGCCAGCTTGGTCGTAAATTTCCCCGCCGCACAGGCCTGAAACCACCCCGTGTCCTTGTAATTGCGCTCATACACAAAGGCCGTGTCGATCGGCTGGCCGTTCGCGTCGCGATCATTCACCGCGACCACCTTGCCCTGCAGATCCACCAGCACCGTCAGCGAATAAATGTCGTACGCATCCACGTACTGATTCATCACCTTCACGATCGCGTTCTTCTCGCCGCCCACCTGGTACCACTGCGACTGATCGTGCGTCACCGTGTTGAAGCCGAACGCCTGCACATCGCCGTAGCGCTCGAACAGATTGCGATCGATCGTGTCCATCACCTGAACCGACAGATTCAGATATTGCGCGGTCGCCTTCTCATGCATCGAACTCGTCGCCCGATACGCGATGCCCGCGATGATCGCCATCGGCGCAACGCCGAAAATCAGACACAGAGTGACGAAGCGCGTCGTGAAGCGCATGTTGCTCAAAATCGACATGTTCGGAAGTTCCTGTTGCAAGGCCATTGCCGTTGCGGCCGGCGAAGTTCATCGAAAAAATGGATGCCTTCCGCCGGACAGGCGGGGAATGTTGGGGAGGCGGACTATGCCCCGACGCTGCTCGCGTCGGGCAGTTCGCGTTGCTGCTCGTTCGTCAGAATCTTCTCAATGTCCAGCAGAATCAGCAGCCGCTGATCCAGCTTGACCAGTCCGCGGATGTATTCATGATCCAGCCCCGCGATGCTCGACGGCGCAGGCTCGATCTGCTCCGCGTGAATCCGCAGCACCTCGGTCACCGCGTCCACCACCACCCCGATCGTTTTCGCCCCCACCGTCGCGACGATCACCCGCGTGTTCTCGTCATACTCTCGCGCTTCCAGCCCGAACCGCTTCCGCAAATCCACAATCGGAATCACATGCCCCCGCAGATTGATCAGCCCGCAGATGAAGTCCGGCACCTCCGGCACGCGCGTGATCTGCGAGATCATGATGATCTCCCGCGCGCGCATGATGTCCACGCCGTACTCCTCGTTCGCCAGCCGAAAGCTGACGATCTGCGAGAGCGGCCCGGCGGACGAAACCGCCTTCATATCGCGTGTGTGAGTCGGGCTCGGTTTCGAATTCGATCCGTCTCGAACCGGCGCTTCCTGCGCCATAGCGCTGCTTGCCATGCGATCGTTCCGATCTAATCTGATCGCCGAACAAAAGCGCAAAACCCGACGGGGGCCCGCGCGATCGATTCGGCTGATTCCAGTGGGATGATCGGCACGCTCACGGCGTCAAATCAGTCGCGCACGACGGCCACGACGATTTGTCGAATTCATCTCGAAATGCTGGGCCCCACGCCCCATGAGTGGTCCGAGAACGGGAATCGGGCGGAAGAATCGCCGGCGGCGACCGCTGCGTGACAGGCACGGTCGCCGCCGGGTTGAACGCACCGCAATCCGATCAGTTCTTGCGCGGCGCCGCGGCCTTGGCCACCGTCTTCTTCTCGGCCTTCGCGCTCGCCGGTTCGCCGCTCGATCCATGCGAGCCGCTCGAACCGACATTGAACGAGCCGACCAGCTCCATCAACTGCTGGGCCTGGCCCGACAGCTCTTCGGATGAGCCCGACATCTCCTCGGCGGCGCTGGCGTTGTTCTCGGTCACGCTCGCAACCACCTGGATCGCGCTGCTCACCTCGCGGGCCGTGTTCGACTGCTCGTCCGTCGCGCTCGCGATTTCCGAGATGCTCTTGGCCGTCGCACCGACGCCCTCGATGATCGTCTTCAGCGCGTCGCCGGTCTGCTGGCTCAGCGCCGCGCCTTCCTTGACGCGCTGCGTCGATTCCTTGATCAGCGCCGCAATCTCCTTGGCCGCTTCGCTGCTGCGCTCCGCCAGCTTGCGAACTTCGTCCGCCACGACCGCGAAGCCCAGACCGTGCTCGCCGGCCCGTGCCGCTTCGATCGCCGCGTTCAACGCCAGCAGGTTGGTCTGGCTCGCGATCTCGCTGATGACGCTGATGATCTCCGCGATCTGCTCGCTGCTCTTGTCGATCAGCTTCATCGCTTCAATGTTCTTCGTCACCGCCGCGCCGCCGTCCTCGGCCCGCTTGCTCGTGTCGATCGCCAGTTGATTGGCCGACTTCGCGTTGTCCGCCACCGCCTGGATCATCTGGTTCAGCGACTGGATCGAGGCCGACATCTCCTCGACGTTCGCCGACTGCGTCTGCGCGCCTTCGCTCAGCGACGTGGCGCCTTCGCTGACCACCCGCGAACCCTCGGCGAACTGATCCGCCGCTTCCTTGATCTGAATCACCACGCCCCGCAGCGAGTTGATCATCCGCTCCAGCCCTTCGCCGAGCTGGCCAACCGCGTCGCTGCCCTTCACGGTCACAGCCGTCGTCAGATCGCCGGCCGCCGCCGCGGTCACGTTCGTCAGAATGGAGTCCACCTTGGACTTCAATTCCGCCGCCGCCGCCGCCTGCTCGTCCTGCAGCCGCTTCGTCTCGGCTTCCATCTTCAGCCGATCGGTGATGTTCTCCCACGTCACCATCGTGCCGGCATAGTTGCCGTCCTTGTCCATGATCGCCGTCACCAGCAGGTCCAGCTTGAATTCGCCCAGAGAGATCGTCGCGCGGTGCGGCAGGTTCTTGGCCTCGCTCACGATCCGCCGCTGATACTCCGGCTTCTTGTGGAAAATATCGATGTTGGAGCCGACCACCTTCTCCAGCGGAACCGGCAGCAGGTGCGCCAACGGCGTCAGCGCCTTCACCGTCGCCGGATTCACATAGCGAATGATGCCCTGACGATCCGCGCGGATGATGTTCACCGGCGCGTTTTCCAGCATCTGCTTGCTTTCCTCGGCGATGTTCTGCTTGTTGAACATCTCAAAACACAGCGACACCGCGCCGCCGACGCTGCGCAGCGACTGCAGCCGACCTTCCGACGGGCTCAGCACCTGCGTCGAGAAGAAGTCCATCGTGCCCACCACGTCGCCGTTCACGATAATCGGGAAGCACACCCCGCTCTTCACGCCGACGCGCTGCGCCACCGGAGCGCGGCAGCAATCCGTCATCTCGCCGATGTCTTTCACAAAGAACAGATCGCGCGTCTTCCACGCCCTGCCCGAGAGACCCTCGCCCTCGCGGAAGCTCGCCGCCATCGTCACGGCCTTGAACTCCGGCCCCGCCGACCCCGACTCATTCACAAACTTCAGAGCCTTCTGCTGCGGGTCCACCGCCCAATAGGAGCCGTAGTCCCAGCCGAAAGCCGCCCGCACGGTGTCCAGCGCGGTCTGGGCCGCCTGTTCGACGCTCTTGCAGTTCAACAGCGACGAAATCACCTTGGACACCGCCTGTGAGTTGGCGGTCGCTTCAGCCTGAGCGCTGTTCGTCGTATTTCCCGTCGGTCGCGTGCTCTTCTTGGTCGAGGTCGTCTTGGCCATGATGTCCTGATCCCTTTCTACAGGAGACGTCCGGATTCCCGGGCGATGTTGGGTTGCGCTGCTTCATCGCGGTGGGCGGACGCCGCCCCCGGCGCTTCACGCTTGTCTGTCAAACCTAGTTCGCGTTCACCTGGAGTTGCGTCAGCTCGCGCTGCTGCTCGCGCGAGAGAATCTTCTCGATGTTCAGCAAGATCAGCAGCTTCCCCTCCAGCTTTACCAGCCCGCGGATGTACTCATGATCCAGCCCGGTGATGCTCGACGGCGCAGGCTCGATCTGCTCCGCGTGAATCCGCAGCACCTCGGTCACCGCGTCCACCACGATGCCGATCGTCTTGCTCTCCACGTTCACCACGATCACGCGCGTATGCTCGTCATACTCGCGCGCCTCGAGTCCAAAACGCTTCCGCAAATCCACGATCGGAATCACATGCCCCCGCAGATTGATCAGCCCGCAGATGAAGTCCGGCACTTCCGGCACCCGCGTGATCTGCGAGATCATGATGATCTCCTGCGCACGCATGATGTCGACGCCGTACTCCTCGTCCGCCAACCGAAAGCTCACGATCTGCGAGACGCTGCCCCCCGCCCCCACCGCGCCGCCGCCACCGAACCCGGAGGTCGGCTGACGCGATTCGCTCCGCACGCGCTCCGTCGTGGGCGCTTTCTGCGTTAGCACGCTAGTGCTCATGTTTTCGAACCCCGATCCCTGATCCCGTTCGCCGACTCGCGAGTGCGACCCGATGCAGCACTTCTTGACGCGAGGCGCTTGCCACCCGTCGATCGGACGACCAGCCGCCCGCTTTCAACAATCCGCACGAGTTTGCGGGAAATGAGGCAAAAACCCCCAAAAACCACAGGAAAAATCGTCCAAACCGCTCACGGTGAACGTTTTGAATGAATTGAAAGTAGCTACTCGAATCAACCCCCGACGAAGCCGAAAGCGCGCACGAAACCAGCCGTGCAACTACCCTCGCGCTGTCCCCTTCGACAGCCCATCCAGTCGCTTCTGCAGCGCCGCCATCTCCTCTCGCAACGCCTCCAATTCACCTGCCGCGCGCTCCCCCGTCGCGCCCGCCGACGGACGCGAACCCTCCTCGCGCACCGCTCCCGCCCCTCCTTCCCGCTCCGCCGCCGTCCCCCAAAAACGCGCCGCCCAGTCCATAGGATCCAGCGGGTTCGGCGGAACCACTTGCTGCCCACTCGTGAACGCCGACCGCATCCATTCCATCCAGCGCTGCTGCGACGCCTGCTGCGTCGCCAGCCACTGCTGAAAAAACGAAGCCGTCACATCCCCCAGCATCTGTCGCTGCGTCCGAATAACCTGATGCAGGATCGAAGTCGGGAAAAACTCCAGCTTCGGCGGATCCTGCTCCAGGATGATCTGCGTCAGCACCGCCCGCGTGATGTCCTCGCCCGTCGTCGAATCCGTCACCTGAATCTCGCGCCCCCCGACGATCAGGTCGTGCAGCTCCCGCAGCGTCACATGCCGGCTGTGCGTCGCGTCATAAAACCGCCGGTTCGGGTACTTCTTCACCCGCACGACGGCGCCCTCGCCCCCACCCGCATCAACCCCGTTGTTTGCACTCGCGTCCATGGATCATCCTTCAACGGCGGCCACCGCGGGTGCGGCTTCGTCCGCGTTTGCACCAATCCGAGCATGGTCAAACTCGCCAAGAATTCGCCCCTAAGTGTAATGCCGCCCACGTCTTACCGGAACCCGCCCGAGATATTTTTGCGATCGCACAAAAATTTCCTTGACTGCCGTCCACCTCGTGCTATCCTTCTTTTGTGCGATCGCAGTATTTTCGCGGTCGTCGATGTCGAGGCGTGCCACGGGGCTCGCCGACAGCCGCGTAACTTGCGTTCAAATAAGAACTTGGAGTAAACCAATGGCCCACGCGACGACCGATGCCTTTGCCGACATGTTCAAGACCATGACCGAGAACTACGCCGACGCCATGCGTCAGGCCGCCAAGTTCAACGAGGACACGGCCCGCTTCTGGACCGACACCTTCACCAAGAACGCCGAAGACTTCCGCACCCGCACCCAGAAGGTCATGGACGAAGTCACCCCCTTCGGCAAGACCAATGTCGAGCGCGTCCAGAAGACCTTCGAGCAGCAGATGAACCGCTCGATGGACTTCTTCCGCGAGCAGGTCAAGACCCTCCAGCCGACCGCCCAGGGCGACGTCGCCGAACGCATGATGAGCGCCTGGCGCGAGTCCTTCGAGACCGCCCGCGAGTCGATGGACACCTTCGCCAAGGCCAATCAGGACATGTTCAAGACCTGGAACGAGTTCTGGACCACCTTCGGCAACACCACGACCAACGGCAAGCACACCGGCAACAACAAGCCGGCCGCCAAGCTGAACTAACGCCTCCTCCGTGACGCCGGCCGACCGCCGGCCTCGCATCGAGCGACTTCGCGGCGAACTCCGACCTCGCCGCGATTCCGCCGATCGGCCAAAATGTCGGCCGCGTCAACATGCGAAAGCGCGCATTCGCGAGCCGGCGGCTGTGGGTAGCTGCCGCTCGCGACGCGCAATTCCGAAGTACCCCGGCTGCGCCGCAAGCCGCGACGCGCCCAGCACGAAAGCAGGAGCCCCCGATGGCGGGCGACCATCCCTTCCCCTTCGCCGGCAAAGACCCCTTCTCCGCATTCTGGCAGGACTTCACCAGCCGAATGATGGCCGCCGGAATGCCCGCGCAGCCCCAAAACCCCTCCACGGAAATGCTCAACAACATGCGACGCATGTTCTTCGATTCGCTCGCGCGACACTCCGAAGAATTCATGAAGAGCGAGCAGTTTCTCCAGGGCATGAAGCAGGCCATGGACGCCGGCCTCGCCTGGCAGCAGACCATCAATCAGTCCATGCAAAAGACGCTGTCCGCCGCCCAGATGCCCACCCGCGGCGACACCGACCACATCGCCCTCCTCGTCCGCGGCCTCGAAGATCGCCTGCTCTCCAAAATCGAAGAGCTCAGCGATCGCGTCGCCTCGCTCGAGTCCGACGAATTGGGCGAAACCGCCAAGCCCGCCGCCCGTCGTCCCGCCAAAGGAAAGAACGCCCGCAGCCGCAGGAGCGCCGAATGAGCACTGCCATCCCGCAAATGCCGATGCCCATGTGGGCCAGCGGCCCCGACGCCTGGATGAACATGTGGCAGCAGGCCATGACCAAGGCCATGGCCATGCCCAAAGTCCTGGAAGCCATGCAAAAGGTCCGCGTCGGCGTCACCCCTTCGCGCCCCGTCTATCGCGAAGACAACCTGCGCCTCCTCCGCTATGAACGCGCCGGCGAGGCCAAGCACGAAACCCCCGTCCTCTTCGTCTTCGCCCTCGTTAATCGCCCCTACATCCTCGACCTCAAAACCGGCAAAAGCGTCGTCAGCCACTTCGTCGACGCCGGCTTCGACACCTACAAAATCGACTGGGGCGTCCCCGGCGACGGCGACCGCTACCTCGGCCTCGACGACTACGTCCTCCGCTACATGGACAACATCGTCGACAAAATCTGCGAACGCACCGGCAGCGAACAGGTCAGCATCGTCGGCTACTGCATGGGCGGCACCATGTCCGCCATGTACGCCGCCCTCCGCCCCGAAAAGGTCAAAAACCTCGTCCTCATGGCGGCCCCGGTCGATTGGTCCAAGCGCGACAGCCTGCTCACCCTCTGGACCGACGAAAAGTACTTCGACGTCGACAAGATGCTCGCCGTCTACGGCAACGCCCCCGCCGGCTGGCTCCAGGCCTCCTTCCAATACCTCAAGCCCGTCGGCAACCTGCTCGAAAAGCCCCTGAATTTCTACGACAACATGCACGACGAGAAGTTCCTCGAGGACTTCTTCGCCATGGAAACCTGGCTCAACGACAACATCCCCGTCGCCGGCGAGACCTTCCGCCAGTTCGTCAAAGACTGCTTCCAGCGCAACCTGCTCATGCAGGGCAAGCTCGAAGTCGGCGACGAACGCGTCGACTTCAAAAACATCCGCTGCCCCGTGCTGAACCTCATCGCCGAGTTCGACCACCTCGTCACGCCCAGCCAGAGCCAGCCCTTCACCGATGCGGTCGGCTCCAGCGATCGCAAAACCGTGATGTTCAAGGCCGGCCACATCGGCCTCGCCGTCAGCAGCCGGGCCCACAAGGAACTCTGGCCCAACGTCGTCGACTGGCTCGCCCAGCGATCAAAGGTCTGATGCAGCGGCCTGCCTCTTCGCAGGCCGCCTTCTTGACGGCCGGCGCTTCGCCGGCCGATGTCTGAATAGCGGCCCGCGGCTTGCCGGCCGCCGAACCTGAGAATCGAGCGAAATATGAGCACCACCAACGGCAAAAACGGCAACGGCGCCCCGCACCACGAGGAATGGCCCGACAGCCGACTCGAACTCCACGAAATGACCGCCGTCATCACCGGCGCCGGCCGCGGCATCGGTTTCGCCACCTGCCTCGAACTCATCCGTCGCGGCGTCAAGGCCATCGCCGCCGTCGACATGGCCCCCGAGCTCAAGCAAACCTGCGACGAAGTCAATCGCCGCGCCGGCCGCGAAGTCATGATCCCCTACTCCGGCGACGTCAGCAGCGCCGACTTTCGCAAGAGCGTCTTCGCCGACATGAAGAAGCGCTACGAAGTCGTGCACATCTGCGTCCCTGCCGCCGGCATCACTCGCGACTACCTCGCCGTGAAGCTCAACAAGGAATCGGGCAAGGCCGAGCTCTACAAAGAGGAAGACTTCCGCCGCGTCATGGAAATCGATCTCATGGCCCCCATCTACTGGGCGCTGGAGACGGTCGCCAGCGTCGCCGAATATCGCCACGCCAAGGGCCTGAAGCGCTGGGAGCCGCACGAGCCCATCACCGGCGCCATCATCCTCATCGGCTCCGTCTCCTCCGCCGGCAACCGCGGCCAGATCTCCTACGCCACCGCCAAGGCCGGCCTCGAAGGCGCTCAGGCCACCCTCGCCAGCGAAGCCATCTTCTACGGCGTCCGCAGCGCCATCATCCACCCCGGCTACACCGACACGGCCATGGTCCGCTCGATGGGCGAAGACTACATCAACGCCAACATCATCCCGCAGACCCAGCTCCGCCGCCTGATCCAGCCCGCCGAAATCGCCCACGCGATCGCCTTCCTGATCCAAAACACCGCAGTCAGCGGCACCCTCTGGGTCGACGCCGGCTGGCACCCCAAGGGCTGACGCACGGCAGAGCAGCAAGGTAGGGCAGCAAAGTAGGGCAGGCCGCGGTACGCCGCGCCCTGCCTTTTTGCGTTGCAAGTTACGAGTTGCGAATTGCGAGTGCAGAGTGTCGAGTGGAAGAGGGGAGAGGGGCGAAGGGGTGAAGGGGGAATAGCGAATAGCGAATTGAAGAGGCGCGCGGGGGCGGGCGGCGCGCGGGGGCGGGCGGCGCGCGGGGTGCGCGTCGTTTGGTGGGGGAAGCGGAATGGAGGTGGCGGGAGTTGAACCCGCCGCTTGCTTCGTCGAAACGGACGAAGGTTGCGTCGATCCGTCGGGCGCTTTGGCGTTGCG
>JANRJD010000040.1:0-129696 GCA_033764195.1 Phycisphaerae bacterium | reverse complement strand
CGGTGCGGCGAGCCAGCCCGCCCCGCGGCTGCAAGAAACCCGGCCGGCACGCACAGAGTGATCCGAAAAGCGCCCAGGCGCGCGAGCCGTTAGGCCGCGCAACGCCAAAGCGCCGATCGGATCGACGCAACCTTCGTCCGTAACGACGAAGCAAGCGGCGGGTTCAACTCCCGCCACCTCCATTCCAATTCCCTCGCCCAACGACGCGCAACCCCGCGCGCCGCCCGGCCCCGCGCGCCCCCGTCACCCCTCCACCCCTTCGCCCCGCTTCCACGCGCCACTCTGCACTCGCAACTCGAACCTCGCTCTCCGCGTGAGTTACAATCCCCCGCAATGAAAACTCGCGAAGCTCTCCTCGTCCTGGCAGATGGCACAGTCTTCGGCGGCGTCGCGTTCGGCGCGGCGGCGACCCGCGGCGGCGAAGTCGTCTTTAACACCGCTCACACCGGCTATCAGGAAGTGCTCACCGACCCCTCCTATTGCGGGCAGATCGTCTGTATGACGACGCCGCAGCAGGGAAACTACGGCGTCACGTCGGCCGACGACGAGTCTTCGCGCGTCTGGGCCGAGGGGTTCGTGGTGCGCGAGTCGTCGGCGATTCCATCGAACTATCGCGCGCAGCACGAGCTTGACGGCTGGCTGGCGGCCGCCGGTGTGCCGGCGATCGGCGGCGTCGACACGCGCGAGCTGACCCTGCGCCTGCGGCAAACCGGAGCGATCAACGGCGTGCTCAGCACGACCGAGCGCGACGTCGACAAGCTGCTCGCCATGGCGCGGGCGTTGCCCTCGATGGCGGGCGCCAATCTCGTGAAGCGCGTCGCGATTCGCGAGCCTTATGACTGGAACGAGGGGCTGCCCGAAGGATTCGAGTCCGAACTGCCGAAGCGCAAGGCCGAGGTGCGCGTCGTCGCGATCGATTGCGGCATGAAGCGCAACATCCTGCGCAACCTGGTCCATGTGGGCTGCAGCGTGCGCGTCGTGCCGCCCGCGACCAGCGCACAGGAAATATTGAAGTACAAGCCCGACGGCGTCTTCGTCAGCAACGGCCCCGGCGACCCCGATGCCGTCACCGAAGTGCTGGCGGCGCTGCGCGAGTTGGCGGCGGCGAACATGCCCATCTTCGGCATCTGCCTCGGCCACCAGTTGCTGGCGCTTGCGCTCGGCGCAAAGACCTACAAGCTGAAATTCGGACATCACGGCTACAACCACCCGGTGAAGAATCTGCTGACGAGCCGGGTCGAAATCACCTCGCAGAATCACGGCTTCGCGGTCGACTTGCAGACGATGGCGGCCGCGGGTCTGGAGGCGACGCACGTCAATCTCTACGACCAGACGAACGAGGGATTCCGCCATCGCGAGCGGCCGATTTTCGCGGTGCAGTATCACCCCGAGGCGGCGCCGGGGCCGCAGGATGCCGGCTACCTCTTCGACGTCTTTCGCGACGTCATGCGGACACGCAAGCCGCCGACGGCGGAGCAGATGGCCGCGGCGCAGGCGCGGCTGGCGGGAATGGAGCGCACGGGCACGGCGGTTCTAGCGACATAGCGGGGCGAGGCTCGTTCCAAGGCTGGGGTCATTCTCATGAGCCGGATTCTTGCATCAATCACCGAGACGGTCGGCGGGACGCCGCTGGTGAATGTTGATCGCCTGATCGGCGCGGGCAACGGCACGCGCGTGCTGGCGAAGCTCGAATTCTTCAACCCGCTTTCGAGCGTGAAAGACCGCATCGGTCTGGCGATGATCGAGGACGGTATCGCCCGGGGGATGGTCAAGCCGGATACGCACGTCATCGAGCCTACATCCGGAAACACCGGCATCGCGCTGGCATTCGTCTGCGCGGCGAAGCGCCTGCGGCTGACGTTGGTGATGCCCGAGAGCATGAGCCTTGAACGCCGGGCGGTGTTGCGCCAACTTGGGGCCGATCTGGTGCTGACCCCGCCGCCCGAGGGCATGCGCGGCGCCGTCTCCCGGGCCGAACAGATGCTGAGCGAGACGAAGAACGCCTGGATGCCGCAGCAGTTTCGGAACCCGGCCAATGTCGCCGTCCATCGCAAGACGACGGCGGAGGAAATCTGGCGCGATACCGACGGCGCGGCGGATGTTCTGATCGCCGGCGTCGGCACGGGCGGGACCATCACGGGTGTGGGCGAAGTGATCAAGAGTCGGAAGGCGGCGTTTCGCTGCATCGCGGTGGAGCCGGTCGATTCGCCGGTGCTGACGCAGTTTCGCGCGAACGAGCCGCTGAAGCCGGGGCCGCACAAGATTCAGGGTATCGGCGCTGGATTCGTGCCCGAGATTTTGAACACGCAGGTCGTCGACGATGTGATTCGCGTCAGCAACGACGCCGCTTTCGCGTGGGCTCGTCGGGCTGCTCGTGAGGAAGGGCTGCTGGTCGGGATCAGCTCGGGCGCGGCGCTGGCAGCGGCTCATGAAGCGGCCAAGCGGCCGGAGCACGCCGGCAAGATGATCGTGGTGATTTTGGCGTCGTTTGGCGAACGCTATCTGTCGACGGCGCTCTTTGAGGGGATGCGGTAGGCGCGCATCGAAACCGGTTGCGCGCCCCCGTCGGCGATCGCGCTTGGGGGAGCTTTGGCGGTGCGATTGCGCGTGGGCGCGGATCGGCCGCCGTCGGCCATTCATGGCAATCAATCGGGGGACGAGACGTTTAGCGTCGCGGGCCGCTGTTGCCGGCCGATGTCGTGGACGGCTCGTCTTTGCCCGGCAGAGGGCCGCGCAGCCGGTCGATGGCTGTGCCGCTGTCCTCGGCGCTGGGCTTGTCATCCTTCATGCGGATGACGCGCGGGCCGTTGGTGTCGGCTTCGTCGGCGTCGCCGTCGACATCAGCCAGCCACGACATGACGCTGTCTTCGAGGCGCGTCTCGGGTTCGGGGACCCGGAACTTCTGGTCGCACTTCTTGCAGCGAACGCTTCGTCCGCCGGCTTCGAGGGGCAACCGGTACTTCGCGCCGCACTCCGGGCAATCGCACTTGATTGCATCCGCCACAGCATGTACCTCAATCTGTGGTGACGACGACATACCGCCTTCGCGGAGGGCGCACAATGGCCCGATCGCGTCACCTGACGCCCGTACCAACCAAGTTGTCGGCTGAGTTCGTATGGAAGGCGTATAAAACAGAATGAGAGCGTTTTCTTAGTTCCCGGAGCTTGGCGTCGGCAAATGCCGAAAATGAGGCAATTCGCTTGCTCAGGGCTGCCGTTTTCAGCCTCAACGGCTTTTCCGAGAATAACCGACAACGTCCGACAAATCAAGAGTTTGCTGCTAAGTTTGCGCGTCGCCCCATGAACAAAGCCCTATAACTTGGCGAGCGATAACCAACGGAACCGGTTTCGGAAATGCGGCGGATGTTGCCGCTAGCGTCCGGCTGGGGAGGTGGGCTGCGACTCGACGTGGCCTCCGCGGCCGGTGCGGATGAACTTGGGCGGCACAGCGCCTTTCTTGTCGCAGTAGTAGCGCAGCAGATCCCATGTGAACCGTCGCCGCGATTGCACCGAAGCGACCTCGCCCAGCGCGAGCACTTCGTGGCCGTTCGCCGGATCGCGGACGATCAGGGCGTCGTGCGGGATCACCTCGTAGCAGAGAGCACCCAAATCGAGCCCCCAAGGGACGGCGAAGCGCTCGAGCGACGCAACCTTGGCCCCGACCAGATGGGGGCGGATGGGGTGGCCGGATCGAGAGCGGGTTGTGTCGAACTGCATCCCGCCATCGGGGAGGATGCGAAGCAGCCCGCTCTGGACCAGTTCTTCCTGCGACGCCGGGAATCGCCCGCCATGGTCATCCATGAAGTAGACGATCGCGGTGAACAGATCCTCGATCGTGTGGACCGAGTGCTTGTACTGAACGAAGCTGACGGCCCCAATCGCCATGCCGGCGATCATCGTGAGAGCGACCACGAGCAGCCCGGTGCGGGTTCGTCGATCGAGGGCTGCGGCGTCGCCCGCGGGCGGCGGATTTGAGGTGGCGGCGTTGGAGCGCGTCATGCAGACAAGTATAGGCCGGTCATCCGCCGTCGCCGTGTTCGGCGGGCGGCGGGGATGGCGGGCGGCCTCACCTTGCCGACGTCTTCGGCAACGCCGCTCGAAGTGCGCTTTCGGCCCCCGCCGGCGTGGTGTTGGCCGCCAGAATGCGGCCGGCCGGGTCGATCACGAACACCGCGGGTATGCCGCGCACGCCCCAGGCCTTGGACAGCGGGTTTTCCGCGAAGCCTTTGGAGATCAGCTGCGTGCCGGGCAACGACTCCTCTTTGATGTAGCGTTTCCAGTCGCTCAACGAATCATCGAACGACAGACCCAAGAACGCGACCCGCTCGTCCTTCGCGAACTCCGCGTGTATCTGCTTCAACTCGGGCATCGCCGCGCGGCACGGGCCGCACCAAGTGGCCCAGAAGTCGATGACGATGAACTTGCCGCGCAGCGTGCTGAGCTGAAAGTCGGCGCCGTCGGCCGTCTTGGCGGTCAAGTCGGGCGCGGGCATGCCCGGCTTCAACGCGAGCTCGGGCTTTTTCGGTTCGAGCAGACCGAGGTCGATGGTCTCGCCGGGTTTTGCGGTTTCGGGGACGGTGACTTTGGCGGAGAAGTTGTGGGTCGCCCCGTCGGCCCAAAGCATGCAATCGAGCGAATAGTCGCCGGGCGCGACGTGCGCGAATCGAATCGCGCAGTCCTCGGCGATTTCGGCCATGTATTCATGCGGGAGCTCGAGCACTCGCCGCCCCTCCTCAGTAGCCTTCCATTGCTCGTACCAGGCATAAATGGCGTCGCTGCCCTGCTCGCGCACTTCGGGCGGAGCCGGCTTCGGCATTCGACGCATCGATATCGATGGCCGCAGCGGATTCCCCTCCATAGTCCTAGCAGGCTCCCCACGAACCGGAAGCCGCGCCACGACCCTGGCCCCCTCCGCCACGACAGCGACCTCCGCCGTCTTGCCGATTTCGATTTCGACGGAGCGTTCAAACCGCGGCTGCCACCACTGAAACTCGGCCGGCGCGGCGGGGCCGATTCGTCCGTAGCCCGGAAGAACCTGATCGATCGCGAAGCGACCCTCGGAGTCGGTGATGGCTCGATATTCCTGACTCGCGGCAACGAACGAGACCAGCGCGTTGCGTTTAGCGCTGCTTCGCAAAACGACTTCCGCCCCGACGACCGGCTTGCCGCCTTCACGCAGGACGCCCGTCACGCGCGACCACAGTTGAAGCGGAATCGCCTCGTCGGAGCGCAGCGTTCGGTCTTCCAAGAAGCTCCAGCCCGTCGCGTGATAGACGTAAGCCGAATCCTTCTCCTTCTTCCATCGCACCTTCGCGTTGCCGTCCGCGTCGGCGATACTCTCGATGAATTCGATTTCCTCGCCCCACGGGCCACGGTGCAACTCGCGCTTGGCCTTTCCGTCTTTGAATCCCTGAAGTTGGTGCTGATCTCGCCGTGCGCTCATGACCGTGCAGATTGCGCCGGTCGCCGGCGCACCGTCGGGCGTCAGAATCTTTCGAACCGCGATCGGGGCGGGCTTCAGCTCGATCCGCAGTTCCTGTCCGACCATCTGCTCGGCGGTGAATTTCTCGGAGGCATAGCTGGCATAGCCGTCGGCTTCGACCATGACTTGATAGTGCGTCGCGGAACTGCGATCGCTGAGCTCAAAGCGGCCATTCTGCCCTTCGCTCTCCAGTCGCGGCGGAAGGGAAGAGCCGCCGAGGTCGGCGCGCTCTCGCTGCAACCCAAAGCGAAACCGCTCGATCGGCTTGCCGGTCGCGGCATCGAGCACAATGCCGACAATCCGCGGCTCTGTCCCGAGCACGACCTTGCCCGCCGCCAAATCGTCGCGCGATAGCTTGCGCGATTGGCGGCCGTCCTTTCGAACGTCGACGGTAAAGCCGCCCTCCGGGTAGTCGGTGAAGACAAATACGCCCTCGGCGTCGGTCTTTCCGACGTACGACATGACAGAGGATTGCGTGGCGCGCGGATAGCCCATGTCCACATCGGCGATTGGGCTGCCTGCGGGGTCCACGACCTGCACGCGCAGTGGCGGCGCGGGCGTGAGCTGAAAGGTCTCTTCGCGCGATCCCTGGAGCACGTCCCATTCGACCTGTTTCCAGTGATACCCGGCGGCGGCGATGTTGATGATTTCGTAAGTCGGCTTGGGGGCTCCGTCGCCGGTGATTGACGGCTCGAGCGGCGTGATGTCGGCCAGAAAAAAACGCCCCTCAACGTTGCTCTTCGTGCGCAACTGCGAGTCGCCGGTTAGCCCAACGCCGTAGTTGTATTCGCCGGTCCAGACCTTGGCCCCTTCGATGGGCTTTCCCGCGCTGTCCACGACGCGGCCCGTCAGCGTCGCGCGCGGGCGGCGGTCTTTTTTGATCGTGAATACCCAGCTCTTCGCCAGCAACTGGTCCCACGGGGGATTCGATTCGTGGCTGGCGTCGAACTCTTTGGTGTAGTCGGGATGGTTAATGTTCAATTGCAATTCGAGGTGACGCGGCTTGCGGTCGGCCATGCCGTCGAATTCCCAGCGGCCCTGCTCGTCGGTCGTGACTTCGGCGAAGATTCGATAGCTGGTCTCGCCATCTTTCGGCGTATCGCGTTGCTGATGAAGCGAGCGATTGATCTGGAGGGTGACGCCGGCGACGGGAACGGCCTCTTCGTTTTTCACGATGCCGCCGATTGCAACCGCGGGTATCAGCGCCGCCTCGACGCGGGTCGGGTTGATCGGCGATTTCTTGCCAAAGACGACGCCCCACGAAGCTCGCGCGGCGGCATAACCGGTACGGGTCATCAGCACACTGCCGTTCTCCAAATCCTCCGCGGGGATCTGCAGCGTTGCCTGACCGTCGGCATTTGTCCTGGCCTCGACCAGGACACGCGGGAAGGCATCGCAGCCCGGCTGCCCGCTGCGCGGCTGAGCGCGAATCTGCGCGGCGGCAGACACGGTCAGCCAACTGGATTCGACGTTTACATCGGCCAAAGGCTTACCGGTGCGTTCGTCGGTCACGAAAACCGTGAGCGCCCGGGTTGGTTGCGAGGCCGCGCCGATCCCCCCGGACGGCGCAGCAGGAGATTCAACAGCGGCCGTGGGGGCCGCCAACACCAGGAATCCGAGCACCGCCCCGGTCAGAACACGCCCCGCCGCCGTCGCTGTTGCCGACATGCCTGGACTCCGAGTTGAAGATTCGAGCTTTCGACCGGCGCGGCGTGACCGCACCAAAAACGATCGAGATGGAATCGTGAGGCGAAGAAAGGGTGAACGGGTGCTCGAGCCGGTCGGCAGCCCGACAAGCCCCGTCTGCCCAATAATACGTTTTTGAGTCAAATCGGTTCCAGAAAATGCGCTCGCCAGAGTGCAACATGCCAGTTCCGACCGTTGGAGTGCACAAAGCGAGGAGAAGGCCGCACGATTGAAAGCGCTTTCATCGGGTGGCGATTGCGGGCCCGGCTCACCGACAGACGCGAGGGAGGCTGCGCGAGCGCGGCAGAGGCGGGGCCGTTGGGTGGGCCGATGGGAGCAAGCCCGAGTTCGCCGCCCTTTCGCCCGGGTCGAGCCATTCCAAAACGTCGCTGATTTTCTCACGGACCTTCGCCGATGGCACTCGTACTGTCGGATAGAGGAGATTCATGAGACCCGACTCAATCCGCGCGCCGCGTTCGGCGGGCGAGCGAGTCCCATCCGAGGAGCGGATCATGCGGCTGCAGTTCTTTACGCCTTCGCTCACACTGTCGGAGCCGGAGCGGGAATCGGTGGAGAAGCGCGTCAGCGTCGCGCTCCGGCGATTCGCCAAACGAATCATCGATCTCAAGATCACGTTGGATGATGTCAACGGCCCCAAAGGCGGCAACGACAAACGCTGCAAGCTGCAGGCCGCGGTCAAGGCCGGGAAGCTGCACGTGGCGGAAGGCAACCACGTCGATCCGGTGGCAGCAGCCGGCGCGGCGGCGGAGCGGCTGGTGAGACAGCTCGCGGAAGACTCTCAGAAAATCGTCGAGACCAAACGCAACGCTTAGTGTCGCGCCGCGCGCGGGCCGAGCGCCTCGCAGGCTCCGCCCCAAAGAGCCGCGAGCTTGAGCCCGCGCGGGCGCACAACGATTCGGTGCATTTCAGTCGTCAGAAACCCCTTCGGGACCGAACCTCCGCAAACTCTAGCGCCCGCGCGGGCGGCGTTTCGCGGGACGGGCGGGTTTGCCCTTTGTCTTTCCAGCATCAGTGGACGCGGCCCCCTGCCGCTTGCGCCACTCGCAGGGCGCGTTCTTGTTCACCAACTCAAGCAGCTTGCCACATTGCACGGCGGACATCGTCCGGCAGATGCCGGCCGTCTCCGCAGGCGGAAAGGCGGCGAAGGGGCAGGAGAAATCGCAGAGGCGCGGGATGTCCGCGTTGTTCGGATTCATCGCCGCTCATGATAGGCGAGGCCGACGCGCGCGTTACGCTTTCGCTATGAATGCCCACGCTCTGATTCGTTCCCAGCTCCGGCTCAGCCTGTTTGTGCTTGATCGCTATCTGCGCGACATTAGCGAGGAGGAGCTGCTGATGCGCCCGACGCCGCAGGCCAACCATGCGGCGTGGCAACTGGGGCACCTGATCGAATCGCACACGCGACAATTGGCGGCGCTCGGGGCTCGGCCGGCGGAGCTGTCGACCGAGTTTGTGGCGGCGCATGTTCGCGCCAATGCCGGCTGTGACGATCGCGGCGTTTTTCGCTGGTCGAAGGCTGACTATCTGGGGATGCTCGCCGACCTGCATGGCGCCGCCGATGCGCTGCTGGCCGGCCTGCGCGAGGAGGAACTCGACGCGGCGGCGCCGGAATCGCTGCGGGGCTACCTGCCCACGACGGGCGATGTTTTGGCGATGATCAGCGGCCACGAAATGATGCACGCCGGACAGATCGCGGCGATTCGTCGCGCGCTGGGCAAACCGATTGTGATCTAGATTCCCCGCTATGCGATTCGGCTGCCGGACGCGAGCGCGAGCTACTTGTTGGCGACGAGCGGAAAGATGACTTCGAATTGGGCGCCGCCGGTGGGCAGGTTTGTGGCGCTGATTGTGCCGTGCAGCATGTTCACGAGGCCGTGAACGACGGCGAGGCCCAGACCCGGATTTTGCTGCGAATTTCCACACCCGGCCCCCAGATCCCCCTTGCTTGTACAGAACGGCTCGAAAATGTGCTCCATGATCTCGCCCGGAATGCCGGCGCCGGTGTCGCTGACGGTGAGGCGGACCTCGTGGGTACTGCGGAGGCCGAGGGCGATGCGCAGGACGCCGCCCGATTTCATGGCGTCGCGAGCGTTGTCGGTGAGATTTTGGAGGATGATCTGGAGGGCTTCGCGGGGGATGGGCTGAATGGGGATCGGCTGCCAATCGACTTCGAGTGTGATATTCCTGCTGCGAAGCGTCTCTTCGATTTCGTCGCAGAAGAGCAAGACGCACTCGGTGAGGTCGGCCAGGTCGCGATGGCGTGTGTCCGCCTGGGCGAAGGCCAGCAGTTGCTGAGTCATCTTCGCCGCCCGCTGCAGCGGCTCCTGCAAGCGCTCGAGCGTGCGGCGCGTCTGTGTGGGCGAGCTCATGTTCGCGGCGTATTCGATGCCCGTCGCGAGCGAACAGACCAGATTGTTGTAGTGGTGTGCGACAGCCCCCGCGAGCGAACCGAGCGAAGCGAGGCGCGATTTCTTTTCGAGGTCGCGCTGCATCGACTGGCCGGTTACGACGTCGCGAAACGAGAGGGCTACGCCGCGGATGCTGCCATCCGATTCGACGACGGGGGTGAACCAGACGGAGAAGTTGCGCTCGCCTTCGGTTCCGTTGACGACCGTGCGCAATTCGATGGACTCGAGCCGGGCCAGCGCCTGTGAGAAGGCTCGTTCGACGCGGGCGCGCTCTCCGGAAGTGAAACAGCCGCCCAGCTCGCGCCCGGCGACCGGCCGATGCGAAGGCGCAAAGAGCCGGTTGGCCGCGTTGTTGCTGGCGGCGATGGTGGCGTCCGGCTCACAAACGACGAGCGGCACCTCTGCGCCCTGGAACATGCTGCGCAGAAAGGCCTCGTCGAGCAGATCAGCCGGGCTGTGAACTGTCTGGGCTGACGTCGACATATCTCACTTCTGGGCGGATCATTATATATCGATCATAGCCGCGCTCATCGGTCTTTTCGGTCAGAAAGGCTCCGCCGATGATACCGTAAGCGGTCGCGTTCTCGTTAGGCGCAAGGACGAGAATCTCGTCCGCGTCCATAGTCAGATAAAAACCGGCGTGATCGAATGTACGGCCTTCCAACCGTGGTTTCGGGCTAAACCCGTCTGCCGGGTCGCCCAAGTTTGGGCCACTCGCCTCGCGCCGCACCTGCGGCACGACTTCCAGACGAATGCGTCCCTTTTTAGACGCGTCGAGGACATAACTTATTCGGAGCTGATTGCGGCTGGCCTCCCAGGTCTCACCCACCAGCGTGTTGTCTTCGTTTAGGAAAAACAGCGTCTGGTCGTGCGGGCCGCGGTCGAGCTCGAGGCCGAGCGGAAAGCCAAAGGGCAGTCGAAACGGCTCGGGATCGTTGATCACGTGTTCCGGCACCGCCGACAGCACGCCGCGAATCGGCTCATACCACTCCAACCGGGAAACGCCGACGCGCATTCCGTTCTCACGCAGCCGGCGGTGCACTTCGGCGTCGAGCACGTCCTCGCGCACGTAGGTCCAGAGGGGCTCGCAGTTTTTTCGGGACTCGCTGGGCACGCGAACCTGCAAGACGCGGAGGGAGACATCGAGCCGGGGCATCTGGCCCGTTTCCGGATCGATGGGCGGCGGACCGATGTCGGTCTTGGTCTGCGCGGGGGTGTCGGCGGGCTGGGATTCGGCGACGTCGGCGTCGACGCTGTTTCCGAAGAGGCCGCCCTTCGAGCAGGTGGCTCCGGCGCAGAGCATGGCCGCCGCCAGGAGAACGAAAACGCGCCTGGTTCCTCGCAGTGATGAAACGAGGGGTTGCGTTGTCTCGCGACAGCCCCGAAGCCGGTGGAGCGTGGTTCGACTGGCAGCCGGACGAGCGCTCACCACTGGGCCTCGCCGAACGCCCCCATGGGACCGGTATCGGATTTCGGCTTGCGGTCGATCGTTTTCAGGATGGCGGCGGCGAGCGCGAGGTCGCCGGGCTCGGTGATCTTGATGTTTCGCCGATCGCAGGGCACGACCGCGACGGCGTGCCCCGACTTTTCGACCACTTCGGCATCGTCGGTCGGCGTCGCGTTCGCCGGCAGTTTGGCATAAGCGTCGACGATGACTTTGCGGGCGAAGACCTGGGGCGTCTGCGCTTCGTACAGGCCGGCGCGCGGCACGGTCGCATCGATCATCCGCGACTGCGCGACGCGCTTGATTGTGCCGACCAGCGGCGCGGCGAGGATGGCGGCACCGGTCTTGCGGGCCTCATTGAACACGTGGTCGATCCAGTCGTCGTGCAGGCAGGGGCGCACGGCGTCGTGAATCGCGACGAACTTGACCGCGTCGTCGAGCGCCTCGAGCGCGGCGCGCACCGATTGCCAGCGCTCACTGCCGCCCTTCACGAGCTTGATGCCCATGAACATCAGATTGGCGGCGTATTTCTCACGAACGACGTCGTAATCATCGGGGGCGACGGTCAAAATCGTCTGACAGACATCGCTGCGGTTGATGAAGAGCTCGATCGCGCGGATGAAGATCGGGCGGCCGTCGAGTTGGGCGAAGGGCTTTTTGACGGCGCCCCCGAAGCGCTGGCCGGCGCCGGCGGCGGGCAGAATCACGGCAATGTCGGACATGGGCGACCTTTCCAACCGGCGCAGCAGCCCGGCAAATCAGGGTGCGGGATGATACGCCTTCCGGGTCGGATTTTGCGAAATCGCATTGACCGATCCGCTCGGGCAAGCCCATTCTAAGCGCTTGACGGGCCGGCGTTTGCAGTCAGCTGTCGCTGGCGGCGCGGGCCCCTCGCTGCCGCGCCGGCGCGTCACGCCTCAGCGGACGCACGCCCCACGTCGCCGAGCGCGGCCCGGAGCGTGCCATGCACACCGTTCGCGACATCCTAGCCCAGAAGCCGCAGCGTTCGGTCGTCAGCATCAGCGAGAACGCCGCCGTCGTCGACGCGGCCCGGCTGATGAACGAGCATCACGTGGGCAGCCTGGTGGTGACGCGCGGCGAGCGCGTCATCGGCATCTTCACCGAGCGTGACATTCTGACGCGGGTGGTTGCGCCGGAGCGCGCCCCGGCGGCCGTGCGCGTGGCGGACGTGATGACGGCCCCGGTGGCTTGCTGCGCCCTCAGCACGACGCGCGACGAGTGTCGCTCAGCGATGCGCCATAAGCGCGTTCGACATTTGCCGGTGGTGGAGGATGACCAACTGGTGGGCATGATCTCGATCGGCGATCTGCTGGCGGACGCGGAAGCGGAGCAGGCGGAGACGATCCGATGGCTGCACGATTATCTGTATGGGCCGTGATTTGGCGGTGGCGACGAGAGTTTCGAGTTGCGAGTGCAGAGTGGCGAGTGGAAGACGAAAGGCGGCGTCTTCTGTTTTCAACTCTGCACTCGGCACTCGGCACTCGAAACGGATTTGAGGATGCTGGGACTCGAACCCAGGACCCACGGCTTAAAAGGCCGATGCTCTACCGACTGAGCTACATCCTCGTAGCAACCCCGACAATCGAACTTGATTATACGACCGGGCGATGAGCGCGCGTAGATGGACGATGAGCAGCGTTAGCCGAGAGGTGTTCCGCGTCCGGCGCGTCAGGCGCGGCGGTCGTGAAACGGTGAGGCGGGGGGAACGGTCCTCCGCGCGCCGGCGCAGCGCCGCCGACACGCGGGTGTGCCCTTCCGCGTTCTGCATCTCCCGGCGCTCCGTTAAGCTCTGAAAATTATGAAACCAGCATCTCCCGCCCGCGATCCTCGCATCGACGCCTACATCGCGAAGTCGGCGGATTTCGCGAAGCCGATCCTCACTTACCTCCGCCAGCTGGTACACGAGGCCTGCCCGAGCGTGGAGGAAAACATCAAATGGAGCATGCCCTCGTTCGAGTACAAGGGGATGCTCTGCGGCATGGCGGCGTTTAAGCAGCATTGCAGTTTCGGCTTTTGGAAGCACGACCTCGTCGTCGGCACACCCATTCCCAAGCCGCAGAGCGAGCGACGCGGCATGGGCGAATTTGGGAAGATCACGCGGATCGAGGATCTGCCGTCGCGGAGCAAGCTGATCGCGTATGTGAAGAAGGCGGCCAAGCTCAACGACGCGGGCGTGAAAACGCCGAAGACGAAATCGCCGCCGAAGGCGCCGCTGTCGATTCCGGAAGACTTCGCGACCGCGCTGCAGCGCAGCAAGACCGCCGCCGGCCACTTCGCCGCGTTCAGCCCCTCGAAGCAGCGTGAGTACATCGAGTGGCTGAACGAAGCCAAGACCGAGTCGACGCGGTCGCGCCGGATGGCGACGGCGCTGGAGTGGATCGCGGAGGGCAAGTCCCGAAATTGGAAGTATGAGCGGTGTTAAGGCGCGCGATCGGGCCGCGCGCGATCGGCCGCGCCTGAGTCGGCATCAGGCACGCTTCGCCGCTCCGCGCAACTGCTTCTCGCGGCGATTCACAATCGGCGCCGTCTGCACGCGCGGCGACTCGCCTCTGCCGCTCCGCAAATCGATCCCGATCGCCGCGAGCTGCCGCTCCGCCTGCTCCGCCCAGCCGCGATTGGCCGCGGGGCTGGCCGGGCTGGGGTGGAGAATCGTGCAGATCTGCGGCAATCGCTGATCATCGTCGTGCGGCGAGCCATCCGTGGGGGCGCTCAGGGCTGCCTTGGCCCGCTGCTCGGCATACTTGCCCACTCCGATCAGCCAGCGCGGCGCGAGAATCTCCACCGCCGCGCGCAACGCCGCGTCGCAAGCGTGCTCTACGGCGAGCCGCTCTTTTGCCGGCAGCTTGTCGGGCGTGAGGTTTGCTCCGCTCTCCGTCAGCCAGGCGAGCGGGCAATAGTTGAGCACGAAAAACCGCTCAAAGAACGCCGCCGTTGAGCCGAAGCGGCCTTGCGCCCAACCCCAGATGCGCTGCCCGCTGACCTCCACGCGAGGGCACGCCAACCCCAGGATCGGTCGTTGCGGGTGCTGCTGCGTGGGCGGCTGCGCGCCAGCGTCGATCGCGAGCCAACCGCCGACCGACTGGACGTCGCCAAACGGCACGCCTGTCTGCACCATTCCCCACGGTCCGGGATTCATGCCCAGCAGCAGCGCCGACGCACCGCGGACCGCGTAGCGCCGCAGATATTGCTCAAACGGAGCAAAGGCATAGTCGAGTGTGTGATAGACGTGCGCGGCGGGCGGCGCAAAGCGCAGCGGCTTCAGGCGATCGCGCAACTCGCCATAGAGCCCGACGAGCGCCTCGACCCGGCCGGACCGATCCGCGTTGTCGCACGGCTTAGCCAAGTCGACTCCACCGCGATGCGGACGGCTGCGCGGGCGTTTGCCGCATCGACACCCTCTGCGAAAGATTCACCACTGCGCGTTGGGCTCAACGCGATAGACCTCGCTGATCTCCGTCAGCCACGGGGCAAAGTATTCGCTATGAACACCTGACCGCCCGCCGCGGAAAGCGCCGCCCGGCACGACGAATTCGGCGGAGAGGTTGGCGCGCTGCAGCAGTTCCTCTACCCGGATCGACCAGACTTCGAACATTCCGTGTTTCAGCGGCGGGTAAACGCCGGCCTGCTCCAGGGCCGCCAACCCGGCGGTCGGCTCGAAGAGTTCGCCGGCGCGCGGCGCGAGCTGCGCCAGCGCCTTGGCGACGCGCCCGCGCGACTCTTCGGTGCCGCGCGCGAGGCGCACCACCCATGAATCGCTATGGCCCATCGCCAGGCGCTCTTCCGCCAGCATGCGCTCGGCCAACTCGGCCAGCGGCTTGACGCTCGACTTCGCCAGCCGCTGAATCCGCAGCTCGTCGAAGTGATCGCAGAAGCACTGTCGCACGATGGCGAAGGCCCAGTCAAACTCGTCCGGCAATTCGACGATCTGGGCGCAGCGATACTCCGCTGCCGCGCGGCCAAACGCCAGGCGATTCGCGTCGTCGCCGGTCAACCCGGCGGTGAATTCGTAGATTGCTTTGGCGTGAGCGATGTCGTCTTGTGCGAGGGCGGAGAAGGCGATGTCTTCCTCGATCATCGGGCCCAAGCCGGTCCAGTCGCTGTTGCGGCATCCGAGGAAAAACTTATCGTCGGCGAGGCTGAGCAGAAGATCGACGAGCGCCGATCGCAGATCGCTCGAGAGCGGGTCCATGAGATCTCTCCACTGTTCCTGTCGCTGCGATGCGGCATGATAACGCGGCCCAACACCCCGTTGCCGCGCAGCCCCTGCCGCCGCCGCCGGGGCGATCCCGAGCGCGGTTTCCGGTTTAGTCCAGTCCGCCGACGATCGCACCGATGGCAATGAGGTATGTAGCCGCATCCCCAGCGGGAGTCCGATATGCTCGGCGGTTGGTTGAAGCGCGTTTTCTCTGGAAACTCAGGCAATTCCGCGGTCTCGGAGCGCCCCGAAGGCGTCGCGACCGGACCGGCTCTTCCATCCGCCCCCAGCGCTCCCGAGGGATACTCGGACGCCGCCACGCCGATTTCGTCCTCCGACCAGACCCAGCTCGAACAGGCGATGCAATCGAACAGCGCCGGCTGGTGGACGCCGCGCGAGGAGGGCGTGCTGACGCCCGGCTCGGCGACGCAGGGTCTGCGCGCGATCGACGCCGACCTCTACGGCGAACTGGGCAAAGTCCTCGACGAGCCGGATATCGAATTGCCTCAGCTTCCCGATGTGGCGCAAAACGTGCTTCGGTTGCTTGAGAAACGCGATGTGAATTTCGTGGAGGCCGCCAAGGCTGCCGAGCGCGACCCCGTGCTCACCGCCGAGATTCTGCGCGTCGTGAACTCGGCCGCTTTTCGCGCCTTGCAACGCGTGCAGCGCTTGCAGCAGGCGTTTCCGCGTTTGGGCGTTCGCCGCGTTCGCGCCATTGTCGTCAGCGCCACGATGAAATCGATCGTGATTCGCCCCGGCAGCGGCAGCCAGACCGTCGGCACGCAGCTCTGGCGCTGCGCCTCGGCGTCTGCGGCGATCTGCTCGGAGACGGCGCAGCGCGTGGGCGTTCCGGAAGACGACGCCTACCTCGCGGGGCTGCTGCACGACATCGGCATGATGGTGTTGCTGCGCGTGCTTCACGACTATCAGACGAAGACCGGCAAGAAGCTGACCCGCCCGATCTTCGCCGCGGTGGCCGAGCGCTGGCACGAACACCTTGGGTTGCGATTGGCGGAGGCGTGGCACCTGCCCGACCCGCTGCCCGACTTGGTCGCCTCGCACCACAAGCTGCCGGCGCCGGGCGACCCGCTCGAGAAGCAAAAGCTGATCGTCATGTTCAGCGATGTCGTCTGCTCGATGCTCGAGTATTCGCCCTATGTTCCCTACGACTTTTTCAACCTGCCCTGCGTCCAACGCCTCGGCTTCCGCGAATCGCCGGACACGCTGGAGTGGCTCGAAAGCCTGCCGACGACGATTGCGCGGCGTTTGCTGTAGTGGTAGCTGGTCTATGCAGCAGCGCCCCTCGCCGCGCCTCTACCAATCATCCGTCCGAAATGACGACGCCGGCAGTCCCGTACGATTGCAGAGATTCGGCTCATCGGCCGCCCCCCAGCCGTAGCGCAGGCTCACCGGATTCGCGACGCCGTCGGCGCGCACGACGATCGTCTCGCCTTCGATCTTCGCCGTCGCGGTCACAAACTTACGATCGCTTCCGGCGATCGTGAAATGGGTCGGGAGCTTTTTGTCGCGCGTCGCCAGACCGCCCTCGGCGTAGTCGAACGCGATGCGAATGGCGTCGCCCTCGATCCGCATCGAGCTGTAAAGCGGGCCGCTAAAGGCGATCCCCGGCTTGCCGTAGGTCTTTGCCAACGCCCAGAGCGCTAGGCGCCTGCCGACTTCCTGCTTGTTCGCGGGGTGGATATCGCGCGGGTCGCCGATGTCCATCGTGACCGCCATGCCGACATTCGATGCGCGGCGCATCGTCAGCATCTGCGCCTCGCGCAGGAGCGCCGCCTCGCCGCGATCGTCGACGTATGCGTACGGCGCGATCTGCACGAAATAGAACGGGAAATCGCCCTGACGCCAGCCGGCCCGCCAGTCGGCGATGAGCGCCGGGAAGAGCTCTCGGTATTGCGCTGCGTGGGTGCGATTCGATTCGCCCTGATACCAGATCGCGCCGCGGATGCCATAGGGCATGAGCGGGCGGATCATCGCGTTGTAGATTGCGGAGGGCTTCGAGGGCGCCAGCTCATGCAGCGGCGGCGCCGGCGGCAAGGCAGACAGCGCGACGCTGCGTTGACAGCGCCACTCCCCTGCCAATCCGATCGGCGACGGCCCCGCTCCCTCCTCGCTCAGGCTCAGCTTTATCGCCTCCGGTTTGCCGAGCAAACCCGCCAAACCGAATACATCGATCACGCGAATGGCGACGGTGTTTTGGCCCTCCCGCAGCAGACCCGCGGGCACGACGTAGGTTCGCTTCGACTGCGAGCTGCCCGCGCGCTCCGTTGCGCCGATGCGAACGCCGTTTACAAATGTGCGATCCATGTCGTCGATTGGGCCGAGCGACAACTGTGCCGCGCGTCCGGTCCATTCGCTCGCGAGCATGAATCGGCCGCGCAGCCAGACGACGCCATCGAACGCGTCGAGTCCATCGACCACCAACGGGCCGGGCACCGCGACCGACTTCCAATTCGCGTCTTCCCATGCTGCGGCGGCCCAATTCTGCGCAGTTCCCACATCCAGCCGATCGACCTGCGTCAGCCACTCGGCCATGGCGCTTTCGTGCGCGGCGCGGGCGGCGGCCGGGTCATCGCCGAAACGCTCGACGTCTTCGCGAGCGCGATCGAACTCGGGGAACTTCCGGATCGTTTCCGTACTGGTCCAGGCCTCGGCGGGCGTGCCGCCCCACGACGAGCCGATCAGGCCGATGGGCACACCCAGCTCGCGATGAAGCTCGCGACCGAAGAAGTAACCGACTGCGCTGAAAGGCCCGATCGTCTCGGGCGAACAGGCTTTCCACTCGCCGTTGCAATCGTCCCTCGGCCGCGCGGCGAGTTCGCACTTCACGTTGAAGAATCGAATGAGCGGGTAGTTCGCCGCCGCCGCTTCCGCCGCCCCGTCGCGCACGCCGGAACCGACGAACCCGGGCGCGAGCGACCACTGCATGTTGGATTGGCCCGAGCAGAGCCAGACTTCGCCGACCAGAATATCGCGCAGCTCGATTCGCTCGCCCGACTCAATCGCCATGATCTGCGGCGTGGCGTTTGCGGCCATCGGCGGCAGGCGCACCGACCATTTCCCGTCGCGATCGGCGACGCCCTCGACCGCCGCTTCGCCGAAACGAACGGATACGCGCGACGCGGGCGCGGCCCAGCCCCACACTGGGACCTCCTGATCGCGCTGGAGGACCATGCCGCTGCCGAAGATCTTCGGCAAACGCAGCGACTCATCGGCCGGCAGCGCCGATGCCTCGCGTGCCGCCGCGGCGAACGAAACGAACACGACGAAGGCAAGGATTCTGGACACCACGCACGCTCTCCGGCCAATTTGCGACGGCGCCGTCCCGACGGCGACCCATCCCGCGAATTCTACGGGCTGGGCTTTTCGGCAAAGCGCCGCGTCTGCGGCCTCTGAGCGGATTCTGTTGGCGGGAAGGACGACGCGCGGCACTGCTTTTGCGTGCGCAAATGTGTTTCACGTGAAACAGCGTTTGCGACGGGCGCCGGGGAGTCCAAACACAAAGGGCACGGCGCGACGAATCGCGACGTGCCCTTGCGAATGTTCGTGGACCTGCGAGCCGCAGGCCGCCGCTTTGTGAAGCGGTTACTTCATCTTCTCGGCCTTCTCGGCGGCTTCTTCGATCTTGCCGACGTACATGAAGGCCTGCTCCGGCAGGTGATCCCACTTGCCTTCGCAGAGCTCCTTGAAGCTGCGGATCGTGTCGGCCTTGCTGGTGTAGTTGCCCTTGAAGCCGGTGAACTGCTCGGCGACGAAGAAGGGCTGGCTGAAGAAGCGCTCGATCTTGCGGGCGCGGCCGACGATGAGCTTGTCTTCTTCGCTCAGTTCTTCGACACCCAGAATCGCGATGATGTCCTGCAGGCTCTTATAGCGCTGCAGGATGCGCTGCACCTGGCGGGCGACGGCGTAGTGATCGTGGCCGACGACGCCGGGCTCGAGAATTCGCGAGCTGGAGGAGAGCGGGTCGATCGCGGGATAGATGCCCTTTTCGGCGATGGCGCGCTCGAGAACGATGAACGCATCGAGGTGGGTGAAGGTCGTGGCGGGCGCGGGGTCGGTCAAGTCGTCGGCGGGGACGTAGACGGCCTGCACCGAGGTGATGGCGCCGCTCTTGGTCGAGGTGATGCGTTCCTGCAATTCACCCATTTCGGTGGCGAGGGTCGGCTGATAACCGACGGCCGAGGGCATGCGGCCGAGCAGGGCCGACACTTCCGAGCCGGCCTGTGAGAAGCGGAAGATGTTGTCGACGAAGAGCAGCGTGTCGACGCCGGTCTGGTCGCGGAAGTATTCGGCCATCGTGAGCGCGGTCAGCGCCGCACGCAGACGCGAGCCGGGCGGCTCGTTCATCTGGCCGAAGACCATGGCCGTCTGATCGATGACGGACTTGCCGGTGTCGCCGATTTTGGCGTGCTGCATTTCGAGCCAGAGGTCGTTGCCCTCGCGGGTGCGCTCGCCGACGCCGGCAAAGACCGAGTAGCCGCCGTGCTGGGTGGCGATACGGGCGATGAGCTCCTGAATGACGACGGTCTTGCCGAGGCCGGCACCGCCGAAGAGGCCGATCTTTCCGCCGCGGACGAAGGGCACGAGCAGGTCGATGATTTTGATGCCGGTTTCGAACTGTTCGGTCTTGGGGGTCAGGTCTTTGAACTCGGGCGGGTCGCAGTGAATCGGGCGGGTATCGCTCGCGGGCACGTCGCCGCGGCCGTCGATCGGGGCGCCGACGAGGTTGAAGACGCGACCGAGGGTGGCCTTGCCGACGGGCACGCTGATGGGCGCGCCCTGGTCAAAGATCTCGGAGCCGCGGCGAAGGCCGTCGGTGCTGCCCAACGCGACCGCGCGGACTCGACCGCCGCCCAAGTGCTGGGCGACCTCGCACCAGAGCGTGTGCTCGGTGGCTTTTCCGCCGAGGTCCATGCGGACGGTGGTTTTGAGAGCGTTGTAGATCTTCGGCTGCTTGCCCTCGTCGAATTCGGCATCGAGGGTTGAACCGATGATCTGAGTAATTCGGCCGATGTTGCCGCCCGTAGTTACCATTGACTTCTCCGACATCTCAAATAGCGAATTTCGAATAGCGAATAGCGAATTACAGACGCTGCCTATTCGCGGTCGCTGGTTCTCGTTCGCTTCACGATTGCCACCAAAATTCGAACGATCTCTTCGGCCTCCGCGACGATCGCGGACATTCGAGCCTTAGGCAGAACGCCATCCGCCTCCACCAATCGCAGCCAATAGAGCGCTTCTCGCGACTCCGAACGCGCGATGTTCATACGTCGGGCAAACTCGGCCCGCGAGTGCGATCCCTGGGCTTCCTCCACGTTTGCGCCGACGCTGGTCGCCGATCGCAAAAGCTGCCTTCCGAGAACGAAACCGACCGTGTCAGAGGGCAAAGCCCGCGCTAATTTCACAACGCGAACCGCGAACGCAAAGGTGCGCTCGGTGATATCGACACGCCGCTTCGCCGCCGCGAGGGGCGCGGCTGAGTCGGAGGGCTTGCGTGTCTTCGATTCGCTATTCGCCATTCGCTATTCGCTATTTGACCGCTTCCGCACCGCCCACGATATCCGCCAGCTCCGAGGTAATCTGCGACTGGCGGGCGCGGTTGTATTGGCTCGAGAGGCTCTTGATCATGTCGCGGGCGGCGTCGGTGGCGGCCTTCATGGCCGACATGCGCGCGATCTGCTCGCTGACGATGGATTCGTTGAAGAACTGGTACAGCCGGACCTTCACCGATTCGGGGATCAGGCGCTGCAGCAACTCGGCGGGCGGCGGGCTGAATTCGAATTGCGGGCGATTCTTCGACGAAGCAGCGGCGGCGGCGCCGGTCGCCTTGGGCGGCTCGATCGGCAGAAGCCGGGCGAGCGTCGCGATCTGCTGGCCGGCGGAGACGAAGCGCGTGTAGACCACATCGACGTGGGCGATTTCGCGCTTCTGATAGGCGGCCATGTAGCGCTCCGCCAGTTCGGCAATGAGCGCAAAGGGCACGCGGTCTTCGATGCTGGTGATCTTGTGCGTCGGCGTGATTTTCAGGAAGCGCAAGAAGGCGAGCGCCTTCTTGCCGACCGCCTCGATGTCGACCTCGTTGCCGGCGGCGACGAGCTCCTTCTGGCGGACGAGCGCGGCCTTGAGCAGATTGGAGTTGTAGGCACCGCAGAAGCCGCGATTGGCGGAGATGACCAGCAGGATCGACTTCTTCACGCCCTCGTTGGGCTTGAGCAGGAAGTGATCGGCCGACTCCATGCCCGCCAGGGTCTCGATCATCTCGGTGATGCCCTTGGTGTAGGGCTTGCTGGCGGTGGCGCGCTGCAGGCACTTCTGGAAGCGCGCCGTCGCAATGAGTTGCATCGTCTGCGTGATCTTGCGGACGTTTGCAACGGCCTTGCGGCGTTTCACGATTTGTCGGGCTTTGGCCACAAATCACCCTATCCAGTTGCGAGTTTCGAGTGCAGAGTTTCGAGTTGAAGACAGGACGACGGACGTTTCCGCGTTTTCTGATTTCAACCCGACACTCCGCACGCGCAGCTCGACACTTACTTCTTAAAGCGCGTCTTAAAGTTGCCCACGATTTCCTTCAGCCGGGCGTCGACGTCGTCCGTCATGCGCGGGTCGGCCTTGAGCCGCTCGACGACCTCGGGGAATTCGTCGCGATAGTGCTTGAGCAGGGCGCGCTCGAACTCCGGCACCTGATCGACGGGCAGATCGTCGAGGAAGCCGCGCGTGCCGGCGTGGATCGAGAGGATCTGCTCATAAACGCTCATGGGCTGGAACTGCGGCTGCTTGAGCAGCTCGACCATGCGCTTACCGCGATCGAGCTGGCGCTGCGTGGCCGGGTCGAGCTCGGTGCCGAGCTGGGCGAAGGCCTCCAGCGCGCGGAAGGCGGCGAGGTCGAGTCGCAGCGAGCCGGCGATCTTTTTCATCGCGGGCACCTGGGCGTTTCCACCGACGCGGCTGACCGAGATACCGACGTTAATCGCGGGGCGGACGCCGGCGAAGAACAGGTCGGGCTCGAGGTAAATCTGGCCGTCGGTGATCGAAATCACGTTGGTCGGGATGTAGGCCGACACTTCGCCTTCGAGGGTCTCGATGACGGGCAGAGCCGTGAGCGAGCCGCCGGACTTGTAGACCTTGCGGACCTCGTGACCATCTTTGCCGAGGGCGGCCAGATCGTGATCGAGCGCGTGTGCGTCCTGATTGCCGATGTAGACCTTGCCGTTGACGGGGGTCTCGTCGCCGGCGGGCGCGCCCTTGCGGACGATGACTTTCTTATCCGCGACGCGGCAGGAACGCTCGAGCAGACGGCTGTGTAAGTAGAAGACGTCGCCGGGGTAGGCTTCGCGACCGGGCGGGCGACGCAGCAGCAGCGAGAGCTGGCGATAGGCCTGGGCCTGCTTCGACAAGTCGTCGTAGACGCAGAGCGTGTGGCGGCCGTGCTCGTACATGAAGTACTCGGCCATGGCACAGCCGGCGTAGGCCGCGATGTACTGCAGCGGAGCGGGGTCGGACGCGCCGGCGGTGACGACGATGGAGTAGTCCATGGCGCCGTTCGAACGCAGCGCTTCGACCAGGCCGGCGACGGTCGATTCCTTTTGACCGATGGCGACATAGACGCAGATCACGTCGCCGCCCTTTTGATTGATGATGGTGTCGATGGCGATCGCGGTTTTGCCGGTCTTGCGGTCGCCGATGATCAGCTCGCGCTGGCCGCGGCCGATCGGGATCATGGCGTCGATGGCCTTGACGCCGGTCTGCAGCGGCTCGGTGACGGGCTGGCGCTCGGCGATGCCGGGGGCGATGATTTCCATCGGGCGGCGGTGCGGCGTCTGGATGGGGCCCTTGCCGTCGAGCGGGCGGCCGAGCGGATCGACGACGCGACCGATCATGGCGTCGCCGACGGGCACCGAGAGGAGGCGACCGGTGGCGCGGACCTCTTCGCCCTCTTTGACGTCGAGGTAGCCGCCGAGGACGACGGCGCCGATGGAGTTTTCTTCGAGGTTAAAGACGACGCCGGTGGCGCCCGAGGCGAACTCGAGCATTTCGCCGGCCATGGCGCGGCTGAGGCCGTAGATCTGGGCGACGCCGTCGCCGACCTCGAGCACCTTGCCGATTTCGGCAACGTCGAGTGTGGAGCGATAGCTCGCGATTTCGTCGCGGATGATCGTGGCGATTTCGTCGGCTCGGAACTTCATATCTTCACTACCCTTTTCAGGCGTTTTCCACTCGAATTTGCAGGCCCCGCTCGCCGCGCTCGCTCAGCAGGCGGCGCGTCTGGCGAAGCTGTCGGGCGGTTGAATAGTCGTAGCGCACGTCGCCGAGCTGGAGGACGAGGCCGCCCAGGATGCCCGGATCGACGCGCCAGGTGATGACCGGCTGCTTGCCAGTGAGCTCGCGGGCGGTCCGCAGCACTTCCTCGCGCTGGCCGGCGTCGAGCTCCACCGCGCTGACGGCGGTGCAGAGCATCTCGTTGGCCGCGGCACGGGCGTGCGTCTCGAATGCGGCGTGCATCTGGGGCACGATTTCGGCCCGGTCGTTGTCGTTGAGCAGCAGCAGCGTGTTGAGCGTCAGGTCGTGCAGCTTGCCGCGAAAGAGCTTTTCGAGCGAGGCCTTGCGACGATCGGCGGCAACCGAGTGCGACGCGAGGAACAGGCCGAAATCGGGCTGCGTTTCGCAGAGCCGCGCGACCTCGGCCAGCTCGTCGCGCACGATCTCGACCGCGCCGGCCTGCTGGGCCAGCCCGAAGAGAGCGCCGGCGTAAACCCCGGCGAGCGCTAGTTGTTCGTCGACCGAATCGGCCATTCGCTCCGCTCCTGACTCACACTTAGTTCAACTGGGCCCGGCGCGCGTTGCGCATCTCGTCGAGAGCGCGACGGGCCAGCTCGCGATGATCGTCGCCGGTCAGCGACTTGCCCACGACGGTCGAGGCCGCCTGCATGGCGAGCCCGGTCGTCTCGTCGTAGAGCTGCTTGATGGCGCCGTCCGTCGCAAGCTGGATTTCCTGCTTGGCACGGGCCAGCATCGCGTCGGCCTCTTGCCGCGTCTCGTTCTGGATGCGCTGCTTGACGGCTTCGGCGTCGCGACGACCTTCCTCGACGATGGCCGTCGCCTGCTCGCGGGCGTTGTTCAATTGCTTTTTGTAATCCTCAAGCAACTGACGGGCTTCGTCGCGCTCGCGCTTGGCGGTTTCGAGCGAGTCGCGGATCGTCCGCTCGCGCTCGTTCAACATGCTCAGCAGCGGCGGCCAGGCGTAGGTGCCCAGCACCCAGACCACGATGCCGAAGATGATCGTGGTCCAGATCGCGTTGCCGATGCCGCCACTGAAGATGTTCGGCGATTCGGCGTGGCCGTCGCCGTGACCATCGGTGGCGTGCGACGCGGCGGCATGGCTCGTGTCGGCATGACCGGCGGCCGGGGCGGCATGACCGGCGGCAGCCGGCGCGGCGTGGCCGGCGGCAGGCGGGTCCGCGGCCCGAACCGAGGCGGTTGAAATCCAGCCGGCGAGGGCCAGAGTCAGCATCGCCGTGGTGAATGTGCGCACCATCATCGTTCTCGCTCTCTTCGCGTGACGCGCCGCGGCGCAGGGCCGCGGCACGAGGTCCAACCGAAGACTTAGCCCTTGATGAGCACCATCAGGATCGCGAAGAACGCGGCGCCTTCGATCATGGCCGCGGTGATGATCATGGGGGTGAACATCGCGCCGGCGGCTTCGGGCTGACGGGCGATCGACTCGACCGTCGCGCCGCCGATGCGGCCGATGCCGAGGCCGGCGCCGATGATGGCCAGGCCGGCGCCTACGATGGCGAGGCCCTTCATGGGCTCGGGGGCCGCGCCCGTGCCGGTCTGGGCGAAGGCGGGCTGCGCCGTCGCGAGGGCCAGGACGGCCGCGAAGGCGGCGTAAGCAAGGAGGGAACGTACGTTGATCATGAAATCTACCTTTTCCTTTCCGATCCAACTCTTGCGGTCGCGGTCCGCGCCGCCCCGCGTCAATTCAATTCGTTCGTCAAGCCGCAGAATCGATTTCCGCGGTTAGTGGGCCGTCGCGTGGCCGTGATCGTGCCCATGGTCGTGCTCGTGATCGTGATCATCGTGATGGATGTTCACCGCCTGACCGAGAAACACGGCGGTGAGCGTGGTGAAGATGAACGCGTGCAGGAACGCGACGAGAATTTCGAGGAAGTTAAAGGCGACGCTGCCCAACACGACCGGGATGGCCACGGCGAAGGCCGCCGCCGCTCCCTTTGCCGCATAGGCCTGGCCGATGAACGAGAGCATCACCGCGAGGATGATGTGGCCGGCCAGCATGTTGGCAAAAAGACGGATACAGAGCGCCATGGCTTTGAAGCCAAGGCCGAGAATTTCGAGAATTGCGATGAACCACGCGAGGTAAGGCGGGCCCATGAAAAAGTGCTTGATGTAGCCCGCGCCGCTGTACTTGAGGCCGTTGATCACGACCATCAGCAGCGTGATCAGGGCTAGCGTGCCGGTGGTCCAGATGTTGCCTGTGCCCGTGCCGCCGACCCAGTGCCCCGGCACCCAGGAGAACCAATCGGCCAGCGGGATCATGCCGAGGATGTTCACGGCCGCGAGGAAGAAGAACAGCGACCACAGGAAGGGCGTGAACGTATCGGTGTGTTTGCCGAGATTCGGCTCAAAAATCTGTGAGCGGAGGGTCATGCATACGGTTTCGACGGCATTAAGCCCGCGGGCCGGCACCAGCCGACCGACCTCGTCCATGCCGCGGCGACCCCTGACCGCTTTGGGCAGCAGCCAGATCAGCAAGAGGGCGGCGACCGCCTGCATGAATACGTGATTGGTCAGAATCGGGAATGTCCAGATGCCCTCGCCCACCGTGAAGCCATGCTGCACGACGTGATCCAGCGGGTCGCTCGACATTAGCAGCAACGAGTTCATCGACTGCTCACCTCAACCCGCGCCGCCAGCATGCGCCGCGAAAATCGAATCAGGACGAAGGCCTCGACGGCCAGGAAGATCATTTGAGCGCCGCCCACGGCGAGCCACATGGTCCGCCGGGCGGGCTCGGCCAGGGCGTAGCCGACGCCGATCGCGAGGGCCAGGCCGACCATGGGGCGAACGGCGAGCCAGCCGAGGATGCCGGCGGCCATGCGCTTGGGGTCGGGGCCGGCCAATGCCGCGGGAGGGGCGATGGCGACCAAACCACTGAACAGCGCGATCAGCAGCGCGATTGTGAGCGGCTCGAGGAATGCGGGAAGGTTGTAGAGCGCGCAGAACAGCAACACGCAAAGGCCGAGCGCCGCGGCGCAGGCCATGAGCGGGGCGACCAGCCTGAGATAGAGGCCGGTCCGCGAGGTCGAATGGTTCGGCCTATCGCTGTCCATCATCATCCGTACGGTGAGTCTCGATATTCTCTGGATGAGTCTGCTCATCCCGCGGCCGCGCCGACCGCTGCGTTTCCTGCTGCATCTGCATCGCCCGGCGAATCAGATGGACCATGCCGCCGATGCAGCCCAGAATCGCCGTCGTTACGACCGCGATCGGGCTTGAACCGAGCTGCCGATCAATCGCCCAGCCGAGCAGAACGAAGCCGACGAGCCCGCCGGCCAGCTCTGTTCCAAGGGTGGCGTAGCGCCAGACTGGAGGCCCGCTGGGGATTCTCCGCCGCTCGCGATCCTGTTCCATCGCGAGACCCTCGCCCACGCTCGACAACCAAACCGCCGGAGTTTCGGAAACGCCGCTCCCGCGCCGTGCCCATCGTCGTGGGTCGAGGAATCTAGCGGGGGTGGCGCGGGGCGGTCAAGCGCGGAGAAGCGAACTAAATTTTGCGAATCATGGGCGCCACTTGTGTATCGCGGGTTTGGCTGCCGAAGGTCCGCTTTCCGCCGGCCGCAGCGGCTCGTCGATCCGCGTCACGCCGTAGACCCACTGGCCGGTGGCGGGCGTGCCCTCGCCGCTGCCCGAAGTGCCGGGGCCGCGGCGTTCGACTAGCTCCCAGCCGTCGTAATAGTAATGCTCGACGCGATCGCCGGCGGAGAGCGGCTCGGCCCCGTTCACGGTCGAGCCGGGCACGGCCCACAGGCCCTGATTCGAGATCGACTTCGAGAGCCGCCGGCCCATGCCGGGGCGATAGAAATGAGTTGCTACATAAAGGGCTCGTGTCAGAAACAGTGCGACCGAACAGCTCGTCAACCACCCCCCGCAATGCACTCGGGGGCGCTGTCGGCGAACGCGCCGGTCGAAGCGTTATCACAACGTGAGATGTCACGCAATGCCGCGCCAGGTTAGGATGACGCGGTGATCGATTTCTCCAAATTCGCCGCGGCCGCATAGTCCTCGGCGCTCAAGCCAACATTATCTTTCAACGAACGGTCTGACGCATTCCAAAGTACACGAGCAATCGGCAAGCGTCGCTCGATGATGGCGATCATCAGTGCCGTTAGCCCGGATCGGCCGGACGTAGCGTCGCAATCAGCACCGTGTGCCAGTAGTAGCCTGAGCGTCTTCAGATCATCATTGCAGGCAGCTTGAACTATCAGCGGAGTGTCACCTGCAACTCTGTGATTAACATTTGCATTTGCTTGGCACAAAAGAGCGGCACTATTGCGAATGCTCCAAGCCACACAAAACGAAAGCGGCGTTTCGCCTTCGATCGTTTCGATGTTCGGACTTGCATGAAATGCCAGTAATTCACTCACGTTCTCTGGGCTACGCGAAAGCACGGCGTTGACGAGCGGAGTCCTCCCATCCGCGTCAGTTGCATCAACTCGTGCATGCTGGTGTGCGAGATACCGGATGTTCACTACGTTTCTAGGAACGTTAGCCGCCACATGCATCGCAGTTTGTCCAAGCCCATTTACAATTGCATCAACTGCCGCACCCGTTTCAAGTAAATATTTCAGGATACGAGTGTTTCGCCGAACACGAGCGGCGTGGCCAAGAAGAAGCTGCCCCTCAAGCTCGCTGTCCCATCGAAGTGCCCCCCTTTGAAGAGCGTGCAAGACTTCGGCCCGTGTGCCGCTTGTCCATCGACTCTGCCAAATAGCAGCAGCTTTCATGCTCTTTTGCTTCTTCGTCCACGAAGTTCCGACGCACTCGCAGTGTGAATGGACTCCAAGCATCCGTCCGCGGCGCCCGAGCCGTCGTCCGATGGGTCGGTGTTGCGATCATACCGCAGCGGCTCGTCGATCCGCGTCACGCCGTAGACCCACTGGCCGGTGGCGGGCGTGCCTTCGCCGTTGCCCGAAGCGCCCGGACCGCGGCGCTCGACCAGCTCCCAGCCATCGTAATAGTAATGCTCTACGCGGTCGCCAGCGGGCAGCGGCTCGGCCCCGTTCACGGTCGAGCCGGGCACGGCCCACAGGCCCTGATTCGAGATCGACTTCGAGAGCCGCCGGCCCATGCCGTCGTAGGCGTAAACCGCCACGACCTCGGCCGCGTCGCTCGCGTCGCCGTCCGGACCCTCAGTCGAATCGTACCGCAGCAGCCCGCCGATGCTCACAATATGCCCCCACTCTCGCGGCCCACGCGATGAGATTCGCACAGATCTTCATAGTATACAATTCCAAGATAGTCGTCGCTAAGCGCAACAATACCATAATAAGACATAACTTCGCCACCAGTAATCGCCTGAATAGCGACGATGATGCAACATTGTATTAGTGGTGGTAAGACAAACCCCAGCACAACTTGCTTACGAGTGGAGCTGCTCGTTTGCTCGGCAGATCGCACAACACACACTGACCACAGCACTAGGCACAAGCCGGCGATCAAATATGCAACCAGCAGCGGCACTCTGGCTAAGCTGTCTAGCCCAAGGCGATGCAACAATAGAGCAGCAATGGGGCCAATAGTGATCACAGCAAGCACAGCGCTGGCAGAAGCAAAAAGGCCATAGGACTCTGGCCGCAATAGAATTCGCCCGCGGAACGGCCCAACTAATTTTAGAGTACGCGCTACAACTAAATGGGACATGACCGAAGTGCAAGCGAACAGTCCGGATGCCAGTAGCGCCATCGTTGCGGCCCCCGGACTTCTCGTCGCCAGCGAAATGAATCGTCCCCAGTCTTGCGTATAACCGCCTCCCCATACGTCTGTATTGGTCGCGAATGCTATCCAAGGAAGGACGAGACCAGCAATAGATGCAATGCAAAAGTAGTAGAAGATCGTCGCCTTCAATGAGAAGCCATTTCGTTCGCAAAGCTCCTTTGAATTTATCGATCCGCATTCAGGGCATCGCAGTTCTTCGCCAAGATGCCCTCTCAGATCATATTGACACCACGCGCACGGAGTGGGCAGCCTTTGATGATCGTTGTTCTTGGAAGCCATGTCAGCCCTTTTCAACCGCTCCAAGCCGCGAGTCCGCTACGCGTCCTTGGCGTCTCATCGCATAGCAGAGTACTAATCCGTCGCATTTATTGGCCGGCGCACCCTCAAAGGACTCGTTTATCTCCGCCCAGCGTGGGCGAGCGCCAGCAATGGTGTTGGGGGCAGCTTCTAGAACCCGTCCTAACACTATCTATCCACGCTATTGAAGACTCCACTTGAGCGAATGATTGGTTGCGCTCTGGAGCCTGACGAGGCGCATGCTGGCGTCCGTTGAAGTTCGGCGATAATTCCTAGTTGAATCTCACCGTGAAGCAACATTTCGGCTTTGGGCACCCATCTGGAGTACCCTTATTGCGATTAGGGCCACCGTGGCACGCGTTCTCTCCGCCTTGGAGGCATGTATTCTTCCAGTGGTCACAGCACGCAGGATCGCATCCTTCGATTTCCTTGCAAACCTTGTTTTGGACATGGCAGCACAGAGGCCAAAATGGGCCCTCATCTCCTGTCGGTGTTAGGCCATCTTGCTTGATAAGTTCCTGCATGATCTTCTGGATCTCATCCTTATATTTCCACGCTCGTCGCTTAATTGGGCCAAAAACCGTTCTGCCACAAACCAACTTATCACTAATTGTCTGTTTCCATTTTTTCCACTTTTTGTCACGAACCTCATCTGTACAGCCACCGGGCTCAGAGCCTTTCGGCAGGTCGCCAGGATCATATGTAATGCCCTCAATGGACTTTCGGAGCTTCGGAGAAATGGGGATTGGCGGCTGGCCGTTTTTCTCGCGAGCTCGGTTAATCTCATCTAAAACATCTTTGACCGGCGCATATGTAGTCAGTCCCATTGGGTCTATGAACTGGAGAGGATTTGAGCGAATTGCTTGGTATATCCCAAATCCATCCACATACCCCAGCGGATCCCTCTGTGCGATTCGTCCCAGCCCGCTGGCATACTGCCGATAGCGGTTCTGATAGCTGCCGGTTTCGCCGTCGCGGAAGAGGCCCTGGTGCAGCAGCGGGTTGCCGACGGCCGACATGCGGCGGGCCGCGCCGAGCTCGACGCCGGCCGAGGCGGTGGTCGCGCCGCTGCGGAGTTGCGGCTCGCCGTAGGCGGTGTAGTCGCAGCGTTCGGCGACCAGGCCAGCTTCGTCGGAGAGCATGACCACGCGCGTGTTGGCCTCTTCGTGATAGAAATACGCCCAGGAGCCGCCGGACTCCAGGCAGTCGTCCGCCGCGCCCGAGCCGTCGCTCGCCGGGTCGGTGTTGCGATCATACCGCAGCGGCTCGTCGATCCGCGTCACGCCGTAGACCCACTGGCCGGTGGCGGGCGTGCCTTCGCCGTTGCCCGAGGGGCCCCGCGGCGTTCCGGGGACAGAAGAGCCGAGGCGGCGGCGCTAGATTTGAAAATGCGCAAGCGGTCCCGTGTGAGCCGTTAGAATCCGAAAGATCGCACCGACTGACTCCCGTATTCACGCTCGCGCGTGAGAGCAGTCTGCTTCGCCGGTGCCGCAGCGCCACCTCCGTCTCCCGCGCCGCGCCGCCGATGCGACGCCCGATTGCCGACCCATTTTGTTTTTTGGAACCGCATTCGATGGCCCCGCAAGCCGAAGATCGCTCGCACGAATCCGCGATGATCACGCGGCTGGCGCAGGCCGCCGGCGCGGGGGATGCGGCCGCCGCCAGCGAGCTTTTGCCGCTGGTTTATGACGAGTTGCGGCGGATGGCGGCGGCGAAGCTGGCTCGGACGCCGCCGGGACAGACGTTGCAGGCCACGGCGCTGGTGCATGAGGCCTATCTGCGGCTCCTGGGCGAGGCACGCGAATCGTGGCAGAGCCGGGCGGAGTTTTTCTTCGCGGCGGCCCGGGCGGTGCAGCACATTTTGGTCGAGGAGGCTCGCAAGAAGGCCTCGCTGAAGCGCGGCGGCGGGCGAAAGCGGGTGAATCTCGAAGAGCTGCGCGTGGCCGAAGAGGCGCCGCCGGACGAGATGTTGGCCCTCGACGAAGCCTTGCGCGAGCTGGAACAGACCGACGCGACCTCGCACCGCATCGTCATGCTGCGGTTTTTCACCGGCCTTTCGGAGAAAGAGTCGGCCGAGCTGACGGGGATGAGCGAGCGGACGCTGCGGCGGGAGTGGCAATTTGCACGGGCCAAACTCCACCAGCGGCTGAGCCAGGTGGCGGAGGGTTAGCCGCATGAGCCGCCTGCAGCCCAACCACGACACGGGCGAATCGTCGTTCGTCTCGATCGAGGCGCGGGCCAAGCAGCTCTTCTTCGACGCGGTCGATCTGCCCAAAGGCGAGCGGACGGCCTTCGTCGGTCGGGCGTGCGGCGAAGACGTGGCCCTGCGCGACGCGGTGTTGGCGCTGCTGGGCCACAGCGACTTGGCGGGCGAGAGCTTTCTGGCCGGGCCGACGACCGGCACCGGCAGCACGAGCCTGGCGAGCGCAATCGCGAGCGGCGCGCCGAGCAACGCGATCGGCCCGTTTCGCCCGCTGCGGATCATCGGCGAAGGGGGCATGGGCACGGTCTACGAGGCCGAGCAGCAACACCCGCGCCGCCGCGTGGCGCTGAAGGTCATTCGCGGCGGACGGCTCAATGAATCGCTGCGGCGGCGCTTTGAGCACGAGGCCGAGATCCTGGGCCGCTTGTCGCATCCGCATATCGCACAGCTCCACGAATTCGGCGTCAGCGAGTCGGGCCAGCTTTTCTTCGCGATGGAGTTTGTGCCCGGCAAGCCGTTGCGGGCGTTTTGCGACGAGGAGCAATTGCCGACCCGAGCGCGGATCGAGCTGATGATCGCGATCTGCCAGGCGGTTGATTATGCCCATCGGCAGGGAGTGATTCATCGCGATCTGAAGCCGGGGAACATCCTCGTGGCGCGTCACGACGACAAGCCCTGGCCCAAGATCATCGATTTCGGCATCGCCAAAGCGACGGACGCCGCGGGCGTCGACCACACAGCGCTGACGATGTCGCAGCAAATTCTGGGCACGCCGGCCTATATGAGCCCCGAGCAGATCGCGGGCGACATGCAGCGGATCGACGCGCGCACGGACATTTATGCGCTCGGCGTCATTCTCTATGAGCTGGTGTCGGGGCGGCTGCCCTTCGACCTGCGGCAGCGACCGCTGGCGGAAGCGGCCCGCATCGTGCGCGAGGATGAGCCGTCGGCGCTGACGATCGTGGCGGGCGGCAGCCAGAGCGGCCGGAAGGCCGATCGCGATCTGTCGACCATTGTCGCGAAGACATTGGAGAAATCGCCGGCGCGGCGCTATGCCTCGGCGACCGAGCTGGCGAACGATCTGTCGCGATACATCAATCATGAGCCGATCGTGGCGCGGCCGGCGAGCGCGGCGTATCAACTGCGGAAATTCGCCCAGAGACACCGGGCGATCGTCGCCGGCGCGGCGGCGGTCTTTGTCACGCTGATCGGCGGAATCATCGGCACATCGGTCGCGCTGCGCCAGGCGCTGGTCGCGCGCGACGCCGAACAGGCCGCCAAGCAACTGGCTCAGAAGAATGCGGACGAGGCGCGGCGATCGGCGCGGCGATCGGAAGCGGTGGTGACGCTGCTGACGCGCGATCTGGTGGGCATGAGTGAAGACCCCAGCAACATGCGCGACATCCGCTTCAGCGAAGTGCTGGATCGCGCGGCGGCGCGGGCCGATGAGACGTTGTCGGGCGAGCCGGACCTGCGCGCGGCGGTTTTTGCGGCGCTTTCCCGCTCCTATGGGACACTGGGGCTCTTTCAGCCTGCGACCGAGACGGCAGACGCCGCCCTTCGGGCGCAGAGTGAGATGCCGCCTGGTCAGGAATCGGATCTGTACGACGTCTACAAGCTGCGGGGCACGGCGGCGTTGGAAATGGACCGCTTTGACGCGGCGCAGGCGGACCTCGAAAAGGCACGGGCCGGGCTCAGCGCGCTGCACGGCGAAGACGACGCGCGTACGCTGGACGTGGACTCGGACCTGGCGACTTTGCACGAACGCAGGGGAGATTTTCAGAAAGCCATCGCGCTGCGCAAGCGCGTTCGCGACGGCCGGCGGACTCTTTTTGGTCCGACGTCGACGGAGTATTTTCGCGCGGCGGTCGGCCTCGGCGCCTCGCACATGCGAAGCGGCGACTCAAAGGGGGCGGAAGCGCAGTATCGAGCGCTAATCGCCGAGATGGAGTCGCACCCGGGCGAACACACGCTTGAGCTCAGCGCCGCGCTTCACGACTTAACGACGATCTACACCGAGATCGGAGAGCTCGACGCAGCGGAGGAGACGTGTCGCCGCGTGCTGGAGATCACCTCGAAAACCCGCGATCCGCAGCATCCTGATGTGCTGGCGGCCCGCTCGCAACTGGCCAACATCCTGTCCAAGCGCGGAGCCCGCGCGGAGGCGCTCAGGATTCGCCAGGAGGTCGTCGCCGATTATCGCGCACGGCTGGGCCCCGATCATCAGCACACACTCACGGCGGTCAACAACCTCGCCAATTCGCTGAGCATGGCCGGGCGGCATGCTGAGGCCGAGCCGCTGTTGCGCGACAACCTGGCGCGGCGGATCGCGAAGTTTGGCCAGACCCATCCCGATATCGCGGAGGCCCAGGAAGCCCTGGCCGGGTGTCTCGCCCGACAGAGGAAGTGGCCGGAAGCGATTGAGAACTACGAGGCGGCGCTGGATGTGGCGCGGCGCGTCTTTCCGCCCGATTCGCCCCACGAGTCGCAAATCCTCTCCAATTTGTCCGGCGCGATGCGCGAGGGTGGATTTGTCGCGTCGGCGGAGGTGGCGATGCGCATGCTCGTCGAGCAGGAGGTTCGCTCGCTGGGGCCCACGGCCAATTACACGCTTGATGATCAGCGCATGCTGGCCGAGCTATTGCTCATGGACAATCGTCCGATCGAGGCAGACGCGTTGATCCGCGACGTGGTGGACAAGCGCCCCACGGTCGATCCCAAAGGCCCGCGACGATTTATCCGCGACCGGCTTACCCTGGCCGAAACGCTGCGTGATCTCGGCAGCTTCGCCGCGGCTGCGTCGGCGTATGACGAAGCGGAGATGCACCTGGACGTCTCCGACTTGGGCGACGGGCTGTTGCAGCGTCTGGCCGACGGACGGGTATTGCTATTCGAGCGCTGGATGGCGCGCAGCGACGACCCGGGGCTGGCGGCGGAACTCGAAACGTGGCGTGCCTGCGCGGCGGCGACGCGCCAGCGCTGAAGGCAGTCCGTAGAATTGCTTTCGCAGCATGTACGCCCCCGCAGAGCGGCTTTTTGCGCTCGGGTCTCCCCCGGGCAGACCCCCTCCTTGCATCGCCGGAGACAGCGGCCTTGAGCCTTGTGAACGACGAAGCCGTCGTCCTCCGTCTGAGCGATTTCTCGGAAACTTCGCAAGTCGCGACGCTGCTCAGCCGTCGGCATGGCATTTTGCGCCTGCTTGCTAAGGGGGCCCGTCGCAGCACGAAGGAGCGCTTCGTGCCCGGTCTCGATCTGCTGGAGTGGGGCGATGTGCTCTACCGGCCGGCCCGCGGCGATGGACAGCTCGGCACGCTGGCGGAGTGGAAGCAGCGAGAGCTGTTTCTCGGCCTGCGCGACTCGCTTGTCGCCACGCAATTCGCCCAGTACGCGGCCGAAATCACCACGATGCTGATTGCGGAAGACGACCCGCACGAGGCGCTCTTTGATGCGCTGCTCGCGCTGCTGGGCGGGCTTGCGGGCGACGGCGGGGCCGGTTGGATACGAGATGCAGGAGGGCCGGAGCGCCAGCAACGCCCCGCTTCATCGACCGACACGCGCTCGACACTGGTCTCGGCCCGGCGGCTCATCGGTTATCAGCAAACGCTGATCTGGGATATCGGGCTCATGCCGCAGCTCGACGCGTGTGTCGCCTGCGGCCGCGAGCGCGCCGCGGGGCGGGCCGCGTACTTCAGCCCCAAATCGGGCGGCGTGATCTGTCGCTCCTGTGCCGCCGAGCGCGGCGACCGTCTGCGACTGATGAAGGCGCCGACGCTCGATCTACTGCTTCAAACGACGGACGCCGATGGGCCGGTCGACGACGCGGCGCGCCCGCCGGTCGATGTCGGCGACGCCGTCAAGCTCGTGCTCGGCTGTTTCGAGTTTTTGGATGAATGCATGCGCCGCGCGGCCGAGCGTGAGACGCAGCTATCGGCCGCGTGCGCGCGACTGATTCGTCGCGAGGCGCCTGTCCCCCCCGCAGCGGGGTGAGGCCGGCGCCGTCCCAGCGCGAAATGAACCCCCGAGCCCGAGTGGAAAGAAGCGACGGGAGCCAGCGATCGTTGTCGCCGCTCCCGTCTTCCTTCCTCTCCAAAATTGTGTAGCCGCGTGTTTAGCGGCGGCGCAGCCCGCAGAGGGCGAGCAGCATGAGCGAGATTGTTGCGGGTTCGGGAATGGCCAGGACGCGCGCAGCGCCCAGCGCGCCGCCATCGAGTAGTGAGATATCGCTTTGCGTCCAACCGACGCCGTCGGTCGCGAACCAGACGAGGGCCGAGCGGTTGCCGGCGTCGAGTTCCGTGCCGTCTGTGCCGAGGCGGAGCGACCACGCCGGGGCGCCGGTGAAGCCGTCGCGCTCGATGAAAAAAGGATCGCCGTCGTTCCAGAATACGGACGTGCCGACGGGACTCGAGACGCCGCTGCCGTCTGACCCGGCGTCCCAGATATTGGCTGTTTCCCAGAAGCTGGGGCCGAGCGAGGCACGATTCAGGTTGTTGGTGCTGTTGCTGTTGAGGATGATTCGATAGGCAAAGCCAACGCCGCCGAATTTTCCGTCAAAGGGGATGTTGTAGACAAAGCTCTGGACCGTTCCACGAAACTGCAGAAATCCGGAGATGCTTTGAATCGGCGAAGAGAGCGAGGCGAGCAGATTGCCGGGTGTCAGCCAGGTCGGCAACCCCTCGGTATAGAACGGGCCGGTGTTCCCGGTGATGCCCTGACCTTCGAGAAAGGGATTGAATTCGACGCCGCCGATGGGCAGCGAGCCGGCCCATGCTGCGCTGCTCAAGCTGCCGACCAGCATGCCGATGGACAACATTCGCTTCATGAACCTGCTCCTCCTCGAGAGCAAACTTCATCGGGAGCACGACCCGGCGCGCAACATCCACGCGGAGAGCGCGGACCTGCGCTCAGACCTCCAACCACGATGCGTAATGCGCCCGCCCGGCAGCTACATCAGCAGAGCGTGTGGAGCTTCGCACGCCCCAACCGGCGGCGAAAAAGACTGCTTCATCTCCTCTCCACAACAAACGCGATACTAGGCATTTGCGATTCAAAAAATCAAGAAAAATCGGATTTGTTTAGGCGGGATTCGGCTGCCCTCATTTATAGGAGCAATAGGCGCAGCGCAGCCCGATAATCCCCAAAAGCCGGTCAAGCGGCGTGCCGAACACAACCCCCGGGAAGCGGCGAACGGTTCGGCGCAGGCGAGAAAGCTCCCGCCTGCGCCACGGACAAAGCGGCGACTAGGCAGGGAAACGATCGTGAAACACCACCTCGCTCAGCGGCAACTGCCCCGGCTTCGGCCAAGGCTGTTTGGTGCCCTTTCCGATCGCCACCATGGGACCGAGGATGAAGTCCTTCGGCAGCCGAATCAGAGCGGCGACCTTCTCCTGCTCAAACCCGATCATCGGACACGAGTCATAACCCAACGCCTTGGCAGCCAGCATCAGCGTCTGCATGGCCATGCCGATCGAGCGCATGGCCTCGTCGCGCTGCAGCCAGTCGCGGCCCTCGTGAAACGGGCCCATCCAGTCGACCAGCATCTTCGCTACCTCCGGGGGCGCGTTCTTCCAGTAGCGCTGCGGGTCGCGCTTCCAGGCGAGCAGGTCGGCGGTCATCACGATCAGCACGGATGCATCGGTCATCTGCGCCTGGTTGAAGCCCGCCGCACGAATCTGCTGCCGCAGCGCCTTGTCGCGCACCACGACGAAGCGCCAATGTTGAATGTTGAAACTGGTCGGCGACTGGATCGCCGCGTCGAGCAGCTTGGTCAGATCGGCCTCGGGCATGATATGGTTGGGGTCGAAGTGCTTGATCGCTCGGCGGGCGTAGATCGTTTCCAGCGTTGTCATCGGCAGAATCTCTCCGGGAGAATGCGAAATGAGATCACGAGCTTATTCTGCCCTTAGACGGCGGGTTGGGCGAAGTGGTTGCGGCAAACATTGAAAATCCGCACGGTCTCCGCTCCCCTCGGCGGAGAGGCTCGCTCCGCGAGCCCTACGCAGTGAGAACTGTTCTACAATCTTCGCGCGAAACGATTGATGTACGCCTCTTTGCGAAAGGCCGCCGTGCAAACCACCGTCGCCCCACAACTCGCCGCGCGCGTCGCCGAGGCCCGCGCGCGGCTCGACGCGCACACGCGCGAGATCGTGCAGTGGCACTTCAGCCCCGAAACCGGCTGTCCGTTTTGGCTCGAATACGCCGCCAAATTGAAGTGGGATCCGCGAAAAGAGATCCAGAACTACGCCGACCTCGACAAGTTCGAGAACTTCGAGGACGAGTGGCTGCGCGGCGGACCGGTGCGGCGCTGGGTGCCGCGGGCCTACGCCAATCGCGCGATTACGACGTTTGAGACCGGCGGCAGCACCGGCGTGCCCAAAAGCCGCATCAACATCGAGGATTACCGGATCGATTATGAGATGTTCAGCGAGACGCTGGACGACGCGAATTTCCCGCGCGGATCCGACTGGTTGATGCTGGGCCCGAGCGGCCCGCGGCGGCTGCGGCTGGCGGTGGAGCACCTTGCCCAGCACCGCGGCGGCATCTGCTTCTGCGTGGATCTCGACCCGCGCTGGGTGACGCGGCTGATCAAAGCCGGGCGCATGAGCGACATGCACGAGTACAAGGATCACGTCATCAACCAGGCGCTGACGATCCTCCGCGCTCACCCCAACATTCGCTGCATGTTCGCCACCCCCAAGCTGCTCGAAGCGCTTTGCGAACGCGTCTCGCTGGTGCAGGCCGGCATCAAGGGCATCTTCTGCGGCGGCACGAGCCTGAGCCGGCAGTTTCACAAGTTCGCCCGCGAGGAGCTTTGCGAGGGCAAAATCGCGTTTCACCCGACCTACGGCAACACGCTTATGGGCCTTGCCGTTCACAAGCCTTTCGAGCCCGCCGACAACTACGCCGTCATCTATCACCCGCCGCTGCCGCGGGCGATGTTGGAGGTGGTCGATCCGAAAGACTCGCGGCGGCTGGTGAACTATGGCGAGGTGGGGCGTGTGCGGCTGACGACGCTGACGCGTGAGTTCTTCGTGCCGCGTTTCCTCGAGCGCGACGAGGCTTTCCGCTCGCCGCCGTGCGAGAAGTATCCGTGGGACGGCGTGGGCGATGTGCGGCCGTTCAGCGGGTTTGCGACGCCGGTGGTGGAGGGGGTTTATTAGGCCGCGCGGGGGGTAGGCTGCTCAGAACTCGGCTGAGGTGATGGCAGCTACTTTTTGGCACGCTCCGGCAGCGGAGCGCCGCGCCGAGTTTGCATCCTCGCGCTGCGAAATCCGTATCTACTCATGAATGCACTCGCGTCTCCCCGACGGCTGGGCTGAGCGTTGCGCCGGCCTGATCATCGGCGGGGCCGTGGGTGATGCGCTGGGCTTGCCGCGCGAGGGGGTATCTCCGCGTCGCGCTGTGGCAATCTGGGGCGACGGGCCGGTGCGCCATGCGCTCGTATTCGGCCGAGGCATGTGCAGCGATGACACGGAGCTGACTTGCATCACCGGACAGGCGTGGCTCGCCAGCGGCGGCAGTCTGGAGCGGTTTGAGCGAGAACTCGCCCTACGGCTCCGCTGGTGGTTTGCGCTGCTGCCGGCCGCGGTCGGGCGTGCAACCGCGGCGGCCTGTATTCGGCTCTGGCTCGGATGGCGCCCGGCCAACGCCGGCGCGCGCTCCGCCGGTAACGGCGCCGCCATGCGAGCGGCGATCCTCGCTGTCTGCATTCCGCATGACGAATCAAGACTGATCGAGACGGTGCGCCGTGCGGCGGGGATCACCCATCGCGACGTTCGGGCGATCGATGGCGCAGTCGCGGTCGCGTTGGTCGCGCGGGCCGCATTGTTCGCCGGCGATTCCGTCCAGCCGCGACGAACATTGCAGGCCGCTGCGTCGCGTGTGGAATCCATGGAAATCCGCGAATCGCTGCTCTCCGCTTCGTGCCAACCGAAGGGCGAAGCTGTCGCGCCACACCTGGGCGAGACGTGGTCGCCCCGCGCCGGCGTTAGCGGCTACGTCGTTCACACGGTGCGGGCGGCGCTGCATTGCTGGGCGGCGCATCCGAGCGACTTTCGCGCTGCGATCGACGCCGCGGTGCGGTTGGGAGGCGACACAGACTCTGTCGCCGCGATTGTTGGAAACCTATCCGGCGCGACGGTAGGCCTGTCGCGTCTTCCGCGCGAATGGCGCGAGGGTGTGTGCGAGTGGCCGCGCAGCATCGCGTGGATGGAGCGACTGGCGGAGGCGCTTTCGGCCGTCGCCCAACGTGAATTTCTCGAAGCAACCCGCCCAATTTCGCTGCGATGGTCCGGCTTGATCCCGCGCAACGCGGCGTTTTTCACCATTGTGCTGGCCCACGCGCTGCGACGCGCGCTGCCCCCTTACGGGCAGTGATCAGGCGTTAAATGCGATTTGGATTTCGTCGTAATTCAACTGACTTCGCGAGCCGCTACCAACCGCCGCTCGGCTCCGGATTCAATTGAGACAAATAGTCCGGCACGAGTTCCTCGATTGTCGAGAGCGGTCGGCCGTGATCGGCTTCGAATACCTGCGCGGCGATTTCGCGCGAGACGCGGCGGCGCAGGGCCAGGCGATCGTGATGACGCGCTATGGCGATGTCGAAGTTGGGCAAGAGCACAGCGGAGTAAAGCTGCGGCAGCGCGGACCACCCGCGAAAGGGATAGCGCGGCGCCAACTGCAACGCTGCCTCGCGCGTCGGCGCCTGCAACGCGGCGGAGCACTGCTCGAAGCACGCCATCGCGAATATCGCGTCGAACTTTCGCAACGGACTCAGCAAGGCCGATTCACCCAGCAACGACATCGGGCCGAGTTCGCGACGCAACTGCGACGGGTCGGTTACCACCACGTCGAAGAAAAACGCTCGCTCGTAGTGCATCGCCGCTCGGGCGCGATGAAAAAGGTCGGACTCGTCGGCCAGCCGTCGCGTGAGCTGCCGCAATCGGCCGCGCGTGGGCTGATCCATTCGACCAACGTCCGGCGCCAGCCCGCGCAACGTCTCCAAGGCGAGCTGTTCCGCGGAAATCTCAACCAGCAGCGGAAGCAGGCCCGGATCGCTTCCGAGGAATGCGGAATGGAGCAGCAACGCATCGACCAGCCCCACGGCTTCGGCAAACCGCCCGCGACACGCTTCCTCACGGGCCAGCGCGTTGAGCGCAACCGCGAACCGACGCTGGTCTCCCAGATGAGGTCGTAATGTTTGGATGAGCGGCGAACGAAACTTCGTTCTCCAATCGCACTGCGGCAGGCCACAAGCATGCTCGAACGCCGGAGCGATCTCGGCGATCACGTCGATGGGGGCGAATCCGCCATCTTGCTGCCTCAGGAACAGCGAACGGTCGTGCAACCACTCCGGGAGGTCGTCTATGGAAAATGAATGGTCCGCAAGCGCCGTCGCGAGGAGATCGTCGAGTAAGGGCGCTGCGTTTCGCTCTGTCGGCGGCCGCTCGCGTCGAAAGTCCGCCGGGCGAAGCGGCTCGCCCGCCGCTCGTATCGCCGCGATTTTCGTGCCGAGCCGGCGCTCGGCCTCAGCGCACCAAATCACGTAGGACGATGAAGTGCAACAAAGGAGCACCCCCCAGATCCAATTGTTCCAGCCGAGCCCCACAAGCATTTTACCCACCAAGGCACATTGCGCGACCAGGCGCCGCTACGGGCGTGCCCCCCGTAAATTTGCCCGAACGGCCTTAGCGCCGACGGATCAGCAGCATCGCCCCGCCCGCCAGCAGCAGCAAGCCGCTCGGCTCGGGGACGATCGTCGGGTTTGCCGCCAGATCGAGGCCGGCGACGACGCCGAGATCATCGAGGCCCAAATCGCTGCTGGTCGCAGTGGCGAAGCCCTCGACGCGGCTCAGGCTCGTCGCGACGTCGTCTTTCAGGAGCTGCTGCTCGATCGCCGCGGTGATCTGGTCGATCGGCGAGCGCGGGAAGAGATCGGCCAGCCCGCTGGTATCGACGCCGAGGCCGGCCAGCAGCGCGGCGAGGCCGTCGACGAAAATGTTGCCCTGAATGTTGATCGGGCCGATGGCGAAATCGCTGTCGCTGAAGCCTTCCTGAATCACGCCGTCGACCGTCACGGTGCTGCCGCTGTTGGTCGCGTTGACGCTCAGGTTGTAGAAGCCGAACTGATTGATCTCGAGGTTGTTGGTGACGTCGAGCCGGCCCGTGATGTTTGTGTTTTGGGCGCCGCTGCGAGCGCGGAAGTTGTAGTTCAACGCGTTCACAGAGAGGTCGACATTGCCGATCAGGAAGCCGCGATCGGTGTAGCCGGCGGTGAGCTGCGTGTCGCCCGCCAGCGTCAGATCGACCGGACCCAGATCGAAGGTCTCCGGACGGCCCTGGCTGTCCTGGCCGAAGGTGCGGTCGAATTCGAGGCTGTAGCCGTTGCCCAACTCATCCGGAAGAATGCGGACGCGGCCCGCACGAGCGCCGTTCACGCGCGTGCCGTCGCCGGTGAGCAGCGCCGGAGCGCCGCTGGGGGTCGACAGCAGATCGAGGGCGCGGAAAACATCCTGAAACACGCCCGCGGACGCGGACGAGACCAAAAGACCGGAGGCGGCAACAGCGGCACTCGCGCTCAATTTGCGCATCGCTTCAACTCCTCGGGCAAATAGCGCCGCGCGGAATTCGATCAGCGCGCGGTCACACCGAAAATGTATCGGTCGCCCAACGGCGTGACAATGGCGAAAAACGAGCGTTTGCGGCAAGGGCGGGATCGGTCGATGGCGGCGGGCGACCGCGTGGGATCGGAGTTTTTTCTGCGGGCCGGTGATTCGCTTGGTAAACTGGGCGGACGGCGGTCGTTGTTCGACGACCGACAGGGATTACGCCACGATTGCGAGGCGCAAGGAGGGCCGGGGATGCTCCGATCTCAGAAACGATGGCTGGCAGGGTTGGCGGTGGCCGGCCTGGCGATGGCGGGAGTGGTCGTGGGTCAGGACGAGCGCGAGACGCTGGTCTACTACGACTTTTTCGACGAAACGGCGGGTCGGCTGTCCGGGGGAATCACCTATCTGACCGCGCCCGCCCGCGACGCCGTCCGCGGCGGAATTCCCGCCAACTGGACGACGACCCTCGACAATGGCGACCCCATCAACCGCATCGATCTGGTCACCGTCGGCGACGGCTACACCGCCTCGCAGTTGGGCGCCTATTCGTCTCACGCCGCCAACTGGCAGGGCGCTTTTCTGACGACGCCGCCATTCAGTTTGTACCAGAGCTATTTCAACTTTCACCGGGTGGACGTGATCTCGACCGACTCCGGCGTGGACCACGATCCGACCTTTCCGACCTTTCGCAACACGTCGCTGGGGATGGGCTTTTGGTGCAACAACATCGAGCGCCTGCTGTGCGTGAATGTGTCGCTGGCGTATCAGTACGCGAATAACGCGCCCGATGTCGATCAGGTCATCGCCATCGCAAACTCCACGAAGTATGGCGGCGCCGGCTATCCCTCCAACGACCTCGCGACGCTGGCGGGCGGCAACAACTCGTCACGAGAAATCGCGCTGCACGAGCTGGGCCACAGCCTCGGCAACCTCGCGGATGAGTATCACTACAGCGACGGCGCGACCTACACCGGCGGCGAACCGAGCGCCGCGAATCTGTCGCGGCTCACCGCGGCCCAGATGATGGCGGGGAGCACGAAGTGGTTTCGCTGGCTGGACGAAAACAACCCCGCGTGGGACGGGTTGCACGCGACCTTCGTCGGCGGCGGGTATTACCAATTTGGGCTGAACCGTCCGACCGACAACTCGAAGATGCGATCGCTGGGGCGGCCGTTCAATCACGTCTCGGCGGAGGCTCTGATCGCCGAGATTTACCGCATCGTCGATCCGATCGATGAATCGACGCCGAATTCGGGGCCGCTGACCGACGACGTGACCCTTTACGTCGTCGCCTTGCAGCCTACGCAGCACAACCTCGACATCGCGTGGCTGCTCGACGGCATGCCGATCGCGGGCGCGACGGGGCCGACGCTCGATCTGGCGGCGCTTGGGCTCGCGCCGGGGTCGCACACGGTGACCGTGCAGGTCGTGGACAACACGCCGCTGGTGCGCAACCCGGCGATTCGCAGCCAATTTCTGACGCAGACGCGGACGTGGCAGATCGAAGCGTCGGCGTGCCTCAATCTGGGCGATCTCAATTGCGATGGGTTTGTGACGGTCGGCGATGTCGCGGGCTTTGTGCTGGCGCTGACCGACCCGGCTGGCTACGCAACGACGTATCCGGATTGCGACATTCGAAATGCGGATATGAATTGCGATGGGTTTGTGACGGTGGGAGATATTGGGCTGTTTGTGAGTACGCTGGTCAGCCCCTGAGCGATGCCGGGTGGGCGGCGCGGGGCGCGGAGTGGACGCCGGACGCACGATTCACGCTATTCGCCGGCCAACCCCCTCTCCCGCAGTTGCAGCCACTCCGCAAAACCTAGAAGTCCTGGATCGTCGGGGTTCGCGGCGAGCGCCTCGCGGCTCAATCGGTGAGCCTCGTCCCACTGCCCACACTTTGTCAGTGCGGAGAGCAGATTGTGCCAGCTCGTTGGATAATGGGGCTCGAGCGCGACCGCTTTGCGGAGCGGTCCGATGGCCTCTTCCACGGTTCCGTTGCGGATGAGATTCCAGCCCAGCGTCGTCCAAGCGACGTGGTGCGTCGGCCGCTGTGATACGGCGATGCGGAAAAACTGGATCGCCTCCCCATATCGCTCCGCCCGCCTCAGCGCGTTGCCGAGTTCGAGATTTACCCAGAAATCGGCCGGATCACGCAGTTGGGCGTCTCGCAGGACTTCCAGGGTCGTGTCATTCGCGCCGAGATCGCTGAGCAGCAGACCGATGATGACGAGCTGGTGCACCGGCGGCGCTGGGTCCGCAGATGGAGCATCCCGTACAAGATCTCGAAGACTCGCCAGGTCGTACCATGTCGCCGCGTCGCGATATCGATCTTGCCAGGGGTCGGGTGCAGCCGTTCGCGCGAGCTGGAGTAGTCGCTGCAATTCACTGTTGGACTGGCGGAAATGCTCGAAGAATGCCGCGTGATCCAGCGCTACCAGGAGGACATCGCGAAGCGGTGACGCGCGGATTCGGGCCGCCGCCGTCGCCGGGTCTATCTCACGCCCGATCCTCAGCCGCGTGAACACGCCGGCATAGGCGTCGCGGGCGGGAGCAAAGGTATAGCCGGCGGTTGCGGACTCCGGGAAGCTCTGTCGAATTCGGTCCAGCTCACGAGCAATATCGAACTCTTCGGCAGCCAGTGCCAGGCGCGCTTCAAGCTCCGGCGACTCGGCATCCTTGAGCTGAGCGCGGGCGGTGCTGAGAACTCCCGTGGCCGCTTCCCATTGTCGACTGCTCACGAGCCGTTGAAGGAGCGGCAACTCTGCTTCGATGGCGCTGGAGGCGCTCTCGCGACGAACGACGCGCGCCGTATGACGAGCATTCTCCAAGCGCTGGATCCATGTGCCGCCGACGATCGCGGCCACGAGCGCGACAAGCGAGAACGCGATGGCAGCGGCAGCGGACGGCCGCCGGCGACACCATTTCACGCTGCGTTCCACAATGCCGACGGGCCGAGCGAGAATGGGGTCGCCCCGGGTAAATCGCTCGATGTCTTCGGCGAGAGCGGCCCCGCTGCCATAGCGGCGCGCCGGGTCCTTCTGCAGGCACTTGAGACATATTGTCTGGAGGTCGCGCGGAACGCTGGAGTTGAGGCGGATAGGGGGAACGGGCTCTTCGTGTCGGACCTGGCGCTCGGTATCCGAAGCAGTCTCGCCACGGAACGGCGGACGCCCAGTCAACATTTCGTAAAGGATCGCTCCAAGGGCGTAAACATCGATCAGGGGACAGAACTCGGACGCGGCGCCCGAGGCCTGCTCAGGCGACATGTAGCTCGGTGTGCCCAGATGGGTGCCGGCGATGGTGATGGCCGATCTTTCGTCCGAACGCTCCGAGCGGCGGGCCAGGCCGAAATCAGCGATCTTCAAGGTGCCGTCGGCCGCTATCAGGATGTTTCCCGGTTTGAGGTCGCGGTGCATGATGCCGCCGGCGTGCGCGGCGTGAATCGCTCGTGCGAGCACGGCGATACAGACCGCGGCTTCCCGGGATGAGCGCGGGTACCGGTCGAGTTGTTGCGCGAGGCTACCGCCTTCGACCAACTCCATCACGAAATAGGGGTGACCGTCGCACTCGCCCGCGTCGAACACCTGCACGATGTTCGGGTGGCGGAGGGCTGCGATCGACTCCGCTTCGCGCTTGAATCGCTCTAATTCGAGTCGCCCGGCATATCGACCAGCGAGCAGCATTTTGATCGCGACGGGCCGCTTGAGCGTCAGGTGGCGCCCCCGATAGACGATCCCCATACCCCCGGTTCCTACGACACCTTCGATGTGGTAGCCCGGCAACTGCGGAAGCTCGTTTGCGGGCCGCCGCCACCGCGCTGGTCGACCTGGGCGGAGATCCTCCAGCGCCATGACCGTCTCCAGATGGTCTTCTAAGGCGCGCGCCCGTGCGAGCCGCTCTCGGACTTCGGGCAGGAGATCCGGATACTCGCGACAGGCTTCCTCGGCCGTCAGGTCGGAGTCCAGAATCTCCTCCAGTATCGACTGAATTCGTGAGTCGTCCACCGACATGGAAGCTCCACCGGTTGCGGTTCACGGCTCGCTTGTCGGCGAGTCCATGGGACGAAGGTCGCCGACCGTCTCACTGAGGAGAAGGACTGCGCGGTTCACTCGCCTCTGGACGGTCTTCACCGAAACATCAAGGATCTCCGCGGCTTCGCTGCGTGTCATGCCTTGGATGCGTATGAGACTGAATGCTTCGCGCTCCTCTTCGGGCAGGTCGTCGATCGCCTGAAACAGCCGCCGAGCGACAGGGCTGATTTGAGATCCGGAGGATTGCGGAGGGGCCGCGTGTCCTTCATGGAGCAGCGCCGCCGGCGGTTGTTCGTCTAAGCGGCGGGCCAGGTCATTCAGTTCCCAGCGCATGTGCTGATTCGCGATGGCAAAAAACTGGCGTACGTTTCCGGGCCGTACCCCCTGCATTGCTTTCAAAAGTCGCTCGACGACGGCACCCAGCATGTCCTCGGTTTGAAGATTTAATGGCGGCCGGGTGAGGCGGGGATAACTGCGGAACAACAGTGCCCCGCACAGCAGCTCCAGACGTCCGACTGATCGGGCGAGAAGAACTCGGACCACGGGCTCGGCCGGCGAATCCCCCCTGAGACCGGCGAGTTCATCGAGATACCCCTGAACAGCGATGGTGGTGCTCTGCTGTTTCACGAACGTCGAGCTTACCACGAGCGGCGCCGATCTCGCACACTCGACGCGCAGTGACCCGCCGTCACGCTCAGTACGGGTGTGAGCCGAAACCTCGGCCGCAACGGAGCCCGAGTATGGAAAGCTTCACCGCGAACATTTCCACGTGAGCCCGTTTGATTACAACCCCATAGGAGACCATTTCCGATGAGCAAGACCATTAAGACCATGATCGACCCCGCGGACGCCGTCATGCTGCTGATCGACCATCAGAGCGGACTGTTCCAACTGGTGCGCGACATCGACCAGCCCGTGCTTCGCTCTCACGTAACCGCGCTCGCCAAGGTGTCCTATCTCGCCAAGCTCCCCACGTTTACCACGGCGTCGGTCCCCGACGGGCCGAACGGGCCATTGATTCCCGAAATCCATCAATACAACCCCAACGCGGTTTACATTCCGAGGACGGGCCAGATCAACGCGTGGGACAACCCCAAGTGGGTCCAGGCCATCGAGAAGACCGGACGCAAAACGCTCCTCATCGCCGGCACCCTGACGAGCACTTGCATGGCGTTCCCGGCGCTGAGCGCCCTCGCCGCCGGATACAAGGTGTTCTGCATCGTGGACGCCTCGGGCAACTGGAGCAAGATGTCGACCGACCTCACGGTTGCACGTCTCACGCAGGCGGGCGCGATCCCGATCGACATGAATGGGCTGCTCGGCGAGATCATGGGAACATGGAACCGGCCCGACGCGATGGACTTCGCGGAGATCCTGGTCGAACACGTCACCCCACGTTACCGAGCGCTGACGGAGAGCTACGACAAGGCGCAGAGCGTGGTGAAGACTGGTCGGGAAACCCAGCTCGATCGGCTGGAAGTAGCGCGCGTTTAGTAGCGCGCGAATCCAGACGCCTGTCACATGACCATGTGGCGGGCGTCTGGGGTGTGATGAAGCGGTCACTGGAGGGACCTTCCCCTGTCGAATCTGAACAAGGCCATCCTCAATCGGGCTAACGCGGCCGTGACCGCCGGTGACAACGAAGGGTTTCTCTCGCACTGCACCGACGACGTGCAATGGACATTGGTTGGCGAACAGACGCTGATGGGGAAGGAGGCCGTGCGCGAGTACATGCGAACGGCTTACCTGGCACCGCCGAAGTTCACCGTTACGCACCTGATCGCGGAGGACGACTTCGTCACGGCGCTAGGCGACATCCGCCTGAAGGATGCAACCGGGAGGGTCGTGCATTCCACCTACTGCGACGTCTGGCGCATTCGCGACGGAAAGCTCGCCGAACTCAGGGCGTTTGTAATCGAGGCAACGGCGAGGAATGAAAGCGGGCCGCGCGGGTGATCATCGATTCTCTACGTTGGATTGCGGAAAACGCGCTGCCGCGGGGGTCGAACCGAACTCTAAATTCTTTCGGAGCAAACAATGAAGAGCGTGCAACAGGAAGTAGCCGGGGTGCCTGCGAGCGCCGCGATGCGGGTGATGAAGGCCATCCTCGACAACCCGACGGACATCGACCACGTCCGCGCGTGGACTGCGCCGGACGTCACCTACGTGTCACTGAACCACGACAACGCGATGCTCAAATCGGTGATGCCGTGGTGCGGAACGCGGCACGGGCCGCAGGCCATCGTGGACACATTCAAGCGCGTGGCGCGGTACTGGAGCATCGAAGCGTTCGAGCCCGACGCGGTCTTTGGCGACGGCGAACACGCGGCAATGTTCGGCCGCTTCACCTATCGCTCCACGACGCTGGGCAAACAGGTGACCTCGCCCTTCGCCGTCTACGCGCGCGTGGTCGCCGGCAAGTGCGTCTACCTTCAGTTCATGGAGGACACGCTCGCCACCACCGAGTCGTTCCGTAAGGGCGGGGCGTGGCTGATCCACAGCAATCCCGACGGCGGCGAAGTGACCATCTAAGGCGGGCCTCGCCCGGCGGTCACAATTCACGCGAACGAATCGAAATAGGCCTTCGCGGCCTGCTTCACGAAGCGACGGAAGGCGGGCGTGTCGATTTCGGCTTTGTCGTGGACGTAGACCACGACCGCGTCGAGGCCGTCCTGACGTTCGCGGACATCGACGCGCGGGAAGCTGCCGTAGGTCTGTAGATCGTCGCGCTGATCCAGCGTTTTCAGGCCGAGCTCCGCATTGAGCCGGACCGCTTGAAACGTGCCCGGCGGAACGCGGAAGTAACACTCGATCAGCCATTCGCCGCCGGTGAGGGCGTGAAGGAACCACTGCGGCGCGTCGGGGGCGGTGATCTCGACGCTGGCGCGGTTGTTCCAATCGGTCGGCGCGAAGGCGCCCGACTTCTGCACTGTTTCGAGGACGAACTCCAGCGCGGCCGCTTCCCAGCGGACGGGTTTGTCGGTGCGGCTGCGGCGGCCGTTCAGGTGCCAGGCGCGGCCATCGATCTGCCACGGGGCTTTCACTTCTTTGCCGACGCTGCCGAAGCCGGCTTTTTCGTCGGCGAGTTGTTGGGCGGCGAGGGCTTTGCGGTCGTGTGCTTTGCGCTCGATCTTGGGGCTCTCGGCCAAAACCGGTTGGAGGGCGCGGGCGGTGTGGGTCGCGGGGTCGGCGACATTTTTCGCAGACTGCACGACTGCCCGCTTCCCAAGACCACTGCTCACAGAGCAGTGGCACCGCGATGCTGCTTCGCCGTTGATGAGGTCTTCGGGCGAGCCGAGCGCGATGAGATGTCCGCCGGCGGCTCCGGCTTCGGGGCCGAGCTCGATCAGCCAGTCGGCGCACTTGATCACATCGAGATTGTGTTCGACGACGACCACCGTATTGCCGAGATCGACGAGCCGCTGCATGACGTCGAGCAGCTTGCGGATATCGTCGAAATGCAGGCCCGTGGTCGGCTCGTCGAGCAGATAGAGCGTCTGACCGGTGTCGGGCTTGCCCAGTTCGGTGGCCAGCTTGACGCGCTGCGCCTCGCCGCCGGAGAGCGTCGCCGCGGATTGGCCGAGCGGCACATAGTCGAGGCCGACGTCGACCAGCGTCTGCAACAGGCGCCGCACCTTGGGCACGCTGCTGAACAGCTCCAATGCCTCGCGCGCGGAGAGCTCCAGCACGTCGGCGATCGACTTGCCCTTGAATTTCACTTCGAGCGTTTCGAGCGTGTAGCGCCGGCCGCGGCAGGTTTCGCACTCGACCCAGACGTCGGCCATGAAGTGCATTTCGATCTTTTTCTGGCCGTTGCCCTCGCAGGCTTCGCAGCGGCCGCCGGGGCGGTTGAAGCTGAATTTGTTGGCGGTGTAGCCGCGGACCTTGCTCTCGGGCAGGCGGGCGAAGAGCTCGCGGATGAGGTCGAACGCACCGGTGTAGGTGGCCGGGTTGCTGGCGGGGGTGAATCCGATCGGGTCCTGATCGACGTTGATGACCTTGTCGATTCGCTTGAGGCCGCTGATCGAGTGGTGTGCGCCGGGCGTGAGCGAGGCGCGATTGAGCTTGTTGGCCAGCGCGGGCCAGAGGATGTCGTTGATCAGTGAGCTCTTGCCGGAGCCGGAGACGCCCGTCACGCAGATGAATCGCGCCAGGGGGAACGGGACGGTCAGCTCTTTCAGGTTGTTGTGGCGCGCGCCGTGGATCGTGAGCCATTCGGTCGTGGCGGCATTTGCGGGCGGCTCGGCGGCCAGCGCCTTGCGCGAGCGGCGGTTGGAGGCGGTTGAGTCGCGCTCGGCTTCGATGGCCGGCCAATCGGGCCAGTGCGTCGGGCGGCGATTGCTGGGCACGGGGATGGCCAGAGCGCCGCTCAGGTAACCGCGCGTCAGCGACTGCATCGAATCTTCGCCGTCGACGGGCGCGGGCGGCCTCGCGGCGGGTGCGGCGGCGCTTCGCAGCGCGGCGGGCGCATCATTCGCGACGACATATCCGCCGCCGCGGCCTGCCGCCGGGCCGAAGTCGATGACGCGATCGGCGGATGCGATGACCTCGCGGTCGTGTTCGACCAGAAGCAACGTGTTTCCGAGGCCGCGGAGTTTTCGCAGGGCGGCGATGAGCCGCGCGTTGTCGCGCGGGTGCAGGCCGATGGTCGGCTCATCGAGAACGTAGAGCACGCCGGTGAGGCCGCTGCCGATTTGCGAAGCGAGGCGGATGCGCTGCGCTTCGCCGCCGCTGAGGGTCGGCGCGGCGCGGTGCAGATGCAGATATTCGAGGCCGACGTCGAGCAGGAATTGCAGGCGGTGGCGAATCTCGAGCAGCAGCTCGCCGGCGATGCGCTTTTCGCGCGCGTCGAGACGCAGCTTGGCGAAGAACTCCGCAACCTGCTCCAGCGGCCAATCGCAGACGTCGACAATCGTGCGGCCGCTCAGCTTCGCGGCGGCGGCGTCGGGGCGCAGGCGGCCGCCGCGACAGGTGGTGCAGGGAATCTCGGTGACGACCTGATGCAGCTTGTGACGCAGCTCCCAACTATTGCGCGTGGCGGCGTCGATCGTGGGGAAGAAGCCGCGCCAACCGAAGCGGACGCCGGGGAAGGTCTTGCCGGAGCTGATCCATGTGCCGGGGGGCGTGCCGAAGAGCAGCGTCTGCTGCGCGGCGGCGGGCCAATCGCGCAGCGGCGTATCGACGTCGACGTCGAGATGCAGGCACAGCGCGGTCAGCATTTTTGCAAAGGTGCTGCCGCGCTCGATGCTGCCCCAGCCGGCGATCGCGCCGCCGAGGATTGATTTGTCGGGTCGGGCGATCAGTTGCGACGCGGGCGCGCCGCGCTGCACGCCGAGCCCTTCGCAGGTCTCGCACCAGCCGAGTTGCGAGTTGAAGCTGAACTGGTGGGGACCGAGCTCTTCGTAGCTGATGCCGCACTTGGCACAGGCGCGGCGCTGCGAGAAGCGCATCTCTCGCTGCGGGCGACGACGGATGGTCGATTCGGCGGGCGTCTTTTCCTCGAGGCCGGCTTGCGCATTCGTCGCTTCGTCGCTCAGCGCCGCGTCGCGATGGGGCCGCGCTTCGGTCGCCGGCGCTTCCGCTTGCTCGACTGTCTCAAACGCCTCGATCAGCAGCGTCATCACCCCGCCGCCCAGGGCGAGAGCGTGTTCGACGCTTTCGGTGATGCGCGGTCTGGCGGCCTGCTTGATCACGGTGCGATCGACCACGACCTCGACGCGATGCTTGCGGCGGGCGTCGAGCGCCGCGGCGCGGGCCACGTCGCTCAATTCGCCGTCGACGCGGACGCGCTGATAACCGGACGACTTGAGCCGGGCGATGACGCCGGCCCACGATTCGCCGTCGCCCAGCTTGAGCGGGGCGAGCACGATCACCGGGCTGTTCTCCTCGAGCGCCATGATCTGCGCCAGGATCTCGTCGACCGTCTGCGCTCCCACTTCGCCGCCGCACTTCACGCAATGGGCCTGGCCGAGCCGTGCCCAAAGGACGCGCATGTAGTCGTAAATTTCGGTGACGGTGCCGACCGTTGAGCGCGGGCTGCGGCTGGTCGTTTTCTGCTCGATGCAGATCGCGGGCGAGAGGCCGCTGACCTGCTCGACGCGCGGCTTCTGCAATTGCCCGAGGAATTGCCGGGCATAGGCCGAAAGCGACTCGACGTAGCGGCGATAGCCTTCGGCGAAGACCGTGTCGATCGCGAAGCTGGTCTTGCCCGAGCCGGAGACGCCGGTGCAGACGGTCATTGCGTTGCGCGGGAATTCGACGGTGACGTCTTTGAGGTTGTGCTCGCGGGCGCCGCGGACGGAAATGGCCCGTTCGGCGCTGGCGCGGATGCGCTCGCGCTGCTCGCCGTTGCGCTTCGCGGTAAGCGCGGCGGCGCGGGCGATTTCGGCGCCGGTCGCTGCTCGTTCGCGGGGCGGCGTGAGCACTTCGCGCAGGGCCTTGCCGGTCTCCGAAATCGGGTGAGCCGCCAGTTCTTCGGGAGTACCCGCGCAGACGACCGTTCCGCCGCCGGCGCCGCCCTCGGGCCCGAGGTCGATGACCCAGTCGGCGGTCTTCACCACGTCGAGGTTGTGCTCGATGACGACCACGCTGTTGCCGGCGTCGACGAACCCGTGCAGGACGGTGAGCAGTCGGCGAACGTCTTCGAAGTGCAGGCCGGTGGTCGGCTCGTCGAGGACGTAGATCGTGCGGCCGGTGGGCTTTTTCACCAGTTCGCGGGCCAGCTTGATGCGCTGCGCCTCGCCGCCGGAGAGCGTCGGGCTGGCCTGGCCGAGCTTGATGTAATCGAGGCCGACGTCGTGCAGCGTCTGCAGCATGGCGCGGATGCGCGGCACGTTTTCGAAATGTTCGAGCGCCTGCTGCACATCCATCTCAAGCACATCGGCGATCGAGCGGCCCTTATAGGCCACGCGCAACGTCTCGCTGGTGAAGCGTCGCCCGGCGCAGACGGCGCAAGTCACCCAAACGTCGGCCAGAAAGTCCATCTCGATCTTGTTCGCGCCGTTGCCCTCGCAGGCTTCGCAGCGTCCGCCGCCCTTGCTCATCGACACGTTGAAGCTGAAGCGGCCGGGCTTGTAGCCGCGCAGCTTTGAGTCGGGCAGCTTGGTGAAGAGCGTGCGGATTTCGTCGAAGAGCTTGATGTAGGTGGCAGGGTTGCTGCGCGGCGTACGGCCGATGGGCGTCTGGTCGATGGCGATGATTTTGTCGAGATGCTCAAGGCCGTCGATGCCGGCGTGTTTGCCCGGCACTTCGGTCGTGGCGCCGTTCAGATCACGGGCGAGGGCGGAGTAGAGGATCTCGTTGACGAGCGTGCTCTTGCCCGAACCCGAAACGCCTGTCACGCAGACGAAGCGGGCCAGCGGAAAGGCGACGTCGATATTGCGGAGGTTGTTGCCCGCGGCGCCGCGGATCGTGAGCCAGGAGACGTCGCCGTTGCTGCGGGCGTCCAGCTTTTCGGCCGCGCTGCGGGAAAGGTCGCCGGCGGTCTTGTTGGCGGACTGCGCCGGCGCGCGATGCTTGCCCGTTTCGCGCGGGTTGCGACGTTGATCCGCGGCCGTGGGCATAGAAGGATGAGTGTAGTCGCGAAGCGGCCCGCGTGCGGTTGTCGCGTTCCCGACAACACAGCACGCCCCGGCTTGTTGGAGCCGGGGCGTGCCAGATCGATCCGGATTTCAGCGAAAAGCGAATCAGCGAACGTCGAGCAACATGGCTCGTCGCAAGGTGCGGCTGCGAAGGCTCATCATGCAGAGCATCAGCCCGAGCGGAGCGAAGCCCGTCACGCCACAAGCGCCGACGCCGCAGACCGGAGGCGGTGCATCGCCGCCGTCGTCGGTGCCCGCGCCATCGACCGGCACGCCGCTGTTTGTGTTCGCGACCGGTTCGACTCCGGTGTTGGCGTTGGCGTTGGTCGTGCCGCCCGATCCATTGGCGTTGGCGACGCCGCCGCCGGTGTTTGCGTTGCCGTTGCCGGCGGCGGCGTTGTCGTTGGCGTTGCTGGTGTTGGCGTTGCCGTTGGTCGGGGCGGTTGGCGTTCGGCTGATCGATGCGCTGGTGCCGCCCACAGCCAACGCGTTGCCGGCCAGATCGGTCAGCACGCCGGCCGCGATCGTGATCGAAAAGCTGCCGCTGCCGCTCAGGCCCGTGACCTCCACCGAGTAGCTCTGCGTGGTCGGCGCGGTCAGGGTCACGCCGGTCGACGCGGTGCCGGTGTGGTTGACGGTGATCTCATTGCTCGCGAGGCCGGTAATCTCCTCGTTCGCGATGATCGTGAAAAACGCGGATGTCGCGTCGCCGATGTCGCTGAAGATCGATGCAAACACGTTCGCCGCGGGCGGCGTGTTGTCGATCGTGATCGTGCCGCTCGGCCCGCCTGCGACGTTGGCGTTGCCCGAGGCGTCCGTGGCCGCCGCCGCATTCACCGACAGCGAAATCGTCCCGTCGCCGACAACGCTCGGTACCGTCACCGTATAGGTCGTGGCCGAAACGGCCGCGATCGTCGCCGCGCCGGCATTCACCGAGTTGGTGAAGTTGGCCGCGACATCGGCGGCGCTGTCGAAACCGCTTACCGCCTCGCTGAACTCGACCGTGAAGGCCACGCTGTCGGCATTGGTCGGCGTCGCGGTCACGGGCGTGATCGACGCGACGGTCGGCGCGGAGTTGTCGAGCGTCGTGCTGAGAATCGTCGCGGCGGCATTCGCGTTGCCGACCGCATCGGTCACGGCCCCCGCTCCCAGCGAGACGCTTAGCGTGCCGCTCCCAGCGACTCCGCTGAGCGTCGCACGCAGGACGGTGGAGCTGACCGCCGTGACGGCGATGCTGCCGACCGTGGCGCTGCCACCGGTGGTCGCAGTGACGTCACCGTCGGCGAATCCGCTCACGCTTTCCGACATGGTGACATCGATCTGAATGGTCGCTGCGTTCGTGACCGAGCCGATCGTGGGGGTGGTCGCGACGCTCGACACCGTCGGAGCGGTCTTGTCGACCGAATAAAGCTGCCCATTGTCGAAGCTGCCATCCATGCTGCCGGGGCCGCCCAGGTCCATACTCGCGCCGTCGGTGATGGAGTTGTCGTCCACGAGATCGAGGCGGATGGTGCCGTTGCCCGTGCCTGTGTTGACGGTGACGGTGTAAGCCGACCCGCTACCGCTGACGCCGCTGATGCTCGCGCCGGTGACGCCGCTGGTAGTGAGCACAAAGTCGCTCGCATCGACGCCGACGACGGAGTCACTGAACACCACGGCAAACTGCACCGAGCTTGCGTTGGTGGGTGTCGAGTCGACGCGGTTGATGCTGGCCACCGCGATCATGCCGCCAATCTCGTTGTAGACATTGTGATTGTCAAAAGCGATGCCGGCCTGATCTGACGCGCTGTTGGCGGTTCCGCCGGTGCCATAGATGGTGGCCGCCGCTCCGCCGCCCAGCGCGGCTTCGGAGTAGATCGCCCCGCCCTTGCCCTGGCCTGCGCCGCCCGTCGGCGCGCCGGCGCCGCCGCTGCCGCCTTCGGCGGAGTTGGAGTAGAAGGTGCAGCGAATGAGGTAGATGAAGCCGGAGTTGCGGACGAAGATCGCGCCGCCGAGGCCCGCCCCGCCGCCGCCGCCGCCGCTCGCGCTATTGCTAGCGGGGCCACCCGCGCCGCCGTTGCCGCCGTGCGTGCCGCCGGCACCGGCTGATCCGCCGCTGCCGCCGCCGCTGTAGGTCTGGCCACCCCCACCACCGCCGCCGCCAAAGCCGCCGTTGCCGCCCGCGCCGCCGTTGGGATTACCGACGCCGCCGCCGCCGCCGCCCGCCGCATATCCACCTGTGCCGCCGGCAGTACCGCTCAACATCGCGGAGGACCAGACACCACCACCACCACCAGCTCCCCCTTCGGAGCCATTGCCACCGGCAGTGCTGCTATTGGGAGAGCCGCTGCCGGGGACTCCAGTGAGAGTTCCGCTGATGCCGCCGGTGCCGCCGGGGAAGTCGGAGCCGGCGCTGCTGCCTTGGCTGCCGTCGCCGCCAAACCCGCCGCCGCCGCCGCCACCGGTCGCGCCGCTGACTCCCGACGAACCGCCCACCCCGCCATCGGCCTGATTTCCAATGAATATGACGTCTTCGGCGCGGAAAGTCGTGCTCGAATTGACGAAGACGGCGCCGCCCATGCCCGCCGCTGCGCCGCCGCCGCCGCTATTGCCCGACATGGCGCCGTCGCCGCCCTTGGCGCGGCCGTTGCCGATCGCGATATCGCGAATGGTCACCGAGCCGGCCGCAATGAAGAACGGACGGTAGAGGTTGTTGCCGCTGACGGTCAGCGACACCGCGCCCGGACCATTGATCTCGCAACTCTCGGTGATCGCGGGCAGATCCGCCGTCAGCGTGATCGTGCCGGTGATTGAGAAGTTGATCACGTCAGCGCCGACACTCGCGTTGGCGTTGATGATCGCCTCGCGCAGCGAATAGCCGTTGCCGGCCCCATCGTTCTCGTCGTTGGTTTTGCTGACGGTGAACGTCGCACCCAGCGCAGTCGAGCCGCCGGCCATCAGCCATGCCGTCGCGAATGTCGCCATATGGCGCAGCGTCATTCGCGCAGACGATGCGCGACCACAGTTCTCGATCCTGCTCTTCCGCATTTCGGGCATCCTTTGATCCTGTCCTGGTGTTCGAGCGCGCCCCGCGAGCGAAGCGCGCACACCCCTTTGATCGGCAGGTGCTTTCGTTCGAGTGTGAAAGCCAGGGGAAGCGAAGTTCGCCGCGCACCCCCTGCGCGGCGAACCCGATGGACAGCCTGAACGGCGCGGCACGCGCGCTCGCCAATGCGAGCATCAGCCCCAACGGCGTGAAGCCCGCTACGCTGCAGCCGCCCGCGCCGTTGGCCGCGCCGGCCGTGTGCGTCAGCAGGCCGCCGACCAACGCCTCCCCAGCGCTGCCCCAGCGCCGCGGCGCACCCGCGTCATTTCGCGGTCGACTTTTTCGACCGGTATTGAACGGCGGGCGGCTTTCGCCCCGTCTGCATGAATGCGGTACCCTGCCCCGCGCAGCGCTTGCCCGGTCCGCGAGCGCCCAATATCCCGGAGGAATTGCACGCGATGCACCGTTTATCGAAACCCCGCCGACCTCTGCTGACATCCCTGTTCGCCCTGGCCCAAGGACTCTGCATGACCGCCGCCCCGATCTCCGTGAGCGCCGTCGCAGCCGGCGAGACGCACCCCTTCTCGATTCACGACATGCTCGCGATGGACCGCATCAGCGGGCCGGCGGCCTCGCCCGACGGCGGCCTCATCGCGTTTAACGTGCGTGTGACCGATGTCGAGGCCAACAAAGGCCGCACCAACATCTGGCTGGTGGAATCGCGCCCGAACGCGACGCCGCGCCAGCTCACCCGCCACACTTCCAACAGCCACGACCCCGCCTGGGCGCCCGACGGCAAGTCGATCTTCTTCCTCTCCAGCCGCTCGGGCAGCGAGCAGGTCTGGCGGCTCCCGCTCGATGGCGGCGAAGCCGCGCAGATCACCGACCTGCCGCTCGATGTGGGCAGCTTCAAACTCTCGCCCGACGGCACGCGTCTGATCGTCAGCATGGAAGTCTTTCCCGAGGAGAGCAGCCCGGCCAAGACAAAGGAACGGCTCGACGCCGACGCCAAGAAAAAGAGCACCGGCAAGCTCTACGACAAGCTCTTTTTCCGTCACTGGGATACCTGGAAAGACGGCCGACGCTCCCACATTTACGTCGTGCCCGTCGCCGGCGGTGCGCCGACCGCGCTGATGAAGGGCATCGACGCCGATTGCCCCGGCAAGCCCTTCGGCGGCGGCGAGGACTACACCTGGACGCCCGACGGCAAGAGCGTCGTCTTCGCCTGTCGCAACGTCGGCCGCGAAGAAGCCTGGAAGACCGATTTCGATCTTTGGCTCGTGCCCGCCGACGGCAGCGCCGCGCCGAAGAACCTCACCCCCGAAAACGAGGCGCTACTCGCGCAGCCGACCTTCTCGCCGGACGGCAAGACGCTCGCGTTTCTCGCGATGGTCCGCCCCGGCTACGAGTCCGATCGGCAGCGCATCGCGCTGATGGACTGGCCCAGCGGCAAGATGCGCATGCTCACCGAGGCGTGGGATCGCTCGGCGAGCGGCGTGGCATGGTCGAAAGACGGCGCGACGGTCTACACCCATGCCGACCACCTCGGCCAGCATCCGCTTTTTGCCGTCAGCGCCGCCAATGGCGAAGTGAAACAGGTCACGAAGGAGGGGCACGTCGCCGCGGTCACGTTGGCCGGGACCAATGTCGTCTACGCGATGCACCACCTGCGCAGCCCCGCCGAGCTTTATCTCGCCGGGTCCGCCGACGGCAACGGCCAGCCGATCACCGCGCTCAACGCCGCCAAGGTGGCCGCCTGTCGCATGGGTGAGCCGGAGCAGTTCACTTTCAAAGGCTGGAACGATGAAACGGTCTACGGCTACTGCGTGAAGCCGGTCGATTTCGACGCGAACAAGAAGTACCCGGTCGCCTTCCTCATTCATGGCGGCCCGCAAGGGTCCTTTGGCAACGACTTCCACTATCGCTGGAACCCGCAGGCCTACGCCGGTCGCGGTTACGCGGCGGTGATGATCGATTTCCACGCCTCGACCGGCTATGGCCAAGCCTTCACCGACGCGATCAACGGCCACTGGGGCGATCGGCCGCTCGAGGATCTGCAGAAGGGGCTCGATGCGGCGCTGAAGAAGTACCCGTGGATGGACGGCGAGCGCGTCGCCGCGCTGGGCGCTTCGTTCGGCGGGTTCATGATCAACTGGATCGCCGGCAACTGGAGCGACCGCTTCCGCTGCCTCGTCAACCACGACGGAAACATCGACGAGCGGATGGCTTACTACGACACCGAAGAGCTATGGTTCCCCGAGTGGGAGCATGGCGGCACGCCGTGGGAGAAGCCCGAGAATTACACGAAGCACAACCCGATCGACTTTGTGAAAAACTGGAAGACGCCGATGCTGGTCATTCACGGCGGTCAGGATTTCCGCGTGGTCGATACGCAGGGGATGTCGACCTTCACGGCGCTGCAGCGCAAAGGCATTCCGAGCCAGTTCCTCTATTTCCCGGACGAGAACCACTGGGTGCTCAAGCCGCAGAACAGCATCCAATGGCACGAGACGGTTTTGGCGTGGCTGGATCGGTGGTGCAAGTGACCGGAAACGGCACTCGCGGCGGCCGAAGTCATTCGGGTTTTCACCCATTTTTGCGGCGGACACTTGCCATGAGTGACTCAGTAGATATACTCCAAATGTCTTAATGAAATCTGAATAAAGGTCGCAACGACTTCGGTCCGGAGCGCGTCGAGCAAGATGTCCCCCCCGCATCTTCCGACCCCCGGACCATTTTTTATTTCCTCATTTCTTCGTCAACAGAACGACGGGGGCGCTGCCGCTCGCAGTTGTGCGAAAGCACTTGCCACTCCGGCGCCCTGGCGCAAGCGGTCGCGGCCGATTCTTCCCCGTTTCCCGAATCCGGTGCATCACCCGGTGCGCAATAAAGAAGGCGTGCCGATCGGTTCGGCACGCCTGACGTATTTTTGTGAGCCAGCGATCGGCGGATCGAGGCGGTCCGCTGTCAGCGGGCCGGATCGAACTGCGTTCGCAGGGCGGCGTGAATCGGCGCTCCGACGATCATCAGAACGGCGATCTTCAGGAAAGTGCTGACGACGAAGGGCAGCACACCCAGCTCAAACGCACGGGTCGCGTTGCCATCGAAGGCCGCCCACATGCCGGCGAACCCGCACCCCAGGACCACGCCATGACCGACCACGCCCGCCAGAAAGATGCGGCAGATCGAGTCGCGCGGCTGCTCGGAGACGACATGCGTGAGCATGCCGACGATCGGCTGACAGATGAGGAAGCCGACCAAATAGCCGCCCGTGATGCCCCACAGCGCGCCGGTTCCGCGGACGAAGACCGGCTCGAACATCGTGCCGAGCGCCAGGTACAGCGCCATGCTGACCATTCCGAGCCGGCCGCCCAGCGTCGCACCCGCCAAAATCGCCACCAGCGATTGCAGCGTCTGCGGAACGGGGGTGTCCGGGAGGATGATCTTCATCTGCGGCTGGGCCGCGATGATCATCAACAAGACAAAGGTCATCACGCCAATCGATTTACCGATCCACGAGAAACTTGCGGCTCGGGAACTCATCGAATTGGAGGGGGCGGCGGCAGCTGGCCCGATGAGAGTCTTCATAAGATAAGTATGATAAAGAGGTCTCGCGGCTCAAACAACTAGGACCTTGCGGCGTGCGAACCAGCCCGGCTTGCCGGCTTTTTGGTCGCTCGTCCGCGACGCGTGGTTCCAAAAAAACATGACAGCAACGCAGCAACCACATACCGCGCCGCCGACATCAGCAACGGTCGCTCAGCCGGCGCCGCCCGTTCTCGTGTGCAACGAGGTCTGGGGCGGCAATCGGCCCATCGACACGCCCTTCGAACTGCCGGGCGTGAACGGCTGGCTCCGCTCCTACCCGAGCGACGGGGGGCGCGGCGGCGACGTACATTATCTATCGGTCTGCGGGTCGGGTTTGCTTTCGCGCATGAGTTTGGCGGACGTAGCGGGCCACGGCGAGCGCGTGGCGAAGTTAAGCCAGGCCCTGCACCGCATGCTGCGCCGCCATATGAACTCGCCGGACCAGCGCATTCTGCTGTCCAAGCTCAACACCGAGCTGAGCGAAGGCGACGGGCTCTTTACGACCGCGGTCGTCGTCACCTACTACGCGCCCTCGCGCTCGGTTTCCATCAGCTACGCCGGCCATCCGCACGCCTGGTACTGCCGTGCAAACGAGTCGAAGTGGGCCTGCGTTCAGCCCGCCGCCGCGCAGGAAGGCTCGCAGCTCTTCGATCTGCCCCTTTCCGCCGATCCGCGAACACGCTTCCGCCGCCGGACTTTCCGCGTCTCGCCGGGAGACCGGCTGGTGCTGATCACCGACGGCGTGCTGGAAGCGCCCAGCGCCAGCGGCGAGCAGTTCGGCGAAAACCGCCTTCGCGCGTTGCTGCAGGACTCGATGAAGCAACCGCCCAAGGAGACCGTCGCGCGGCTGGCGGGCGCGGTGCAAAGCTGGTCGGCCAAGAGCGGCCACGACGACGTCTCGATCCTGGTGGCAGATTTCAATTCGGGCCCGCGCGCTCCGGCGATCTGGACCGCGCTCAAGAACCGCCTGGTGCGCCCGCTGACGGGGCTGTGGACCCGCCCGAAGCCCGCCAACCCGCCCGCCTAAAGCGCTGCCTCGGGCCGGGATTCCCGCCGGTTTACCCCTGCGCTGCCCCGCCCCGCTCTCCTGAGAGCGCGAAAGCTGCCGATTCAGCGCGGATTCTGCCGCTGAGCAGGTGCTGCGCCGGCCCCCCCTGCCGATAACCCCTCTCATGTTCACCCTGATCTGCGCCTTCATCCCCCTGCTCATCACCCAGGCGACGCCGGAGGACACGGCCCGCATTGCGCAGCTCCCGCCGACCCAATCTGACCTGAGCGACGACCGCATCGAGATGCGCGCCGGCGGGCGAATGGACGTGCGGCTGCGTGAGGTCGCGATCTTCGACGCACTCGAACTCCTGAGCGAGGAGAGCGACCGCAACATCGTCATTGAGAACGGCGTCACCGGCACCGTCAGCCTTGTGCTGCGGCAGGTGACGTTCGAGGAATCGCTCAACGCAATCCTTCGCTCCAACAACCTCGTCTATGAAGTCCGCGACGGGATCACGTTTGTCTTCCCCCGCCGCGACGGCGCCGGGCCCGCCGGCGGCGCCGACGGCGACAAAAAGAGCGCCGAGGCCGACGAACTGGAGACGCGCGTCTTCACGCTCAACTACGTTACCGCAATTCAGGCCGAAGAGTTCGTCAAGCCGCTGCTCGACACATCCGCCATGATCACGCGCACCGCCGAGCCCAAAGAGGGCATCGAATCCGACAAGGAGTCGGCGGGCGGCTTCGCGCCGGCGGGACGTGAGATCCTGGTGGTCGTCGCCTCCAAAAAGCGGCTCGCCGTCATCGAGCGGGCGCTGGCGGAATTTGATCAGCGACCGCCTCAGGTCCTGGTCGAGGCGACCATCCTGCGCGCGACCCTCAACGAACAGAATGCACTGGGCATCGACTTCAACACGCTGGGCGGCATCGACCTGCAAATGCTCAACGCCACCAGCCCGGGCGTGACCGATCTGGCGGTCGGCGCGCTGCCCTTTGACCGGCTGGACAACTTCTCCAGCACCCTCCGCACCGACTTCAACGATCGCGTGCCGGGCGGCGGATTCACCTTCGGCATCGTCAAGGATCAGCTCGGCTTCTTCATTCGCGCCCTGGAGCAGATCACCGACGTCACCATCATGGCCAACCCCAAGATGTTGACGCTTAACAAGCAGCGCGGCGAAGTGATCGTCGGCCGGCGCGACGGCTATCTGACCACCACCGTGACCGAGACCGCCGCCGTCCAAAGCGTCGAATATCTCGAAACCGGCACGAAACTGATCTTCCGCCCGTTCGTCACCGGTCAGAACGAAGTGCGGATGGAAATTCACCCGGAAGACAGCAACGGCGGCCTGACCGCGGCAAACCTGCCCTTTCAGGAAACCACCGAGGCCACGACCAACATCCTGCTGAAAGACGGCCACACGATTCTGATCGGCGGCCTGTTTCGCGAGCGTTCCAACGCCAGCAAGAGTCAGGTGCCGCTGGTCGGAAATGTGCCTGTGCTGGGCAATCTCTTCGGCGTGCAGCAGGATCAGACCGTGCGCGAGGAGGTCATCATCCTGCTCACGGTCCATGTCCTCCGCGACGACGCGGCCTCGGCCGAGGCCTACGCCGCGGTGAGCGAGGACGCGGAGCGCATGCGCGTGAACGCCCGCAACGGTCTGATGGGCAGCGGCCGCGACCAGCTCGCCGGAGCCCGCTATCGCGACGCCGTCGAGCAGTTGCAGGCGGGCCAGATCGACAAGGCGCTTTCGAACCTCGACGCCGCGCTCCAGCTCAACCCGCGCCACCTCGACGCCGTGAAGCTGCGAGAGAAGCTCGTCCGCGAGCGTACCTGGCATGCGACCGGCTCGGCGATGCGCACGTTCCTGGCCGAGATGCTGAATGAGCAGCAAGGCAAGACGCCGCGACCGGTGCAGGGACTGCCGAACACCGACGCGATGGTCGAAAACGCGCGGGCCGCGGAGATCGAGCTGGAGGAAGAGATCCGCGCAGAGATGCGCGCGACGCCGCAGCCATCCGTAACCCCGCAATCTTCGGCGCCGCCGAGCGCCCCGCGGGCGCCGGTGACGCGACCGATGGAAACCATGACGCCTGTTCCGTCTTCCGGCGGCAAGGGCGCAGCGCCAAGCTCGAAGATGGAGCCCAAGCCGTGAAGCAGTTTGATGTGTTGCTCCAGGACGTGGGACGTATGGCACGGTTCGTCGCATTCGCGGCGCTGACTTTCGCGGCCCTTCCCCTTCAGCTTGCCTGCAACGCCCCGCAGCCGACGCGAAAAGAGGAGATTCGCTCGGCCTGGGACGAGCAGCGCGGCACGATGAAGGTCGAGCTCGCCTCCGCCGAGCTGCGCAGCGGTCGAACCGACGCCGCGCTGAAGCTCGCAAATGAGGCCGTCGCCCTCGACCCGCAACGGCTCGAAGCCCGCGAGTTGCAGGCCCAGGTCCACATCGCACTCGGCGATCTTCGCACCGCCGAACAGCAGCTCGTGGCCCTCGTCACCGACACGCCCGACGCCGCGAAGGCGTGGTTCCTGCTCGGCACGCTGCACGAGCGGCAGCGCGAGTGGGACCTTGCCTCCGACGACTACGAGCGGGCCGCCGCGATCGAGCCCGACAAACTGGACTATCTGGCGGCGTGGGCCCAGTGTCAGGCGTCGGCGGGCGACGCGGCGAAGGGCGTGCAGACGCTTGAGCGCGAACAGCAACGGTTCTTCAGCGAGCCGGCCTTTCACGCGGCGATCGCGAGTCTCTATCAATCGACGGGCGATCTGCCGCGCGCGATCAAGAGCTATCGCGCCGCCCTGAAGATGGGGGCCGACGAGCGCGCGATGAACGAGAAACTCGGCCTGCTGCTCAGTTGGAGCGGCAAGCCCGACGAAGCCATCGAACACCTCGGCTCGCTGCTGGCCGACGCCGAGGGGCCGGTCGATGAGTCGCTGGCGACCGCGTACGTCGGCGCTCTGATCGCCAAGAATCAGCCGCGCGAGGCGCTGCAGTGGCTGCGCCGTCCGGCTCTGAAACGCAGCGACAGCGCCGCGATGCTCGTGCTTGAGGCGCAAGCCCTCGCCGCGACCGAAGACTTCAAGGCCGCGCTCGACCTCACCGGCCGGGCTCAGAAGCTGGCGCCGCAGATGGCGGATGGTTGGCTGCTGGCGGCAGGCCTGCACGCCCGCCTCGACCAAAAGGCCGAAGCGCTCGAATGCGCCGAACAGACGCTGCGCCTTGCGCCCGACAATCGCGACGCATGGCGCATCTATGTGCAGATCCTGGAACGCTTCGGCGAGACGGAATCGGCGCGGATCGCGCGCGAGCGGATGGACAGCCTTAGCTCGTAAATCGACCGATCGGCGGGGCGCTGGTTTCGTCGGCCTGCGAGCCGCAGGCCGCTATTTGGCCAATCCAGAATCTACAGTCTGCCGCGGATGCGCGGCGCGATGTCAAACACCTGCGCCAGCGTCTGCGGCCCGGCTTGCTTGAGCAGCGCCCGCGCCTCGTCGAGCGCGCCGGCCTTGGCGATGCGGTCGAGCGCCTCGCGAACATGCGTATCGCGATCGCGGCAGAAGGCGGCGAACGCCGCGGCCAGCTCGTCACGCGTCCAATAGGTCAGCGGCTGCGACACGCCGGTCTGCACCGTCGCCCATCGAATCAGCTCTTTTGGGTCGTCGCTCAGCTCATAGAGCGGCAGCAACGCCGCGAATTTCTGCAATGCCGTGCCGAGGAACAGCCGTAGGTCTTCGGGCACGGTGCGGAGCTTTGCGTCGAGGTCGCTGCCGGCCGCCTGGTCGAGCCAGCCCGACTCGCGCTTCACCGCCGCCTGTCCGGGTGAGACGAATTTCGCCGGCGGCGACATGAGCTGTCGATGGCCGGTGGGGAATTGAATCGAGACGCGCCACGCGTCGCCCACCTGCTGCACGCGCAGTACATCGCCCACGCCCCACTCCGGCCGTGTCACCAGGCTCACCCGCTGCCCGACCAATTCGGGACCGACAGTCAGCATGATCGATCAGTTCCCCCAACAACGGGATGGCTTCGTCGTCCGGCGGGCCGCAGGCCGTGACGGCGCGAATCAATGCGCCGCCAACACGAGGAACGCGCGGCGCGGCGGCTTACAGCGGCGCTCATGAGGGCAGCACCACGCGGCCCTGAATGCTTACATAGGCGCGGCCGCCGATCTCAACCTTGGCCGGCGTTTCGCGCAGGTCGAGAAAGGCCCGAACGAGGCCGCCGCGGTCGCCGGGAATGCCTTGCAGACAATTCAACTCCGCCACGCCGCCCTCCACCGGCACACGGCCATGGGCAGCCAGAAACGCGACCAGCGGGCCGTGCATGCTGCCGGTGACCGGATCTTCATCGACCCCGGCGGCAGGCGCAAAGAACCGCGAACTGACATGCGCTGCCTTGGTGACGGTGTGGGTCGTGGTCGCGACGACGCCGCGCAGGCGGTGCTTCTGACACCAATCGCGCAGGGCGTTCCGGTTGGGGCGCAGCTCGTTCAGCCGCTGCCACGTGCTGACGACGACAATCACATCCTGGTCGCGCGTCCGCACCAGCGGCAAGACGGGATCGACGACATCGAGTTCGGCCCCGAGCAGGCGGGCCAGCTCCAGCACGTTGAGCGGCGCCTTCTCAAACTTCGGCTCGGGCATCCGCAACCGCCACAGCGGATGAGCCGCGGTGGCGTCGCGCTCGATCATCGCGAAAACTTCGAGCAGGCCGCTGCGCGTCTCGAAGCGCAGCGGCGCGTCGGCCGTGATCGCCTCGGCGTCGCGAACGCGCGCGGCGTGAATCGCAGCGGCGGCGGCGATCGTGGCGTGGCCGCAGAAATCCACCTCGACCGAGGGCGTGAACCAGCGCAGCGGGATCGGACGCATCGGATCCGCCGCAAGACCATCGACGCGGACAAAGGCTGTCTCGGCGGAGTTCACTTCGCGCGCGATGGCCTGCGCAGCGCGCGGTTCGAGCTCGCGATCGAGCAACACCACCCCCGCGGAGTTGCCAGTGAAGGGCCGCTCGGCGAAGGCGTCGACGAGAAGAAAAGGCGCGGTGGCGGCGGTCATGTCGCGTGGCTCCCACGATCCAGGTTGTTGGCAAGCTACTTGCATCAGCGCAGCGCGTACAGCGTCGCCCCCTGCGCGCGATAGCCGAAAAACCGGGCGCGACGAGCGTCAAGGTCGGCGGCGGGGCCGGCTTCCAGGATCTCGCCCGTGAGCGATATGCGCTGAAAACGATCTCCGCCGACGAGCAGGATGTCGCTCGCGAAGCCCGGCTGCAAGCGCGTGTCATCGGCCGGTTCGACCGGCATCGCCCAGACGCATTCCACCGCGCCTCGCGATGTCGCGTAGGCCCGCAGTTGCGCGTCGTCGCCGATCGCGAACAGCCAGGCGCGTTCGCCCACGAGGATCGGCGGCGCGGCCCAGGCGGCCCGCGGCAGCGGCGTCTCCAGCAGCAGCTCGCGATCGCCCGTCTCGCTGCGCGGGTCATAAAACGAAACGCGGTCCGACGTCAGGCAGACGACCCAGCCGCGCCCATCCACGGCGATTTGCAGCGGCCACTCGCGCAGCGCGATCAGTCGCGACGGCGCGACGGCGTCTTCGACGAACAACGGGAGCAATTCGCCGCCGCCCGCGCGACGGGCGAGGTGCCAACAGGGCAAGGCTTCTGCTCGCGACGCGGCGGTCTCCTGAATCGGCGCGAGGAGCCTCCCATAGCGCGACGCGGGGCGATTATGCGCCTCGATCCATTCGCCGGTCTCGCGGCGGCGCAGTTCGATGTGGCCGGCGGAGTCGAGCGTGACCACGCCGCGCGGGAAAGACGCGGCCGAGACGTATCGCAGCCGCCACTCCGGATCGATGTCGCGCGTGCCGGGCGGCTGAAGCTCCACCCGCCACCGAACCTTTGCGGATGGAAGGTCCACCGCGATCAGCGTCAGCACGTCCTGCAGAATGACCAGCCCCTCGCCCGACCCGGGCAGCGCCGCGACGCCCGGCAAGGCGCGAATTTCGTCGCCCACGAGTTCGCCGCGCACGCCCTCGACGATCCGAACGCGCCCGTCGAGCAGGGCCACGACGAATCGCGACGGCGAACGCACATGTTCGGGAAAGGGCCAGACGCCCGCGATCGGCTGATCAAATGTGCGTGACCAGCGCGTGTCGTCGTCGCGATCGTCAGCGCCTGCGGTGCGATCACTCAGCGCGCATGAGACGAGCAGGCACGCGACCACGAGGGGCATGCGACCGCTGCGTACGCGAGGCCCGCTGAATGTCGACGGCCGCGTCATCGCGTCAAGCGTAGCTGTGAATCCCGGTGATGTAGTGGTTCACGGCCCACCAGTTGAACGCCATCATTGCGCAGCCGATGACCGAGAGCCACGCCGTCCAGAGGCCGCGCTGCTTCACCACAAAGCGGACGTGGATCAGGATGGCATAGACCAGCCAGGTGTTCATCGCGAACACCTCCTTCGGATCCCAGCCCCACGGCCGGCCCCACGAATAATCGGCCCACACTGCGCCGAGGATCGTGCCGATGAAGAGCAGAATGAAAACCTGATTCAGCACCACTAGGTGCATCCAGTCGATGTTCAGCAGCCACGCCGGCAGGTCCTCGACGCTGCGCTCGTCACCGGGCGCGCCGCCGGCCATGATCGGCCGCTCCATCGTCGGCAGCGCCCCGCCGCCCGCACCCGCCAGCGCGAGGCGCGGCGCCAGCGCGAGTCGCGTCACGCCCGTCAGCATCGACCAAGCCGCTCCGCCCACCAGCAGCGACCAGCCGACAGTCACCGCGAAATCGTGTCGCAGCCAGGCGATGCTGCCGAAGACCAGCAGGCAGGTCGCCGCGATGCTGCTGACCATCAGCGGGGCGGCAAAGGCGATCGCCGCCATGAGCACCAGCACGGCCAGCCCCGCGATCATCGCCAGCGCGACGCTCGCGCCGGGCTTGAGCGCGGTGACGGCGAAGCTGAAGTCATACAGTCCGCCGCCGAGCATTCCTTGATTCGTCGCCACCAGCAACAGTCCGCCGGCCAGCGCCACCATCGTCGACAGCTCGATCGCCGGCCGCGGCGCGGTGCGGGCGTAATAGGCCAGCAAATACACCAGGCCGATCACGCCGGCGAGAAAGACCAGCACATAGGAGAAGGTGATCACGACGGTGTGAATTCGCAGCATGATGTCGTCGAGAATGCCCATGATCGACGTGATGTCGGCCCCGCCCGGGACGGCGAAGGTGGCCACGACCACCGAGACGAATCCGGTCACGGTCGACGCGACCAGCAGGATGCGCGAGCGGAACACCAGTTCCAGGATCAGACCGAGCGCCACCGCCATCCACGCCGCCGAAAAGATTGCCTCAAACATATTCGCAATCGGAATGCGCCCGAGGATGAACCAGCGCAGCGCGATGCCATAGCCGTGAATGCCCAGCGCCGTCGCCAGCAGCACCACCGCCAGCCACCATGGCCAGCGCCAACCCGTGGCCAGCGCCAGCACGCTGACGATCGCGCCCGTCAGATAGACCAGATAGGCCCAGGTAAATTTCCCAAAGCGGTAATAGCGTGCCTCGGCGGCGCGCTGGCTATGACTCGGATAAACGCCCGCCGCCGCGTTGGCCGGCAGCAATTCGCCAAGTCGCGCGAGCGCGCCCTGGACCGCCGGCGCATCGGCGGCGCGCCACGCGTCGCCAAGCTGCGTCCAGGCGCCATAAATCGCGACCGCCGTCTCGGGCTTGATGCCCTGAATCGGCATGCCGAATTGCTGCACGATGCGTTCGAGTTCCGCGCGGTCGGGGTTCTTGATGTCGATGAAGGCGAACGACGCATTGGAGCGCAGATCGTCGGGCGCAAGCCAAAGCGCCTTGGGGTCGCTCGACGGGCCGGGCACGACGCGCGTCAGCCGCGGCAGAAACTCACAGATCGCCTCGGCCTTGCGCACGCGGCCCATCGCCGATGCCGTGTCGAACCGCGGCTCCAATTCCTCCATGCGGCGCTGCACGGTTGGGTCGGCCAATTCACGCGGCGTCATGCGACCGGTCGATTGAATCCGGCGGCGCTGCTCCTCCGGGAAATGGGCGGAAAAGTGAAGCTGCAAGCCGCGTTCCTTGATCCGCACCAGCGGCGCATCGAGATAGCGCTCGCGATTGAAAAGCCACTCGAAGAGCGACGCGATCGGCGACAGCTCGCCCAGCCGCTCGCGCCCGGTCATGGCGCTCATCGCCTCGCGCGACCAGGATTCGAGCGTCTTGTAGCGATTGCCCTCCTGAACCGCGATCAGCCCCGGCTCGGCCCAGTCGATGGCGCGGTCGAGCGCGAGCGTCTTTTCGTCAATGGCGATGGTCGGGGCCTTTTCGCCGTAGCCGAGGGACTTCGGCGAGTCGTTTTTTAGCGAGGGCTTGGTCGGCGCATCCGAGGCGCGGACCGGAAGCGCGAACACGAACAGCGCGCCGAGCAGCAGCGACCAGAGACTGACCACCGCTTCCCGACGACTGCGGCTCAGAAAAGCCAACCGCGGAGAACTCATCAGCGCACCTCCGTCAATTCACGATCCACACTGCGGCTCGGCGCTTGGCCGTTGCCCGAACCACCCGTCGCAGGAACCCGTCCGGCCGCCGCCGCGACCGCCAACGCCGCCGCCTTACGCCGCCGAATCAGCCACGGCTTCACATAAAACGCGTAGAGCGAGCCGAGCGGAATGAGGATGCTGCCGAGAATCATCGGCCACATGCCCTCGCGATTGCCGACGCCCAGGATGGTGTATTCCCAGTGATCCTTCGTCGGCGCGCCGCTTTGAAAGAGCGTCCAGCCCGCGACCACATCCGTTCGATTGGTTTCCACGCTGCCGCGACGAATGTTGCCGTTCGCCCCTGCGAAGCGATACAGACTCTTCCAGCGGTTCTCGCGGAACTGCCCCGGCTGGAACTCGACTTCGAGCTTCTCCCCGGCGATCGTCGCGCCGAGCGACTGCTCCGCACGCGAATAAATCAACTCATACGGCTTGCCGTCGCCGGGGTAGGTGACGCGGATCGGCAGCGACTCCTGCGTCGGATAGTCGGCGTGATAGGTCCAAGCGGTCTCGCTCCAGTTCGCGAATTCGCCGCGACCGCGAACCTGCACGCGAATCGCCGAGGGGCCGCGCCGCAGCCCAGGCCGCTGCCGGTCGGCGGGCGTCACGATCGGCTGCTGGATCATCACCGCCCGCGGCAAAAACTCATTCACCGTGAGCGTCACGTTGCCGTCGGCGACGCGCATCGCCGTGGGCTTGCCCACATCGAGCCTCTGCTCCGACAGTTCGCCGCTGGGGCTGAACATGGCGAGCGTCAGCGGCTTGTCTTTCTCAACCAGGAAGTAAGCCCAGCCATTCTCGATCGTGCGATACCTCAACTCGATATTCGCATCGAGCGGCTCGCGATGACGCACGCCCTTCTCATCGATGTCCTGCGAAAGCTTCGGGAAACGCTGCAATACGGTGCGATTGAACTCGCGCTGCCCGTTCTTCACCTGCACCCGCGCCACGGGCGTCACCGCGCCCTCATACGGGGGCGTGATCATCGGCCAGGCGGGGTCGATCGACTCGACCTTCAGGTCGTAGCTCGTGTTCGGAATGTTGATCGTCAACCCGGGGCTGATGCTGTAGCTGCGCGAGAAGGGCGGATCCTTCAGCGTGACGGTCAGTTCGTGCGTGCCCGCAAACGGACGCAGACGCTCGACGCGCTCCGCCTCCGAGGCGACGGCGACGATCTCAAACGGGAACCGCGTCTCGGACACCGCACGCCGCGGGTCGCCCGCCGCGATCGTCTCGTTCGCCAGCGTCCGCGCCCCATCGCTCACACGAAATCGCAACGCCGGACCGGCCGCACTAAACGTGTTCGACTCTTCGACCGGACAAAGAACCAGTTCGACCTGCGGCTCGACATACGGCAGATAGCCGTCGATCCGCACATCAAAGGGCAGCTTGTCCGTTTTCACGTCGATCGGCATGCGCCACGGCTCAAACCAACCGGTCCACAGCCCCAACACCGGCAACCGCGGCTCGACGCGATTCGATGCGGCTTCCCGACCATCCAGATCATGAATCGCCGGACCGCCCGCCACATATCGCTTGCGCGAGCGCGGCAGCTCGTGCAGCGCGGCCACCTGCTCGGGCTCGGCGGCGCCGGCGCGACGCACGAAGAGCGCCGCCGTCTCCGCGTCGTAAAAGCGATCGACCCGCGTTGCCGGCACGAAGCGAACTTTGAGCTGCTGCCCCAGCGACTCGACCGGCGAGCTTTTCGAAAGCGCCACCGCCCGCGCCGCGTCGCCCAACTTGGCCTCGACGATCACCTCAGCGACCGCGTCGAGCCCGTCTTCTTTGGCCTCGGCCACGCGCATTTCCACAGCCCCGCCGAAAGCGGGCATGATCTGGCTCCAGCGGCTGCCCTTTTCGGCCAACATCTTGCCGACCACCTGTTCGCCGCCGCGCGGCCCGACGGCGAGGATCTCGACCTTCGGCGAGAAGAGCTGCAAATCGCCTTCGACTTTCTTCCCAAAATAAAACGCCGACCCGCCCACCAGCAGGATCAGCCCCGCGTGAACTGTGAGCACGCCCGCGTTGGTGATGTTCCATCGAATACGCGTCCAGGTCGTCACCACCAGCGTGACGATGAAGAGTACGACCAGCAGCACGAACACCCAATGCTGGAAGATCTGCATCTCGGAGAGTTCGAGTACGCCGCGAATCGGGGCGTAGGCCGAGGCGACCGAGGCATAAATTAGAATTAGCGCCAGCCACAGCAGGCCGAGCTTGACGCTGGAGAAAAATCGCAGCAGCGGGTTTTGACGCACGGGCGCGAGCCTCATTTCCTGGGTTCGATCAGAGCCACTCCGGCCATGCGGTCGCGGCCCGGCGGCGGGTCCGAGCCTCTTCGAGTCGGCGACGTTCCCGTTCTCCGCCAAAACCACTCGGCGCGGCCGAGCCTCGGCGAAACGGCTCTAGCGGCAGAATCCCATGGCGGGATTGTATTGCGCCTATATTGGGGATTCGCTCCGCGAATTGCTCCGCAATTCTTGCGAAATCCACCGCCCCACCGCAATGCGAAGGTTCATCTCGGTGTCAGCGAGCGCCGACTTGAGGTCGTAGCCGGGCGGCGTGATCTCCACGCAGTCGCGCAGCCCGAACTGTCCCAGCCAGTCTTCTTCACCCGCCCCGTCGCCGCGCGCCACCTGCCCCACAAACGCGACCACCTGCCGGTGTTCCGTTTTGGCCCGCCGCGCCAGCCCCGAAACCACCTTGCCGCCCGCCGTCTGGACATCGAGCCGCCCCTCGCCGGTCAGGCAGAGGTCGCAGGCCGCCAGCCGATCGTCCAGTCCGACATGCGTCGATAGCGTCTCAAATCCCGAGCGAATCGTCGCGTCAAACGCCGCGCGCAATGCGACGGCCACGCCGCCCGCCGCGCCGAAACCCGCGGTCCCGGGGTTCAAGTCACGCCGCGAACTCGATTTCTGTAAAACCTCGCACCAGTTTCGAAGCCCTTCGTCCAACTCCCGCGCCTCGCTCGGCGAAGCGCCTTTCTGCGGGCCGAACACCATCGCCGCACCGCGCGGCCCGATCAGCGGGTTTTGCACGTCCACCAGCGCCGTCACGCGCATGGGCGACGAGTCGCCCGCCGGAAGAATCTGCGACACGCGCGCCAGCGCGCCGCCGCCCACACCGGCCGGCATCTCGCGCCCCGTCACGTCAAACAGCCGCCAACCCAGAGCCTGCAACAGCCCGGCGCCGCCGTCGACCGTCGCCGAACCACCCAACGCCACAAACAGTTCGTGCGCCCCGGCCTCGCGCGCCGCCACAATCAGCTCACCGACGCCATAGGTCGACGCGTGGAACGGGGCGTATTCATCGGGAGTCAGCAGCGAGTGGCCCGCGGCCTGCGCCAGCTCGACGATTGCGAGCCGACGAGTCGGCGACCACCACCACTGCGCCCGCCGCGACCGGGCCAGAGGGTCGCGCACCATCCGCGTTTGCGGCATCGCGTGCAGCGCCGCCGCCAGAAGTTCGCCCGTCCCCTCGCCGCCGTCGGCCATCGGACACAGGTCCACATCGATGGTCGGGTCGGCGTCTCGAATGCCATCGGCGATGGCGCGGGCCGCCTGCCGAGAAGTGAGCGCATGCTTGAATTTGTCGGGAGCTACCAGAATTCGCACGGTCTTACTCGCCGTCGCGTTCGGAATCGTCTGCGGAGTTGCGGTTCGACGCCGCGTGAAAGCCCCGCTTCGAAGGAGCCTGCAAAAATTCGATCAACCGCCGCCCTGGTGCGGTCTTCACCGCGGCGATCACTTCGGGCAGCGCCGTCCGCAGCGGCCGACCGGAGCGAAACAGCCTGCGATAGGCCGCGCGGATCTCCATCCGCTCTTCGCTCGTCAGTCCTGCTCGACGTAGGCCGATCGTATTCGGCCCGATCATGCCGTGGCCGACAAAAGTCATGAAAGGCGGAATGTCCATCGTCACGCGGCTCAAACCGCCCAGCATCACCATCTCACCGATGCGGCAAAACTGGTGCACCGCCGCCAGCCCGCCGATGAAGGTGCCGCGCCCCACCGAAACCCGCCCCGCAAACACCGCGTTCGACGCGACGCGCACGTCGTCGCCTAGCTGACAGTTATGAGCAACGTGCGAGCCGGTCATCAGAAAGCAGCGGTCGCCGATCACGGTCGTGCTCTCGGCCTCGGTGCCGCGATGAATGGTCACATTTTCGCGAATCAGGCAGCTCTCGCCGATCTGCGTATAGGAAAGCGCGTCGCGATAAGAAACATCCTGAGGCGCGTCGCCCAGGACGGCGTTCGGATGGACCACCGTGTTCGCCCCGACCGTCGTTCCGCGACAGACGTACACATTCGCCCGCAGACGAACGCCCGCGGCGATCCGCACGTGCGGCTCGATGATGCAGAACGGACCGATCTCCGCAGCGGGGTCAATCTCCGCGCCGCGATCGATCTGGGCGGTCGGATGAATCGGCATTCGAACTCTTTAACCTCAGTGCAATGTAAAAGGATTCGTCCGGCGCGCTGCCCGGTGCGACTTCCCAATGAGCCGTGTCTTGCCGGTGCTCACGCCGCGAAACGGCTCGTCTCTCCACGGCGCCTCATTCGACCGGTTCAATCGCCGTGTCGGCGGAATCAATCAGTCGTTTCATCTCCCGCACCGCCTCACGCATGCCCACGATCACCGCCCGCGAAACGATGCTGTGCCCGATGTTCAATTCTTCGAATCCGCCCAGCGACGCCAGATCACGCACGTTGCGATAGGTCAGGCCGTGGCCGCCGCGCACCGTCAGCCCGTGCTGCCAGCCGGCCTCGATCCCCTGCGCCAAAGCCTGCAGCGCCGCCAACTGCTTGGCGGCCCCCTTGGCATGTGCGTATCCGCCCGTCCAGAGCTCCACCGTCGCAAAGCCGCACTCCGCCGACGCCGCGATCTGCTCTGCACGCGGCTCGATGAAGGCCGATGTCGCACACCCCGCGTCCCTCAGCTTTTTCACGATCGGCTTCAGCTTGGCCCGCAGCTTGACGACGTCGAGCCCGCCTTCGGTCGTCAGTTCCTCCCGCCGCTCGGGCACAAGCGTCACAATCGGCGGCGCCAGCTTCGCCGCGATCTTCACGATCTCCGGCGCAATCGACATCTCCATGTTCAGAGGCGATTGCACGGTGCGGCGCAACAGCTCCGCGTCGCGATCGTTGATGTGCCGCCGGTCTTCCCGCAGGTGAAACGTGATCCCGTCGGCCCCCGCCAGTTCGGCCTCCACCGCCGCCCAAACCGGATCGGGTTCATCGGTGCGACGAGCCTGGCGAATCGTGGCGACGTGGTCGATGTTGACGCTAAGTCGAATCATGCTCGCCGAATCGTATCGATACGCCCCGCCGCAGGGAAACGCCGCGCACCGCTATGATTCAGCCCGACCTCCGAGACGCTGCTGGTGCCATGGCTCTGTGAGCCGTGCAGCGTCGGTGGGTCTGCTGAAAAGGCGGAGTGCAACATGCCCGAAATCGACGCCCGCGACGCCATACAACTGACGATCCGCTTCTTGCACATTCTCTCCGCCATCGGCACCGGCGGTGCAATCCTGCTCCAGTTCTTCGCGCTCCACCCCGTCGTGTCGACGCTCGACGACACCGCCCGCCGCGCGATCGCGCCGCGCGTGGCCGACCGCTGGCGGCCTCTCGCATTCACGTTCATGACGCTGCTGCTGATCACCGGACTCGTGAATTTCCTGATGTTTCAGATCCCGGCTTACCGCGAGCACCCCGCCAAGGCGGTCTATCACGGCCTCTTCGGCGTAAAGCTGCTGCTCGCACTCGTGCTCTTCCACAGCGCCACCGTGCTGCTGCTGCCCGGCGAAAAGGGCGACCGCTATCGCGCCGGCGCCGGCGGACGCCTCAGTTTCATGGCCCTCCTGCTGATGCTCATCATCGCCATCGCGACGTACATGCGCTACTTCCCGCAGTTGCATCCGACGACCGTCGCTCCGCTCGCCGCCGGATGAGCCGCGCACGCGGGCGCCTCGGCCCGTCATCCCCATCTCCGGCGTCGCCTCCGGAGAAAATCTGTGTCTCCTGCGGGCGGCGAATGGCTTGGCGCGCCAAGTGGGCTCGCACCTGGGATCAAGTGAAATACTGCTCCGATGCCTGTCGCCGCCGCGCTGTGCGCGCCGTCGACCTCGCCCCCGAGCAAGCGATCCTCGATTTGCTCAGCAACCGCCCCGGCGGCGCGACCATTTGTCCCAGCGAAGCGGCCCGGGCCGTCTCGGACGACGCCGACGAGGCCGCTTGGCGCTCGTTGATGGAGCCGGCCCGCCGCGCGGCCCGACGACTGGCAGAAGCGGGACGAATCGAGGTCACACAAAATGGCCGCGTCGTCGACGCCGCCACCGCCCGCGGGCCGATTCGATTGCGCAGGCGTTAAGATCGCCGACGCGCGACCCGCAGAGCGCTCAGACAACCTCGACCGCGGCCCTATGCCCCCGCTGAAATCTTCTCCGCGTTCTGCATATAGGGCCGCAGCGCCTTCGGAATGGTGATGCTCCCGTCGGCGTTCTGATTGGTTTCCATCAACGGGATCAGAATCCGCGGCGAGGCGACCACCGTGTTATTCAGCGTGTGACAGACCTGCACTTTGCCATCCGCGTCGCGATAGCGAATGTTCAGGCGGCGCGCCTGAAAGTCATGAAACCGGCTGGCGCTGTGCGTCTCGCTGTACTTCTCGCGGCTGGGCATCCAGGTCTCGATGTCGTACATCCGCACCTTGCCCTGCCCCATGTCGCCGGTGCACACCTCGACCACGCGATACGGCAGTTCCAGCGCTTGTAGCAAGTCCTCTGAATTCTTAATGATGAGCTCGTGCAGCCGGGCCGACTCGTCGCCGTCCGCCTTGCAGATCACCACCTGCTCCAGCTTCTCGAAGAAGTGAATGCGATACAGCCCGCGCGTGTCTTTGCCTGCCGCGCCCGCCTCGCGCCGAAAGCAGGTGCTGCGCGCCACATATAGCTTCGGCAGCTCGCGCTCTTCGAGAATCTCGTCCATGTGCAGCCCGGTCACAGGCACCTCCGCCGTGCCGACCAGACATTGCTCATCCCGCTCCGCGAGATACACCTCGTCCCGATGCAGCGGAAAAAAGCCGGTGCCGTACATCAGCTTTTCGAGCACCAGCACCGGCACCGTCAGCGGCGTGAAGCCGCGCGTGCACATCAGATCCCACGCCAGCCGCAGCACCGCTTCGTGCAGCATCGCCCCCTGCCCGGTCAGCACATAGTTGCGCGCCCCGGCCAGCTTCACGCCGCGGTCCAGATCAAATAGCCGCAGCGCGTCGCCCAGCTCGATGTGGTCCTTAAACGCAAAGCCAAAGTCCTCGCGCTTCCGCGGCGTACCGTGCCGACGGACCTCGACATTTTCGCTGTCGTCGCGCCCGCGCGGCGCATCCTTGTGCGGAATCTGCGGCACCAGCAGCATCGCCTGATACTGGTCCTTGTCGACCTGCTCGCGCTCGGCCTCGATCTCCTTGAGCCGATTCTTGAGCGGCCCCAGCTCGGCGCTCATCTTGGCCTTCTCAGCCGGCGCGGCCTTGGCGATCTGCTCGCCCATCGTCTTTTGCTTGTGGCGCAGATCGTTGAACTCGGTCTCCAGCGCCCGCCGCCGCGTGTCGATCTCGAGCACGCGATCCACCACCTCGGGCTTCATGTTCTTTAGCCGACAGGCCTCTCGGACGCTGTCCGCCGATTCTCGAATGATTTTGATGTCGATCATGCGGGCAATCGTGGGGGGAGGGGCAGGGGTGGTCAAGCCGAATAGCCGCGGAAATCTGCAACTTCTAAACGGCGATATGCTTCTCGCTCTCCCCTTTCACCCGGAGCCTTCTCAAATGCACCCCAAAATCGCCTGTCTATGCACCATTTGGCTCCTCACCGCCAGTTGCCGCCTGCCCACGCCAAACGCACCCTCCGGCGGGGACCTCCTCTACATCCTCCAACCCGAGCAATTCACCGCCGCCCAACTCGCAAGCCCCTCCTTCGAATGGCTTGTCCTCGAACCCTCGCGCGACGGCCGAAGAACCGGCGACATCCCAGCGACCGAAATCGCCGAAATCCGCGCGGGCGCCGGCTGCCGCAAGACCGTGCTCGCATACCTCAGCATCGGCGAGGCGGAGAACTATCGCGACTATTGGAACGCCGCGTGGGTCGACGCCGCCGGCGCGCCGATCGCCGGCGTCGCACCGAGCTGGCTCGGGCCCGAGAACCCTGACTTCCCCGGCAACTACAAGGTCCGCTACTGGGATCCCGCCTGGCAGGCGCTGCTCTGGGGTGATGCCGCCGCCGGCTCTACCCGCCCGCTCGACCGCATCCTTTCGCAAGGCTTCGACGGCGTTTATCTCGACATCATCGACGCCTACGACTTCTGGAGCGCCGACGCCGGCGAGCGCACCCGCGATCAGGCCCGCCGCGACATGATCGCCCTGGTCGAAGCCATTGCGACCTACGCCCGCGTCACCCGCGGCGACGGCGACTTCCTCGTTTTCCCCCAGAACGGCAGCGACATCATCCGTAACGACGCGTACGAACTCGACGCCCAGACCGACCGCTACTTCGCCGCCATCAGCGGCATCGGCCAGGAAGACCTCTTCTACGACGAGGTTTCGCCGCAACCGACCGACGAATCCGCGTTTGTGCTGGAGCAACTCCGCGAGTACGAATCCCGCGGCAAAGCGGTCCTGGTGACCGATTACGTCATCGACCGCGCCAATCCGGCCTCCGCCGGCAACAACGAACGCGCCCGCGATTTCCACGCGCGATGCCGTGCCGAGGGGTTCATTCCCTACGCGGCATACAGCGATCGAGCGCTCGATGTGGTGGTCACGCTCAGCGCGTCAGTGGGCGAAGTTGCGCAGCCCTCCAGCGATTGCGCCGCACCAAGCTCGGACACTGGGCGCTAAGCCCTAAAGGTGACCTGACGTATATCGCTACTTCTGGACCGGCCCCGAGAAAACCGCGACGTTCGCCGCCAACGCAGCCTGATGAAGATCGGCGTCGAGAGTTGCGATCGGCAAGCTGCGACGTTGAGCAATCTCGAGGTACGTCGCGTCATACACCGTCAGGGAGTGAGTTCGAGCCAGCCGCAACACCGTTTGCTCATCCGGCTCATCGTCGATCGTGAACGGCAGCACCGTGAGACTGGCGAGAAACTCCGCGGTTTGTTCGATCGTGATGCGTTTGCGGCGTTCTGCCATTAGTAACGCATTTCGAATCTCAAACCAAAACAACGTCGGAACTACGCCTTCGTCCGCTCCAATCGCCGCCAGCACCGACTGAGCGTACTCCGCGTCCTCGTCTTCGAACGCGAGCGCAAGGATCGCCGAGATGTCTGGCACCAGGCCCATCAGAACCGGCGACCTTCATGCTTCAGCGCCATCAAATCGCCCCGACCCATGCCACGAAAAAGCCCGCGAAATCGCTTCAATCGCTCGATCGCACCGGCGATGGCTGCGGCGTCCCGGGGCCGATCGGGCGGCACGAGCCTCCCCACGGCGCGCCCTTGCCGCGTAATCTCAAAGGACTCACCCTTTGCCACGCGATCCAAAAGCTCTGCAATGCGCGCCTCGATCTCCGATGCCCCGATGGCTTCCACGGCTAAAGTCTCCTGTCCTATACGAAGGTATTCTAACCACGCCGGAAAGAACTAAGGCTTACCCGCCGGCACCGCCCCCTCCCGCAGCAACTCCATCGCCCCCAGATCCTGCGCCTTGTTCATGTCCGTCCAAAACGTCCCTTCGCCCGCAAAGATCAGGCGGATCGAGTCCGGCTTGAAGTTCTGGGCAAACGTGTAGAGGTTGTATGCCGTGCCGCTGCCGAAGGCCTCGACCAGCATGCGCCGACCGTCAGCCTCCGCCTGATACTTCAGCCGCTGCACATCCGCCTCGGCCCGGCCCAGCACGCGCGCCGTCTCCGCTTCGATCTCCGCGATCTCGCGCTCGATCTGAGCCACGTCCAGATCACGCGCCGCGTCGATCTCCTCCGACTTCTTCCGCGCCAGCGCCTGGGTCTCCGCCACGCGCTTTCGCGTATCCGCCGTGATCTGCTCCCGCGCGATCGCAATCGACGCCTCGGCCTTCTGCAAGTCGGCCTTCACCACCGCCGTCTCGCGCTGCTTCTGCCGCGTCAGGTCCTGCTCATTCGCGATAAAGCCGCGCTGAATGGTCTCCTTCAAGTCGGCGGTCTCGCTGTTGGAGCCGCGCGCATGAACTTCGATGTTGTTGATCAGCGCGATCAGGATCTCGAGCTTCCGCTCCGCGCAAACCTTCTTCAGCGTCTCGGTCACCTCGCGCTGATACTGCTCGCGCTTCAAGCCCTCGATGAAGTCCGTGCTGATGTACTCCGACCCGACATTGCGGCAGATGCTCCGCACCAGCGCCACGATCAGATCCCGGATTTTCTCCGATTCACCCACGCGGTTGATCAGCTCCGGCGCGTGCGTCGGCTGACGACCCCAGACCACCGTCACTTCCACATCGACCGTGAAGCCGTCCTTCGACGGAAACTCGATCGTCTGCATGCGACCGTCGACCATCGACACATTGCCCGGCTGACCGCGATCTTCGTCAATCTGCATCTGCTGTTGCTGCTGCACGGCGTTCTTCGCCCGCACCGACACATTCTGCAACATCTGCTGCATTTGCTGACTGATCAGCTGCGAACCGATCAGGTTGTAGCCCACCTGCACCGTCGTCACCTTGTGCACATATGGATTCAGGTAGTAAATCCCCGGCGGCAGCACATTCTGCAGCACGCCGCGCTGCCCCGGCTGAGCCAGCTTCTGCACCTTCGTCGGCCGCCCGGCCTGCGGATTGCCGGCGGCGTCCAGCGTGGTATGCGCGATCTCCTCCGTCCCCGGCATTTCGCCCAACTGCGATGTCACCACGCCCACAAAGCCCACCGGCACGATCACCGCCGGCACCTTGTCGATCTTGTAGGCCCGCGGATTGATGCGATAGGTGCCGGGCGTCAGCACTTCGCGCTGCTTGCCCTGAAAGCCCTTGTCGACGATTTCGCTCGTGCCGGTCCACTGTTTGCCGGCCAGACTGGTCACCACGCCCACCTCGGGCCACTGCCCCTGAAACGTCGGCGCCGCCAGATCCGAACCACCCGTCGAGTAAAACTCAACCCAGGTCGAAGGGTCGCCCGCCGAGATCGTGATCAGCTCGCACTTCTGCGTTTCATAGGAAATCGGATTGAAGAAATAGCGACCCGGCCCGTAGGTCAGCCGCTGAATGCCCTGCTCGCCCGCTTCGGCGATCGTCTGCCCCGGCTCCAGCGGCTTGCCGCTCTTGGCGATCACCACCAGCGCTTCATTCGGCCCCACCGTCACCCGGCAGAAAAACCACAGAAACAGCACCCACGCGCCGACAACCATCGTCAAAAAACCGGCGACAACTGCGATCAAACGTCCGAGGCTCATCGCCCACCTCCACTCAGAGCCGGCGCAGAGGCCGGTGTGTTGTTTCCGCCACCCGTCGGCGTGCTAACCGGCCGCACGCCCCGCGGGATCGAACTGGGCGATAGCGCCTTGAAAATGTCGGAAAATGGTCCGTCGGTGTTGGCCAAAATCGTCTTCAGCGAAGGCGCCAGCTTCTGATAGAAAAAGTGCTGCGCGTACGCGTCACCGCCGCCGAACGCGTTCACCGCATCACGCAGCGGCAACGCCTCCGCCTCGAATCGCAGCCGAATGATCTCGGCCTCGGCCTGTCCGCGCGAGATCTTTGCCTGCGCATCCTGCTTGGCCGATTCGAGCCGCAGCTTCGAGACCTCCAGCCGCTTGCGGGCTTCGGTGATCGCCACCGCCCGGCGCTGCTCGGCCTCCGTATTCACCGTCACCACGTCACGCTGCGCTTCGCCCAGCGCCTTGGCCTGCTTCTGCATCTCTTCCTGCTCGACGAACTTGGCCTGGCTCTTCGCCAGATCGATCTCCTTTCGAAATCGATTGACCTCCTGCTCGGCCACCTGCCGCTCGCTGATCGGCCCCGCAATCTGCCCCGGCGGCTCGATCCGCCGAATCAGAACCTGCTGCACGTCGATGCCCTGCGCATAGCACTGCTGCGAAATGGTCTGAAAAACCGTCTCCTGCCAGTGCGAGCGCTCCTCGCCGCTGATGAAATCGCGCGCCCGCAGCTTCGACCCTTCGATTCGGGAAAACGACCGCACCACCGGCAGCAGCAACTTTGTGGCGATGTCGTCGTGATCGCCGATCGCCGCCAGCACATACGCCGCCTGATCCTGCCGAACGGCGTATTGCACCGTCGCCTCGACCACGATCTGAAAGCTGTCGTTCGAGGGGAATCGAATCGCGTCCTGACCGACCAGGTCCAGCGTCTGCGTGCGCGTCTCAATCAGGTCGATCCGGCGCACGTACGGATTGTTGTAGTACATGCCCGGCGGCAACACGTCGGGCTGCACGCCGCGTTCGCCCGATTTCGCGAGAAACGTGTTGGGATCCGCCGGTTCCGCGCCGGAGTACAGCGTCTGCACGCCGACGAACCCCTCCGGAATGAACACCGGCTGCACCCGCTTCACTTCATACGCATACGGATTCAGGTTGTATCGACCCGGCTGCAAGACCTCGGCCATCGGCCCGCGCTCGTGAGGCTCGGTCGCCACGATCTTCCCCGGCGGCAGCGGGTCGCCGTACTTGCGAACCTTGATGCCGATCTCATCCGGCGCGCCGACGCCCTCACCCTTGCCCAGCAGCGTCGCCGGGAAGATCTCTCGACGCCAGAAAAATGGATCGTAGAAGTAGCGACCCTCGCCCTTCGGCTCGTAAAGAATGCCCTGATACTTCAGCGAGTTCGGCGGCTGGCCCAGCTTCTGCAAGAGCGCCGGGTACAGCACCGATTGGCCGTCGGCCTCCGGCGGCAACGGCGCGCCCACCTTGCGCGTCAGCACCAGGATCTCGCCCGGGCCGACCTCGATGCGCTGAATGAACCACCAGTAAAAAATCCAAACCACCGCCAGCACCAGCGCCAGCGCGATCCAGCCGCCCACGCCGCCCAGCGCCTTCAACGGCAGGCTGAACTTCGGCAATTGCGGCAGCTTCGGCATCTGAATCGGCATGTCGTCATCGTGATACCCGCGCTGTCGAGCCATTCATTCTCTCCCAGTTTTTCATCCGAGCCGCAGACTTCAGCCTGCACCGTCGCGCCGGCTTCGCCGCCTAAACATCGTCCGTCATCCCCCGTTCAGCGCCCGCCCGCACCGCCGACAAAATTTCGCAATCGTCGGGTTGCGCTCGCCGCAGGAACAAGTGGGGCCACGCGCACCGCCGCTCGCGGCGAGCAACCCGCCGAAGATCAGCAGCAGGCCCGCCACCAGAATTACCATCACGGTCGAAGCCGCCACCGCGCCATACCTCGTGTTCGCCGCAGCGCGAATCCATACACGTCGCGCGCCGCGCCGTCCGCCGAAGAATACCACTGCTGCGGCGCCGCGCGCGTTACAAAGCGATGCGTCGTTCGGAATGCTCGCGAAGCGGCCCGCGGCTCGCACGCCCTCGAACCGCGCCCACGCAAGAGCTGCGCGTGCCAGGCCGTCTCAAGCGCCATGGGGCACGGCGCGCAGATCCAATGCTCACGCCTCCGCGTGCCGTCGCCGAAACCGCCAGAGATATGCCACCACACCGGCCCGCAGCACCAACGCCGCGCCAAACACCGCCGCATACCCTCCCCAGCCCGCTCCCAGCGACCGCAGCACTTCTCCGCCCAGCAACGTTCCAGCCGCCGCCCCGCTCGCCCAGATCAACTGATAAATCGTCACCACCGTCGGCCGCTGCTCATCCGGCACCACTTCGAGCAGCATCAGAAAGATGCCGATCTCGTAACACGCCAACGCCCCACCCGCAACGATTTGCAACGACACGATCCACGCCACCGCACCCGATACCAGCCACAACAAAGGCAGCGGCGTCAGCACCACCAACCCCACCATCAGCAGCCACGCAGCTCCATGCCGCTCCGCCAGCCGCCCCACCCACTGCAGCGCAATCACGCGCCCCAGAAACTCCGCCGCCAGCACCGTCGCAAACGGCGCATGGCCGAAACGCAGATGATGCATCAGGTAGGGCGTCAGATAGGGCTGCGCGATCTGAAACGCGAACTGAAAAATAAACACAAACAGCAACACACCGCCGACGCGCGAACGAAGATTCAGCGCCTCCCACCATCGCGGAGGCGCCGCCGAACGCTGCAGCGGCGGCGGCTCGCGCTGCGACGCCAACAGCGCCGTCGAGATTCCCCGACACACGCCCGCAATCGTGAACATGATCACATAGCCCCAGAATGGCGCTTCATCCTGGCCAAACTGATTGCGCACCGCGACCGCCAGCAAAAGGCCGATGCAAACGCAGATCTGCATCGTCCGCGAGCGCGTCGCGAAGTACCGCGCCCGAATCCGCCGCGGCACAATCTGCCCCATCCACGTATTCCACGGCGGCGCCGCAATCAGCCCACCGCCCCAGAAGATCGAGGCGACGAGCAGCATCATGACGAGCGGGATCCTGCCGTGATACGCCGCATACACCAGCGGCGCAAATGACAGCGCCTGCACCCCGCAACCGACCAGCACCGCCCGCCGCAGACTGCCCGTCACGCGAATCAGCAGCGGACTCAGCAGTTGAATCAGAGCCCCGCCCAGCATCGGCAACATCGCCACCCAGCCCGATGCCACCTGCCCCAGTCCCACCGCCAGCGCAAACGCACCAAAGTAGCGCTCGCCAAAGGCCGTCATGAACGACCAGAACGATCCATCGACAATGCTGATGCGCAGATCGCGCCGAACACTCTTCCGCCGCTGGGGCATGGTTCTACGCTATCAGAACGCACGCAGCGCAGCACGCCGCGGCGCCGGTTTCGCACCGCCGGCAAAAACTCGCTCGCCGCGCATCTGTGAACAAAATAAAGAGGGCACCGGTGCCCTTTGGCAGCCCGGTGCTCTCCGGAGGGGAAAGAAGCCGAGTTTTGGGCAACGACCGCGTCAAACGGCCGTCGCAAAGATATTCAACCCACCGACCCGCAAACCTTATTCCGTCCGGTGCGGTTTCACTTATGAGTATCGAAATCCGCACCCTTCTCGATTAGTTTTTTTCCCGATTCGCTGGATTTTTCTTCCAACTTTTTCAACCCGCTGAAATTGCAACCGGTTCCGATTCCATCACAACTCCCGCTCCTGGCTACTTTCCTACGCAAAAGCGGGCGAATATCCGGCCCAACATGTCGTCGTTCACCGCATAATGACCGCGAGACTCAATCGCGCCGATCGCTTCACGCAACTCCATCGCGATAAGTTCCCATGGCGGCGAAACTTGCGCATCATCTGCCGACGCAAAACCCGCCTCGTCGCCCGCCAGCAACCGCTCGATGCGCCGCAGCCCCGCGCGTGCCCGATCCGCCATGCCATGCAGCAGCGAACTCCCCCCCGACTCGTCGTCCCGTTGCCGCAGCGCCGCCCCAATCGCCGCTTCCAGTTCGACCAAGCCGATCCCCCGCGCCGCCGATGTCTCCACCACCGACGCAAACAACGAATGGTGCGCCTGCGCCGATCCATCCCCACCCGTGGTGTCGCACTTCGATATGCACAACACCGCGCGACGCCCCGCAACGACCTCTTCACACTGGCCACGCTCTTCCGGCGTCCACGCCACATCCGCCGCATGAACCCAAACGACGACATCCGCCTCCGAGGCCGCCATCCGCGACGATTCATACGCCGCAACATCCAGCGCGTCCGACGCCGAACCCAGCCCCGGCGTGTCCTGCAGCATCAGCGGCAACCCCGCGATCGCGTGTGGCGACGCAATCACATCGCGCGTCGCCCCCGCGATCGGCGACTCAATCACGCGGGCGCGACCCAGCAACGCGTTCACCAGCGTGCTCTTCCCCGCATTCGGCAATCCGAAAACGCCGACATGCGGCGTCTCTCTCTCCCGCGCCTGACGCGGGCCGGTCGCCAACTCCCCCAGCAGCGACAGCGGCGACCGCAGCCCCGCCATGAGTTCCGCCGGCGATACAAACGAAACGCCCTCTTCGTCGACAAAGTCGATGCCCGCCTCAACCCGCGCGAGCAGCTCCAGCAATTCATCGCGCGCCGCGTCGAGCCGGGCCGAGTATTCGCCCCGCACCAGCCGTGCCGCCACGCGCGCCCGCTCGGCGTCGCCCGCATGGATCAGCGCCAGCACACCGCCCACCTGATCCAACGACATCCGCCCATTCCGCAGCGCGCGAGCCGAGAACTCCCCCGGCCCCGCGGGTCGCGCTCCGGCCACAATCAGCAGCCTCGAAATCTCCTGTAGCAGCGGGCGCGAACCCGGCACATGAATTTCGATCACATCCTCCCCCGTGTAGCTGCGCGGCCCCGCGAAGCAAAGCAGATCCGCCGGCGTCTCGCACCCAAAGACGCTGAGCCTCATCGACAGTCGCCGCGCCGCCGCGCGCTCTGTTGGCGGCAGCGCGCAAGTCGGAAACGCCTGCTCAAACACTTGCCCCGCCGCACCCCCGCTCAGCCGCACGATGCCGCGCGGCACCGCAGCCGCGCCGCTCGCGATCGCCACGATCGTGTCGCGCAACTGAAATGGGTGCATCAACGCACCTGCCCCCGCGTTAACTATCCGGGCGACCCCGGCTGACTCGCGGCGGCGCCGCGCAAGCGAACCGCCGGATTCAAATACGTCACACGCTGCAGACGCCACGCCCCCGGCTTCACTTCCACCAAAACAATATCGAGCGTGACGCGACGCCCGCGCGCCTCCGCCGGCACCAGCGCTTCCACCGCGTTCAGCTCTGCCGGCAACCCGCCCCGCGCCACGCGATGCCAGGCAATGTTGTCGAGTTGCACGCCGTCGATGTAGTACGCCACGAGCGCTTGCCAGCGATCTACGAGTTGCCCGAGGCCGGCCGCCAGGTCTGCATCCGACAGATTGCCGAGCTTGGCCCGCGCCTGAGGCGCCAGCGCGTCGACACTGATGGCGCTCTCGAGCAGCCGCTTTCGCGCGGCCTTCGCCGCGGCCGCATCGTGGTCGCGAATCGCCGTCAGTTCGGCCTTGGTCGCGGCGAAAAACTCTCGCACAACCGCATCGGCCCCCGATGGTCCTTCGGCGCTGGTCACGAGTTCCGTCGGCCCGGCCCCCGTTCGCCCGATCGCGGCCGGCTGGCTGGCCGGCGCAGAGGCCGGCTCTTCCGCCAGCACTGCCGACGACCCGCCCCACACCAAGCACGTCACCAGCATCCGCGAAAAGAGCCCGGCCGCGCGGCGCGTCGCCGGCCGACCCGTCTGCGGCTCACCCGAATCATTCCGATAGCGTGATGTCGATGTCCTCATGCGCGGACAGTGTATGCCGACAACCGAAAGATGCACCCGCCCGCGCCGAGTCGCGCCCACCCACGCCTACTATCCCTCCATGATCAAAGTCTATTTGCTCGCCAACGCCCTGCTCTACGTCCTCTTCGCAGCCTGGTGCACCTTCGCCCCGGATAAAACCAGCGCCTCGCTCGGCATTCAAGCCATCAACGGCTCGGGCCGCAGCGAGATCCTCACCATCTACGGCGGATTGCAGGCCGGCCTTGCGCTGCTCTTCGCGGTCTTCGCCTGCTTCGAATCGCTCCAGGCCGCCGGATTGCTGGCCGCCGCCTGCCTCTACGTCCCGCTCGCGATCTGGCGCGTCGCAACCCTCGCCTTCGGCTCCGACATACAGTCGACGACCTACGCCGTCGCCGCACTCGAGGTCCTGCTCGCCCTCGCCGCAGTCGCACTGCTCTGGGGGCGAAAGCTGCCGCTCGCCTAGCCCAACGACCGCGTCCCCGCCGCGGCGCATCATTCTGAAAGCGATCGCCCCCATCTCTCGTCCACAACAGAGACCCCCATCAACTCGACCGCACCGTCGGGGGAAACTGTAAGAACTTGCGAAACCGGGCCGCCGCCCGCGCCTCTTTCCCACACGATCGTGGGATCGCCTCGCTCAATTGCGTACGTTGTAAATGATCATGCAAATCACCAATCCCGCAGATCGGTCGGCCGACCCACAGCCCCCGCTCATCCTGTTCGACGGCGTCTGCAACCTCTGCAACGGCGCCGTGCAGTGGATCCTGCAGCGAGACCGCCGCCGCGCATTTCGCTTTGCCTCCCTCCAATCCACCGCCGCCCGAAACGCACTGGAGCAGGCCGGCGCATCGCTCGACCAATTGCCCGACAGCGTCGTGCTGATCGACGAAGCCGGCGTCCACACTCGTTCGACCGCCGCGTTGCGCATCGCCCGCCATCTGGGGCTTCCCTATTCCGCCGCCGCCGCACTGGGCTGGCTGATGCCGCAGGCCATTCGCGACATCCTCTACTCCTGGATCGCCCGCAATCGCTATCAATGGTTCGGCCGGCAAAACGCCTGCATGGTGCCCACGCCGGGGCTACGCGCGCGTTTCCTCGACGCCGACGAGCCGCCCAAAGCCGCACCGCCCGACGCAGCCGATATCGCGCCGCTCGACATTCCCGCGGCCCCCGCGCGACCGGCCACGTTATCGAGCGCGGTCGGATCGCTTCTGCACCGCTTCCTGCTGGTCTATCTCCTGCTGTACATCGCCCCCTTTCCGCTCGACACCATCCCCTGGCTCGGCCAGACCCCGGCCATCGCCGCGTACGAAACCGGCAAGCGCGAGATCGTCACCACCATCGCACAGCAGGTCTTCGGCAAGAAAATCACCATCTTCCCCGCCGGAAGTGGCGACACCACCTACAACTACATCGAGCTGTTCTGCTACGCATCTGCCGCCGCGTGCGCGGCCCTCCTCTGGACCCTCGCGGTCCGCGCCCGCCCGGTCGCCCCCCGCACGCGCGACGTGTCCCACATCCTCGTTCGCTACTACCTCGCCATGTTCATGCTCAGCTACGGCTGGCACAAAGTCTGGCCCATTCAGATGCCCGCACCGGGCCCCGATCGCTGGCTCAACCCCCTCGGCGAAACCTCCCCCATGGGCCTGCTCTGGACGTTCATGGGCGCCAGCCTTCCCTACCAGATTTTCGGCGGACTCGGCGAAGTCCTCGGCGGCATGCTCTTGCTCTCGCGCCGCACCACCCTGCTCGGAGCGCTCGTCTGCTTCGGCGTCATGACCAACGTCGTCATGCTCAACTTCTGCTTCGATGTCCCCGTCAAGCTCTTCTCCTCCCATCTGCTGCTCTGCGCAACCTTCCTGATCGTTCCCCACCTGCCGCGCCTCGCTGCCCTGCTCTTCGCAAATCTGCCGGCCCAGCCCGTCATGCTGCGACCATTCCCCGCGCCATGGCCTTGGCTCAAGTGGACCATGCGCGCCGCAAAGCTCGGCTTCGTCGTCCTTTTCGCGATCCTGCCCCCCATCCAAAACTACAGCATGATGTTTCTCTACGGCCCCTACGCCGAAAAGAAGCCCTGGTGCGGCGTGTATCGCGTGGAGTCGTTTAAGAAAGGTCTCGTCTCAGACCGCGCCCTGCCCGACGCCGAACGCTGGGTCCGCGTCTCCTTCAGCTCTTTCGGCGTGGGCACGGTCCAATTCGCCGACGGCACAACCAGCCGCCGCCTGTTCATCGACGGCGAGAAAAAACAAGTCTCGTTTCCGTCCAAGGGCCCGCTCTCACCCGCCGTGTACAACTACGACTCTCCCGAACCGGGCGTCTACGTCCTCAAGCAAACGACATGGGGCCTCAGCCACGAAATCCGCCTGCGCCGAATCGACGACTACAAGCCGCTGCTCACGACGCGCGGATTCCACTGGATTAACGAATACCCCCTGAACCGCTGACGCCGGCGCCGACCAAAAGCCGACGCCGGCCGCACGAGGCGGATCAACTCCGACCTGCCGACTTAGTACACCCACTGCACCGAAGTCTCATACCCCTGACACCGGTACTGCCGCGCAACGCGGTTCGCATCGCATCGCTCGCTGAACCGCCCCACGCACACCCAGCCCCGACAGCCGCCCTGATACACATGCACCGCCCACGAGCCGCACCCCATCGGCGTCGTCAGGCTCTCCGTCGCCGCCTGCGCCGGCGCGATCGCCGAAAACGCACCCGCCATCAACATCGCCGCCACCAGCGCCATCGTGTTCCGTCGCATGACCCGTCTCCGTTCCCTTCGAATCCGAATGCTCATTGCTTTCGCATGGGCTATTCGTAGCCCACAAGATCAATCATAACACGAATTTCTTATGCGTCAATACATAGCTTTCGAAAAATTTTCGAGTTGGCTACGCTTGATGCGCAAACCCCGTTGCCCCTACGATCCTCCTCTAGTTCCAAAATCACCCCGTCAGAGTGTGTGATGAGCGAGTCCGCCGGCTACGTGCTCGAAAAGTCAGCCCTCCAGGCCTGGGCCGCCGAGCGCGAAAGCGCCTTCGGACCGGGCCTCGACCCGAGCCCCTCGCTGCGAACCGCCGTCTTCCTCGCCCTGCTCGACGCCAAGTCCGATTCAAAAACCGCCGAAATCGGCCTGACCTACGCCAACATCGTTCACAGCCTCCAAAGCCGCGGCGTGCTCGCGGCCGAGGTCTCGCCGGACGGCCCCGTCCGCGACGCGCTCCGAGTCGCAGTCAGCGACCTTAAGCGTATGCTGGACAATCACTTGCGATATCGCGTCGAGCCCACGCGCGAAGGCCGCATCGCCCGCATCTACCTTGCCGAGATTGCCGCCGACCCGGCCCGTCCCCCGCTCGAAACGCGCACGCTGGCGCGCAATCGCTGGGCCAACGCCTTCATCCTGCTCGACCCGCCGATTTTTTCGCCGGATGACATCGCCCACGAATTGATCCGCAAGCGACGCCTCAGCTTCAGCCATCTCTATGCCGTCGGTCACGCCGCGGCTTGGTGGGCGATCCACTCCGGCAAGTCAGAAGTCGACAACAAGAAGCGCTACGAGCAGGCCTCCTGGGTCAATCTCGGCCTCGACACCGAACTCAAACGTCGACTCGCGACGGCCCCGCCCAGCGGCCAGCGCCCGGTGGTAAACCTGCTCGGACTGGGCGTCGGCGAGGGCTGGGGCGAAATCGAACTCATCGCACATCTTCTCGAAACGCTCGAACGCGATGTGCAGATCCACTACGCCGCCCTCGATGTGTCGCCGCAGCTTCTGGTCATGCACTACTGCGTCGTCCGCGACCGCTTCCGAGCCGCCATCGAAAGCGGCCGACTGATCCTCGCCGCCACACTGGCCGACATCGTCGCCGGCCTCGGCCCGGCCCTCTCGCGACTCCGCGCGGGCCGACCCAGCAGCGCCGGCGAACTGCTCCCCGAGCGCGCCCCCACCATCGCCACCTGCTTCGGCAACACCATCGGCAACGACGACCCGATGCACGAAGACCTGATCCTCACCCAGTTGCTCGAGCACTTCGCCGCCAGCGACTACGTCACGCTGGTCCTGGGTGTCTCCTTGCGCCGCACACAGGGCCGCAAACTCACCGCCGAACGCGATCAGTATTCAGCGAAGTTCTACGAGTTCCTGCTGCAGACGCCCCAACACCTGCTGCACGACCTGCAAATTCTCAGCAGCTCCGAACCCACCCGTGAATTCACCATCCCCGCCGACCTCCGGCACTACCCGACCATCGACGCGCGCCTCAACGACGAGTGGATCACCATGCAGCCCTACAACGGCGAACATGGTCTCACCGGCGACCGCTACAGCTTCTACTACCCGCTGCAAACCGACATCTGGCTAGCCGGACAACCCAAAGACCGCGTCCCCGCAGGCACCCGGCTCATGCTCTACTCCGTGACGAAATACGACTTCGAAAGCCTCAAGCAGTTCTATCAAACCCTCGGCATGCAGGTCGTCGACCAGCCCCCCATGGTCGTCGACGCCGCCGGCAACAACCCGCGCATGTACGCAGTCATGGCGCTGGTGCGCGCGAGGTAGCTGACCGAGCCATTGGCGAAACTCGGATGGCGAATAGCGAATGGATACGGGCCGCTTACGCTCGGGAGAGTTGAGAGCAATCATAGCGGCGCATGCTGGCAATCGATCTCGCAGTTTGCACGAGTGTTCGGATTAAATTAGGATAGGTCTCACAATGTCCACAGCGGTTCAAAATAGCGCGCTGGCCGGCGAGGAGAACGCGCTTCTCGCTGAACTGCTTGCTTCCGGGAAGCTTGACGAAATCATCCCGCGTCTGGCCCGCGATCGGCAAATGTTGCAGCGGATCGAAGACCTCGTGCGTACCCTGCATACCAAGCACGAACTCATTCACGAAGATTCGCGGACAGCAACGGCGCTCGCCCCCGACTCAATTCAGTTGGTGGTCACATCGCCGCCCTACTGGACCCTGAAGCGTTACAACGAGCACGATTCGCAGCTCGGACACGTGGCGGACTATGACGAATTCATCGCCGCTCTGGATACCGTGTGGCGCAATTGCTTTGCCGCACTCGTTCCGGGAGGACGGCTCATCATCAACGTTGGCGATGTGTGTCTGTCTCGCCGAAAAAATAATGGGCGCCACACGGTTGTACCGCTGCATGCGACGATTCAGGAGCGCTGCAAGGCGATCGGATTTGATAATCTCGCAACGATTATCTGGCACAAGATTGCTAACGCGAATTACGAGGTTTCCGGCGGCGGCGGTTTCCTCGGCAAGCCGTATGAGCCCAACGCCGTGATCAAAAATGACATCGAGTTCGTTCTCATGCAGCGAAAGCCCGGCGGATATCGCAGCCCGAGCGCGCGGGAGCGGCTGCTAAGCATCATCAGCGCCGAGAACTATCAACTGTGGTTTCGGCAGATTTGGATGGACGTTCGCGGAACTTCCAATCCGCGGCATCCCGCGCCCTACCCCGTCGAGTTCGCCGAGCGCCTCGTCCGAATGTTCTCGTTCGTCGGCGACACTGTTCTAGATCCTTTCATGGGTTCTGGCACAACCAACCTCGCGTGCGCGCGATGGGGTCGCAATAGCATCGGCATCGAAATCGACAACGCCTATTTCAACCTGGCCTATCGCCGACTCTCCGAACATAGCGCAGACATGTACGTCACGTCGTCCGTGACCACGCGGGGTGTTGGCCATGCGCGATCTTGATCGGCAGCTGCGGGCCGCGATCCGCCACTTCTGGCATACCCGGCAACATCAGGCCACACGACAAGGGTCTTTTAACGAACGCGATCGCGGCGGCCGCAGCGCCGTCACCGGCGGTAAGCAGATGGACGGATTCCTGAAGCTGGTGCAGCGCGAACTCATCAAGGCCGGCACACCAGAAGCTTGCATCCTGACAAACAAGCTTGTCGAACTGCCCGGCTGGTTCCGCGCTGAAAAAAAGTGGGACCTTGTCGTTGTCCGGTCCGGGGAGTTGCTTGCGGCTGTTGAGTTCAAGTCGCAAATCGGCCCGTCGTTCGGAAACAATTTCAACAACCGGACCGAGGAGGCAATCGGAAGCGCGACGGACATATGGGCCGCGTACCGCGAAGGTGCGTTCAAGCCCTCCGCACGCCCATTTCTGGGCTACATGATGCTGTTGGAGGACTGCGAGCGGTCGCGCACGTCGGTCAGCGTGGCGGAACCGCACTTCAACGTCTTCCCAGAGTTTCAAGGGGCGTCCTATCGCGATCGCTACGCGATACTCATCGAGAAGTTGCTGCGCGAGCGACTTTACGATGGCGCGTGCTTTCTCACCTCGTCGCCCGATCGCGGCCCCGCCGGCGATTTTGTTGAACCCAATCCCGAATTGACTTTCAGGAAGTTCCTCGGCGGTTTGGTTGCGACCGTCTCAGGGCGAGAAGCGTAGCTGACGCCTTCGACCGCTTCCCCGACTCCGCCAACACCTCCGCAAAAAGCCGGCGCCACTCCGCCTTCGACGCATGAACTCCATTGATCTCGACCCCGTCCGCGGCCGGGTCGAAGAAGAGCTCCAGCGAACGATCGCAGTCCCCGCACTTCAACAGCAATCGACCCGAGCGCTTGCCGCGCGAGCGACTCCGCCACACTCGAAGCTTCCAGAACCCTCGCTCATCCGGCGTCGCCAGTTTTCGATTCGTCAGTTTGTCCATCGCAGCGCCTCCCATGCAGTACCCCAGCAGCGTATTCCGCCACCCATTCGAAAACACCGGTCCGGCGCACCGCGAACCAGACCTCCAAAACCCAACCCACCGCTTGCCGCTATCCTGCCCGGCCGATGACCGCGACCCCGATCATGACCTTGCCGAATTGGATCACCAGCGCGCGCCTGGTGCTGACGATCCTGCTTTGCGCGCTCATGTCCGTCGCCTGGGCCGACGCAGCCAGCGCGCGGGCCGCCGCATGGGTCGTACTCGTCCTCTTCCTCGTCGCCGCCCTGAGCGACGTGCTCGATGGCTATCTCGCACGCAAGCTCAATCAGGTCACCGCCTTCGGCCGAATCTTCGACCCCTTCGTCGACAAGCTCCTCGTCTGCGGCATTTTCACGCTGCTAATCGGCATTCCGCTGACCCCGGGCGACACGCCGCTGCGCGTCGCGCCGTGGATGGTCGTCCTGATCGTCGGCCGCGAATTGCTCGTCAGCTCCATCCGCGCCGACGCCGAGGAAGCAGGCGTCGCCTTCGGCGCCGATTGGAGCGGAAAACTCAAGATGGCGGCACAATCAGTCTGCCTCGCGGCCCTGCTGCTGCAACTCGCCATGCCGACCCAAACCTTTGAGCCCGTGCTGCGGCCGCTGCTCTACGCCACAGTCGCCGTCACGGTCTGGTCGCTCTTCGCCTATCTCCTCCGGGCGCGGACGAGGCTATTTTCGGCGGAGGCGCTAGCGGGCGTGAAACGGAGCAATGCGTGAGCCGAGGCGGCGCAATGAACAGCGTGCGGGCGTTCTTCATCACGGTCGGCGGCAGCGGCTACGCGCCGTTCGCATCAGGCAGTTGGGGCTCGCTGGCGGCTGTTGCGCTCTTCGCCGCGCTCTGGCTCGCGCTGAAGCAGTGGATGCCGACCTCGTTCAACCCGGCCCTGCTCGGCTGCACCATCGCCGGCGTCACGATCGCCGGCGTGATGTCGGTGGCGTGGGGCGACTGGGCCATTCGCACCTGGGGCCGCAAAGACCCCAAGCCCTTCGTGCTCGACGAGTTCGCCGGCCAGTGGATCGCGCTGCTGTTTCCCGTCGTGCATGCCGGGGCTGACCTCGCCAGTTGGTCGGCGTTCCTCGCGCTACAGCTGTTTTTGTTCCGCCTCTTCGACGTCTGGAAGCCGCCCCCCGCACGACAGCTCGAACAATTGCCCGCAGGCTGGGGCATCTTGCTCGATGATCTCTTCGCCGGCGCCTACGCCAACATCGTCGGCCAGCTCCTCTGGCGCTACGCCGGACTGGCCAAGTGGCTCGGCCTGTCGCAGGCTGCCTTTGTTTTTGGCGCATAGTGAACCCGCCGGGTCGCGGCTACGATCGCTCCGCCTAACGAGCGAAGATCGGCGACGGTCCTACTCTCTGCCGCGTCATGAAATCGCGCCGCAGCCCGCACCCTCCGCTCGCTGAGGAGCCTCAGCCCAAACATGCTCGCCATCGAAACCCGCGGACTCACCAAGCAGTACGGCGCCTATCGCGCCCTGGACGGCGTCGATCTCCGCGTCCCCGCCGGCAGCGTCTTCGGCTTTCTCGGCCCCAACGGCGCCGGCAAAACCACCTGCATCCGCGTCCTCCTCGGACTCCTCCGCGCCACCACCGGCGAGGCCCGCGTCCTCGGCAAGTCCGTCTGGAGCGACGGTGCCGGCGTCCGAGCCGAGATCGGATATCTCCCCGGCGACGTGCGCTTTAACGACTTCTGGACCGGCCGCGAGACGCTCCGCTTCCTCGACCAGATGCGCGGCGGACGCAGCGCCCCCGAGATCGCCCGCCTCGCCGACCGCTTTCAGTTGCCCCTGCAAAAACACGTCCGCAGCTACTCGCGCGGCATGCGCCAAAAGCTCGGCCTGATCCAGGCCCTCATGCACAAGCCGGCCGTACTCATCCTCGACGAACCGACCACCGCCCTCGACCCGCTCGTGCAACAAACGCTCTTCGAAGAGTTGCGCGCCGTCGCCGCCGACGGGCGAACCATCCTCTTCAGCAGCCACACCCTCAGCGAGGTCGACCACCTCTGCGAATATGTCGCGATCCTGCGCGGCGGAAAGCTCATCGAGCAGGACCGAATCGAAGCGCTCCGCAAGCGCGCCGTCCGCAATGTCGAGTTGGACTTCTTCGACGAAGCCGCGGCGACGGCGCTGCGAGCCCCCGCCGAATTTCACCCCGGCGTGCGCGGCCCGCGCAGCCTGATAGGCTCCTGGACCGGCTCGCCCCAGGCATTGTTGCAGTGGCTCGCCACCCTGCCGCTCGAGGATGTCCGAATCTCCGAGCCCAGCCTCGAAGACCTCTTCCTCGGCTACTACGACCTTCGCCCAAACGGCAAGCCCTCTGCCGGCAACGGAGCCGCCGCATGAGTCTGGTGCTCATCGGCCGCTTCTTCCGCGATTCGCGCTGGCTCGGCCTCGCCGCCATCAGCGGCATCTTTCTTTTCGAGATCTTCCTCGCCAAAACCATCAGCGAGTTCGACACCTCCGCCATCGAAGCCGTGCTCAAAATCCCCTTCGTTGCGCGGGCCTGGAAAACCCTGCTCGGCAGCGACGTCGTCGGCATGATCTCGGGCACCGGCCTCGCCTCGATCGGCGCAGCCCACCCCTTCGTCTATCTCGTCTCAGCGGCCGTGCTGCTGAGTGAGTGCACACGCGTCATCGTCGGCGAGATCGATCGCGGCAGCGCCGACATGTTGCTCGGCCTCCCCACCACCCGCGTAGCGGTCTATCTGTCCGCCACGTTCGTGTGGATGGCCTGGGGCGCGGCGCTGTGCCTCACCGCCCTGCTCGGTCTGCGGATCGGCGTTCAGCTTTCGCCCCTGTTCGAACCGGTCGACTTTCCGCGCATCCTCGCCCTGCTCCCCAACATGTTCGCGCTCTATTGCGCCATCGGCGGCCTCGCCACCGGCGTATCCGCCTTCCTCACACGCCGCGGTCGCGCCGTCGCCATCGTCCTCGCCTATCTGCTCATCTCCTTCGCGGTGAATTTCCTCGCTCAGATCTGGGCCCCCATGGGCTGGCTCGCCCGCTGCGGCGTGCTCTACTACTACCAGCCGCTGGAGCAGGTGAAGTCTGGCGCCATCGCGTGGGACGACATCGGAATCCTCGTCGCCATCGGCGGAACCGCCTGGGTCGCCGGCCTGATCCGCTACACCACCCGCGATATTCCCGCCTGATCGCCCGCGCCGGCCTCCGCCACCCAGCCCCGCTTTCGCGCCGATTCCGCGCCTGCCGCGAAATATCAGCCGAATCGACGTTTCGCCGGTCGATCGCTACCCTCATGGGTCCGGCGGCGTCGGCGTTCGGAGGGACGAACGGACGCGCGGTTCCGAGGTCTGTTCGCCTATGAATCCGTCTGCGGCTTTGCCGAACCCCAGCAACCTCGCCTTCGTCGAAGAGCTGCTGGAGGCGTATCACCAGAATCCCAGCAGCGTCCCGGCCGAGTGGCAGCGCTACTTCGCCGCCATGCCCGCCGCCACCAACGGCGCCGGACGCGTCTGCGGACCGAGCTTCACCCCGCGCAGCATCTTCAATCCCGCGGGTGTCGGCATCGCCAAAACAAACGGCGCCCCCAATGGCCACGCCGCTGTCGCGCCTCCCGTCGCGCCGGCCGCTAAGCCCGCGGTCGAGTCGCCGCGGCCAGCGCCAGTGAACGGCGCGCCGACCGGGGCAACGCTGAACGCAGCTCCCGCCAGCCTCGCCGCCGCACTCTCGACCAACCCGCCGACACATACGCCGCTCGAAGCGGCGATCCTGCAGGACCGCGTCGATCAGATGGTGCGCTCCTATCGCGTGCGCGGACACATGATCGCCCACATCGATCCGCTCGGCCTGCCACGCCCCTTTTCCGCCGAGCTCGACCCGCGACACTTCGGCTTCAGCGACGCCGACCTCGAACGCCCCGTCTCCAGCCGCACGATCTGCGGCCCCAGCGTTCGCACCGTCGGCGAATTGCTCGAACGCCTCTGGAACACCTACTGTCGCTTCATCGGCGTGCAGTTCATGCACATCGACTCGCTCGAATGTCGCGAGTGGCTGCAGAACCGCATGGAGGGCAGCGAAAACCGCATCGAACTCTCCCGCTCCCATCAGCTCCGTATTCTCAACCACCTCACCAAAGCGGTCGTCTTCGAAGAGTTCATTCAGAAGAAATTCCTGGGCGCCAAGAGCTTCTCGCTCGAAGGCGCTGAAAGCCTCATCCCGCTGCTTGACCTCGCCCTCGAAAAGGCCGGCGAGCAGGGCGTCGATCAGGTCGTCATCGGCATGGCCCATCGCGGCCGCCTCAACGTCCTCGCCAACATCCTCGGCAAGAGCCCGCGTCAGATCTTCCGCGAGTTCGAAGACAAGGACGCCGAGCGCAACGTCGGCCGCGGCGACGTCAAATATCACATGGGCTATCACAACGAGTGGGTCTGCGCCAACGGGCAGAAGATGCACCTCTCGCTGTGCTTCAACCCCAGCCACCTCGAATACGTCAACCCCGTCGCGCTCGGCCGCCTGCGGGCGAAGCTCGATCGCGAAAAAGACCCCGCCGGCGACCGCGGCCTCTGCGTCCTCATCCACGGCGACGCGGCCTTCGCCGGCGAAGGAATCGTCCAGGAGACCCTCAACCTCAGCGAGCTCGAGGGCTACCGCACCGGCGGCGCGCTGCACATCATCGTCAACAACCAGGTCGGCTTCACGACCGACCCGCACGACGCGCGCAGCTGCCCCTACGCCACCGACGTCGCCAAGATGCTGCAAAGCCCGATCTTCCACGTGAACGGCGAAAACCCCGAGGCCGTCGCACAGGTCGTCGATCTGGCGCTCGAATTCCGCAAGCAGTTCAAGCGCGACGTCATCATCGACATGTACTGCTACCGCCGCCGCGGCCACAACGAGACCGACGAACCGGCGTTCACGCAGCCGCTCATGTATCAGGCGATCAAGGAGCGCAAGGGCGTCCGCGAGGGCTACCTCGACCATCTGCTGCAACTCGGCGAGGTCACCGCCGTCGAGGCCGAGCAAATCGCAAAATCCCGCCGCGAGATGCTCGAAAAAGAGCTCAGCGCCGTCAATCAGCCGGCCGAGCCCAGCAAGCGCCGCACCAAGGTCGCCGAACTCTGGCGAAACTATCGCGGCGGTCCCGACGACGCCGTGCCCGAGGTCGAAACCGGCGTCCCCAAGGCCAAGCTGCAGGAAATCCTCGCCGCCCTTAGCAGGGTCCCCGCCGGCTTCACGCCGCACACGACCATCAAGCGCTTGCTCGAAGACCGAGCCAAAATGGCCCGCGGCGAAAAGCCGCTCGACTGGGCCGCGGCCGAGCTCCTCGCCCTGGCCACGCTCTCGCTCGAGGGCTACCGCGTGCGCATGAGCGGACAGGACGCGCAGCGCGGCACCTTCAGCCATCGACACGCCGTCCTCCACGACGCCACCGACGGCCGCAAGCACTTTTCGCTCCAGGGGCTCCACGCCCAGCAGATGCCGGTCGAGATCTACAACAGCCCGCTCTCCGAGGCCGGCGTGCTGGGCTTCGAGTACGGCTACGGCATCGCGTTCCCCGACGCGCTGGTCGTCTGGGAGGCCCAGTTCGGCGACTTCGTCAACTGCGCCCAGGTCATCATCGATCAGTTCATCACCAGCGCCGAATACAAGTGGGAGAGCCTCAACGGCGTGGTCATGCTGCTCCCGCACGGCTTCGAAGGACAAGGGCCTGAGCACTCCAGCGCCCGCGTGGAGCGCTTCCTCCAGCTCTGCGCGGAGGACAACATTCAGGTCTGCAATCCCTCGACCCCCGCCAACTACTTCCACCTGCTCAGGCGCCAGGTGCTGCGGCCCTATCGCAAGCCGCTGGTCGTCTTCACGCCCAAGAAGCTGCTCCGCCTGCCCGAAGCCACTTCGAGCTTCGAAGAATTGGCCTCCGGCCGCTTCCAGCGTTCGATCCCCGATGTTCGCAAGAGCGACAAAAAGCCGCGCCGCGTCCTGCTGACGAGCGGCAAGATTTACTACGAACTGATCGAGCAGCGAACCAAGCTCAAGGCCGACGACGTCATGATCGCGCGGCTCGAGCAGTATTACCCTCTCCGCGACGAGCACTTTGAAAACGTGCTGGCCAATGTCCCCGCCGGCACGCCCGTCTTCTGGGTTCAGGAAGAGCCCGAAAACATGGGCGCCTGGCGCGGACTCATGGTCCGCTTCGGCCGCACCAAGCTGCTCGGCCGCTACCCCTTCGAAGTAATTTCTCGCCCCGCGACCGCCAGCACCGCGACCGGTTCCGGCGGAGCGCATAAGCTGGAGCAACAGGACATTCTCAATCGCGCGTTTGCGTGAGAATGGCGAGCGCCTCGGCGGAGAGCTCCGAGGCGCCAGTGCTGATTGTCGAGTGCAAGACGTTGGAGTCTCGAGGCATGTAGCGAAGTGCGGTCAGAATCGGCGCGATGGAGCGCGGCGGTGCGAAAACACCGGCGCTCTCCTCAACTCGACACTCCGCACGCGCAACTCGAAACTCGTTTTGTCCGGAGAATTTCGCGATGCCGACCGATCTGAAAGTGCCCAGTGCCGGCGAGTCCGTCACCACCGTGCAAATCGGCAACTGGCTGAAAAAAGAGGGCGACTACGTGCGGGCCGATGAGTCCGTCGTCGAACTCGAGACCGACAAGGCCGGCATGGACGTGCCCGCCCCGGTCAGCGGTCGCATCACAAAGCTGCTCGCCCCCGCCGGAACGCAGGTCAAGGTCGGCGACGTGATCGCTCACATCGACGAATCCGCCGCCGCTCCCGCCGGCGGCGCCGCTGCCAGCCCGGCGCCCGCCGCAGCCAAACCCGCGCCCACCGCCGCATCCGCCCCTGCCGCATCCGCTCCCGCCGCACCCGCTCCCGCAGCGGCCGCACCCGGCGACCCACGCATCATGCCCGCCGCCCGCCGCGTTGCCGCCGAGGCCGGCGTCGACCCGGCCCAAGTGCCCGCGACCGGCCCCGGCGGTCGCGTCCTCAAGGAAGACGTGCAGCGCTTCGTCAGCGAACAGAAGACCCCCGCCCGCCCCGCGGCCTCGGCACCCGCCGCGTCGGCCGCCCCGTCGCCGAGCTACACCGGCGAGCGGCACGAAGAAGCCGTCCCCATGACTCCGCTCCGCAAAAAAATCGCTGAGCGGCTCGTGCAGGCCAATACCCAGGCCGCGCTGCTGACCACCTTCAACGAAATCGACATGGGCGCCGTGCTCGATCTGCGAAAGCAGCGCGGCGAATCGTTTGAGAAGCGCTACGGCGTGAAACTCGGCTTCATGTCCTTCTTCGTCAAAGCCGCCATCGACGCACTCCGCAGCTTCCCCGCGGTCAACGCCGAAATCCGCGACGGCCACATCGTCTACAAGGATTACTACGACATCAGCGTCGCCGTCAGCACCGAGCGCGGCCTGGTCACGCCCGTCGTGCGAAACGCCGAACGCATGAGCTTCGCAGAGGTCGAAAAAGCCATCAACGCCCTCGCCCAAAAGGCCCGCGAAAACAAGCTCACGCTCGACGACCTCCAGGGCGGCACATTCACCATCAGCAATGGCGGCGTCTTCGGCTCGCTCATGAGCACCCCCATCGTCAACCCGCCGCAAAGCGCCATCCTCGGCCTCCACGCCACGCAGGAGCGCCCCGTGGTGCGCGACGGCCAGATCGTCATCCGCAGCATGATGTATGTCGCCCTGACCTACGACCACCGCATCATCGACGGCCGCGAGAGCGTCAGCTTCCTGAAGCGGATCAAGGAGTGCATCGAGGATCCGACCCGCATGCTGATCGAAGTCTGACCTCCCTCCACGCAAAATGCGGTAACCAAGATCGCAGAAGGGCGCGCCCGGCCATCGGCGCGCCCTTCTGCATTTTGCATTCTTCATTCTGCATTCTTCAGCAGCGGCGCTCGCCCACCCGATGGAATCTCCGTCTGCGCATTTTCATCCGCGCAGCTTTTGCCGAGAGCCGATGTCCAACGTACTCGACCAAAACGAAATCGATGCGCTGCTCGCCGCCGTCGGCGGAGACGCCCCGGCCGAGGCCGCAGCGCCGACCGTCGTGCAGTCCTCCAAGTCGGTCGCCGCCAGCGCCGCCGCCCATCACGGCGCGCCCGCAGAGGCGCCGCCCGTCAACACCTACGACTTCAAACGCCCCGAGCGCGTCAGCAAAGAGCACATCCGCGCCCTGGCCTCCATCCACGACGGATTCGCGCGCAATTTCGGCGCGACCCTCTCCGGCATGCTCCGCACCATCATCGACGTCCGCGTCGTCGGCGTGGAGCAACTGACCTACAGCGAATTCATCCACTCCCTGCCCAACCCGACCTGCTTCCTCATCCTGCAAGCCCCGCCGCTCGAAGGCCAGATGTGCCTCGAAGTCAGTCCGCTCATCGTCTACCCGATCGTCGACCGATTGCTGGGCGGCTCCAGCGGCGGCATGTTCATCCCCCAGCGGGCGCTCACCTCAATCGAGTGGCGCATCGTCTCTCGCATCGTCGACCGCGCACTCGAACAGATGTCCGAGGTCTGGAAGAACCTGGTCGACGCCAAGTTCCAGGTCGTCGAGCAGGAATCCAACCCCCAACTCGTCCACATCGTCGCCCCGACCGAAGTCGTCGTCTTCATCACCTTCGAAATCAAAATGGGCAACGCCGCCGGCACCATGAGCATGTGCGTGCCCTTCAACACCATCGAGTCGGTCCTCAGCCGGCTCACCACCCAGTCCTGGTTCGGCTACCGCCCCAAGACCGCCACCGACCTCCAGAAGCAGCGCATCTTCCGCAATCTCCGCCGCACCCGCGTGCCGCTCACGGCCTTCGTCGGCTCGGCCAAAATCAAGGTCAGCGACCTGCGCACGCTCCGCACCGGCGACGTCATCCAGCTCGACAAAGAGGCCGCCAGCGAGCTCATTCTCCAGATCGGCGGCCGCACGAAATTCGCCGGCCGCGCCGGACAACTCCGTGGTCGCCGGGCCCTGCGAATCACCCGCCGCGCCCCGATCGACGAACCGATCTGACCCGGCCGCCCGCGTCCCGCTCCCCGGCCCGTCCCCGGACTCGCTTGCAATCCGCGCCGCGAGAGAATAAACCTCCGCTTCGGTCTGATGTTTATCGGAGTCTCGCCCCGCTTTGCGTGCGCGGTTGCGTCCCGGGTTTCCCTCGGCTCGCGCATGTCGGAGAGCGATCGTCGCCTGGTTCATGCTGCAAATGCAGGTGTGTTCGGAGGTCGCTACGATGGATGAGTACGCGCAGTTGAAAAAGCTGGTTGAGGAAATCGGAGACGACGTGTTCAAAGCCGTCGGCGGAAACAAGGCCGCCGGAACGCGCGTTCGAAAGTCCATGCAGGACATCAAAAATCTCGCCCAGGAGATCCGCAAAAAGGTCCTCGACCTCCGCGAAGATGAGACTCCGCCCGCGGCGAAATGACCGCCGCCCCAGCGTCGAACAACCGTTTTCTATCACAATGGCGGGAATCTGACGGCCGGCGCGACGCACGGCCGCTTTACTCCACCCGCTAGGGAGACGCATGCCTCCGCCCCCGATCATCTCGCCGTCATCGATCGATTTCAGCCGGGTGCTCTTTGACCACGCGTACGTGGAGCGCCACAACCCGCAGCGCCACGAATTCTCGCTGCTCGACGCCGTGGTCCACCTCGATCCCCCCACCGGGACCTTCGCAGGCTATCACGACGTCCGCGAGAATCAGTGGTGGGGCCGCGCACACATCCCCGGCCGCCCGATCTTCCCCGGCGTCCTCATGATCGAATGCGCCGCCCAGCTCGCCAGCTTCGCCTGGCACGAGTTCTTGCGCATCGACAACGCGTTTCTCGGGTTCGCCGCGGTCGATGAAGTGAAGTATCGCGGAATCGTCGAACCCCCCTGCCGGCTCCTGCTCGTCGGTCGCAGCGACAAGCTCACGCCTCGCCGCACCGTCGCCAGCATCCAGGGCTTCGTCGGCGATTCGCTCGTCTTCGAATGCAAGATCACGGGCATGCCCGTATAACGGCAGATCGACCGCCCCCGCGCAGCCGGCATGGCTGCCTTCGCCCCGATTACTTCCGCTTGGCCTTGGCTCGCGATGCCCGCGCCTTGGCCTTCACGCGCTGAACGCTCACCCGGTGCTTCTTATTGACGCGACGAGTCTTCTTGTTCATCTGCTGGTTTCCATCGTCCTGAGTGCCGTTCCACCCGGCGCACCTCGCCGAGTCGGGTCGCAAAGTGTAGTGCAAATGCCCCCGGCCGGGCCAGTGCCGGCCCCTCCAACTCGACACGCTGCTCCCCAAATCTCAAAACTTATCCCTGCCGCGCCGCCGCAAATCCCGGACCACTCCGCTCGATCGCGTCCAGCGAGACCGCCAGGCTCAACCGCATGAAGCCCGGACCGCCGAATCCACTGCCCGGAACCGCCAGGATCCGTTGCTGCAGCAGCCGGTCGCAAAACGCCACGTCGTCGGCGATCGGCGTCTTCGGAAACAAGAACATCCCGCCGCGCGGCAGATCAAACTCATACCCCGTCGCCCGCAACACGCCCGCCAGCGCGTCGCGCCGCACCCGGTAATGATTGATGTCGCATAGCGCCGTGGCGCACCGCGCGATCACACGCTGCATAAACGCCGGCGCATTCACATATCCCAGCGTCCGGTTCAGCATGATGAACGCGTTCAGCAGCATCGCCCGATCCTGCATCCGAGGCGACGGCGCCAAATACCCGATCCGCTCCCCCGGCAAGCTCAGGTCCTTCGAATAACTCGATGCGATGATCGTGCGGACGTAGCGCTCGATCGGGTGCGCCGGCTTACCCCCTTCAAACACCAGCCGTCGATAGGGATCATCGCAAATGATGTAGAGCGGACGCTGCGGCGCGTCGATCCGCGCGGCCGCCTCGCACAGCGCCGCAATCGAGTCCGCCGAGTACACCGCCCCGGTCGGATTGTTGGGAGAATTGATCAGGATCGCTCGCGTCCGCGGCGTCACCGCCGCGAGGATCGCCGCCACATCGGGCTCAAACCCCGGCCCCGTCTTCACCACGACCATCCGCGCCCCGGCTTGCTCGATATACGCCCGATACTCCACAAAGTAGGGCGCGAGCACGATCACCTCGTCGCCCGGATCGCAGATCGCGCGCATGGCTACATTCAACCCGCCCGCCGCACCGCAGGTCACCACCACGTCGCCGGCCGAAAACGAGGCCCCATACTCCTGCGACAGCATCGCCGCGATCGCCGCCCGCGTCTCATCAAAGCCGGCGTTGGGCATATATCGATGCAACCCCGGGTTCGCTTCGCCCGCGACGGCCCGGATCGCGTCGAAAACAGCGGGCGGCGGCGATGCGTCGGGGTTCCCCAGCGAAAAATCAAACACGCTGTGCGCGCCGTGAATCTCGCGCAGCGCCCGGCCTTTTTCAAACATCGCGCGGATGAACGACGATGTCGAAAGATTCGCCGCCACATGCGCCGCGATCGTGCCGCGGGTCGCGGGTTCATTCATCCTTGCCGGCCCTCGCCCCCCGAGCTGCACGCGTCGGACCGCGGACTACAGATCATCGTCATCAATCGGCACGGCCGCGAAGTCAATGCGGAATCCGCCCGGCGAATCCGGCGACTCGACAAAGGTGAAGATCAAACGATCGCCGCAGTCGAAATCGACGCCCAGCAACATGTTCCGCCCGAGCGAAGTTCCCTGCGTCGGCAACGCCGCCGACTCCGAATCCGCCGGCGCGGACGAAAAGTTCACCACTTCGGAGAACGCGTCGAGATCAAACGCCGCGTCGTCCTCGAAATCGTTTTCCACCGAGCGCCGAATCAATTCGCTGCCACCGATCACCGCGTTGCGCCGACAGCCGAGCTGCGTCGGGGAGCTGGTGCTGTTGCCCTCCACGCGAATCTGCTGCGTCAGCACGGCGCCCTGCGCCTTATCCAGCGCGTCGTACATGCCGAACGTGAACGACGCGCGATAGGGAGTGTCGTTGACGAAGATGAAGTTCACGTTGCCGCCGCGAAAAGCGACATTATTGCGGACCAGGTCCGCGTCGAAGCACCCCGGCAACGACAGAGCGCACGCCAGCCCCGCCCCCAGCAGCGGCGCCAGCAGTACGCCGCGGCATCGCGCGGCCTTTTCACGCCATCTCTCGTGGAATGTCACCAAAAGCTCCCAATCAACGCCGACAGTACGTCCAGATTGGCGTGCCTGCCGCGCGACACACGCCTCCGCTTCATCCTACCGACCCCGTCCATCCGCGTCATGGCGACGCCGTGCCGCCCAATCCTCCTGGCCCCCGACTCCGGTGGGCTTCACCCGAACCGACGACCGATGAATTCAGTATCCTCATTGGCGACGGATCAACCCCGTGAGCCACCGGGTTGTGATACACTCGGGGGAGAACGTGTAGGAACCGGCAGAGACCGCGCGTATCGGGTCTCCGAACGGAGAATCGCGATGGATCGACGCTCAACGCGCAAGATCGTCTGGACCGCTCTCATCGGCGTCGCACTCGGCTTTTCCGCCGCAGCATCCGCCCAAGGCCTCAACCGCGCCGTCGTCAACCGCCCCTCGCTGCAAGGCCCCTCGCAGACCCTCGGCCTCATCGGCGGCGTCTTCACCGGCCGATTTGGTGACGAAGCCGGCCGCTCACTCTCCGGACTCAGCAACCCCCGCACCTTCGACGCCGCCGTCGGTCAGGCCACCCAAGGCTTCGGTCGCTTCGGCTATCGCGGCGGATTCTCGCGCGGAAACTTCGGCGGAAACGTCCTCCCCGGCATCGCAACGCCCACCGCGGCCTACGCCGACTTCGGCTACCGACCCGCCCCCACCGTGCTCCAGCAACTCACGCCCACCACCAGCATGATGGAAGCCATGTCCGGCCTCGGCGGCGCCATGAGCCCCGACCTGCCGCTTGGAGTCTCCTTTCAGAATTCTCTGCCGCGATCTCTGCCGAACTTGGCCCCGCCCCGCTCCGTGTCCCCTTATCACGACTTCTTCGGCCTCGTCCCCGCCAGCGACGGCCCCTCCCAACTGGCCTATGACTTGGGCAAGCCCGGCGTCGTCAGCGAGCCGATCCTCCAGACCGCCGCCCTCGAAACCCTCGAGAACCAGCAGCGGATGCGCAATATGAGCGCCGTCTCGCTATTTCGGGACGCCACCCGCTCCAGCGCCACGACCGTCGAGCACTACGTACAGCTGGAGAACACCGCCCGCGAACTCGAGTCCTGGCGCCGCAACGACACCGCAAACTACGTCCCCGCCCTGCTCCTGGGCCACGTCGCCTTGGAGCGCGACGCCCTCACCCACGCCCTGACCGCCCTCAGCGACGCGACCCGCCGAAACCCCGAACTCTTCGTCCAAAAGATCGACCCCGGTGCCTATTTCGGCGACCGCGAGGTCTTTCAGAAGCAATTGCGAAAATACATCCGAACCCGAACCGACGCCGGCGAGGAATCCCCCGAAGCGCTCGTCGTCGAGGCCTATTGCGCCCTCCAACTGGGCGACAAAATCCGTGCCAAAGAGGCCACCGAGAAGGCCGAAAAACTCGCCCTCGAACGATCTTTCTCACGTCCGGTGGAAAGCGGCGGCGTCGATACGCTAATCTGGGCCATCCGGGCCGCAGTGCAGCAATAAGTGCGCGATTCGCTACGCCCTTCGTGGTTGAACCCCGCAATTCGCCGAAGCGCTGCACAGCGGAGAACGGTAGCGCTGGATAAATGACCGAACCATTGCAAATCGACAAACCCACCGGCTGGCGCGGCTGGCTGCGTGCCAATCGCCTTTTTGTCAGCGCCGCCTCTCACCTGGCGCTGTTCGTTCTCGCGTGGATCCTCTCCTTCGGACTCGCCTACAACTTCCGCATCTCGCCCGAGGCCGACTGGCTCCGACGCTGGTGCCTCCCGCTGCTCCTGCCCGTCATCGTCATCAAGCTCGGCGTCTTCATGACCTTCGGCCTCCACCGCGGCTGGTGGCGCTATGTCAGCCTCCGAGACATCCTCAGCATCACCAAGGCGGCCTGGATCAGCTTCTTCGGAATCTGGCTCCTCATCTCCGTCGTCATCCGAAATCCCTGGCTCGTCGGCCTCGCCGATGACCCGCTGCAAATTCGCGGCGACCAGTTCCCCGAATCCGTCTACCCGCTCGACTTCGGACTCACCATCGCCCTCGTCGCCGGCGCCCGATTCGCCGTCCGCCTCTATCACGAGGAAGTCCGCCCCTCGGCCGAGGGCTCGCTCCCGCGCTTGCTCATCCTCGGCGCGGGCAACGCCGGCGAAAATGCCGTCCGCGAGCTGATGCGCAGCCCGGTCCAGCACTACCGCATCGTCGGCTTCCTCGACGACAACCGCGACAAACACGGCGCCCACATCCACGGCATGCCCGTGCTGGGTCCCATCGCATCCATCAAGGAATATTGCGAAGAGCACGACGTCGAGGAAATCCTCATCGCCATGCCCTCCGCCTCCAAAGAGCGCATCCGCCGCGTCGTCGAGCTGTGCCAGGGCACCAACCTCAAGTTCAAAACGCTGCCCGCCATCGAAGACCTCATCGCCGGCCGCGCCACCGTCAGCGAAATTCGCGAAGTCGACATCAACGACGTGCTCGGCCGCGACCCCGTCAAGCTCGACGAACAAGCCATCGGATCATTTATCGCCGATCGCGTCATCATGATCACCGGCGCCGGCGGCTCGATCGGCTCCGAGATGTGCCGCCAGATCGCAAAGTTCAAGCCCCGCCGCATGCTCCTCGTCGAGCAGGCCGAAGGCGCCCTCTTCGAAATCGATCGCGAGCTCAAGCGCTCCTTCGACGGCCTGAACTGCGTGCCGCTCGTCGCCGATATCGCCGACCGCGGCCGCATGAACACCATCCTCGACGCCGAACGCCCCAGCGCCGTCTTCCACGCCGCCGCCCACAAACACGTCCCCATGATGGAGGACAACCCCAGCGAGGCGGTCAAGAACAACATCAACGGCACCCGCGTCGTGGCCGACGCCTCCGCCCGCGCCGGCGTCGAAAAGTTCGTCATGATCTCGACCGACAAAGCGGTCAACCCCACCAGCATCATGGGCGCCAGCAAACGCGTCGCCGAAATGTACATCCAGGGCCTCAACGCCCGCACCAACACCCAGTTCGTCACCGTCCGCTTCGGCAACGTCCTCGGCAGCAGCGGCAGCGTCATCCCCATCTTCAAGCAGCAGATCGCCCGCGGCGGCCCCGTCACCGTCACCCACCCCGACATGGTCCGCTACTTCATGACCATCCCCGAAGCGGCCCAGCTCGTCTTGCAGGCCGCCTCGATGGGCGAAGGCGGCGAGATCTTCGTCCTCGACATGGGCGAACCCGTCAAAATCGTCGACCTCGCCCGAGACCTCATCACCCTCTCGGGCTTCCGCCCCGACATCGACATCAAAATCGAATTTAGCGGCATCCGCCCCGGCGAAAAGCTCTTCGAAGAACTCGCCATCGAAGGCGAAGACGTCGCCCGCACACCCCACCCCAAGGTCGGCATCTGGCGCAACATCCCCGTTCCCTGGGAGCCGCTCCTGGCCCAGATCGACCGCATCTGCGCCGACGCCGACACGCTCCACCGCGCCAACGCCCGCGACCGGTTCCGTGAAATCGTCCCCGAGTTCTACCTCGAAGCGCCCGCCGCTCGAGTCCCCGCCGGCGTATCGGCCCACACCGCCCGCAGCGGCGCGGCGGCCGCCAACGGCACCGCCGGCCCCGAAGAGGCCGTCCCCGCAATCGCCAAACCCGCGGCGACCACCGGCTAATCTGTGTGGCGCCACGGCTCGGTGAGCCGTGTCTTCGGATGCCCACACGCACCGTGCGATCGCAAAGCTCGCGGAGCCACACCGCTAACGTCCTTCGATTCCGCTTCGCGCTACGCTCTATGTAAACATCGATGGCCGACCCCACTCCCATTCTGCGACCGCCACCCCAACTCCTCGGCATCGTCAACGTCACCCGCGATTCCTTCTCCGACGGCGGCAAGTACCTCGACCACGACGCAGCCCTGGCCCATGCCCGCAAGCTCCGCGCCGACGGCGCCGCGATCATCGACCTCGGCGCGCAATCGACCCACCCCGACAGCGCCCGCGTCAGCCCCGACGAGCAAATCGAGCGCCTCACACCGCTCATCGCCGCGCTGCGCCGCGAAGGCATACCCGTCTCGGCCGACGCCGACGACCCACGCGTCATCGCCGCCTGTGCCGCAAACGGCGTCGATTTCATCAACGACGTCTCCGGCATGCGCAACGCCGAGAGCATCGCCGCTGTCGCCGGCTCCGCGTGCAAGCTCATCGTCATGCACGCCGTCGGCGATGGCCCGCAGGCCGCCCGCATCGACGTCCCCCCAAACCAGATCCTCGACCGCATTTCCGCGTTCTTCGAAGATCGCCTCAATGCCCTCCGCCATGCCGGCATCGCGCGCGAACGCCTGATCCTCGACCCCGGCCTCGGCTTTTTCGTCGGCACCAACCCGCTCACCAGTTGCCGCGTCCTCGCCGCACTGCCGATTCTCCGAAACCGCTTCGACTTGCCGCTGCTGATCAGCGCCTCACGAAAGTCCTTCCTCGCCGCGCTCACAACCGTTCCCGGCCAGCCACCCCCCGCCCCCGCCGATCGCGGCCCCGCCACCCTCGCGGCCGAGCTCTTCGCCGCCGACCGCGGCGTCGAGTACATTCGCACCCACGAAGTCCGCCCCCTCCACGACGCACTGCGCGTCTGGCGAGCAATCCACGAGGCGTCATCATGAGCATGCAATTTCACGGCACCTACACCGCCCTCATCACCCCCTTCCGCGACGGCAAGCTCGACCTGCCCGCCCTCGAAAAACTCGTCGCCCTTCAGCTCGAAGCCGGCGTCGACGGCCTCGTCCCCTGCGGCACCACCGGCGAGTCGCCCACGCTCGAGTTCGAGGAATATGAGCAGGTCGTCCGCACCGTCCACCGCGTGCGCGAGTCCATGAAGCGCCGCGACATCCCCATCCTCGCCGGCTCGGGCACCAACTGCACCAAAAAGACCATCGAGCTCTCGAAGCGCATGCGCGACTGCGGCGCCGACGGCCTGCTCATCGTCGCGCCTTACTACAACCGCCCCTCGCAGGAGGGCATCCGCCAGCACTACGTCGCCATCGCCAAGGCCGTGCCCCTGCCCATCATGCTCTACAACATCCCCGGCCGCTGCGGCGTCGAAGTCTCCGTCTGCACCATCGCCCGCATCCGCGAGCAGTGCGAAAACCTCGTCGCCGTCAAACACGCCACCGGAAAGGTCGACGGCGTCACCGAAATGCTCGCCGCCTGCCGCGTCGATGTGCTCTCCGGCGACGACCCGCTCACCCTCGCCATGATGAGCATGGGCGCCGTCGGCGTCGTCAGCGTCCTCTCCAACCTCGCCCCCGCCGCCGTCGGCGGAATGACCCGCTCGGCCCTCGCCGGCGATTGGGAATCGGCCCGCGTCGCCCACGAGCAAATCAACCAGTGGGGCCGCGCCCTGCTCTCGCTCGACGTCAACCCCGTCCCCATCAAAACCGCACTCGCCCTCCGCGGCGTCTGCCACGAAGAGTTCCGCCTCCCCATCGCCCCGCTCAACGCCGACAAAAAAGCCGAGCTCGCCAAGATCATCGCCGCCGTCTCCTAAGGTAGGGCGGGTTCCACCCGCCTCTCCGCTCGTCGAAGCCGACAACAGCCGCCGTCGCGAAGTTCGCGCACGGCCCAAACATCTCCATTGGCCATAAATCCATGAGCCAATCCCACTCCGTCACGAATCCCACCCCTCCCCCCGTTTGACACCACCCCCACCACGTCCGAGAATGCCCTCGGCGTCCATGGAACGAATCAGCCTATCCTCCTCCGATCCCGCCGCCCGGCGGGACGCGCTCGATCGTGCCCTCCGCGCGCTGCGCGAAGGTCGCGTCGTAGCGCTCGCCACCGAAACAGTTTACGGCTTGTTCGCCGCCGCCTCTCAGCCCCAGGCCATCGCCCGGCTCCGCGCTCGCCGCCGCGATGCCGGATTGCTCACCGTCCACCTCGGCCGCCCAGCCGCCGCCGAAAAGATCATCGCCAACCCCTCCACGCTGATGCGCCGCGTCGCCCGCCGCGCCTGGCCCGGCCCGCTCACGATCGTCGCCCGCTCCGCCCAGCCGCCCGACAACGTCGATGCCGCCACGCGCGCCGCCGCCCTCTTCGAAGACACCCTCGCACTGCGCTCGCCCAACACCGGCCTCGCCCACGAAGTCGCCGCCGCCCTCGAACCCGACACACTCCTGGGCACCGGCGCCAGCCTCGAATCCGGCGCCCCCGCCACCAACGCCGATCTCGTCGCCGAACACGGCACCGATCTGCTCGACCTCCTGATCGACGAGGGACCCACGCGCCTCAAAGCCCCCTCCAGCGTCCTCGAATTCGACGGCGACCGCTGGAAAGTCACCCGCGAAGGCCCCATCGGCGAACGACTCATCCGCCGCTGGCTCGACGGCGCCGTCCTCTTCGTCTGCACCGGCAACACCTGTCGCTCGCCGCTCGCCGAGGGCATCTTCCGCGCCGCCTATGATCGAGCCGTCAAGGCCGGCCGCGGCGCTCCGCGGGTCGTCGCCTCCGCCGGCACCTCGGGCGCTTCGGGCGTCCCCATGTCCGAGGGCAGCGCCGTCGAACTGAAAAATCGCGGCATCGACCCCAGCCGACATCGTGCCCAGGGCCTGACGGTCGAGTTGTTACAAGCCGCCGATCGAATCTTTACAATGACCGCTCGGCACCGACGTTCGGTGCTCGACCTGGTCCCGGCGTGCGAACCACGCACCGCCCTGCTCGACCCGGCCGGCGACATCGCCGATCCGGTCGGCATGAGCCAGGACGCCTATGCCCGCTGCGCGGCCCAGATCGAATCCGCCGTACAAAGGCGGGTCGAGGAGTTGCTCGATGAAGATCGCCGTTGGGAGTGATCACCGCGGTTTCGCCGCCAAAGAGCAGATCGCTGCGCTGGTGCAGAGCATGGGCCACGAAGTGACCGATCACGGCACCCACTCCACCGAATCCTGCGACTACCCCGATCTCGCACTCGCCGTCGCCGAAAGCGTCGCTCTCGGCAGAGCCGACCGCGGAATCCTCATCTGCGGCAGCGGCATCGGCATGTCCATCATGGCCAACAAGGTCCGCGGCGTCCGAGCCGCGCTCTGCTACGACGCCTTCGCCGCCGAAATGTCGCGCCGCCACAACGACGCCAACATCCTCTGCATCGGCTCCGACCGCGTCAGCGAAACCGTCCTCGCCGACATGGTCCGCGGCTGGGTCACCACCGACTTCGAAGGCGGCCGCCACGCTCGCCGAATCGAAAAAATCATCTCCTACGAGAACGAAACGCGAAAATAGCGGCGAAGCGGCGGCGGCGTGATGAACGCACGCAACGGCTGATGCGGTTGAAGCCTATGGGTTGTTCGGCGTACTCGTTGGATCAAACCCATCGCTACCGGCCTGCAGTTCCTGTGCGTCGGTAAAGCCATCGCCGTCCGTGTCTTGGCCGCCGCTGCCCGGCGATACAAACACGCCGAGAAAGCTATTCACGAAATCGCGGCAGGTGCCAAACAGGCTGGTCGAAAAAATCAACCCGCCGTAAACAAACAACGCCGCCCAGCGCATTCGACTTCCGTTACGCATGGATGTTTCTCCGTTGCGATCATGCATTCGCGACATTCGCCCATCGACCACCGACGGCGAATCTGACTACGAACTGGCGTCAAACGCGAATCACCGGCCCGGCGCCGCAGCGCCGGCCGTTAATCACTCTCCCCTTTCAATCAACGCGTCCCAGATGACATGGTGCGGCTCCTCTATCGAGCCATCCGCCCGAATTGTACCGCGACCCCGGCCCCGGGCGAAACCTTTGCTTCAACTCTGCCGCCGCATCCCCAGCGACTCGGATGGGTAGAGCGCAGCGGGTCGGGTGGGTAGAGCGCAGCGAATCCCACCTTCCCGCGACCAGCGCGACCACCACCTCGCAACGCTGCAGTCCGCCCGCCTCGCGGCCGCAAGAAAACCGGCCGTCGCGCACAGAATGCTCCGACCTGTGCCACGGCTCTGCGAGCCGTGTCGTCGGCGAACGGACGACGCCCGCAAGCCCCCCAGCCTCTGCGCACCCTGTCCGAACAGCCGCGCGCCGATCGAAGAAGCTCACGGACCCAGGCGACCCTTAGCCCAAACAAGGTGGGCACGGCCCACCCTACAGACTCAACCCACCCTTCGCGGACAAAAAACCGTGCCGGGCCGAACTTTCATCGAGCCGTACCAGCTTTTCTGCGCCGACAGTCGACACGATTGACGCCTTGCCCCTGCCTTGACCCCGGCGGGGTCGCGGACTGTAGCCACGGGTGGAGTCGACGCGCCGCGTCGACGGAACCCGTGGTAAGCGCCCCTCGCGTCCGAGCCCCGAAGGGGCGAAGGAATTTGGACCAAATCGGCGCTCAACTGCCGACTAGTGGGTACGGCTCACCCTCGCACTCTCCCCACGCGAGCACTGAAACCACCAAACTTCTTGCATTTATTCCGTCGACGTCATGTTCTCGCATCGCCAGCCCAACTGCTCTGCGGCTTGAAAAGACCGAGGGCCCAGCATGTGAACCGAGCCATTCTCTAGTAAAACGGTGCGCGCCCCACGATGACAGGGCTGCGGGCACCATGCGATTATCCGATACAATTGGCGCCGGCCATGAACCGCGCCGACCATTGAGACGGCTCCCTTGACTGGCGGATAAGTAAATTCGATTCGACAGCAACTGCAAACTGCATCCGATGGCCAATTGCTTACTATGGTAGCGTCATCACGCGGCCTGAGCGTACCATCAGCCATAGTCACAGCATCATACAACTGGCGTAGTTTATTCTTACAGTCGCGCTCGCACCTCTGCTCGACATACGCCTGATAAATAATCCATGCCATTCCAGTGCCAAGTATTGCTATGGCGCCAGTAACTACGGCGAACACCGATAACCGACGGGTTATCCGCATCACATCATACCGTCCTGGATTATCGCAATTCGTTGCATCATCCCTTTCCGTCAGAACCGATTGTTCTCGCAATTCATGGATCAAGAACAGTTGGCCATGTGTTGCCTAGTTCGTACGTTGGGCCGTGCCACCTTCTTCGATCTGCACGTCGGCCGTGTGCCACGGCTCTGCGAGCCGTGTCGTCGGCGAACGGACGACGCCCGCACGTCCCCAGCCGCTGCGCCCCCCTGTTCCGAACAACCGTGCGCCGATCGAAGAAACTCACGGACCCAGGCGACCTGTAGCCCAAACAAGGTGGGCACCGCCCACCCTACAGACTGCTGCTCAAAGTGGTCTTGAGATGGTTATAGAAGTCTCGGAACTTGGCGTCGTCGCAAGTTGAGCCAGTAACTGGTGCGTCGCTGAGTCAAGGCAAAGTGTTATTCGATGGGTCAGTCGTCCGTCCTCACGAATCATGGCTGTCGGAGATCCGCTGTTCCCAGATGCCCCTTCTCCATCGAGTAGTAGGTCGGCCACCGTCGCGAAAGTCACCGCCGAGAGAATGCGGCGTATGACATCAGGTTCCGGCACAGAACCGTCCGGAAACAAGAGCCTGTCTAGCTGCTCCACGGCTGCCGGCACTGAGAGATCAACATCTCCTGCAGTAAGAGGCGCTTTCTGGGCAAAGCGGGACGGATCTCGAACGACAACGTCGCTTACGGCGTGTTCGAGTAGTAATTGCGCAACTTGACGCGGGTTCATCGGCTGATCCACAAAATGACTGGCAGAATTCATCGATAAATCGCTGAACTGCTATGGCTTCATCGCGTGAAAGACACACTCAAGATCACTAAAAGTTCGTAGGGTGGGCCGTGCCCACCATTCGGCCCGCGACAACTTCGGCCCCGCGCACGCAGTACCTTGCCCGAGCCGAGGACTTCGCTACGAATTCCGGCCATGCCCGAGTATCGCCGATGGCGCGTCCACGGTGCAAGCTATTTTTCACGGTCGTGATCGCCGGCCGCCGGCCGATTCTGACTACCGCGGCGGGTCGAGCCGTGCGGCGCACGGGCCGGGTGGCACTGTCGATGTGTGCCACCCGGCCCGTCGAGATCACGGTCCCGGGCGACGTGTAGCCCAATCAAGGTGGTCACGGCCCACCCTACAGACTACAAAGCGCCATAGCATTTCAATTACTTGTCTACTTCTTTTGGCGTTAACGGAATCGCAATCCTCTTGCCCCATCGCGTGGTGATTACGAGCTCATCCGCAGAAAATGCGAAGCAAGCGTCGCGATCCCAATCCCGACTGCTTACGGTCTCCGATACGTTCTCTCGAATCTCGGCTCGCGTCAGCATGTTTTCAAGCTTTTTTCGCACCGTAGGCACGCCATCGCTTCCAAGGACAGTGACGCACTCGCCAAATCCAGGGGAATAATAATCATTGAGACAGACCAGTTGCCCTTGATTACTCACAATAACCCGAGCGGGGACAAACTTTAGATTTATTGTGCCGACACTTATTTCCTTCCCAGTCAAGGCATCCGACCGCGTTACCGTCAACTCGGACTCGCGGAGGGAGCCGCGACGATCCGGCTTGGGCGTTACCCGAACCCAGTAATATCCATCCGTCGAGGCAAAGACCCGTGGTACCGGCGCCGAACGCGTGTCAGCCGCTGCCAGGTGGCAGCAAGCAAGCGGCACGAGCAGTTTGACCCAAATCGCGGCGAGCAATGTGCCCCGAGATCGCTTGTTGACGACTTCATGCATCGATGTTCCTTCCTGAGTTCGTGATGTCGGCCGCGCCACCATTCGGCCCGCGACGTTTCAGCAGCGCTTTGCGCTGCTCCGCCAGCCCTATTACACCACTTCAAAAGTAATGCGCAGAACCGCCGGCCAGTAATCTTGCAATATGCTCCGTAGGCAGTTCACCCCCCACACTAAATCGATCAAGCCATCATTGTTCGCATCGAGAGGACAATCGCTTCCCCAACCAATCATCACTATTTTTTTTGGCGGCAGCAAAGTAAAAAACACGTGACTGGCTTGGCGCGGATGCAACAACCGCATTCCGGCAATCCGCCCGCTGCCAAGGCGGTCCTGCTGCTCATGAAGCACTCTCGACAGCGACGATGGGCCTTTCGCGAAATCCCAATCTCCGATCTCGTTGCCGGCAATAAAAGCAACACTAGACCCCGGACTCCACTGCTTTGCAATCAGAGACTCAAAGAAATCACTCGGAATCACCCAAGAACTCAGTGTGACTTCCGTCGTAACTGAGCGGCTCACGGCATCACCATGTGCTCAATCCTTCTCCGCTCAACCGAGTTGGTAGTCTGGGCCGTGTCCACCACTCGCCACCTCCGTCGCGGCGGCCCACCCGCCGCCACCGATCACCAATCTCCACCAATCTATCGCGCCCCGCCCGCCCCCGCCTCGGCGACCGCGTCGACCGCGCGAACGATCCCGCCCGTCCGATCCCCGCGTCCGACCCTTCCCACCGCCGGCGCCGCCAGCGCATACATCGCCGGCAACAAAATCAACGTACAAAAAATGCTCGTGAGCACGCCGCCGATCACCACCGTCGCCAGCGGCCGCTGTACCTCCGCCCCCACGCCGCTGCTCAGCGCCATCGGCACAAACCCCACCGACGCCACCAGCCCCGTCATCAGCACCGGCCGCAGCCGCGTCAGCGCCGTCTCCTCAATCGCCTCCAACAATTCCATCCCGCCCGCGATCAGCGAGCGAAAGTACGACACAAACACCATGTCCCCCACCACCGAAATGCCCAACAGCGCCACCAGCCCCACGCCCGCCGAAATGCTGAACGGCAACTCGCGCAGGTAGAGCGCCGTCAACCCGCCGATCGCCGCCAGCGGCAACGTCAGAAAGATGCGAACGACATCCGCGGCGCGACCATAGGTGACATACAGCAGCGTCACGATCAGCGCCAGCGCCAGCGGCACCACCACCATCAGCCGTTGAAACGCCCGCTCAAAATGCTCAAATTGCCCGCCAAATCGCACGAAATATCCCGCCGGCATCGGCACCTCGCGCTCGATCGCCGCCTTCGCCGCGCTGACAAACCCCGCCAGATCCCGCTCGCGCACGTTGGCCTGCACCACGATCCGCCGTCGCTGCCACTCGCGCGAGATGGTCGACGGCCCTTCGGTCTGCCGAATCGTCGCCACGCGCTCCAGCGGCACGCGCTCGCCGCTCGCCGCCAATAGCTGAATCCGCGCCACGGTTTCGATATCGACCCGCGCCTCATCCGCCAGCCGCACCACCAGATCAAACCGTCGCTGCCCCTGAAACACCTCGCCCACTTTCGCCCCGCCAAAGGCCTCGATCACCTCCAGCGCATGCGCCGTTGATATACCGAAACGCGCGATCGCCGTCGGGTCGATCCGCACCTCCAGCATCGGCTGACCGGTGATCTGCTCCACCGCCACATCCGCCGCCCCCGGCAGCTTTCCGATCACATCCTGCACCTTCGCCCCCAGATCGCGCAGCGTCGCCAGGTCGTCGCCAAAGATCTTGATGCCCACGTCGCTCCGCACGCCCGCCACCATCTCGTTCATCCGCAGCTCGATCGGCTGCGTCATCACGCTCCGCATCCCCGGCAACTGCTCGATCACCGCGCCGATCCGCCGCTCCAGCGACTCCTGATCATGTGCCTGCTTCCACGCGCTGCGCGGCTGCAGCGTCATGTAGATATCCGTCAGCTCCAGACCCATCGGGTCCGTCGCGATCTGGGCCGTGCCGGTCCGCGACCAGACATCGCGAATCTCGTCCAGGAATTTCTCGCGTAAGAGCGCCTCGATCCGTCCGCCATAACGCACCGATTCATCCAGCGAGACGCCCGCCAGCCGAATCGCGTTGACCGTGATCGCCTCTTCCGACAAGCGCGGCACAAACTCCGCCCCCAGATTCCGCACCAGCCAACCGCCAAAGGCCAGCCCCAGCACGCCCAGCGCGATCACCGCCCCGCGCTCCGCCACAGCCAGCCGCAGCACCGGCCGATACAGCCACTTCAGCAGCCGCATCAGCGCGTTGTCGCCTTCGTGCGAGCCGCGCCGCGACAGCAGCAGGCTCGCCAGCACCGGCATCAGCGTCAGCGAGAGCACCATCGACCCCACCAGCGCGAACACCACCGTCATCGCCATCGGCCGAAACAGCCGCCCCTCAACTCCCTCCAGAGTCAGGATCGGCAGATACACCAGAATGATGATCAATTCGCCAAACATCGTCGGCTTGCGCACTTCGAGCGCCGCCTCGCGCACGATGTCCAGGTTGCTCCGCCCCGGAGCCGCCCCCGCCAGCCGCCGCACGCTGTTCTCGACCATGATCACGCTACTGTCGACGATCAGCCCGAAGTCGATCGCGCCCAGGCTCATCAGGCTGCCCGCGATCCCGAATCGCAACATCGACCCCGCCGCGAAGAGCATCGAAAGCGGAATCGCCAGCGCCACGATCAGCCCCGCCCGCAGATCTCCGAGAAAGACGAACAGCACCGCGATGACCAGTATGCCCGCCTCGAACAGGTTGTTGCGCACCGTCGCGATCACATGATCGACCAGGTCCGTCCGCAGATAGAGCGGCTCCAGCACCACGCCCGCCGGCAGCGTCGGACGAATCCGCTCGATCTCCTCCGCCACGCGCCGCGTCACCTCGGCGCTGTTCTCGCCGATCAGCATGAAGACCAGCCCCAGCACCACCTCGCCCTTGCCGTTGGCGGTCGTCGCCCCGCGCCGCAGCTCGTTGCCCACTTCGACCCGCGCCACATCGCGCACCCGAACCGGCACGCCGTCGATCGTGCGGATGACGATCATGCCGATCTCCTCGGCACTCGACACGCGGCCGATCCCCCGCACCAGATGCACCTCCCCCGCCTGATCGAGATTGCCGCCCGCGGCGTTGACGTTGTTCTCGCGCAGCGCGAGCGTCACCTCGTCCCACGTCAGGCCGAATTTCACCAACCGCTCGGGAATCAGATTGACCTGATACTGCCGCCGCTCCCCGCCCCACGTGTTCACCTCCGCCACGCCCCGCAACGACCGCAGCCGCGGGCGAATCTCCCAATCGTGCAGCGTCGTCAGCTCTTCCAGCGTGTGGCTCTCGCCCCGCAGCACATAGTGAACCACCTCGCCCAGTCCGGTCGCCGCCGGCCCGAGCTCCGGCCGCGCCACCCCCGTCGGCAGCTCCACCGATTGCAGCCGCTCGTTCACCACCTGCCGCGCGAAGTAAAGATCGGTGCCGTCCTCAAATAGCAGCGTCACTTGCGAAAGGCTGTACTTTGAAATCGACCGCACCTCGTGCAGCTTCGGCAATCCCGCCAGCACCTGCTCGATCGGAAACGTGATCAGCGACTCCACTTCCTCCGGCGGATAGCCCGGCGCGGTCGCGTTCACCTGCACCTGTACCGGCGTCGTGTCGGGAAATGCGTCAATCGGCAGTCGCTGCAGCGCCGCCGCCCCCACAAACACCAGAATCACGCTCGCAATGATGACCACGGCGCGATTCTGCAGCGAGAGACGGATGATGTGTTCGAGCATGTGGCGTCCGTGCGATGACTTCGAACCCAACACTGCGCGGCGCACGCCGCGGGCGCTATTGCGATTTGGCCTTCGGCACCTCGCAGCAACCCGCCCCCAGGCTGCCGCGCATAATCTCGGTCTTCAGCAGAAAGCTCCCGCGCGTCACCACCGGCTCCCCCGCCAGCAGCCCCTCTTCCACCTCATATTGGTCGCCGACCGAACAGCCGAGCCGAATCTTTCGCGGGCGATAGACCGAGGCCGACTCGCGCACGAAAACGATGTTGCAGCAGCCGTCCCATTGCACCGCCGCCTTCGGCACCATCAGCACATCCTCGCGCTCGTGAATCGCGATCTGCGCCGTGCCGAACATATTCGCCCGCAGCCGCCGATTCTCATTCGCGATCTCCGCCCGCGCCTTCACCGTGCGCGTCGCCGGATCGAGCTGCGAACTGATCCACGACACGGTGCCGCCAAAAGACTCGCCCGGCAGCGCCTCAAGCTGCAAGACCACCGGATTGCCGATCGCCAGCTTGCCCGAATCGAGCTCGGGAATATCCAGCATGACCCAGCTTCGCCGCGTATCCGCGATCGCCATCATCGTTCGCGACGGGTCCGCCATCTCACCCACCGTCACATTCCGCTCGACGATCTCGCCCGCGATGTTCGATTTGAGTTCCAAAATCGAGCTCGTCTGGCCCGACGAACTGATGTCGGCCAGTTGCCCATCGGATAGCCCCAAGTTGCGCAATTCCTGCTCGGCCTTGGCCAGCGCGAACCGCTTCTCCGCCAGCTCCGTCTCGCGCTCCAACGCCTCCAGCTCCGAGCTGGTGCCGCCCTTGTAGAGCTTCTGAATCTTCTCGTTCGCCGTCTCGGCCAGCGCCACCAGCGCCCGCGCCTGCAGAAAGGTCGCCTGCGCCGCGGCCAGCTCCGCCGAGTCAAGCACCAGCACCACTTCGCCCGCCGCAACCGCATCCCCCAGATCCTTCCGCACCTCACGCACCACGCCCCGCACCCGGCTCGACAGCCGCAGATAGCGATTCGTGTCATACGCCACCTCGGCGTTGCAGCGCAGCTTCTCGGATAGCGCCTGCACCGTCGCCGAGGCAACGTCGATATCGACCACCCGCTCCAACGCCGGATCGGCCAGCCGCACCGACAGACTCTCAGTGCGACAATCGACGCTCGGCGGCCGCGCAGAGCGACGATCGGCGTTCGCCGTCACCTCGATCCCGCGCGACGACGCAACCCCAGCCGAACCGCCGCCTGCGGCCTCCGCGCCGCTTCCGGTCCGCCCCGCCTTCGCAATCTGCGGATTGCAAATCACGCACTGCGACTCCGGCAGCATGTGTTCCGCACACCAGTCGTTCCGCGCAACAAAGGCCGGAATCAGCGCGGGGTCGCAGCGCGTGCAAAACGCCTCGGGCACCCCATGTTCGCCACAGAAGCCGAGCGTCTCAATCAACGTCGGATCGCAAAACGCGCAGCCCTTCCCATCGATGTTGTGCGGACACAGCCCGCCCGCTGCCGCCGGAACACCAGGCGCACTCGACGTCGTTTTCGGTTCCTTCGGCGAATTCGCTGCCGGATCGCCTGCGACCTTTCCCCCACCGCCCACCGTCGCATAGAGGTACCCCACCGCGACAGCGCAGCCGACGACGAACAATTGGACCAAAACTCGTTTCATATGAGATTCTTTTCGACGGATCTTACCCCATCGCCCGAAGGAAGCCGCCCGAAACGGCCGCGCCACCCCAATTCCACCCGCCGTGCCCCGTCAACAAGGCCCTCGCCCGACAAAAAACGCCCCCCCGACAATTCCCAACACGTTGCCTCGCAACTTTTCCCGTCCCGCCCCGTACAACGCTCGGGCGATCGGGGAGCGCTTCGGTCGCGCGGCCCGGGCGACTGCGTCAGTCGTCCGTCGCGGCGACAGCGCACCTCGACGTCCGCCTTTCCGGTGGAGGTTGTCGTCATGTCGCTCGCGATCAACCACGCTCGTACCGCGCACTCCGTGCGTTCACTCCTGATTCTGCTCGGCGTCGCCGCGCTTCCAGCGCTCGCCCTGGCCCAAAGGGCGCCCTCCGCCGGCATCAACGGCGTCGAGCTGGCGCCGATCGTCATCGTTCCCCATCAACAGATTTATCACCTGTCCTCGCGCACTCCGGCGATGCCCTTCACCGGACGCGTCGTCGTGCAAAGCGTCTCGACGAAAATCGATATCGTCGAGCAGGTCGCAACCACTCACACCGAACTGCAGCTTCTCAACCAGGATTCGCAACCGCTCGAAGCCGAGCTCATGCTCCCAGTCCCCGAAGGCGCCACCGTTCGCTCCTTCAGCTACGAGGGCGCCGGCGGCGGCGAACGGCTGAAGATCCTGCCGTGGGCCGATGCCAAACGCATCTACGAAGCGATCGTCGCCGAGAGCCGCGACCCCGGCCTGCTCGAATTCGCCGGCTACAACACCATCCGCAGCAGCGTCTTTCCCATCGCGCCCGGCCGCTCGCTCCGCGTCTGGCTCTCCTATGAACAGCTCCTCCCCGCCGACGGCGACCGCATCGACTACGTCCTGCCGCGCAGCGAATCGCTCGCCAATCGCGGCACGACCTGGCGGCTTACGGCCACCATTCGCTCGAAGCGGCCGATCTCGACGGTCTACGCACCGAGTCACAACATCGTGGAATTGAGCCGCGACCCGAACACCGTCACGCTCCAACTCGCCGACCGCGCCGCCGAGCAGCCCGGATCATTCCGCCTGAGCTACCTCGTCGAACAGGGTCTGCTCTCCGCATCGCTGATGGCCTATCCCGATCCCAGCGTCGGCGGCGGATACTTCCTGCTCCTCGCGAGCGTTCCGCGCCGCGCCGGCGAGGGACCGCGCGATGAGCGAAATCGCGAAATCACCCTCGTGCTCGATCGCTCCGGCAGCATGCGCGGCGAAAAATTCGAGCAGGCCCGGGCCGGCGCGATTCAGGTTCTCGAGGGCCTCCGAACCGGCGAGTCGTTCAACATCATCGACTTCTCCACCGCCGTCAGTCAGTTCGCCGCCAACCCGGTCGACAAAAACGCGACCACCATGGCCGACGCCGTCCGCTACCTGAACGCTCTCGACCCCAACGGCGGCACCAACATTCATGGCGCGCTGCTCGACGCACTGCGCTCCGCGCCGCGCGGCGACATGCTGCCTCTGGTCCTTTTCCTGACCGACGGCCTGCCCACCACCGGCATCGTCGATGAAGTCCGCATCCGCGACGATATCGCCCGCGCCAACACGCGAAACCGCCGCATCTTCACCTTCGGCGTCGGCTACGACGTCAACGCCCCGCTGCTCGACAAGCTGGCCGAGGCCTCGCGCGGCGCCAGCGTCAATGTCCTGCCCGGCGAAAACATCGAACTCGCCGTCAGCTCCGTCTTCCGGCGGCTCGAAGGCCCGGCGCTCGAAGCTCCGCAACTGACTGCTCTGAACAGCCGCGACGGTGTCGACACGCAGGCGATCTTCGACGCGATCCCCGCCGCGCTGCCCGATCTCTTCAACGGCGATCAACTCGTCGTACTCGGCAAATATCGCGGCAATCGCCCGCTACGACTCCGCCTGCAAGGTCAGGCCGGCGGCGCGCCGCGCACGTACGAGTTCCAGTTCTCGCTCGAAAATGCCTCCATTGCGAACTCCTTCGTTCCGCGGCTCTGGGCCACCCGCCGAATCAATACGCTGGTCGACGCCGTCCGCCAGCTCGGCGCCTCCGGCCCCAGCGCCGCCGGCTCCAGCGATCCGCGCGTCCGCGAGCTGGTCGACGAGATCGTGAGTCTCTCCTCCCGCTTCGGGGTGCTGACCGAGTACACCGCATTCCTCGCGACTGACGGCGTCGCCGGCCCGAACTTGACCATGCAGATCGACAAAATGCAGGTCGCGCAGCAGGCGGAAGACTTGCTTCGAGATCGCGCCGTGACCGAACGCTCCGGCCGGGGTGCGATCAACCAGTCGATGAATATCAAGGGCGGCGCGAAATCCTCACAGCTCAACTTCAGCAACCGCTACCTCGACCAGGAGATGCGTGAAGTGGAGTTCACCGGCGTCCAGCAGATCGCCGATCAGGCGCTCTTCCGTCGCGGCAATCGCTGGGTCGACGCGCGAATCATGACCGCCGGCAATCGCGCCGCCGAAACGCCCGATCGCTCGATCGATTTCGCCACCGCCGAGTACTTCGAATTCGTCGCTCAGCTCGCCGCCGAAGGCCGCGCCGCGATGATCTCCCTGCCCGGCGAAGTCTACGTGGAGTATGCCGGGAAGCGCGTCCTGGTTCGCAACCCACAGACTTCGCTGCCGGCCGGCTCCTGACGGCCGAGCCGCTTTCATCGGCCCAAAAATAGGGCGGATTCGTCCGCCCTTCGACTCCGCCCCGCAGCCGCCGCATCGCCTCATTCCCGCCCACCCTCGTTGCTCCCCCGCGCCCCCGCGCGATAAGCTCACCGTTCGCAAATCGTGCCTTCGCACGACCCTGGTAGCGACCTGCTGCTCGCAGGCCGACGAACCGAATGGAGCGGCCCGCGGCTCGCGGGCCGACGAGTCATACGACCGGCCCGCGCCACAGCGCCCGCCGTCAAACCGGAGACATCGCCATGGGCCATCTCGCCAGTGACATCCGAAACATCGCACTCGTGGGCCACAGCGGGGCCGGGAAGACCACCCTGGCCGAAGCCCTGCTCTACAAAGCGGGCGTCACCAAGCGGCTCGGCAACGTCAACGACGGAACCAGCATCCTCGACGTCGACGACGAATCGCGCGAGCGAAAGCACACCCTCGAGTCGTCCGCCATGTTCATCGAGCACGACAACCTCCTGCTCAACATCGTCGACACCCCGGGTCAGCCCGACTTCTCCGGCCCCTCCTTCGAAGCCCTCGCCGGCGTCGAAACCGCCGCCATCGTCGTCTCCGGCGTCAACGGCCTCGGCGTCAACACCCGCCGCATGGCCCGCGCCGCCGCCGAATTCGGCCTGGCGCGATTCATCATCATCAGCAAGCTCGACGCCGACGGCGCCGATCAGGAAACGGTCTACAACGCCGTCAAAGAGACCTTTGGCAGCGCCTGCCACGCCATCAACCTGCCCGCCGGCAACGGCTCGCGCGTCGTCAATATCTACAAAGAGACGCAAGGCGAGTGCGACTTCGGCAGCGTCGCCGAGCATCACAAGGAGCTGATCGAGGCCATCGTCGAAACCGACGACATGCTGATGGGCAAATACATGGAGACCGGCGAAGTCTCCATCCCGGAGCTCAACAAGGCCCTCGCCCGCGCCTGTGCCGAAGGAAAGTTCATCCCCATCGTCTTCACCGGCGCCATCCGCGGCACCGGCGTCGACGACTTGCTCGACGCATTTGAGCAATTCGCCCCCTCGCCCGTCATCGGCAAGCAGCGTCAACTCCGCATCGGCGAAGGCGAAAGCAGCAAGCTGGTCGACATCAAGCCCGACCCCAAAGGCGAGTTCATCGCCCAGGTCTTCCGCGTCACCACCGACCCCAAGAGCCACATCAAGTACGCCATCGCCCGCGTCTTCAGCGGCACTTTGCATAACGACGCCCAGATCTACATCGGCGACGAGCGCAAGGGCCACCGCGTCGGCCACGTCTTCAAGCTGCTCGGTTCGCAGCACCACGAAGTGCCCGACGCCGAGGCCGGCGACCTGGTCGCCTTCGCCAAGATCGAGGCCCACCTCGGACAGATGCTCTTCTCCCATTCCGCCGAAGGGTCCATCGATCGCCCGCGCAAGCCCAAGCCCATGTACTCGCTCGCCATCGAGCCCAAGTCGCGCGGCGACATCGAAAAGATCGGCGCCGCCCTGCAGCGCTTCGCCGACGAAGACCCCTGCTTCGAGTATCACCGCGACCCCGATACCCACGAACTGCTCATGAGCGGCCTCGGCGAACAGCACCTCGCCGTCATTCGCTCCAAGATGCAGCGCTACTTCAAGATCGACGTCGAAGTCCACCCGCCCAAGATTCCCTACCGCGAAACCATCAGCGGCAGCGTGAAGTACGTCGAGTACACCCACAAAAAGCAGAGCGGCGGCGCCGGCCAGTTCGCCAAGGTCGCCATCGATATGGAGCCGACGCCCCGCGGCGAAGGCTATGTCTTCGAAGACAAAATCTTCGGCGGCGTCATCGACCAGGCCTTCCGCCCCAGCGTCGACAAGGGCGTCCGCGAGCAGATGAAGCGCGGCGTCATCGCCGGCTGCCCCGTGGTCGACGTCAAGGTCTCACTCGTCGACGGAAAGACCCACCCCGTCGACTCCAAGGACATCGCCTTCCAGATCGCCGGACGCCAGGCCTTCAAGCAGGCCTTTATGCAGTGCAAACCGATTCTGCTTGAACCGGTCGTCAACATCGAAATCACAGCTCCCGCCGAAAAGGTCGGCGAAATCACGCGCGACATCGCCGGCAAGCGCGGACAGGTGCAAGGGCAGGAAATCCTGCCCGGCGGTCAGGCGCTGGTCATGGCGACGGTGCCGCTCGCGGAAGTGAGCACCTACGCATCACAGCTCAAGAGCGTGACCGGCGGTCAGGGCAGCTTCGTCATGGAGTTGAGCCACTACGACATCGTGCCGCCCAACGTGCAACAGCAGGTGACATCCAAGTACAAGTCGCACGACACCGACGACGAGTAAGAAACCAACGCGTCCGAAACCGTGCGGCCGCCGCGCGACCCCATCGCGCGGCGGCCGCACTGCTTTTACTCCGCATTCCCCGCTGTTCCCCGCGCGGCGACGACCAACGCAAACAGTTGCCGCCATTTTTCCACCGGCACATGCTCGGGCCGGGCGTCAGGGGAAATCTGACACGCGGCCAGCAACTGCTCCGGCCCATTCACTTCCCAGCCGCGCGATATGCGCCGCAGCGATTTTCGCCGCAGTTGAAACGCGCCGCGGACAAACGCGGCGAACCCCGGCGGGTCGCCCGCGATTTCGGGCGGCGCGGCGGCGAAGCGCCGCAGCGAGAGCATGACCGATTCGACCTTTGGCGCGGGCCAAAACGCCGCCGCCGGCAACAGGCTGATGCACTCGATGTGGGCCAGGCTCTGGGCCACGATGGCGATCGGGCTGTATTGCTCGTGCTCCACCGCGGCCCAGAATTTCTCGCCCAGTTCTTTTTGAATCGTCACATGCAATTCGGCGACGTCGGGGTGTCGCAACAGCAACTCCATCATCAACGGCGTCGCAATCTGGTACGGCAAGTTGGCCACCAGCTTGATCACGGGCGCCGCGCCGGGCTGCGCCGCGATGCGTCGCTCGCGGGCGGCGCGCAGCCGTTCGAGTAGCTCGGGGCGGATCGCGTTTTTGCCCGCCAGCGCGTCGTCGGCGACCAGTTCGAAGCGCGGCTCGTTCGCGAAGCGATGGCTCAGAATCTGCTGCAAGCCGCGGTCGATCTCGCAGGCGACGACCACGGCGCCGGCCTCGAGCAGCATCTCGGTGAGCGATCCCGTGCCCGGCCCGACTTCGAGCACGACGTCGTCGGGCGCGATGCTCGCCGCGGCGACGAACTTGCGCATCAGGTTCAGGTCGATCAGGAAGTTCTGCCCGAAGCGATGCTGCGGCGCGAGGCCGGCGTCGTCGAGAAGCTGGCGGATTTCGGTCTTGGACTGGCCACTCATCGCGGGGAGCGTACCATCCGCAGCGATGAACGAGTCTCGCAAAAAGCGATTGACCGACTACGCGTCCTGCGCCGGGTGAGCCGGCAAGCTGGCGCAGGGACTGCTGGCCCAGGTCGTGGGTCGGCTCGATGTCGGTGGCAACGATCCCAACCTGCTCGTCGGAGCGAACACGCTCGACGACGCGGGCGTCTATCGCATTGCGCCGGATCTGGCGCTGGTTCAGACGCTCGATTTTTTTCCGCCGATCGTTGACGACCCGTATGACTACGGCCGCATCGCCGCGACCAACGCGCTTTCGGATGTTTACGCCATGGGCGGCACGCCGCTGACGGCGATGAACATCGTGGGCTTTCCCGACAAGGACCTGGATATCGCGATTTTGGGGGAAATTTTGCGGGGCGGGGCCGATGTGATGCGGGCGGCGGGGGCGGTACTGGTCGGCGGCCACAGCGTGCGGGACAGCGAAGTGAAATATGGGCTGTCGGTGACGGGCCGCGTCGACCCGCGGCGGATGCTGACCAACGCCGCCGCGCGGCCGGGTGATCGGCTGATTCTGACCAAGCCGATCGGGAGCGGGACGCTGACGACGGCGGCGAAAAGCGGCCGCATCGAGCGGGGAGATCTGGCGGCGTGCATCGAGTCGATGGCGACGCTGAACCGCGTGGCGTCGGAGGTTGCGCTGCGGCACGGCGTGGTTGCGGCGACGGACATTACGGGTTTTGGTCTGATCGGCCATGCATCGAACATCGCACTGGGGAGCCGCGTGGGGATCACGATTGAGGCGGGCAGCGTGCCGCTCTTTGATCGGGCGCTGGAGCTGGCGCGCGAGGGGGTGCTGACGCGGGCTCATCGGCAATCGCGCGAGTACCTGGGCGATCGGCTGGTGGCGGCGGCGCATCTGGACCCGGCGCTCGTGGGCTTGCTGCTGGATGCGCAAACTTCGGGGGGGATGTTGCTGGCGGTGGAGGAGAGCCGCGCCGCCGGGCTGTTGGCAGAATTGCACGCGGCGGGCGTGGCGGCGTCGGCGGTGATTGGTCGGGTGGAGGCGGGGCCGGCGGGGCGTGTTTGCGTGGAGTAGCGAATTGCGAATAGCGAATAGCGAATAGCGAATTGAAGAAGCGCGCGCGGGGGCGGGCGGCGCGCGGTTGCGCGTCGTTGGGCGGGGGAAGCGGAATGGAGGTGGCGGGAGTTGAACCCGCCGCTTGCTTCGTCGTTACGGACGAAGGTTGCGTCGATCCGATTGGCGCTTTGGCGTTGCGCGGCCTAACGGCTCGCGCGCCTGGGCGCTTTTCGGATCACTCTGTGCGTGCCGGCCTTTTTTCTTGCAGCCGCGGGGCGGGCTGGCTCGCCGCACCGTTGCGATGTTGCCGTCGCTCGAGTCGCTCGCGGCGCCGGGAGCACGGGCAGGCGGAGTACCGCCAG
>JANRJD010000039.1:0-73800 GCA_033764195.1 Phycisphaerae bacterium | reverse complement strand
CGGTGCGGCGAGCCAGCCCGCCCCGCGGCTGCAAGAAACCCGGCCGGCACGCACAGAGTGATCCGAAAAGCGCCCAGGCGCGCGAGCCGTTAGGCCGCGCAACGCCAAAGCGCCGATCGGATCGACGCAACCTTCGTCCGTCACGACGAAGCGCGCGGCGGGTTCAACTCCCGCCACCTCCAGTTCGAACCCTCGTCATTCGACGCGATTCCTCGCGCCGAGCGATCTTCCATTTCAGTCGACGACATCCCCCCAAATACGTGACATAAACGCGCGGTCCAGGGGTTGAAACCCCTGGCAACCATCGCGAGCCCTCCGGGCGAAGAGGTCCGAACGGCGGACCCTACAACCGCCGCGCGCTTGTTTCGTCGGCCTGCGAGCCGCAGGCCGCTACCGCAGAATCGGCACGCGACGAGCCGCAGGCCGCTACCACAGAATCGGCACGTTACGATCCGCCGACCGGTACAGCGCGCGGACGCTGGCGCCGCCACACATCACTTCGCGTCCAGCTGCGTCACTTCGCGTCCAGCTGGGTCACTTTGCGTCGAGCCAGTTGGTGCCTACGCCGGAGTCGACTTTGAGGGGGACGCCGAGCTTCATGGCGTTGGACATTTCGTTGAGGATGATGGGGCGCATGCGGTCGACTTCGGTGCGTGGGGATTCGAAGACCAGTTCGTCGTGGACTTGCAGGAGCATGCGCATCGGCAGGTTCTCTTCGCGGATGCGGCGGTCGAGGGCGATCATGGCGCGCTTGATGAGGTCGGCGGCGGAGCCCTGGATGACCGTGTTGACGGCGAGCCGCTCGGCCTGGGCCTTGGCGACGCGGTTGCGCGAGTCGATGTCGAGGATCGGACGGCGGCGGCCGAGGATGGTTTTGACGTAGCCGTCGCGGCGGGCGTCGGCGATGCACTTGTCCATGAAGGCGCGGATTCTGGCGTAGCGGCGGAAATAGGCGTCGATGAATTCCTGGGCTTCGCTCCTGCCCATGCCGGTGCCGCGGGCGAGGCCGAAGGCGGTCTGGCCGTAGATGATGCCGAAGTTGACGGCCTTGGCGCGGGCGCGCTGCTCCTTGGTGACCTGATCGATCGGCACGTTGTTCACCTGCGCCGCGACGAAGGCGTGGATGTCGCGATCTTCGGCGAAGGCCTGGCGCAGGGCTTCGTCGCCGCTGAAGTCGGCGAGGATGCGGAGCTCGATCTGGGAATAGTCGGCGGAGATCAGCAGATGGTCGGCGTCGCGCGGGACGAAGGCGCGGCGGATCTCGGCACCGAGCGGGGTGCGGATGGGGATGTTCTGCAGGTTGGGGTCGCTGCTGGAGAGGCGGCCGGTGATGGCGCCGGTCTGGTGATAGTGGGTGTGGACGCGGCCGGTGCGCTTGCTGCGGGCGTTGGGGAGGGCGTCGATGTAGGTGCTCTTGAGCTTCTGCATCTCGCGGTATTCGAGGATCTGCTCGAGGGCGGGGTGGCTGGTTTCGGCGGCGAGTGTTTCGAGCGTCTCGGCGTCGGTGGAGCGCGAGGTGCGAGTGCGGCGGACGACGCGCATCTGCAGCTTGTCGAAGAGGACCTCGGCGAGCTGCTTGGGGGAATCGATGTTGAAGCGGGCGCCGACCGCGGCCTGCACGCTGTCGCTCAGGTCTTCGATGCGTTTTTGGAGCTTTGTGCCGAGCTGTCTGAGGAAGTCGGCGTCGAGGGAGATGCCTTCCTGCTCCATTTGGGCGAGGACGCGGACGAGGGGCATCTCGGTTTCGCGGAAGAGGGCTTCTACTCCGGCGGGGCCTAGGCGCGGGGCGAAGTAGCGGTACATGCGCCAGGTGTAGTCGGCGTCTTCGGAGGCGTATTCGACGACCTGATCGAGGGGGACCTGATCCATGCGCAACTGGTCGCGGCCTTTGCCGATGAGATCGGTGATGGGGATCATGTCGTGGTCGAAGAGGTCGCGGACGAGCTTGTCCATGCCAAAGGTGGTGCGGAGCGGGTCGACGACGAACGCGGCGATCATGGTGTCGAAGAGCGGGCCGGCGAGATCGATGCCGCTGTTGCGGAGGATGTTGAGGTCGTACTTGAGGTTGTGGCCGACCTTGGTCACGGCGGGGTTGGCGTAGATCGGACCGAGCGCGGCGCGGACGGCATCGAGCGGCAGAGGTGTGCCGTAGACGCTCATCACCGGGATGTAAGCGGCCTCGCCGATGCCCCAAGCGAGCGAGATGCCGACGAGGTCGGAGTCGGTGGTGTGGATGCCGGTGGTTTCGGTGTCGATCGCGAACTCTTTCAGCGGCGCGAGCTTGGCGGCGAGGGCGTGGAGCTTTTCGAGTGTGTCGATGCGCTGATAGGGGCCGCGCACCGGGAGGCGGAGCGGATCGGCGAGGGCGCGGTCGACGAGGGAGTTGGGATTGGCGGCCATCGCCATTCGGGCGGCGGTTTCGGCGGATTCGTCGGTTTCGGGCTCGGGAGTGTTTTCGAAGAGGCCGGCTTCGTTTTCGGCGGCGGGTTTCGCGGCGCGCGGTGGTTTGGTGGATTCCGATGCTTTTTGAGCGGGCTGCGCGGCTTGTGCTAGCGGTGCCGCGTCGGATTCGCCGGCGCCGCCGGGGAGTAGCTCGGGCAGTTTGCGAAAGCCGAGTTCGCGGAAGATCGCGCGGGCGGCGGGCCATTGGAGCGATTCGACACGGGCCGCGGCGAGATCGAGATTGATCGGCACGTCGAGTCGGAGCGTGACGAGTTGGCGGGTGCGCTCCATCAGCGGGGCAAAGGCGAGGACGGACTCGCGCTGCTTGGGGGTGAGTTCGTCGGCGTGTTGCACGACGGCGGCGGCGGTGCCGTATTTTTGCAGCAGCTTCGCGGCGGTTTTGGGCCCGATGCCGGGGACGCCGGGGACGTTGTCGGTGGAGTCGCCGATGAGGGTTTGGGCGTCGATGGCTTGTTGTGGGGTCCAGCCTTTGAGTTCGAAGAGTCGGGCGGCGGTGATGTCTTCGTCTTTGGAGGCGTCGTAGATGGTGACGTGGGGGCTGAGGACCTGGTCGAGGTCTTTGTCGCGGCTGACGAGGTAGACGTGGGCGTCGTCGCGGCCGTGGCGGACGGCGAGCGTGGCGAGGATGTCGTCGGCTTCGAAGCCGGGCAGGCGGAGGATGGGCAGTTGGATGGCCTCGGCGATGGAGATGATGCGATTGAACTGGACTTCCATGTCTTCGGGCGGGGCGTCGCGGTGGGCCTTGTAGTCGGGGTAGATGTCCTTGCGGAAGACGGTTTCATCGGAGGTGTCGAGGACGAGGGCGAGGTAGTCGGGCTTGCGCGTTTTGACGAGGTTGAGCACCATCTGCCAGAAGACGTGGGTGGCGCGGGTGGGTTCGCCGGTGGGGGAGGTGAGCTGGCCGAAAGGGGCGTAGTAGGCGCGGTAGATCTGGGCGTGGCCGTCGATGAGGTAAAGCGTCTTGGGCATGGGCGCATGGTAGAGGGGTGAGGACGAGAGCGAATAGCGCGTGAGGGATGGCGAATGAAATGCAGAATGCAGAATGAAGAATGCAGAAGGAAAGCGGGTGGCATACCGACGCGGTGTGTCGCTCCGGTATGCCGTGCGAATTCGTTGGCGTGCGGGGACGCGGGCCGCTACTTAGTGTGCGGCGCCGAATTCGGACATGAGCTTCGTGGCGTGGTCGTTGATGAGGGTCCAGGCGGTTCGCAGGGTTTCGCGTGTGGTGCGCAGGTTGCCGATTGAGATGCGGAGGCAGTAGCGGCCCTTGAGGGTGGTGTGCGACACGAACACGGGGCCTTCGGCGTTGACGCGCGTGACGAGGCGCTCGTTGAACTGGTCCTGAATCTGGGCGGGGAATGGCGGCGTGGCGCGGAAGCAGACGGTCGCGAAGGGGACGGGCGCGGTGAGCTCGAAGCGATCATCCGCCTCGATCCATGCGGCGAGTTCGCGGGCCATATCGCAGTGGAAGCGGATGCGCTGCTGCAGGCCTTCGACGCCGAAGGAGCGCAGGACCATCCAGAGCTTGAGGGAGCGGAAGCGTCGGCCGAGCTGGATGCCGAGGTCCATGAGGTTGGTGACGCTTTCGGTCGTGGTGAGATAGGCGGGAATCACCGAGAAGGTCTGCTTGAGCAGTTGCGGATCGCGGACCCAGAGCACGGAGCACTCTTTGGGGACGAAGAGCCACTTGTGCGGGTTGATGACGATGGAGTCGGCTCGCTCCCAGCCGGCGAAGGCGTCGCGCATTTCGGGGCAGATCGCGGCGCTGCCGGCGTAGGCGCCGTCGACGTGGAGCCACATTCCCTCGCGTGCGGCGATGTCGGCGAGCTTGGCGACGGGATCGACGGCGGTGGTGGAGGTGGTGCCGATGGTGGCGACGATGGCGATGGGCTTGCAGCCGGCGGCCTTGTCGGCGGCGAGTTGTCGCTCGAGGGCGTCGATGTCCAGTTCGAAGCGGGCGTTGGTGGCGACGCGGCGGCAGTTTTCGACGCCGATGCCGAGAGTGAGCGCGGCTTTGTCGATGGACGAGTGGGTTTGATCGCTGCAGTAGATGGTGAGCGTTGGGACGTCGGAGCGGCCGGCCATTCCGCGGCGGCGGATGTCGAGGCCGGCGCGTTCGCGTGCAGCGGCGAGCGAGAGCAGAGTGCTGATGGAGGCGGTGTCGTTGATGTGGCCGTGGAAGCCGGCGGGGAGGCCGACCATCTGTCGCAGCCAGTCGCAGACGTGTTCTTCGAGTTCGGTGGATGCGGGGCCGGTGCGCCAGAGCATGGCGTTGTTGTTGAGGCCCGCGGCGAGCAACTCGGCGACGACGCCGGGGCCGGAGCCTGTGGTGGGGAAATAGGCCATGAAGCCCGGATGGCGCCAGTGGGTGGTGTTGGGCTCGATCAGGCGGAGGTAGTCGGCGAGCATGGCGTCCATCGGCTCGGCGGACTGGGGCGGGGCGCTGGGGAGGGCGGCGCGGATGGCGCCGGGGGCGATTTTGGGGATGACGGGGTAGCGGTCGACGCCGGTGACGTAATCGGCGACGAGATCCGCGGCGCGGTGCAGTGCAGCCCGCAGTGCGGCGGGGGCGAGGTCGCCGGGGTGTGTGGCGTCGTTTGCATCGATCGGCGCAGTGTTACGAGACGGGGCAGACCCAGCGAGCGTGGTCATTGTCAATCCTTGGCGGCAAGACCCTCCGGCGTTCTTCAGCTGTGCCGCAAACGCGAACGCCGCGCGAGTGTTGCGCGTCTGGCGCTCGCTCGCGATGGACGGATTATTGAGACCCTGCGCTCGCGGGTCCAGTTGCGATTTTCGGGGTCGTGAATTGCGCGGCGGGTTTGGGGCGTGCGGTTGATTCTCGGACGGCGGCGGGGAATTGAGGTGGTTTGCCCGTCGTTGCGACACTCGGGGGGCAATCCGACCGAAATCAATTGCAGAGTACTAGGTAGGCGGACAGTGGTTTGCGGCGCGGATGCTCCCGGCATTCCGCGGCGCGGCGCGAGCCGCAGCGAAGGGACACGGCGCATGAGCAATCTGGAACCGGTGAATCCGCAAATCTCCTTTGGAGTCGGTACGCCGTTGAACGGCGACGGCCAACCACTGACCCAACAACTGGATACGACGTTTGCCGAGCTGGAGCGTTTTCAGGATCTGCTGCGGACGCAGGTTGACGGGTTGCTGACGCGCGAAAAGGCAGTCGCGACGCTGAACTTCGACCTTTCGAAGCGCGAGGAGACGCTGGCGGCGCGGCAAGGTGAGCTGACCGAGCTGCAGAGCGAGCTCGAAGCGCGACGGGCCGAGGTTGAGCAATTCGAGGCGCAGGCGGCACAGCAGAAGGCGGAACTGGAACAGCAGACTGCGGCGCTGGAGCAGCGCGTGGCGGCGGCCAAGCAGCAGCAGGAGTCGCTGGATCAGCGTCAGGCGGAGCTGCAGGCGCGCGAGACGCAATCGACTCAGCGGGCAGAGGAACTGGCGCAGCGCGAGTCGCAGGTGGATGAGGCGCATCGCGAGAACGAGAATCGCGCCGAGGAACTGAGCGAGCAGCAGAAGCAGGTTGAATCTGATCGCGGACAGATTCAGGCGGAGCTTGCGCGGCTGGCGCAGCGAGAGACCGAGCTGATGCAGCGCGGCGAGCAGCTTGGCCAATTCGAAGAGACGCTGACGCAGCGCGACGCGCAAGTGCGCGAGATGATCGCCGAGATCGAGCGGCGCGAAGCGGCGATGGAGAGCTTCCAGGCGGCGTTCAAGAACATCGCCGCGGCGTTTGGCGGCAACGCGCCGAATTTCCAGCAGATGGCGGCTGCGCTGAACGCGAGCCAGGGTTCGGAGGGGAATGGTCAGGCGCAGGCAGCGGCAGCGCTGCGGGCGTCGATGTCGGACCGCGTGGGCCCGCCGCCCGCTCCGGTCGCGGCGCCGCCGGTCGCCCAGACGTTCAGCGAGAGCCATGAATCGGAGACGCCGGCGTTCAGCGGTCCGACGCCCGACGAGGCGGTACTCGAAGCGCTGTCGTCGCCGTCGCATAGCGAGCCGGCGGGGCATAGCCCGGCAGTGGGCGGGCCGATGTTCGGCGGCGGTCATGCGGAATCGGTGCATGCCGAGCCGGAGAATCCGGATGTGATCGACGAAGCGTCGCTGGATCCGGAAGTGTTGAAGAAGCTGAAGGTGATGCGCCGGCTGAGCGGTGGTCGGGCGAACGATCAGGAACTGTTACAGCGGATCTACAGCGAACTGGGCCGCGATTCGTCGGCGAGTTCGGCGGCGGCCGCAGCCGCGAAGAAGAAGCGCGGCTGGTGGAAGAACTAAGGCGGCGAGAAGCGCCGCCGGCCGTCAGAAGGTCATGGCTCGGTATTCGTCGAGCACGGCCGGGTTGGCGAGAGCGTCGGCGTTGGTGACGGGCTCGCCTTTGAGTAGCCGCTGCACGGCGAGCTCCACCTTTTTGCCGCTGATGGTGTAGGGGATGGCGCTAACCTGACGAATGTGGCGGGGGACGTGTCTGCGGGTCGCGTTTTTCGAGATCGCGACGCGGATGCGCTCTTTCAGGCCGTTGCCGTTTTCCATCTTGGCGCCATCGCGCAAGACGACGAAGAGGATGATTTCGATGTCGTCGTTGGCCTCGCGCCCGACGACGAGGCTGTCGAGCACTTCGGGGATCTCTTCCACAATGCGATAGATCTCGGCAGTGCCGATGCGGACGCCGCCGGGATTCAGCGTGGCGTCGGAGCGGCCGTAGACGATGACTCCGCCGCGCGGAGTGATCTCGACGAAGTCGCCGTGGCGCCAGATGCCGGGGAAGAATTCGAAGTAGGCACCGGTGTACTTAGCGCCGTCGGGGTCGTTCCAGAACTCGACGGGCTGGGAGGGGAAGGGCGTGCAGCAGACGAGCTCGCCTTTGTGGCCGACGAGCGGGGTGCGATTTTCGTCCCAGGATTGCACGTCCATGCCCAGTCCGCGACATTGAATCTCGCCTTCGTAGACCGGCAGAATGGGATTGCCGAGCATGAAGCAGGAGATGATGTCGGTTCCGCCGGAGATGCTGGCGAGAAGGACATCCTGCTTGACGTTGTCGTAGACCCAGCGGAATTGCTCGGGGGCGAGCGGGGAGCCGGTGGAGAGGATGGTGCGGAGCGTGCTGAGGTCGTGATCGCGGCCGGGCGAGATGTGGGCCTTTTCGCAGGCGGCGAGATATTTGGGGCTGGTGCCGAAGACCTGAATGCCGATGCTGGCGATCAACTGCCAGAGGGTGTGCATGGTGGGGTGGGCGGGGTTGCCGTCGTAGAGGACGACTGCGGCGCCGACACCCAGCGAACTCATGAGCCAGTTCCACATCATCCACCCGCAGGTGGTGAAGTACATGATTTTGTCGCCGGCGCGGAGGTCGGAGTGCAGCATGAGCTCTTTCATGTGCTGCAGGAGCGTGCCGCCGTGGCCGTGAACGATGCACTTGGGGATTCCGGTGGTGCCGGAGGAGTACATGATGAAGAGCGGGTGGTCGAAGGGCACTTCGTCGTAGCCCATGGTGGGCGCGGCCTTTTCGACGGGGCCGAGGAACTGTCGCCAGAGGACGGCGTTCTTGAGCGGGGAGAGGTCGGGGTTGGTCTCGACGTAGGGGACGACGACCGTTAGCTCGAGCGTGGGGAGGTTGTTTTGGAGCTCGACGGCGCGGTCGATGGTGTGATAGCGCTTGCCGCTGTAGGGATAGCCATCGGTGGTGAGCAGGACCTTTGGCGCGATTTGCCCGAAGCGATCGACGACGCCGCGCACGCCGAAATCGGGCGAGCAGGAAGACCAGATGGCGCCGAGGCTGGTGGTCGCGAGCATGAGGATGAGCGTTTCGGGGAGATTGGGCATGAGGGCGGCGACGCGATCGCCGCGGCCGACGCCGAGGGCTTTGAGCCCGGCGGCTGCGCGTGCGACTTCGGCCCGCAACTGGTCGCGGGAGAGGGTGATGCGCAGGCCGACTTCGTTGGCGAATTCGACGGCGGGCTGCGGGCCGGTGTGACGCAGCATGTGGCGTGTGTAGTTGAGCGTTGCGCCGGGGAACCAGCGCGTGTCGCGCATGGATGAGCCGACCGAGACGGCGCTGGGCGGAGTGGAGAAGCGGACCTCGGCGAAGTCGGCGAGTTCGCTCCAGAAGCGGTCGCGCTGAGCGATGGACCAATCGCGCAGGGCATCCCAATTGGGCGCGACGCCGTACTTTGTCGCGACGCGCTGGAGGAAAGCGTGCATAGCCGAGCGCTCGATGCGCTCGGGGGTGGGGGACCACAGCGGTGTCAACATCGCCTCTCCGCGATTGCTGCCGGCGATTGCCAAGTCCGGCGAGCCGCGTACTATAGCGACCAATCAGGCGGTCGGCTGCCCGGGATGTTCCCAGGCGACCGACTGTTGTTTGCGATGGAGTTTGCGAATGCAGACCTTTGATTTCAGCGGAATCCTGCTTGGCATCGCCGGTGTTCTGGCCGCGATTTTCGGCGTGCGGTTTCTGCTGCGCTTCCTGGGCGGCAACGACGACTAAGTCGGTCCGGCTCGGAATGCGATTGAGTTGTTATCCGCGTTCATTGTGCCCGGGATCGGGCGTGGTGGGCGCGGATGTGTGTTTGATCGGCCGGCGGCGGGGCGCGGGCGGCCGTGGTCAGAGCTGTTTGCGGTAGTAGGTGGCTCCGGCGAGCGGGTTGTGGCAGTAGGGGGCGGTTAGCTCGAAACCGAGCGAGCGATACAACGCGTTGGCGGCGGACATGTCGGCGACGGTGTCGAGCACCATCTCGGCGTAACCGCGCTTGACGGCAGCGGCCAATAGATCCTGAACGATTCGGCGTCCGAGGCCGTGGCCGCGCGCTTCGGGCTTGAGGTAGACGCGCTTCATCTCGCAGACGCGGTCGTCGAGCGGGCGGAGCGCGCCGCACCCGACCGGAACGCCGGCGACGCGGGCCAGCAGGATGACGCCGCGGGGTTCGGCGTAGCAACCGGGCAATTCGGCGAGCTCGGCTTCGAAATTCTGGAAGCAAAGCTCGAAGGGAAGCTCGGCGGCGTAGGCGCGGGCGAGGGCGGCGAAGTCGGCGATGTCTGCGGGTGAGCGGGCGGCGCGGATTTCGGCGGGATCGATGCGGGGCATGATGGAAATGGTAGCGGGCGCGCGTGTCAGGGCTGGGATTTTGAGCGCACGGGCACGCGAATTCGCTGATTCAGGCGGCGGGTGCCTTCGATTTCCTCGAGGGTGACGAGGAGTTCGTGGCCGGCGAGGAAGGGCATTTTGGAGTAGACGTATTGCTGTGTTCGGGTTTCGCCGGGGCGCAGGCGGAGAAACGCGCCGGTCTGACGGCGTGTGCCCGGGGCCTGGCAGGCGGTGGTGAAGCTGACGGTGTCCTCGGTGTCGTTGCGGATGAGCTGGGTGACGATGAGGTTTTGCTCGACCCAGTGGGCGCGGGTGTCGGTCTTGAAGCCTTTAAGGGCGATGGTGAGCGGGCGCTCGATCTCGATGGTTCGGGCGACGGGCGAGGTCACTTTGAGCGTGAGCTTGCACTTCAGATCGAGGCGGCTTTCGGTGGGCGGGATGCGCAGGCCGATGTCCTGAAAGGCGTCGCTTTCGGGCGCGATGCGGAGCTCCATTGCTGCGCCGCTGACTTCCCAATCGCGCGGCGGTTCGAATTCGAGCGTGGCGAGGAGCGGGTGGGCATAGGGATTGCGGAAGCGGACGCGCACGAGCGGCGCGGTGTCCTGGGGTTCGAAGGTCGTGGGGGCGAGGTCGATGCTTTTTTGCAGGTCGATGAGCGTGCTGTCGACGTTTTCGATCAGGATCGGCAGGGCTCGGAGCGGGACGACGGTTTTTTCGCCGGCGCTCTCGAGCTCGATCGGCTCGCCGGTGAGGCTGATGGGGCGGAGCTCGTCGCCGAAGTCGAAGTCTTGATTTACGGCCTCTGCGCCGCCGACCCAGGTCCAGGCGACGAGGGTGGCATGATCGACGCCGCGGAAGATGATTCCGACGCCGTCGGGCGGCAGATTGACGATGTGCGTGGGTGTTTTGCCGCCGAGGGCGGTGGCGAGCGTGCGAAGGACGGGATAGGCGCTGTCGGTTCGCCAGCGTGCGTGGCCATCGTCCTGGACCAATCGGAAGGGCGGCGGGACATAGACGCGGGGGCTGCCGAGGGCGAGGGCGAGGACGATGCGCTGGGCGTAGTCGGCGATGCGCTCGGGGGTGTCGATGGGGCCGTCGAAGGCGAGCTCGACCCAGGATTCGCCGCCGGGCGAGGCTGCGCCGATGCGCTGTCGTGCGCGATCGACGGCTTCGAAGGCGAGGAAATCGAGATGCCAGGGGAGCGTTCGCGGGGCGCGGTCGTTTGCGATGCGGACGCTGCGGACTTCGATGCCGGGGGGCAATTCGAGGGGCGAGTCGTCGACTTCGCGGGGCTCGGCGCCGAGCAGGGCGGCGAGGCGATCGGAGGTAGTGCGTGTGTTGGCGAGCGGCTGCGGCAGGACGAACTGGGGGGCGTTGCTGAGGCGTGCGAACGCGGCGCGCAGGTTTGCGAGGGTGTCGTCGTTCCAGGCGCCTTCGGCGAGCGCGCCTTCGTCGGCGGCGCCGAGTTGCCAGGTGTTGATGTTGCCGCCGAGGAAGCCGAGCAAGGGGCCGCAATGGGTGGCGAGTCGCTCGCCGTCGACGGCGAACTGGGCCACGGTGGGGCGTCGGTTGCGGAGCGGGTCGATGGGGGCGACGAGCACGCCACAGGCGTCGACCTGTTTGCCGGCGAGGCGTGTGACGAGCGGGCGGAGCTTTTGGTAGTACTCGAGTTCGCGGCTGAGGTCGTTTTCACCGACGAGGGGCGTGGCGAGCTTGACGGCTCCGATGTGGAGTCGGTCGATGAGTTCGAGGAGGCCGTCGAAGTCGCCGGCGCGGATGTCGGAGAGGTCGATTCCGATGTCGCCGAAGCGGACGTCGCGCGGGGGCAGGGCGGGCAGCATGCGGAGGTGCACGCGGCGTTCGATGAGCAATTCGTCGCCGTGGAAGATGCGGGCGCGGGCGACGAAGGCGCCGAGCGAAAGACCGTCGATGGGATGCTCGCGGATTTCGACGATGCCGGGCGCCATGGGCTCTTCGTAGCGGGCGATTTCGGTGGCGGCTTCATCATCGGCGAAGACGACGACTTCGGCGCGCAGGGCGGTGTTTGAGGGGTTCTGCACGCGGAGCGAGAGGGTTGGTCGAGCGCCGTCGAGGTAGACGCCGCCGGGAGAATCGAGACTGAGCTGCACGCTGGGCAGGCGGAAGACGGTGATGTCGTCGAACCAGGCGGCGCCGGCGACGTCTTCGCGCGTGATGGGATCGACCTTGCCGGCGGGCGGCACGACCCAGGCTTCGTCCTGCGCGACCCAGAGTTGCAAGCGGAGTGAGCGCGCGGTGGGCGGTGGCGGCGGCATCATGATCAGGAGATGGTGCCAATCTTCGGCCGGCTCGATGGGGGCTGAGGCGGCGGGGGGAGCGTCGGTCTGTTTGGCGACGGCGGGTTGGGCCGAGCGCCGCTCCTGTTGGGCGGTTTCTTCGGCGCCGCCGACGAGATCGCTGACGCGCTCGGTGCCCGGGACGCGTGCGCCGGCGGCGTCGGCGAAGTAGGCGGCAACGAAGGCGCGGGCGTGTTCGAGTTTTCGGGTGCGGATGCGGGCGACGACGCGATATTGCGCATCGGCCTCGACGCGAAGGTCGGAGTGGGCGTATTCGAGTGCGAAGTTTCCGCCGGCGAGGTCGACGCGGAGCGAGGGCTCATGAGGGAAGCCGAGGTCGTGGTCGAACTGGGCGGTGGTGTATCGGGGGAGGCCGTTTCCGCTGAGCCGGGTCCAATACATGGGCAGATCTTCGAAGTTTCCGGCTTTGCGCTCGTCGAAATCGAAGTGCTTGATGACCTGATAGAGGCCGCGGAAATCCTCGACGGCGCCGGAAGCGGAAGGCTCTGTCGCACGCGACGGGCGGGCCGCGCAAAGAAGCGCCAGCGCAGCGATTGCGCAGAGCGGCAGACCGCGCCGGCGGCGGGGCGGATTGAGGGTTGGCGCGAGAATCATGCAACAGCGTTATCGGATTGCATGGCCGCGACCTGAGATAGCGAGAGGCTGCGGCGGGCGGTTCAGGGATCGATGCGGCGTTCGGCGGCGCGGGCGTGGGCTTCGAGCGACTCCAGCCGCGCGATGTTCGCGGCGTCGTGGGCGAGGCCGGCGGCGGTGGCAGGATCGTCGATGCGAATCCAGGTGCGTGCGCGGAGAAACGTCATGACCGAGAGGCCGGCGCGGAAGCGAGCCGTGCCGCCGGTGGGGAGGACGTGGTTGGGGCCGGCGCCGTAGTCGCCGAAGACTTCGGCAGTGCGGGCCCCGATGAAGATCGCGCCGGCATTGGTGACTCGTGCCGCGACGGCGGGCGCGTCGCGGGTGATGATCTGCAGGTGTTCGGGCGCGAGACGGTCGGTGATTTGGATTGCCTGCTCGATGGAGTCGACGAGAATCGCCATGCCGTTGCGGAGCGCGGCGAGGGCGGTGTTGCGGGTGGGCAGGGAGGCGAGTTGCCGGCGGAGCTGCGGCTCTACGTTTTGGATGAGCTCTGAACTTGTGGTGACGAGAACCGGGATTGCGTCGTCGTCGTGCTCGGCCTGGGCGAGAAGATCGGCGGCGACGATGGCCGGGTCGGCGGTGTCGTCGGCGAGGACGAGAAGCTCGGAGGGGCCGGCGAGCATGTCGATGCCGACGTCGGTGGAGACGAGGTGCTTGGCGGCGGTGACCCAGCGATTGCCGGGGCCGACGATGATGTCGGCGCGCGGGAGGCCGAGAAGTCCCCAGGCGAGCGTGGCGATGGCCTGAACGCCGCCGATGGCGAGAACGCCGTCGGCGCCGGCGATCGCGGCGGCGGCGAGAGTGACCTGCGTCGGCTTGGGCGAGGCGACCCAGGCGGTTGCGACGCCGGCGGCGCGGGCGGTGAGCGCGGTCATGAGCACGGAAGAGGGAAGCGGGAATCGGCCGCCCGGCGCGTAGCACCCCACGGAGGAGACGGGGATGAAGGTGTGGCCGGCCTGGCCGCCGGGAATGGGCGTGGTGAGATCGCGCAGGCAGGCGCGCTGCGCGCGGGCGAAGCGCTCGATGCGGTCGGCGGTTCGCTCGAGCAGCGCGCGCTGCTCGGGAGGGAGCGTGTTGAGCGCGTGGACGAGTTGTGGGCGATCGATGATTGGGTTTTGACCCGGCTGCAGGTCGCCCAGCCGCAAGGCGTAGTCGACAACGACCGCGTCGCGGCGCGCGGCGATGTCGTTGAGCATCGTGCGGGCGGCCTCAAGCGTGGCGTTGTCGACCGGCGTCGACGCCTGACGCAGGGCCTGATCGGGGGTGAGGCGATGGAGGAGTGGAGTGGTTGAATCGAGGGGCGGTGGAACGATGGGCGGGTTCATGATGCGTCTCCGGTGGCTGCGGTGGGCTTGGCGTCGCCACTGCGGCGGGTGAGCTTGAGGGCGCGGCGATCGAGGACGCGTGCGACGTCGGTGAGCGATGTGCCGCGCGCGAGCATCGTCACCATGGCGAAGTACAGCAGGTCTGCGGCCTCTTCGGCCGCGTGGTCGGGCGTGGAGGCCTGGGCGAGTTCGGCGGCCTCTTCGAGCAGCTTTGCGCGGAGCAACGCCGGGTCTGCGAGCAGGCGTGCGGTGTAGGAGCCGGGCGGCGCAGCCTGCGATTGGTGCAGGAGGCGTGCCGCGAGCGATGGGAGGCCGGAGAGCGGTCCCCAGCAGGTCGTGGTGCCGTTGTGGCAGAAGCCTCGCCCTGACTGGCGGACGACAAACCGGAGCGCGTCGGCGTCGCAATCGAGATCGATGCGCAGAAGCTCCTGCACGTCGCCGGAGGATTCGCCTTTGACCCAGAGGCCGCGCTTGCGGGAGTGGTAGACGCCGCGACCCGTGCGCACGGCTTCGCGAAGACTCTCCGACGAGGAGTATGCAAGACCCAGCGCGTGCTCGTCTTCGTCGGTCACGACGGTGGGCCATAGCCCGTCGGGGCGATCGGTGGTGAGCGGAGCGGCGATGGCGTCTGCCAGGTCGAGCGTGTTGGTGTAGAGGGCCATGCCGACCTGAGCGTCGGCGCCCATGTGGTGGAGGGTGGCGATGTCTTGAGGGGTGGTGACGCCGCCGGCGATCGTGACGCGGGCGTGGCCCGCGGCCTCGACCAGTCTGGGGACAAGATCGAGGTTGGTGCCCTGCATGCGGCCCTCGCGCTCGACGAATGTGATCAGGAAGCCGCCGACGAGCCCTTCGAGTCGTCGCATGCGATCGAGGATGGACTCGCCGGTTCGGGTCTGCCAGCCCTGCACGACGACCTCGCCGGAGTCGGCGTCGAGGGCGGCGATCACGCGCTGGGGTGGAAGCTGGCGGAGAATCTCGGGTGTGGCGGCGGTGCCGAGGATGATCTTCGCCGCGCCGGCATCGAGCCATCGAATGGCGGTGCGGACATCGCGAATTCCGCCGCCGACGCGGCAATTGGCCAGCGGCAGAAGGTCGCGGACGAGCGCCTCGTTCGAGCCGCGGCCCATGGCAGCGTCGAGATCGATGACGGCGATCTCGCCGGCGAGGCGAAAACGGCGGGCGATGGGGCGTGGGTCGCCGGCTTCGAGGGCGAGGCGCTTTCCGCCGACGAGTTGCACGGTGTTGCCGTCCATGAGATCGATCGAAGGGATGATCACAGTCGGACCTCCACGTTGCGTTGGGCGAGATGGCGCTTGACGTCGGCGACGGTGAATTGCTCGTCGTGGAAGATGGAGGCGGCGAGGACGGCGTCGGCGCCGGCGCGCAGCGCGTCGAGCAGATGATCGGGACCGGCGGCGCCGCCTGATGCGATGATCGGGATGGTGACAGCGCGGGAGACTGAGGCGATGAGCTCCAGGTCGTAGCCGGAGCGGGTGCCGTCGCGATCCCAACTGGTCAGGAGGATTTCGCCTGCGCCGAGTTGCTGGACCCGGGAGGCCCAATCACAGGCGTCGAGCGGGGTGAGCGACTGACCGGAACGGACGACGACGGCCCAGCGCTCAGCCTGACGCTTAGCGTCGATGGCGATGACGACGCACTGTGCGCCGAATCGTCGGCTGATTTGCTCGACGAGCGCGGGATCGCGGGTGGCCTGGGTGTTGATGGCGACTTTGTCCGCGCCGGCGTCGAGCAATCGCGCGGCGTCGTCGATGGTACGGACGCCGCCGCCGACGGTGAGGGGGATGCTGAGGCAGTTGCGCAGGCGGGTGACGGTTTCGATCGCGGTGGCGCGGCCCTGGGGCGTGGCGGAGATGTCGAGCATGGTGATCTCGTCGGCGCCTTGCTGCTGATAGAGGAAGGCGCGCTCGGCAGGGTCGGCGATCTCGCGCAGGGACTGAAAGCGGACGCCCTTGACGACTTTGCCGTCGCGCACGTCGAGGCAGGGGATGATGCGACGCGTCAGCATGGCGCGGGCTCCAGAGCGGTGCAAGCGGCGACCCAGCGGGCGAGGAGTTGGTGGCCTGCTTCGCCGGAGAGTTCGGGGTGGAATTGGCAGGCGAGGATGGGCCCGCGTTCGAGAGCGGCGACGAATGTTTCGCCGTAGGTGGTCAGGGCGCCCTCCCAGCCAGCGGGGATGCGAGGGAGGCGATAGGAGTTGGCGTAATAAAAGGAGCCGGCGCGCAAGAGGCGGGCGTTGGGGGTTGGCGTGATGGTGTTCCAGCCCATTTGCGGCACGCGCGGGGCGCTGGTGAAGCGCTCGGCGACTGCGTCGATGAGGCCGAGGCCGGCGACGCCGGGGCTTTCATCGCTGGCGGCGGCGAGCAGTTGCAGGCCCAAGCAGATTGCCAGCAGCGGCCGTTCGCTTTGCACGCGGCGGCGGAGGGCGTCGGCTATTCCGTATTGCCGGAGGGTTTGCATGGCGGCGCCAAAGGCGCCCACGCCGGGCAGTATGACCCATGGGTCGTGCTCGACGCGGTCGGCGTCGTCGATGAGCGCGGGCTCAAGGCCGAGGCGACGCGCGGCGACCATCACCGAGGCGAGATTGGCACTGCCGGTGCGGATGATGGAGAGGGTGGCGGGGGAGTTCACAGGGCGCCCTTTGTGCTGGGGATTTCGCTATCGCCGGTGCGCACGAGGGCGGCGCGGAGGGCGAGGGCGAGGGCCTTGAAGGCGGCCTCCGCGCGGTGGTGGTCGTTGGCGCCGCGGAGGACATCGAGGTGGATCGCCGCGCGAAGCGAGGTGGCGAAAGAGGCGACGAAATGAGAGATGTTTTCGCAGGCGAGGCGGCCGAGGGTCTCGCGACGGAGGCCGAGATCGACGACTGCAAAGGGGCGGGACGAAAGGTCGACGACGGCGCGGGCGAGAGACTCGTCGAGTGGTGCGTAGGCACTTCCGAAGCGGGCGATGCCGCGGCGCTCGCCGAGCGCTTTGTCGATGGCGGCTCCGAGCGCGAGGGCGCAATCCTCGGCGGTGTGGTGGTCGTCGATGTGGAGATCACCGGTGCATTGAAGGTCGAGCGTGATGCCGGCGTGGCGCGACAGGGCGGTGAGCAGGTGGTCGAGAAAGCCGATGCCGGTCTTGATCGTCGAATCTCCGAGGGAGTCGAGATTCACGGCGGCGCGGATGGTGGTTTCGCGCGTGGTGCGCTCGAACGTGGCGGTTCGCGGGGTCATGGGAGCATTCCTTCGCGTTGAGGTCGGAGGGCGGTTTCGAATGCAGCGGTGAGCCGGTCGAAGGCTGAAGCGCTGCCCGGCAGCGTGATGCGCAGGCAGCGCTCCAAGCCGGAGGCTGGCGAAAAACGACGGACGAGGATGCCTTGGCTGGCGAGGGCCGCCCAGGTGGAGGGGGCGTTTGTGAATTGGGCCAAGACGAAATTGGCCTGAGAGGGGAAGACATCGGCGCCGCGGCGCGCGAGTTGCTGCGAGAGTTTGGCGCGCTCGTCGCGGATGCGGGGCACGACGCGGCTTAGCGTTTGGCTGGAAGTCTCGAGCGCGTGGCGGGCGACGAGGAGGCTGAGGGATGAGACTGGATAGGGGCCGCCGGCGGCGCGCAGGGCGGTGATGAGATCTGCGGGGCCGACGCAGTAGCCGACACGGAGCCCGGCACAACCGAGGGCCTTGGAGAAAGTGCGCACGACGAGCGTGTTGGGAAGGGAGATCGCCGCTTCGGTGAGGTCTTCGTCGGCGAATTCTGCGTAGGCGGCGTCGACGAGCACCAGGGCGTGGGGAGCGGCGCGGCAGATGCGCTCCAGGTCGTCGCGGGTGGCGACGGCTCCGGTCGGGTTGTTGGGGGAGACGAGGGCGATCATTGCGGTCTGCGCGGTGACGGCTTCGCAGATGCGGGAGGCGGGATAGGGTCCGCGCGGCCAGGGAATCTCGATGATGCGGGCACCGGCGAGGGTTGCGTAGCGCGGAATCATTTCGAACGTGGGCATGGGCAGGATCAGGTCGCGGCTGGGCTCGAGCACGGCCTGGCAGGCGCGGTGGATGGCGTCGTCGCCGCCGGATGTGACGAGGATGTTTTGCGGCTCGACACTCCAGCGCGCGGCGAGCGCGGCTTCGAGGGCGCGAGCGGATGGGTAGCGGGCGATTTCGCCGTCGGGCAACAGACGCGCGATCGCGGCGAGGTCGATCGGCGCGGGCGGGCCTTCGTTGGCGTCGAGCCGGAGGTCGATGGGCGCGGCGGGGATCGGCGTGGCGTAGGGAGAGACGCCGCGGACGCGCGTGCTGAGGCGAAGGGTTGGATTGCTCATGGGATGATCTGCGAGGGCTCGGTGACGACGATGTCCGTGGCGCCGTTGGCCTTGAGTTCGGGGATGAGCAGTGGCAGGCGCTCGCGGGGGACGGCGGCCTTGATGGCGTAGCCCGAGCCGTTGTGAAGCTCGGAGACGGTGGGCTGGCGCATGCAGGGGAGGATGGCGACGACGCGATCGAAGGCTTCGCGGGAGACGTTGGTCTCGACCATGACCCTTTGGCGGGCTTCGAGGACGGAGGCGAGCAGCATCACCATTCGGTCGATCTGGGCCCGGCGGACGGGGTCGGCGTAGGCGGGTGTGCTGGCGTAGAGACGCGTGGAAGAGACCATCAGCTCTTCGAAGACGGTGAGGTTTTGGGCGCGGAGCGTGTCGCCGGTGGCGGCGATGTCGAGGATGCAATCGGCGTCTTCGGGCGGGAAGACTTCGGTTGCGCCGTAGGAGCGCACGAAGGACGCCGAGAGATTTCGCTCGCGGATCCACTGTGCGGCGATGCGTTCGTATTCCGAGGCGACGACGATGGGGCGGGCGGGGAGACGGCCGCTAATGACGAGTGCTGCGGGGGCAGCGGCGACGAGCCGAACGCGATCGAGGCCGGTGTCGAGGACCTCGACGACATCGGCCTGGAGTTCGCGAACCCAGTCTGCGCCGGCGAAGCCGAGGTCGCGCGAGCCGGCGTGGAGCATCTCGACGACGTTTTGGGGTTTGAGGATCTTGGCATCGATGCCGGCGAGGGAGAGGTGCGGTCGGTATCCGCGGCTGCCGGCGCGGATTTGGATTCCGGCGTCGGCCATGAGCGTGAAGACGCCCTCCTGCATTCTGCCTTTTGGCAGAGCGAGTCGGAGGGGGGATTCGAATGTGGAGCGGGTCTCTGGGGGCATCGTGGTTTCCTGGCCGAAACCTGGTGCCGGGAGACCGATCGCGCCCTAAAAGCGATCGACGCCGGCACAGGGCCGGCGTCGTGAGTGTCGGGGAAAGCTATCCTCCGCGCACCATCAGCCGGCCACACTCGTGTGGTGGTGGACGTGATGATGGTGATGGGCGGCGGTGAATGACATCGTGGAAAGAGTATTTGCCTGGCTTTGGTCGAAGTCAAGCGAGAGCTTTCAATAGTTGGCTGATGCTGACAGCGATCGAGCGGTAGAAGTGCGGCGGGTCAGTCGTCGTCATCGTGCCGCTCGTTGTTCTCGGAGGGGTGGTCGCCGGCGGTTTCGTGTTCGGCTTCGCCCATCTGAAGCGTCGTCCCGAGCAGGGGCAGTCGCGTCGTGTGGGTGGTCGGGTCAAAGTTTCGAACGAGATCGAAGGACCAAGCTGCGACGACGGCCAGGGAAGCGCATGCGAGCGCCGGGTGTGAGGAACGAATGGCCTCGGCAGGATCGGCGCGTTTGCGGCCGTGAATCATGCTCGCGACGATGTTCTCTCGGTGTCTGATCATGTGCAGGACTACGCCCGCGACGTGCGTAATCACGACGACGACCATTGCGTATGCCAGCAGCTCGTGGGTTTCTTTTACGCCCTCGTTGCCCCGGCCCAACATGATGCCCGTGATGGCCAAGCCGATCATCAGGGCCAGCATGGCGAAGATCGCGTAGGCGGAGCCCGGGTTGTGTCCGATGTAGCGCTGGCCGCCGCCGAACAAGGCCGACTTCATGTATTGACCGACCGCGGCGGGGCCGAAGGCGAAGTTGGAGAAGCGCGCGTAGCGCGTGCCGACGAGGCCCCATACGACGCGCAGGAGGACCATCAGTGAAATCGCGAGTCCGAGGATTGCGTGGTAGGGAAAGAGCGGGTGATCGTCGCCGAGGAGCAGCGAGATGACGGCGGCGGCGATGAAGCCGGCGGCGAAAACACCGTGGAACAGTCGCGTCGGGATATCCCAAACAAGCGTCTTGGACATGGCGAGACCTCCTTACCCATCTGCAACAAGTTGAGCGCCGGTGACGTATGCGCCGTGAATCGCAGTTGTTGCTGTACAGAAGAGTTCGGCGTTTGCGGGGAAATATTGCTTTGAATCCGAATGCGACGCGCGGCGCGATTGAACACAGAAACGATCAAATGATCGTGGGCTTGAGCGATCGATCAGGCCGTCAATCAGCAGGCTTTTACGTCGACTTTTCGGCGGCGATAAGGACTGATACGGGGGAGTTTTCGTTGCTTAAAACCAATTCAGGTTTGGAGGGGACCGATGCGTTCGAATACGCTTCAAGGTGACGCAGCGACGCGCGCGATTGCAGCAAGGCGTGGAGCGAGCGTGGCACCCCCTCTGGGCAACGGAAAACGGTGATATGCCGCGGCCCGACCTCAAACTGATGCTGGTGGAGGACGATTCACGTGTGGTGGACATTGTCCGCTGCGGGCTGGGGCCGCGCTGCGCCAAGTTTCGTCAGTATTCGACGATCAATGGGGCGCGCGGGGCGCTGGCGGGCGGCACGCGGTTCGATCTGATCTTGCTCGATCTGGAGTTGCCGGATGGCGACGGTCGCGAGTTTGCGCGGCAATTTCGAGCGGAGGGCGGGCAGACGCCGATCATCATTCTGACGGGGCACGACTCGGTGCGGGATCGCGTGGCGGGTTTGCAATCGGGGGCGGACGATTATCTGCCGAAGCCGTTTGACGTGTCGGAGCTGGAAGCGCGGATCGATGCGGTTTTGCGGCGTTCGCGGGCTCAGCCGACGCAGTTGTTGACGTACGAAGGCGTAGAGGTCGACGTGATGAAGCGCGAATTGCGGCGCGACACGATCGTCGAGCCGCTTTCGCTGCGGGAGTTTGATCTGCTGGCTTACTTCATGGCGCACGCCGAGGAGGTGCTGGAGAAGCGGCGAATTCTGCGGGATGTGTGGGGAGACGACACGCTGCAGGAAGACAATCTGCTCCAAGTTTACATTCGCTTTCTTCGCACGAAACTGGAACGAGGCGGCGCGTCGCGGTTGATCCACACAATTCGCGGTGTGGGATATGTGTTTTCGCTGCAAGAGCCGGAGACGCCGCGATGAGTGGCGTCAGCAGGCGAAGGGTGAGCCGGCTGGCGGCGTGGGTCGCGATTGGAGCGGCGGTGGGCCGCGCGGGGGGACCGGCGCTGAGCGTCAGCGTGGCTGACCTCGAATGTGACGTGATTTTGCAACGCACCGATGCGGGAGGCAGTGCGCCGTATGACCCGCTCGTACACCGGCCGCCGGATGTGGTGAGGGTGGTGATCGGCAACTGGCAGCCGGTGGATCCGCAGGCAGACGTCTTTGTCGGCAGCTTTAGCGGTGGCGGCGCGTTTCTGCGGATCGACGTTCGATTCGCCGGTTTGCAGAACCCCCCGGGGGCCACGGCGCCGGCGAGCTTTGCTCCGTTCGAATATGGCCCACATCCGGTGTATGGGTTTCTTGAGGTGGACATCGATTTAGATAATCACACCGGCGGCGAAACGGACGCGCCGCAGTTTCGATATCCGGCGAACGTGGCGCGATTTGGCGGCGTGCCGGCGGGCGACCGGTTTGAAGATCGCGTGTTGCGAACGCCCGACGACGACGATTTGGAATTCGAATCGTCGCCGTATGTGGAAAGAAGCGGCGAGGAGTTTCATCTGGCGCTGCTGCCGACGTCGTTTGCGGCGGGCGGCATCACGCGATTGGTGGGCGATGCCGACGGCATTTTCGAAAGCGGCGAGACGTGGGTCTTGAGCGGGCGCTGGTTTCATCGTGCTCATGGGTTTGAGCCGTTCAGCTTGGCCAAAGGCGGTGCGGCGGCGGGGGAGTACATGCCGATCAGCCCGCTTCGATTCTCGCACGATGCTACGAGTGATGAGACGGCGGTGTCGCTCGTCTTTCCGTTGACGAACGCGGCGGCGGCCGCGCTAAGCGGGGCGGCGGCTCAGCCGAACAACGCCGATCCCAGCGATCAGGCGTCGGTCGAGGAAGGGCTGGTGGATTTGATGGAGAGCGCGCAATTCGCGCTGGCGTTTCCTTCGGGTGCGCCCGAAGAGGCATTGATCACGGGCTGGGCGCTCGAAAATCCCGCGAATCGTCTGGACGCATGGCGGTGGCGCATGACGATGCTGACCGGGGCGAGCTACTCGGCCGCTGGATTCGGATTTGTCTGGACCGATGTGATGCCGAATCCGACGCGTGGCGATGTGAACGGCGAGAATGGGGTGGATCATGGCGATTTCAACAACTTGGCGGATTACATCGAGGGCCACGATCTTGATGACGGTGTGAACGACGATCGCGTGGCTTTGAGCGGATTTCCCGCTTCGTTTGCGGTGTTTGATGTGAGCGGGGACGGCGTGGTCGACGAGGGCGATGGTGCTTTTCTGAGTCGGGTGGGCGATGCAGATCTCGACGACGATGTGGACTTGCATGACTTCGCGCGGCTTCAGGCGTGCAGTGGTCAATTCGGAGGGATTGCATGCGAATTGGTGGACTTGAATCGGGATGGGTGGAGTACGAATAGCGATGCATGTTGGTTCGCGCAGATTCTGAACGGACCTGAGTAGTAACGAGTACATTACGATCGTGCTGCGCGTGTTGAAGAGCTTGAGCAGTGATCGCCGGGTGGTGCGCGCCGGGCGCCCGGGATGTGGATTTACGCTGGTTGAGACGCTGGTCGTTGTGGCGGTCATTGCGATTTTGATCGGGCTGCTGCTGCCGGCGATCGGCTCTGTTCGCGGCCAGGCGGGGATGCTGCTTTGTTCCTCGAACATGCGCACCATCGCGATGCAATTTCAGGCATTCGCGGATGGGACGGCAGTGGGTGGTCGGGGCGACAGCGAGGCGCTGGGCCGGTCGCGATTTCGCATCGGGGACTTTCAAGAAAGCCAGTACCGAATCGACGAATTTTGGGATCGCGCGATGGAGAATGAGGTGCGGCTGGTCGCCGGCGCCGATGTGATGGTGTGTCCTGCGAACCGCGGCGAGCTGATTCGGCGGCGCGGGGCGCCATGCGGTCGGGAGTCAATCGCGCCGGAGGCCAATGTTTCGCTGGCGTTCAATATGCGGTTGGCGCGTAGCGTTGTTTTGGTCAATGGGACGCCGCGGCTGTCGCCGGTGGGGAGTACGTCGGTGCGGAGCGAGATTGAGAATCACCCGCTTGTGCCGCTGGTGTTTGACGTGGATGCGTCCAAAGCGACTCGCAACGGGATTGAGGCCTATTACTCGGCGCCGCCGGTGCAGGTCGACGATCCGTACCAGTCGGGTCGCTACTGGTTTCCCAGTGCTCGGCACCGCGGCAAAGCGAATGTGGCGTTCGTCGGGGGACATGTTCTGGCTGCTCGAAAGCCGGCGGAAGAAGCCTGGAACTGGGGCTACTCGGCGCAGGTCGGCGGCTGATCGATGAGGGCCGGATGAGATCTGAGCCGGCGAGATGACGCTTCGCACGCGGCTGATCCTGCTGCATTCTTCGCTCGCGGCTTTCGCGCTGCTGGCGACGGCGACGACGATCTTTCTTGTTCAGAATCAATTGGCGGGCACGGCACAGACCTTTGATCGGCTGGTGTCGGAAGCGCAGTATGTGGATGAGGCGCGGGGCCATCTGCAAACGCTGGACGTGCATCTTCATGAAGTGCTGATCGGGCGGCGGGCGGCCGATGAGGTTTTGGCTGCGGACAGCAACGGGGTGGCGGCTCATCTGGCGGAGCTGGGGCGATTGTGGGGGCCGGATGTTGCGCAGGGGCGCGATGACCCGATTGCGGCGCTGTCGGCCCGGCTTGGTCGGGAGCTGGGCGAGTTCATTGCGCGGGCCCGGCAAGGGGATTTGGGACAAGCTGAGCAGCTCTTCAAACAGTCGATTGAGGCGGAGATTTTGCCGGCCTGTGAACGTGCGCTGGTTCAGCTTCGCCGGGCCATCGACGCGCGGCGTGCTTCGGCGAGTGCGCGGCTGGTGGGCAACGACGCGATGATTCTGTGGGCGTCGTTGGCGTTGGGCGTGATCGGCACGGGAATCGTGGCGATCGGCGCGATGATTGTGCGACGCCGGCTGATTCAGCCGATCGAGCGGTTGTCGGTTGCGGCGGATTCGTTTGCGCGCGGCGACCTTTCGCAGCGTGTGCGGCTTGATTCGGGCGACGAGCTGGCGGCGCTGGGAGAGACGCTGAATGACATGGCGGTGCGGCTGAGCGCTTCACAGCGCAAGTATCAGTCGTTGTTCGCGAATCTGCGCGACGGGCTGATCGTGTGTGATGCGGCGGGCGTGGTGCGGGAGTGCCACGATGGGGAGCCGCCGCTGCTGGGTGTTGCGGCGCGGCAGGCGGTGGGCGGGCGGATCGGCGAGATCTGGGCGGCGTGGCAATCTCCGGATTTGGACTGGATGGAGCTGACGCGGCGCGGGATCTCGGAGCGCGGGCCGATCCGGCTGAGCAATGTGGCTGTGGATCAGAACGGGTCGAGGCGACACTTTGACCTGACGGTTTACTCGGTTGAGCTGGAGGATCGCCCGCACGCGGCGTTTTCATTGCGCGATGTGAGCGGGCGCGTTCAACTGGAGCAGGTGCGCGCGCGGGCGGAAGCGAGCGAAGTTTCGGTGCGTTTTGCGCGCGGGATTGCGCATGACTTTAAGAATCTGCTTGGCGCGGCGCTGCATGCGCTGGGCGATGCGGTGGACAACCCGCGGTTGCGAACTGCACGCGAAGCCTGTGAGCAGGCGGCGCGACTGGCGCGGCGGCTGATGCGATTTGCGACGATGGACGCGGGATCGGCGCAGCGAGTGGCGCTGGCGAGCGCGGTCGAGGACATCGTTGCATCTCTGGGATTGGAGCATCGGGCTGATATTCAGGTGGAACTGAAGCTGCCGCCGGATGCGTATGCGATGGTTGATCCCGATCATCTGGCGCAGATCGTGCTGAATTTGGTTACGAACGCGGTCGAAGCGATGCCCGGCGGCGGGCGTTTGTCGATTCGCGCGGGGCGTGAGTGTGTTCGGGATGGTGAGGGGGCGATGCGGACGGGGCAGGTGGCGCTGTGCGTCAGCGACACGGGCGTTGGGCTGAGCGTGGAGGCGATGCGTCACATCTTTGAGCCGTTTTACTCCACCAAACCGCGCGGCGACTATGGACCGCGCGGGCTTGGGCTGGCCGTGACGTACGCGGCGGTGCGGCATTCGCATGGGCATATCCGGGTGGAGAGCGAGCCGAACAAAGGCTCCCATTTCACGGTTTTCCTGCCGGCGGCTTGAGGTCGCTTCGGCGCGGCTGAAATCCGGTTCAGATTTCCAAAGCCGCGTTTTGATCTTCCTACGATGCAGAGGAGACGGTGGATCATGCGCTGCCGCCGTCGCGCCGTCGGCGCCTGACGATCTGATGATCGCAGGCCGCGGTCGGGTCTGTGTGATGATGCAACTCGTCGGTTTGATTCTGCGTTCATTCCGAATCGGCCCCGTGGGCCGGGCCGTTGCGCCGCCGCGAGTTCGGGGCGGCCGGCTCGGTGAGATCGAGGCAGGGAGATTGACAATGTGGAACTTGCTGCGAACTCGACATCGAAGGGCGAGAGTCGCGACCGTGCTCACGATGAGCGGGTTACTGGCGTGCGCCATGGCACCGACGGAAGGGACTGCCGATCGCGCCGATGAGTATGTCGTGATCGCGTACAACGATCTGGGCATGCACTGCATGGACGCGGACTACTCCGTCATGTCGATTCTGCCGCCCTTTAACACGTTTCGAGCGCAGGTGCTGAAGAAGGGGGGTAGCCCGGACATCATCCACAATGATGTGACGCTCGAATACTGGATTCCGTCCAACACACGTTCGGCCGACAAAACGAACTTTTGGCGATACGCCCCGGCGCTCTTCGGCGTGAATCTGGCGCCGGACGTCGGATTGTTCGGCAAAGGTTTGCGCGGCACGATGGAAGTGACGCCGGCGCAGCACTACGACGCGGTCGGAATTCCGTTGGTGCCGTTTGATGACAGCGGCATTTTCGATCCGTATCCGCTGGCGACGGTGCGCGTTCTCAACGACGCGGGTGTCGAGGTGGCGCGCACGCAATCGGTCATGCCTGTGTCGCAGGAGCTGAACTGCAAGCTCTGCCACGAAGCCGCCGGCGTGGCCACGGAAGTCGACATCCTCCGCGATCACGATCGGCTGCACGGGACGACGCTGGAGCAGAATCAGCCGGTGCTGTGTGCGGCATGCCATGCGGATGTGGCTTTGGGCGCGCCCGGTGTGCCGAATGTTCCGAGCCTTTCGTCGGCGATTCACGCGGCCCATGCGACGCGGATGGGCAAAGTCGATCTTGCGAATGTCTGTTACGCGTGCCATCCCGGCGTGCGAACCGATTGTCAGCGCGATGTTCACTTGGCGAACAACGTCGTTTGTATCGACTGTCACGGCAACATGGGCGCCGTCGGCAGCCCCACACGGCGTCCATGGGTCGATCAGCCCCGCTGCGGCACTTGCCACAGCCGGCCGGGGTTCGAGTTTGAGCAGGCGAACACACTGTTCAAGGATTCGCGCGGTCACGGCGGGGTGAACTGCTTTGCCTGCCATGGCAGCCCTCATGCGATCACCCCGACGGTGACCGCGGCGGACAATCTGCAGGCGACGCGATTGCAAGGGACGCCCGGTGCGCTGAGCGATTGCCTTGCGTGCCACACGCAGATGCCCGGCGAAGCGTTTTTCCATCGGCTCGACGACTAGACGAGGTGCGATCATGCCATCGATTCAGATATTCTCGGATTCAGCATTTCTTCGTGGATCGGTCACGCGATCAGCGGTCGTCGCCGCGATTGCCGGGGCCGCCGCGGCGTCCGACTTTCAGGTCATCGACCTCGGAACGCTCGGCGGAGCGCTGAGCTCGGCCACGGCGCTCAACGAAAGCGGCGATGTGGCGGGCGTTTCGACGGTGATCGTCGGCGAGGCGTTGCATGCATTTCGCTGGAGCGGCGGGACGATGATCGATCTGGGGGCGCTGCCGAACCATCCGCAAAGCTCGGCTTTCGCGATAAACGCGGCGGGTGATGTCGTCGGCTTGTCCTACTCGCTTGGCGAGCTCGACGAAGCCGCGGTGATCTGGCGCGGCGCTGGAGCGGTTGATTCGATCGGGGCGTTTACGGCCAGGTCGATCAACGATTTGGGCATCGTCGTCGGGGTCGCGCGTCCGATCAGCAACGCGATCGCGGGGATGGGGGCTGTGCGTTGGGAGAATGGCGCGTCGCAGATGCTCGGTACGCTTGGCGGCGACGCCAGCGCCGCTCACGCGATCAATGACGTTGGCTGGATCGTGGGTCAGTCTGAGCCGCAAGCGGCCCGTCCGCCACATGCTTTTGTGTGGATTAACGGCGCGATGCACGATCTGGGCACGCTCGGTGGCGATTACAGCGTTGCGAATGATGTGAACGGCGCGGGTCAGGTTGTCGGCGTCGCGCGGCGCGCTGACGGCGTGATGCATGCGTTCCGGTTTGAGGTGAGCGCCAGCGGGGTTGTGACCCAGCGCACCGACCTTGGCGATCTGGGCGGGCAATACAGCGCCGCGTACGGCATTAATCGTCAGGGCCTGGTCGTGGGCACGTCGTTCGATCGCGCCTTTTTGTACCAGGGGGGCGTGATGACGAACCTCAATGACCGGATTCCGGCTGGTTCCGGGTGGGTGTTGACGCGGGCGACGGCGATCAACGATCGAATGCAGATCGTCGGCGAGGGTCGCCACAATGGCAGCGTTCGCGCGTTTCTATTGAATCCGCCGCCTGCGTTGGCGGGCGACATGAACTGCGACGGCTTCGTGACCGTCGGCGATGTCGGCGGGTTTGTGCTGGCGCTGACGGACCCGGCGGGCTACGCGGCGCAGTACCCAGCCTGTGACATACAGAATGCAGATATGAACCAGGACGGCTTCATCACCGTGGGGGACATCGGACTATTTGTACTTGCGCTGACCGGCGAATGAAGCTCGGACGGAGTCCGAGCTCGCGGCAACGCAGAGTCGACACACAAAAAGAGAAACACCATGAGACACATTCGACGAACCGCTCGCTGGCTTCCAGCGGCGGCACTGTGGCTATTTCCCCTTGTGAATCAATCGGCGGCTGAGCTTCCGGCGAGCGATCGGGACTCGCGGCCGGGCGGTGCGGCGACGCCACAGGGCAAGATCGAGGCGGCGGAGGCGGTGTCGCGGTCGGTGATGACGGTACAGCCGACGAGTGAACGGCCGGTCATCCGCGGGGATAACAACTGGATTCGCCCGGCGGCCGGCGCTTCGCGGGCGATTCTCACGCAGGATCTCAGTTCCGGTGTGACGCCCGTCGACATGGTCACGGCGCTGCTGGGGCCCGGTGTTGCGGTGTCCAATGTGACCTACTCGGGTGCGAATACGGCCGCGGGCACGTTTTCGGGTGCGGCGGGGGTTGTCGGATTCGACAGCGGGATCATCCTGGGCAGCGGCAGCATCGGCTTTGTGCCGGGGCCGAATACGCAGGACAATGTGAGCGGCGTCAATTCGGGGATTGGCGATGCGGATCTGAATGGGCTGATTCCCGGCTACACGTCGTTCGACGCCTGCACATTGGAATTCGACTTTGAGTGCACGGGCACGCAGGTCATTCAGTTTCGCTATATCTTTGCCTCCGAGGAGTACAACGAGTGGGTGGATTCTCCGTTCAACGATGTATTCGGGTTCTTTTTGAACGGCGTGAACATCGCGTTGGTGCCCGGGAGCCCGGGGACGCCGGTCAGCATCAATAACGTGAACTGCAGCAACCCGTATAACCCGCCGGTGGGCAGCTACTGCAATTTGTTCATCAACAACGACTGCGACGACATTCCGCCCGGCACTTTCCCATGCGCCGGGGTCGCCGACATTCAGATGGATGGGATGACGATCATCCTCACGGCGACGGGCGTACTCAGTCCGGGGTTGAATCACATCAAGCTGGCGGTCGCCGATGCGGGCGATCAGGTTTTGGATTCGAACGTGTTCATTCAGGGGCAGAGCTTCGCCTGTGGTGAGCCGACCGGGGCTTGCTGCGATACGGGCGCCAACACGTGCGTGAGCAATGTGCTGCGACCGAATTGCCAGGGGCCGGGCTTGGTGTGGACGGTGGGGCTAACGTGTGAACAATTGAATCCGCCATGCACGACAGTCACTCCTCCGGCGGGAACGAACTGCGCGAATCCGATTCAGATTGGCGCATTGCCTTTCTTCGACACGAACACGACCGGCGACAAGGGCAACGACTACACCAATACCTGTCTGGGTGAGTATGACAACGGCCTTGACATCGTTTACGAGTTCGTGATCGGGGCGACGCAGTGCGTCGACATCAGCGTGACGGGCGCGACGGCGAGCGACAACTGGATCGGCGTTGCGCTGGACAGCGCCTGTCCGCCGGATGCGGCGTGTCTGGCGCAGGGGACGAGTCAGGGCAATGTGGCGACGATCACCGGTTTGACGCTGACGCCGGGCCACTATTTCATCATGATCGACCGCTGGCCTTTGGCGGCGGAGAGCCTGAACTTTACGCTTCACGTCACGAGCTGCGGCGGGGCACCGACCGGGGCTTGCTGTAACTCCGGCACTCAGGTTTGCATTTCCGGCGTGCTTGAGGCCAACTGCATGGGGGTCGACGACACTTGGACCGAAGGGGTGGCGTGCGGGGACCTGAATCCGCCCTGCGCTCCGGAGGTGGATGTCGACGGGAAGGATTGTGAGTTCCCGATTCTTTTGCCCGCCATTCCTTTTGACGATGTCAATTCGACGGCGGTCATGCAGGAGGACTATTCGGCCACGTGCCTGGGCGCCTATGACGATGGGGATGACATCCTCTACAAGTTCGTGCTGACGAGCGCACGTTGTATCAACGTGGTCGTGGCGGGAGCCACGCCGGACGATCATTCGATCGGCGTTGTGCTGGACGATGTGTGCCCGCCGGGGCTGTCGTGCCTGGCGCATGCGACCACGGATGGGACCGTGGCGGTTCTCAGCGATTTGGCGCTGGCTCCGGGCACGTACTATCTCATGGTCGACCGGCGGCCGGACCTTGAAGGGTTCGCGGTTCTGAACTTTCGGCTGACCATTTCCGATTGCCCGGCTGCGTCGGGCGCCTGTTGCCTGCCGGATGGCGGGTGTGCGCAATTGGTCGAGGCGGATTGCACGAGCGCGAACGGCCTGAGCTGGACGGTTGACTCCCCGTGTTCGCCCAATCCTTGCTCGTTCGGCTGGGGCGATATGAATTGTGACGGTTTCGTCACGGTCGGCGACATTCGCGGATTTGTGCTGGCGCTGACGGATCCGGCGGCTTACGCGGCGGAGTTTCCCAAGTGCGATATTCAGCGTGCGGATGTGAATCAGGACGGCTTTGTCACGGTGGGGGATATCAGCGCGTTCGTAACGCTGTTGGTGGGTGCGAACTGATCGGCCCCTCCCGGTCTGTTTGAGCCGTCGCATCGTGATCTATCAGTGAGCGAACCGCGGGCGCGACGCCCTGCGGTTCGGTCGGCATTTGGCGGATGCCCACCGGCGAAATCGGAAGGCCGTGCCGATTCCAGTGCTTCGGGTGCTTGTTTATGGCGCAGACGACTGCACTGATCGGGCCCACTCGCGCAGCTCATGCGCGCGAGGTGCGTCGGCGATGGCGGAGTCGCGCGAGAGAGCGGCCTCGAGGTTTCCGGCGATGTGCTGCTCGTAGAAGCCCAGTTCGTGCAGGATGAGGCGGCAATCCTGACCGCCGGATGCGAGGACTCGGCCGTCCGGCGAATAGGCCATTGTGAAGACCGGGCTGGTGTGCCGATCGAGGCGGACGAGATTTACGCCGGTGGCGAGGTCCCAGAGCATGATGGTGCCGCCCGTGTCGCCGGTGGCGAGCACTTTGCCATCGGGGCGAAACGCAAGGCCGAAGATTGGTCGCTGCAGCACGGCGATTTCGCGCTCGACCTGCCAATCGGAGGTTCGATAGAGCCGCACCCGGGCATCGTCGCCGGTGACTGCGAGCAGTCGCCCGTCGGGCGAGAAGGCGAGGCTGCGGAGCAGTTGAATTTCGGGCGGCGAGTCGTGAACCACGCTGCGCGAGGCGAGGTCGCAGACTGTGAACCGTTTCGCTTCGCCGCAGTAGGCCGCCAGGCGACCATCCGGCGAGACCGCGATGGATGCGACGCGTTTTCCCTGCGACGGGAGGTCGTGCAATGCGCCTGTATCGGCGTGATATACGCGCGGTGTGCCGTCGTAGCAGGCCACCGCGACCGCGTCGGAATGAGGAATTGTTCGAATGCTCTGCATCTGGGCCGGGCCGCGGGTTTGGCGGAGCAGCTCCCCCGAGACCGAGTCCCACACATTCAGCTCGCCGGCACTGTCGACTCCGACGACTCGCCGTGCGTCGCCGGTCCACGCGGCGCGCAGCCCCGATCGCCCCGGCACTTCGAACGTGCGCAGATTTCGGAAGCTTGCGACATCCATCAGCAGAGCCGCGGGGGCTCGGTTGGGCGTGATGGTGCCGTCATGGCTGGCCAGCAATTGCTTGCCGTCGGGCGAAAATGCCACCGAGAGCATAGTCCCGCCGTAGCGAAGCTTTCGCTCTCCGAGCGTATCGGGGGCGATGTCCCACAACTTCATTTCCGCGAACTCAGAACCAGACACCAGCATACGGTCGTCGGGGCTGATTACGGCCTGCTGCAGGCGATCGCGATGGCCAAGCAGCGTCCGCGTGAGTTGGGCATCGGCGACGCGGTAGCAGGACACTCCGGTTTCGTTTCGGTGGACGACGAACGCATTTTCGCCACGTGAGTCCAAGACGCTTTCGCTGAGGCCCGAAACGCGCTGCCGCGGAGAGGCGCTGATCAACTCGCCGGTGGTGAGCCGGACAAACGCGACGTTTGATCCCGGCCATTGGACGAAGGAAACCACATCCGCGGCCAAACTTGCACGAACACCCTCTCCTGGATTGCGGTCGTCGCGCTCCCAGAGGATCTGGGGCGGATCGCGCGTGATGTCAGCGCAGGTCAGGCGCCCACAGGCATCGCCGGAGAGCATCCATCCATTTCCGAGAAGATGGGTGGTGCGCACCTCGTCCGCGTGAATGCGGATGACGCGCGGGCCGGCGATCGGGCCGCCGTCGGCATGCGGAATCAAGACGATTTTGTCGCCATCGAGTTTGCACTCGATCCCCAAATCCAGGCCGCCGCCGTATCGCGCGATGTCGGAGTATACGTTTCCAATCTGCTCGATGCGGCCTGCATCCGGTTGCACGCCGAAGAAGCGGCGCGCGTCAGCGGCGAAGTAAACCTCGGGCTGGAGTTCGGGGCGGGCGAAAACAGTTTCGATCGGGAGCTGTGCGTCGAATAGCAGCGAGGAGGCATCGCGATCGGCGCTGAATCTTCGAAACTCGCCCCGTTGTAACACGGCCATGAATGTGCGATTGGTATCAAAGTTGATTCGTCGCAAGAGCGGATTCGCGGGGTGCCGCCAGGTTCGCCGACAGGGATGATTTGCGTATAGCTCAATGAGCGCCCAGAAGACGGGATCGGTGTGGGCGACGCCGAGGGGAGAATCCGACCGCAGCAGTGCGCTCCAGAGTGCGTCTTCGGCGGTGGCGATGCGCCCGGTGGCGATCTGCAGGCGGGCCTGTTCCAGTCGCGCCGAGGCCAGCGATTCCTCGGAGCGGCGTCGCGAGAGCTCCGATTGGCGGTAGAGGATGGTCATGGCGATCGCGGTCGCGGCGAGAAATATGAATATGCCGGCGAGTGAGGCGATCAGCCAGCGATTTCGCCGTGCGACGACGGTCATTCGATACCAGCCGCTCTCGGCGCGGGCTTCGAGCGGACGGTCTTGCAGGTAGTTTTCCAGATCGGCCTGGAGCGCGGCGGCTGAGGCGTAGCGCGCTTCCGGCGCGTTGCGAAGGCAGCGCGTGACGATGGCTTCGATGCCGGCGTCGATGGCTCCGTTGTGGGCAGAGACCTGGGGCGGCTCGGTGCTGGTGATGCGCTGAATGCGCTCGAGCAGATTGCCCTCGCGTGAGCGCGGCGATGTCCCGCTCAGCAGTTCGTAGAGCATTACGCCGATCGAGTAGATATCGGCGCGCAGATCGACCGCGTCTGCAACCCCGCTGAATTGCTCCGGGGCGGCATAGTCGAGCGTGCCGGCGAACTCGCCGTCGAGCGTGAGTGTCTGGCCGGGGGCCTGTCCGCGACCGAGGCCGAAGTCGAGGATGTGCGGTGCGGCGGCCTGGTCGATGAGGATGTTGGCCGGCTTGAGGTCGCGATGGATGACGCCGCGCTGGTGGGCGTAGGCGACGGCGCCGGCGATGACGCCGATCAGCCGGACGATGGCGCGGATTTCGTCGCGATCGCGCGGCTTTGTGCGTCCGGCGAGCCAGCGCTCGCGGACGAACCGATCCAGCGGCAGCCCCTCGATGTACTCCATGGCATAGCCCGGCACGCCGGCGGCGGTGCGTCCGGCGTCGAAGAGCGTGACGATGTGGGGATGGCGGAGCTGAGCGACGAGCTCGATCTCGCGCTCGAAGCGGCGCTGCTGCGCGGGGGATTGCATTTCGCCCGAGAGCGGCAGCTTGAGCGCGACGGTGCGTTTTGTTTCGCGATGGAGGGCGCGATAGACGATGCCTTGTCCGCCGCGGTGAATCTCGTCGAGCAGCTCATAGCCCGGCACGAGGTCGGCAGGGGGCTGGCGCTGTCGACGGCCGCGCGTTGCGGCGGCGACTTCGCGGATCAGGCGGGCGTCGAGGCGGGCGGCGTTGAGCCTTCCGCGGCAGATCTCGCAGTCGCGAAGGTGATCGGCGTGGGTGGATGCGAGCGTGGCGTCGCCGGCCAGCTGTTCGATCTCCGCCAGCGACAGGCAACGGTGGGCGTCGGGCATGACTTATGCGTCTTCGTAGACGGCTTCGAGCCGCGAGACGACTTCGCGCAGGCGGCTCGAGACGCGGCTCTTGGCCTGATAGACATCGTCGGTCGAAATGTGAAGCTCGGCGGCGACGATGGCGACGGGCACGTCGTCGAGCGCGGCGCGCTCAAACGCGCGCAGCGTTCGTTCATCGATGCGGGACGACGTGCGGACTTCGTCGAGGGCCTGTCGCAGCATCATTTGTCGCGCTTCGGCATCCCACAGGGCCTCCATGTCCTCGGGAGAGGGCACATCGCCGGCGGCGGAAAGGCCGACCTCGGCCGCGCCCTGCTGCTTTTTGCGAAACGAATCGATGACGCGGAAGCGGACGATGGAGGAGAGCCAAGTCCGCAATCGTCCGCGTTCACGAACGTACTTGCCGGCCTGGTAGTCGCGGAGGAAGCACATCAACGCTTCCTGGGCGACGTCGGCGGCGTCAGATTCTGTCAGGCCGAGGCGTCGGGCTACGGCGAGGAGGACGGGGGAATAGCGCGCATGGAACTCATGCCAGGCGGCCTGATTAGCAGAATCATGCAGGCCTGCCAGCAGCAGAGAGGTGGTGGTGGGCGGTTGCTGCGTTTGCAAGAAACCCTCGGCCGAGACGACTTCACGCGATCTTAACAATCTCCGGTTTCACAATCCAATACACAATTTGTGCTTGGGGGTTTCGGATCGGGCGGCTGAACTCGGGCAGGGGGTGGGAATCGGGGCGCGGCGAGGATCTTGCTTCAGGGGCGTCGGCGGCCGGCGGAACCGGATTTTGACCGCGACGCGGATTGCGCGCGGGCCGGCTCGGGTGTGGGGCGCGGGCCGGGTGTTTCGTCGTGGGTCAAGACGTCGAGGTACTGGCGGTAGGCGTAAGCGCGATCACGCTTGCGGCCGGTGGTTTCGCGCAGGAGGCCGGCGGCTTCGAGTATGGCGATCGCCTTGGAGGCCGTGGGCTTGGTTGTTTGCAGCAGCTCGATCGCGCCGATCAGCGTGACGACCGGATGGAGCGGCAACAGCTCCAGCAACTGCAACGCCGGGATCGTGACGCCGCGCTGATCGAGCAGGTGTTTGCGGTGGGCGGTGAGGAGGTGGAAGAGTTGCTGGGCGACGGCGACGCCGTCTTCGGCGGCCTCGCGCACGCACTCGAGATAGAAAGCGGTCCAGCCTTCCCAATCGCCGGCGGAACGAACGGCGGAGAGGCGCTCGTAGTACTCCTGCTGTCGGCGGCGGAACGCGAGGCTGAGGTAAAGCAGCGGCGCGGGCAACAGGCCCCACTGTTCCAAGAGCAGCGCGATGAGCAGCCGCCCCAGGCGTCCGTTGCCGTCGAGGAAGGGGTGGATGGTTTCGAATTGCACGTGCGCCAAGCCGGCCCGGGCGAGCGGCGGGAGCGGATCGGCGTGGTGGAGCCACTTTTCGAGAGCGGCCATCGCGGCGGGCACTTCATCGGGCGGCGGCGGGACGAAGCGGGCGTTGCCGGGGCGCGTACCGCCGATCCAATTCTGGGAGCGGCGCAGTTGTCCGGGCTGCTTGCCGGCGCCGCGCGCTCCTTGCATCAGCCGGCGGTGCGCCTCGCACATCAGCCGCACGCTGAGCGGCAGGCCTTTGGGGCTTGCGAGTTCGCGGCGGGCGTAGGTGAGCGCGTCGACGTAATTGCAGACTTCGCGCACGTCGTCGAGGCGTTGCGAATGGTCGGTCGCTTCGTAGGTGAGGACATCCTGCAGGGTGGCTTGTGTGCCCTCGATCTGAGAGGAGAGCACCGCCTCCTTGCGCACGAAGCCGTAAAGGAACCAGTCGGCGCTGGGCACCAATGCGCCGGCCAGGGCCAGGCGTTGGACGGCCGTCGTGGCGGCGTTGAGCCGGGTGACGAGCGGCGTTTGAAGCCGCAGCGGTGGATTGAGGGGCGGGAGCGGATGGGGAACGAAGGCGCGAATGGTTTCGCCGGCGGTGGTGGTGGTTTTGTAGATGCCGGTTTCGCGCTTCATGGCCGGGCAGCTCCGCTTGACTAGCGAGGGTCGTTAGTAAAGGCAGCTTACCTTGTATCGGTCTTTAGTCAAGCGAGCTTTACTTGCGGAGGAGGCGGAGGGCGTGGGACTCGGGGTTTGGGAGGCGTGGCGTGGAGCGGCGATGGGGCGATGGCTAGCGGGGGGTCGGCTGGGGCGGGCCGTGGGTTTGGCCGATAGAGTTGCGGAGTTCAGAGTAGGCTATGGTGATCCATCATCGGAGCGTGTGGCCGGGCGGATCAGACCAGGCGCGAAATGGCAGTCTGTAGATCTATCGCGGATTGCCGGTCGCTGTCGGAGTGAGGAACTACTGGGAGAGAACGCACGCGTCATGACGTATACCGACCTATCCGGATTGTCGCCGCACCTTCGCTCGCTGATCGAGTCGGAGCTGCAACCTGGGGAGCGCATTACTTGGTTGGAGCAGCCGATTCCCGGGCGGATGGCGCGTATGACGCTGCCCATCGTGCTGTTTGCCATCCCATGGACCGCCTTTGCCGTGTTCTGGACGGCGGCTGCGGGGTGGGGGACGTCTAAGGCGGAGACTGGGGCCGGCTTTTTTGGTTTTTTCCCGTTGTTCGGTGTGCCGTTCATTCTCATCGGTCTCGGGATGTTGGCGAGCCCGTTCTGGGCACGTCGCAACGCCCGGCGGAGCGCCTATGTGCTGACCGATCGCCGGGCGATTCTGATTGCCGCGGGCTGGAGCGGCAGCGTTACGGTTCGCTCGTTTGGGCCCGATCGTCTTACGGATTTGCGGCGTCGGCAGCACGCCGACGGCTCGGGCGATTTGGTGTTTGCGGAGGATGTTCACCGCGACAGCGAGGGCGCCCGGCATTCTGCCGACGTGGGATTTTTGGCGATTCGCGAGGTGAAGGCGGTGGAGGGGATGGTGAGAGCATTGGTGCAGAAGGGTGAGAGGCGCGTCTGAGGGGAGAGGGGCAGTGCGCAGGCTTCGCTGATCGCCGCGGGCGGCGGCTTGACGATCAGAAAAATGCGGAAATTGTTGCACTCCGCATCGAATCCATGGTATAATAGCCATAGAGCCATGAAACTCAAACCCCGTCATTCTCGACCACGTTACGACGCCCGGGCGCGAATCGCCAAGGCGCTGGCGCACCCCAGTCGGTTGATGATTCTGGAGGCCTTAGAGGACCGCGAGGTTTGCGTCTGCGACCTGACGGATCTCGTCGGCGCCGATCAATCGACGGTCTCGAAGCACCTGGCGTTGCTCAAGCAGGCCGGCCTTGTCGAGGATCGCAAAGAGGGCGTCATGGTGTATTACCGGATTAAGGTCTGTTGCCTCCAGGGGTTCTGGGACTGCATCGAGGCGGTGCTGTCGCAGAATCTCAAGGCTCAGCAGGCGGTTCTGCGATGAGCGTGGGCCGGCACATTGTGGGCCTTCCCTTTTTTTTTGCCCTGTTCATGGCGGTATGGCCATGGAAGCATGAAGCGGGCGGGCGGCTGGGACAGGATGTTCAAGCTGTGGAAGACGCAAAGTTTTGCGAAGTGGTTGGGCGTGAAGGAAACGGTGGTTGGATTGACAGATCGTGCGGCGCGGCTGGGCGGATCGCGACCGTGCATGCAGGAGGACAGCCATGAAGATCGAGATTCTCGGAACCGGCTGTGCGAAGTGCAATCTCTTGGAGCAAACGGCCAGGTCGGCGGCTGACAAGCTTGGTCTGACCTATCAGCTTGAACACGTCAAAGACATCAAGGAATTCGCCAACCGCGGCGTCATGTTTACCCCGGCGTTGGTTGTCGACGGCAAGGTTGTCGTGGCCGGCAAGGCGCCGCAAGAGGCGGAGATCGTGCGGATGCTCATGCAGGCAGCGAAGTGACTCGCAGGAGCGGCGGACTCGGAAGTGAGGCGTCACCATGAACGGAAGCTTCATACGCAACGCAGTTCTCGTGGGGGCAATCGTCTCGCTCGTGGCCGGCGTGGCAGTCTACCGCCAACGGACTCAGCCCATCACCCCTGGCTTTGCGAGCGCCGCCGCGACGCAGGCAACCGGGATGCCTCGGATGATCGATCTTGGGGCCGACAAGTGCATTCCGTGCAAAGCGATGGCCCCGATCCTGGTCGAACTGACGCGGGAGTACGCCGGTCGGGCGACCATTGAGTTCATCGACGTATGGAAAAATCAGCAGGCAGGAGAGCCGTACGGTGTGCGGATCATTCCGACGCAGATCTTCTTCGACCGCGAGGGGAAGGAGGTCTGGCGGCACGAGGGCTTCCTGCCCAAGGCGGACATCGTCGCCAAGCTGAAGGAACTGGGAGTTGGGTGATGCTGGAACAACTCTCTGAAAACTTGGCGCTTGTCATTCAAAGCAACCCCTGGCTTGCCCCGGCCGCTGCGTTTTCGGGCGGGCTGCTCACTGCGGCGAATCCCTGCGTGCTGGCTATGGTGCCGCTCATGGTCGGCTATGTGGCGGGCCAGGAGTCTTGCAGCGTCCGCCGCTCGTTCCTGCTGTCGCTGACTTTCAGCATCGGCCTGACCATGATGTTCGCGGTTCTCTTTCTCGCGACGTGGGCGGCCAGCTCGGTGTTGAAGGCGAGTTGGTGGACGTACGTCGCCGCCGCGGTGTGCCTCCTTATGGGGCTGCATCTCGTCGGTCTCTTGGATTTTCGAGTTCCCGTCCCCGCGGGCGTGCAGCCGAAGCAAAAGGGCTTCATTGGGGCGCTTTTACTGGGGCTGCTCTTCGGCCTGGTGTCCTTGCCCTGCGCAGGGCCGGTCCTGCTGGCGCTGTTGGCGATTGTCCCGCTCAGCGGCGCCGCCTTTGGAGCGGTGCTGCTCGTCTCGTACAGCCTCGGGCACTGTGGACTCGTGTTGGCCGGCGGAACTTCGATGGGATTCGTACAGCGTTTGGCCGACTCGCGCGGGTGGAACCGCGGCGCCGGCGTTTTGCGTCGAATCGCCGGTGTTTTGATTGTGCTCGTGGGAGCTTATCTGCTCATCGAGTGAACAAGGTTTGATGTCGAAGGAGATCGCGATGCCTACCGTGAAGGTCTTTGATCCGCCGATGTGCTGCTCCACCGGCTTGTGTGGCCCGGAGCCCGATCCGGCGCTCGCACGCTTTGCCGCCGACCTGCAATGGCTCCAGAGTCAGGGCGTGGTTGTTGAACGATTCAGTCTGTCGCAGCAACCCGACAAGTTCACGAAGGACGCGACGGTCATGCAGGCGATGAAATCGCGCGGTTCCGACGTGCTACCCATCGTGATGGTGAACGACCAGATCGTCGCGGAGCGGCAGTACCCGAGCCGGGAACAGCTTGGCAGCCGTCTCGGACTGGTCCTTTCGGTGTCTCCTGTCGCGCCCAAGGCCGGTGGGTGCTGTTGTGGTCCGGGCGAGTGCTGATGATTTGAGGACACACATGCGCGACGTCGAGCGCGAAGCTGGTCGCCATTTCGAAGGTGCCATTATGGATTTCCTAACGTCGCCAACTCGCTACCTTTTCTTTACCGGCAAAGGAGGCGTCGGAAAGACGTCGCTCGCCTGCGCCGTTGCCGTGAACCTCGCGGACCGCGGAAAACGGGTGCTGCTTGTCAGCACCGACCCGGCTTCCAACCTGGACGATGTCTTCGGGATTCGACTCTTGAATACGCCGACGCCGGTTCCGGGCGTCGCCGGGCTGGCTGCGGTGAATGTCGATCCGGAGGCCGCGGCGCAGGCCTACCGCGAGCGCGTTGTCGGACCGTATCGAGGCGTGTTGCCCAAAGACGCTGTTCGGCACATGGAGGAACAGCTCTCGGGTTCCTGCACCGTCGAGATCGCGGCGTTCGACGAGTTTACGGGGTTGCTCACCAACAACACGATCGCCGGTGCGTACGACCACATCGTCTTTGACACAGCGCCGACCGGTCACACGCTGCGGCTGCTGGCCCTTCCGGCGGCGTGGTCGGATTTCCTCAATACGAACACGAACGGCTCGTCATGCCTGGGGCCGCTCTCGGGACTCAACGCACAAAAGGAGCGTTACGAAGCGACGGTCGCAGCACTGGCCGACGCCAAGCGAACTACGTTTGTGATGGTCGCGCGGGCCGAAGCCAGCGCGCTGGCTGAGGCCGACCGCAGCGGCAGCGAGCTTGCGGCGCTTGGCTTGAAGAATCAGCATCTTGTCATCAACGGCGTGTTTATGCCCGACGAGCCGGGCGACGTGATCGCGGATGCGATGGCGGCGCGGCACCGCGCCGCGCTGCGCGCGATGCCAGACGGAATCGCGTCGCTGCCGCGCACGGTGATTCCGCTCAAAGGGCACAACTTCGTAGGCGTTGATGCGATTCGCGGCATGCTGCGCGATCAAGCGCCGGATTCGGCGCCACATCACGCGGCGGAAGCGCCGAGCGACGCGGTTGATCTGCCGCCGCTGGCCGCGCTGATCGACGAAATTGAGGCAGCTGGGCACGGGGCGGTGATGACGATGGGCAAGGGTGGCGTGGGCAAGACGACCATCGCCGCCGCCATCGCTGTCGAGCTGGCTCGGCGTGGCCACGCGGTACATCTGACCACCACCGACCCCGCGGCGCACATCACATCGGCCATCAACGGTGCGCAGGCGAATCTGACGGTCGATCGGATCGACCCGGTTGCGGAGACCAAGGCCTATCGCGATGGAGTGCTCGCCGCTTCGGCGAAAACGCTGGACGCGGCGGGCCTGTCGCTGCTTGAAGAAGATCTTCGTTCGCCGTGCACGGAGGAGGTCGCAGTCTTCCGTGCGTTCGCGCGCGTTCTCAACGAAGCCAAGCGCCGCTTCGTCATCATCGACACGGCTCCGACGGGGCACACGCTGCTGCTCCTGGACGCGACCGGCTCGTATCACCGTGAAATGATGCGACAGATGGGCAAGGCCCAGCGTGGGGCCGCGAATCACTCCGGCACCCATGTCCATCCTTCGGCGATCACCACGCCGATGATGAGGCTTCAGGATCCGGCATATACAAAGATCATCATTGTGACGCTCCCGGAGAACACGCCCGTGCTGGAGGCGTCTCGGCTCCAGGCGGATCTGCGTCGGGCCGAGATCGAGCCTTACGCCTGGGTCATTAACGGCAGCCTGTCCGCCACGCCGACGACCGACCGGCTTCTTCGGGCTCGCGCCGGCGGCGAGCGTACGCTGATCGAGGAGGTCCGCGGTCGTCACGCACGGCGGACATTTCTGGTCCCGTGGCAGGCCGAGTCGCCGGTGGGCGCCGCATCACTGGCCCGGCTCATCGGGTCGCGCAGCCAGACAGCTATGAATGGTGGGGTGAGCAAGGCTGCTTCTCTCATCAGCGAGATGGGCGCGAGATAGAGGCGCGGTCGACCTTTGGCGGCAGGGCGGCGGACTCGCCCGCGTGCTACTTCATGAGTAGCTGTGCGCGAGCGCGGGAAAAGTCGGCCGACAGCAGCGATGCACGCAGCGCGGCGAGGTGCGCAGGGTCGCGGATGATGGGCGGGTCGGAGTCGAGCGATCGCGATTGAAGGCGAATCAGGCGGCTCCACGGCAGCTTTTCGGCATCACGCCGTATTACTGATTCGAAACGCAGCGCCTCTTCTTGCGACTTTCTTACCACGGCTTCAAACAGATTGCCTTCCTGTTGGCGAATCCGTGCCAAGAGGACATCTGGTGCGGGGTAGTAGCTGTAGACACCCAATAGGACGAAAAGGGTGATTGCGAGGGAGGCTGCCCATGTGGCTGTTCCGGATTTCGGGGCGGCAGGGTGCGCGGCGAGGTCGGCGGTGGATTCCGCACGCGGGGCGGGCGGCGTCAGTTGTGGAAAGATGCGCAAACGCACGATGCCTAACGCATGCCGCGTTGCGCAGCCTTCAGACGGAGCCAGGCGCCGCCGTCAGTCTGGTTCTACTGCCAAATTCAGCCGCGAGGAGAGATAGCTGAGAGCGCTGCGCCAGTCGCGGAGTGCGGTTTTGGCGGAGATTCCCAGCATTTCGGCGACTCCGCGCAATTGCACGCCGCCGAAGCAGTGAAGGTTGACGATTTTCGCTTTGCGTGCGTCCTGCGCGGCGAGTTTGTCCAGCGCCTCGTGAATCGCCAAGAGGTCAAGAGACGGCCCGAGGATCGGCTTCACGACGTTATCCCAATCGGAGCGTTTCCTGTTGCCGCCCCGTTTCAGGGTCTTTCGGTAGCGGGCCCGGTCGACGAGGAGCTGCCGCATTGCTAGCGCTGCGGTACTCATGAAGTGTGCCCGTCCTTGCCAGCCGGGATCGCCGCGGTTGACGAGCTTGAGGAACGTTTCGTGGACGAGCTCGGCGGGCTGCATCGAGTCGCCGGCCGGATTTCGCGCGAGCCGGGCCTGGGCCAGCCGGAGCAGGTCGTCATAGATCAGGGGCAGCAGATCGGCGGCCGCATGTTGCTCGGCGCGCGGGGCGGCAGGCGGCGTCGGAGCGCCGATGTTTGAGAGATCCGCCGGTTTGCCGTCCGGATTCATAGCGTTTCCCGGAGCTTCAGTTTCCCAGCCACACGGCAGAGGTTCCGACGTTGACGAGGACGACGGGTTTATCCAAGAGAAGCGGTCCTTCGTTGGCGTTGTCCTGATGAATTGCGATGAGGCCGCCCAGCGTGCCGATCGCGGTCAGCGCCTGTTGGACCGTGCCAACAGGCGCGGACCACTGGCCGGAGCCCGTCGCGCCGGTGCGCACATGAAACTGGCGATTGATGAAGAGATCGACCAGGGCGTGTCCTGACCGAAGGTTCAGCAGCGTGTTGCGAGCGCGCGCCGCCTGGCCGGCGGTGAAGCCTCGGCAGCAGACCGGCGGAACGAAGCCCATCGTATTCCACGGCGACGATTGATATGGTGTGTCGAGACACCAGTCTGTCCACGTTCCGATGAACTGGCACTGTGCGTTTACGGCCTCCGATGGATTGCCGGAGGGCGGAATGCGCTCAGCCGGAGTGTCGCATAGCAGGTCGCCGGATGTTGTGCAGGCGCCAGGCCCGGCAATGTCGCGGTTCACGCATTCCACACCAGAAGCGGTTTCGTAGGTGTGGTAAAGGTCGAAATAATGTCCCACCTCATGCGAAAAAGTCGGGCCGGCGTTGGTGCAGGCGATGGCCATGACTATGCCGTTGTCCGGTTGCGAGGTAAACGATGCGGCTCCGCACAGCGGGCCACTGTTGTCCCACACGGTGTTGACAAAATAGACGTCCATCGCGTTGGAGTCTTGATTCAGTGTGTACAACTCGTAAATCATGGAATCGCCGCGGACGTCATAAAAAAGGTCTGCGTCGATGTAGTCGATTTCGCCGTAAAGAAGCAACATGATCCCCGCCCCTTGCAGTTCTTCATTGGCACGGTCCACGGCGCTTTGAATCGCACTCAGTGAGATTCCGCCGGTGCCGTTGGTACGGCGGACGATGTGGACTTTTGTTCTGACGGCGCGATGGAACCCGCCCACCTGACGGTCGGTTTCCAGAATGTCTTCTCGATCGGCTGCGTGGGCGCTTCGGAGCTTCTCCACCGCTTCCGGCGTCAGTTTCGTGCCGCACCAGGAGTCGGGGCTGAGATCCGGGGATTGCGCCAGCGTGGGCGCGGCGGCGAAGAGCAGGCTGAGCAGGGCGAAGCCGGGCGCGGCGATCCGCAGGGTCGTGGGGCAATGATTGGCATTCATGGCGTGAATCTCCGTGGATGCGGCGGCTGCAGATGGTCGGTCAACGAAGGCCCACGAGCACCAGGACGAGCCCTCGGCCCGATTCCAGGCCGGTCATGGCTTTCCCGATGGTTGCGCCCGGCGCGGCGGAGAAGTCGGTTACGCGCATTGCATAGCCCGGGGTTGCGGAGGTGGTGAGCAGATCTCCCGGCTTCACCGGTCCGCCCGCCTCTGCGTCGACGAATACGTAGACGCGGCCCGTCATCGCGACCGGATACTCGCCATCCGCAATGCTGCCTTTTTGCCCGAGGGTGAGTCCGGGATTGATGCCGTCCGCACCGCTGATGATGCCGGCGACGGCCCGGTCATATGCAGCGTGGCTGACGCGCAGCTTGCCCGACCCGCCGGCGTCGATGCTGACGACCATGCCCGGCTGCGGTGCAATCGCGCCGGCGGAGAGCACATCAAACGACTCGGCGATGTCCGCCCCCCCGTTGATCTTGACGATGTCGCCCTCGACGACGCACTTGCCGTTGGCGTTTACGGAGATGCCACCCTTGTATTGGCCGCTGCTGTTGTTCACCCGAAACTCACCGGACGGACCCGCTCCGTAGTCTGAGCTGGTCATGCTCGCGACGACGTTGCCCGAGTTGTTTTTGATGGCCAGATTGCCGCTCCCGCTGGTCAGGTACATGGTGACGCGATCCTGATTGCCGTTGACGGTCAACGTGACCGGACCATCGCGGACATCGAGCCTGCCGAGCGGCGTGGTGGTGCCGATGCCCAGGTATCCCAATTGGGTCAGCGACATCTGCGGCGCGCCGACGGGGTCGAGGTTGTGAAAAAGAAACTGCAAGGCGCTGCCCGCGGGCGAGGTCGGGTTGTTGAGCACGGTCCAGCCGGAGTTCGCGGAGAGATTTCGCAGGCGGACGCCCGACAGGCTTTGGCCGGTTTGAATCGTCAGGTAGCGATCGGTCGCCGTGGTGTTGCCGAGCTCCATGCCGCCCCTGAATCTGCCGAAACCGCCGGGCAAGATGGAGGCGACTTCAGCGCCCTGCTCCGCGAACCAGGCGTGCGTCTGCGGCAAATTCCAATTCGTGAGAAAGCCCGCCACGCCGAACGGCTCGGCGTCGCCTGCAAACACGTTCACGGAGCCGGTTCCGCGGACATCCAGGCGGGCCGCGGGATTCGCAGTCCCGATGCCGATTCGTCCGAAGGCATCGACATTCAGCCCGCGCGTATTCCGGCTGAACTCGGACAACGGCGCGGGCGTGACTTGGGTGCGCGGCGAGAGCGGCGATCCCTGAACAACAACCTCGATCCAGCGGTCCGCGCCGCGGAACTGCGCGTCCCAGGGTAGCGCGACGGAGAATAGGCCCTCTGTCACGTCCACGGAGAAGTTCGCCGTTGCGAGCAGCGTTCCGCCGGTCGCGGCGTCATATAGGTTGAATGTCAGGCTGCGGGCGCCGCTGACCGGCTGGCCCGCCTCTTTCAACTGCCCCTGATATGTGAAGTCCGCCTGGGCGGCGACGCCGGTCATCAGGCCGGCTGCGAGAACCAGAGCCTTCGCGGGGCGAACATAGGCACGAAACATCTGACACCTCCAAAGCGGGAATCGAGGACCTGGACCAACTCGCTCGTGCAAAACGACCGCTGGCCGGGCGCGGGAATTCGACCTACGCCGAATCACGATTCATGGCGACTCGAGGAGACCGCGGGACGGCGAGGGGCTGCCGGTCGGGCAGTTGCGTAACGCCGCCGCGATGAGCACTTATCGGGTTGCCGGAGAATCGCGAGGTGGACAGCGCGATAGCGGTCACGGCCTGAACGGCTTTACCTAATCCCGGGAGAGCGGCGACATTACAGCACGATTCCAGAATATTTTTCGGTGAAGGTGTTTCCGGACCTGTGAGGCGGAGGTGGGATCAATCTCCATTGCGGGCGGCGGGACGCGTGGCGCTTCCCGTGGCGATCAAGCGGGCGACGGTGCGGGCGTCGATGGCGGTGCGAAAGCCGATCGTATTGGACCACACGCTGGGATCGTGTCGGGAACGGGCGTTGGAGTGCTGCCGGGAGAGGTCGCCGAAATAGCCTCCGCGGACGACGCGCTGGAATCCGCCGGGAGCGCCATCCTGCGGCCCGCTTGGATCCACGGCGCATCGATCGGCGTACTTCTTGAATTCGTCGGGCGACCACCAGTCGGAGCAGTACTCGCTGACGTTTCCGGCCATGTCGTATAGCCCGAACGCGTTTGGCCGAAGCGACGCCACCCGCCGCGTGCGGATGGGGGCGTGGACGGAGGAGATTTCAAAGAGTCCTTCGCGATCCATGTCATTGCCGAACCAATAGGGAGTCGTGCTTCCGGCCCGCAGCGCGAACTCCCACTCGCCTTCGGTAGGGAGGCGATATCCCGATTCGTCGCTGGGGATCCCCTCAAACTCGCTGAGTTTTCTGCAAAAGACGTCGGCGTTAACCCACGCGAGCGTCTCGATCGGCAGATCGCGCGTGTCGGGTTCTGCCAGGCGGCTCTCGCCGGCGCCGCCGACGCGGAAGAACCCAAATCTGAAGTCGATCAGTCGGTCGAATTGCGCCTGCGTTGTTTCCGTGATCGCCAGGTAGAACGGCTTGGTGAGTCGCACGCGATGTGCGGGGTACTGGCTGTGAATCAGGGCGAGAACGGCCGGCTCGCCGGGTTGCGTCGTCGGGGGCGGAATCCACGAAGCAATTTCCTTATCCGGTACTCCCCGCGTGTATTCGCCGGGCGGAATGAGTGCGAACTTCATACCGAGCGAATTGGTCCATTGGACCGGCACGCGGAGGTGTCGGGCCCAGCGCTCCTGGTGGGCATGGGCCTCGACGGCGTCGAACGGCACCACGGCGATCGGAATTCCGTCGATCGGCGTTCCGGGCGGTGGGGCGGTGTCGGCGCGCGGAGAACGGAGCCAAAACGTCGCCACGAGGGCGAGCCCGAGCATCGTGGTGAGGACAGAGGCGGTGATTCTTCTGCGGTTCGGCGTTTGGCGAATGTGTTCGATCTCGCGACGGAAATCGTCGGCGCTCTGGTAGCGGTCCGCGGGTGATTCCTGCAGCGCTCGCTGCACCACGCGGTCGATGCGGGAATCCACCGCAGTTCGGCGCGAAGCCGGCGTGTAGTTCAACACCGGCGGCAAACCGGTCAGCATTTCGTAGAGCAGCACACCCAACGCGTACAGGTCGGCGCGATGGTCGATGCTGGCCGCCGGGTTTAGCTGTTCGGGCGCCATGTATTGGGGCGTGCCCATTCGCAGGGCCCCTTCGGTGAGGGAGAAGCGGTCGATGCGGCTGTCTTCGGTCAGTTTCACCAGCCCGAAATCCAGCAGCTTCACGCGGCCGTCGGGCTTGAGCAGCACGTTTTCCGGCTTGATGTCGCGATGAACGAGTCCCCGGGCATGGGCACACGCCAAGGCTGCGCAGAGATCGGCTGCGATCCGAAGCGCATCGGACGCGGTCAATCGCTTCTCGCGAATCGCCGTGCGGACCGGCTGACCGTCGACATACTCCATGAGGATGTAGAGGTAGCTTCCGCGCTGGCCCATGTCGAAGACGTCGACGATGTTGGGGTGCGAAAGCTGGGCCAGCGCCTGGGCTTCGCGGAAGAATCGCTCGATGAAAGCGGGATCCGCGGCGCGTTCGGGCGGGAGCACCTTGAGCGCCGCGGTGCGATTGAGCCGAATTTGACGAACCTTGAATACCGCCCCCATGCCGCCGCGACCGATCAGTTCCAGGATTTCGAAGTCCGGCATGAGGGCTGCGAGGCGGTCTTGATCCGGCACCGTGAACGCGTGAGGGGATGCGTGCTCGGTAAGCGCGACGTCGGTCGCCAGCTGAAACAGGCACTCCGGGCAGCCTTCGGCCTGGCTCCAGAAGGACGCGCCGCACTGGCCGCAGGTGAAGCTGGATAACGGACTCGCGCTCATCGATGGCGTTCTCCGCCAGAGAGTAATCCCGTCGGGCGCGCGTTCTTACGCCGATTGGGAAATCCGGGTCATCCTGTGACGGGCTGGCTCAGGGCAGCGCGGAGCCGTTGGATTTCATCATCGATCTCGTCGGGCGAGATCAGCGTTAGCGCGACCTGTTCGCGCAGGATTTCTCCGAACCGGCGCCGCATGCGGTGGGCGGCGACGTTGACGGCGCCCTCGCTGAGCGCGAGCTGTTGTCCGAGTTCCTTGATCGGCGTGGTCGCGGTCCCGGAGATGATCGGGCGTAGGCATTTCACCAATTCGGCTTTTCCGCTTGCCTGGTACTCCGTCTCCAGCCGCTGCCACGCCAGATCGAGCTGTGTGACGGCCCACGCGCGCTCGAATGCATGGTCCGGCGAACCGTCGCCGGGCGCGGCCAGCAATCGTTCGGCGCGCTCGAAATCGACATGCGCGACCTTGGGGCCCGGTGATCGCTTTTGGCGGTTCTGATCGCGGTGTCGCCGGGCCAGGAACTGACGAAACGAGGCTAGCAGAAACGTGCGAAAGCGCCCCCGCTCGGCATCCGCCCGCGCGACGATCGCGTGTTCGACGAAGTGAACGAGGAAATCCTGGACCGTATCTTCGGCCTCGTGCGCCGATTGCCCGGTGCGACGCGCGAAAGCGTAGAGCGGATGCCAATACTGCTGACATATTTCAGCCGTGGCGCCGCGAGCCGTGTCGCCATCCGCCTGGGCCCGAGCAATGAGCGACCAGGATGTCGTGTGAAACTGCCGGGCCATGAAAAGGCATCTTACGAAGCGTGGCCCCCGAATCTCAAGCAGGTGGCGTTGGGCGGGGGCCCCGCGGTCGGCGACGGGCAGAGACTCAGAGACAACGGCTAGCGGGCTCCGCACCTTCCTCGAGAAAAGGTCTCGCGCGGTCGGAGAGGTATTTTCGATTCCACTTCGGTCGTCCGAACCGAACCATCAAGGTTCGGATCGCTCGGGCGGAACGAACCGTGAAGATTCGGCGGGAGGGAGGGAACCGGACATCGAAATCGGTAGGGGAGGGTGAGGAGGCGCGCGACGCGGAACGAAGGCACGGCGTCGCGGCCGGGCGTTGGTTGCCGGGCGCGCCCCAATGTCGGAGGCTGCTCATTGCGGGATGTCCGTCGATCGCGGCTCGAGGATCAGAGGCCATTCTCCGCCGCAAGCTCGGCGGCAATCGCGTCATCCCGAATCCCGAAGATCGATTGCGGCTGCTCGCGATCGGCGCCGAATTCAACCACGCCGTTGCGGACGTCATCGGAATCGTCACGCCGCAAACGTATTCTCGGTGGGTCGTCGAGCAACGGGAAGGGCGTAATCGCGCGATTCCGGCTGCAGCCGCGGGGCCTCCATCCGATCATTCAACTTCGGTAGCACCAGAGGCTCATCGCATCCGCTGCGAGAAATTCCTGATTCGGCGGCTGTGACGCCCGAAGGAGCGCCGCCGCGTGTGCCAGAGCGAGTTAGCGCACGGGCTGTTCGGGCGGAGTTGCGATACGCAGCGCGTGTCCATCAGGATCACGTGCGACGGTCACCTTGGAATCGGCTGGGTTCTCGCCTATGCGTGACGTTGAAAGCACGCGCAACCGGTGAAAAAGCTTTTCCGGCGCGGCGGCGTAAACAGTCGGTTGCCAGGAGAGCAAATCGTTGCATTGCGCGCCGGACGGGTACGGCCGACCGTCGCGCGGCTCAAGGTATTCGAGCAATTCGATGCCCGGGCCCAGCGGCGCGCGCAATGTCGTGATGCGCAGTCGCGCGCCGCGCACGTTGTTTAGCCGCTCTTGCTCGACGCCGTGATTCACACTTTCGCCGGCGACGCGCAACCCGAGCCCGTCGCGATAGAAGCGCAGGCTGGCGGCGGTGTCGGCCACGACGATCGCGGTGTGGTCGATGCCCAGAAAGATTCGGTCGCTCGCGGCGTGCCACTTGGCGTCGCCTTTGCCTGGGGGAAACTGCAGAATTTCGAGATAGTGGCCATCGGGGTCACGAAAGTAGAACGCCCGGATGCCGCCGGCCGTCGGATTCCAATCGGGCAGGCGCTGCGGACCGCCGGCGGAGGCAGCGCGCACGGCGTGCTTTTGCAGGCGGGCGTAGGCGGCGTCCATGTCGCGCACGATGATTGCGATGTGTTGAAACCAGCGGTCGTTACTGCGCGAATCCGCGGGAAGCGGACGTCCACGCGGGTTGTCGAACTCGATCAACTCGATGGATTCATCACCCAGCCGGGCGCCGGCGGCCCTCGCAATCGCTCCGGCTGGCAGGCCCTGCTCCGCGCAGAATGCGGCACCGGCATACTCCGTGCGTGCGATGGGTTCGAAGGTGAGTACGTCGGCGTAGAAGGCGATCGATCGCTCAAGATCAGCGACGCTGATCCGAATCGGCCCGACGGCAACGACCGCCTCCGCCGGTTGCGATGCTGGCGCAGCAGCCCGCCGATCGTCGGCGAGCGCGGGGAGCGCCACCATTAGAAGCCAGGCACAAAGAGCGTGGGGCAGCCCGGCGGATATCGGTGAACACTTCATCTTGATGCTTCCAGGTGCGGAGTGATTGGGTTTGCGGGCTTGGCGATCAGGAGTCGGTCGTGTTCACAGCGGAAAATACAATCGACGCTGCGCGGATGATGCAACTTGGCGCAAAACACATGCGTGCCGGGCAGCGACGTGAATAGGGCCGCCGCTGCGAGCATGCCGCAGAGGGGAGCGGTGAGATAGACCCAGTAGGCGGTCCATCGCCGCGCGACGATGGCAGAGCCAAATGTGCGGGCCGGGTTCATACTCATGCCGGAGAGCGGCGCTTCGACGGTGATGTAGACCGCGACCAGCGCGCCCGCGAGTAGCCCGGTGTAGCCCGTGAATTGCGGGCTGTTGCTTGAAAACAGCACGAGCGACATCATGCCGCCGGCGATTACGGCCTCCGCAATCCATGCCACGCCCGCCCCCGCCCGTCCGGGTGTAGTCACGACGAAGTTCACCTGTTCGTGCCGCAGCCAGCGTCCAATCGCCGCATTTGCGATTAGCACGCCCATGGCCGCACCCGTGAAGTGGGCGACGCCATAGCCGATCGCATCGACCCATTTCATCTTGCCGAGCATGACGAACGTGATCGAGGCGGCCGGGTTCATGTGCGCACCGGAGCGCTGGCCCCACGGCGAGTAGATCAGCGCGATCGCCGTCGCGCCCATCGCCACGCCCATCAGGGCCCGCCGCGGAAGCCGACGCGGAATGCGGCGCACCACGGGCGAGTCGGCGTGAAACAGCAACGCACCGAATCCGCAGGCGGCGAGCATGAAGCACCCGAGCAGGGCCGCTTCGATGGCGTACTCGGGCAGGTGTTGGCGGACGCTCTCCCACATCGCTCAATGAGCCTTGGCGACACAAGAAGCACGCGAACCGGCGGGGGGTATGGGCCGATGGGTTGACGACCGCTCCACCGCTCGCGCCTCCGAGAGCACCTGCAACTCCAACCGAAGGTACTCCCCCAGCGACCAAGCCTGAAACGGACAGCCGCCAGGCACATTTGGCGGATCGCCGTCCGCGACTTCGGCGATGTGTCCGCAACCGACTGATTCGGCGTAGTCTCGAAGCGGCCGCAGAAAACGCTCGCGTGCCTCAAGCCGCCGCTCCGGCGTGTCGCCGTTGACGCGCAGCCATGCCTCAACAAACGGGCCGATCAGCCACGGCCAGACCGTGCCCTGGTGATAGGCCGCGTCGCGTTGCTGCATATCGCCGCGATAGTGAGGCGTGTACTCCGGCTCATCGGGCGAGAGCGATCGCAGGCCCATCGGCGTCAGCAACCGATGCTCGACCGCTTCGACCACCTGCCGCGCTTGTTCATCGTCCAGCAGAGACACCGGCAGTCCGCCGACGGCGAAGATCTGATTGGGGCGGAAACGGGCATCGACCGTGCCGGGCTGGTGATCGCAATCCACGACGTCGAAGAGGCCGCTTCGCTCGGCGTTCCAGAATCGACTGCGAAAGCTCTCGCGCCCGCGAACGAAGATGTCGTGCCAGCGCTGCGACAACCCGCGCGCGCACCAGAGTGCGTTCAACCAGAGCGCTTGCAGTTCGACCGGCTTGCCGATGCGCGGCGTCACCACCCAGTCCCCGACTTTTGCGTCCATCCAGGTGAGCTGGACGCCGGGGCGGCCAGCCGACAGCAGGCCATCCTCGTCGCATCGAATGCCGAAGCGCGTCCCGCGCGTATATCCGATAAGTATCAGCTGCACCGCCGCCTCGAGCCGCTCCCGATCCGAGCGAGAGAGCCGCGCGCGCCCCGCGTCGACTACCGCCAGAAACTCATGCACCGCGATCACATACCAGAGAGACGCGTCGACCGCGTTGTATTCCGGGGCCTCGCCCTGATCGGGGAATCGGTTAGGCAACATTCCGTCGGAGACTGCGCTCGACCACTCCAGCAGAATCGCGGCCGCGTCGTCGAAGCGCTGCGTCGCGAGACAGAGGCCGCGCAGTGCAATAAACGTGTCTCGCCCCCAGTCGGTGAACCAGGGGTAACCCGCGATGATCGTCTTTCCGCTCCCGCGACGTACGACGTACGAGTCGGCGGCGCGATGCAGTGGCGTCGCGAACTCGCCCCGGCGCGCTTGTTCGGTGCGGCGCAGTGCGGCGAGCGAATGGGCCGCGTCGTGCGGATTCGCGATGGCCCGCAGTCCCTCTTCGTCCGCCGCGAAGATGAGTGCCGCTTCGCCCCGCGAAAGATCGAATCGCAGCACGCCCGGTGCGGCGAGATCCTCGACATGGCCGAGCCCTCGCTCTCGCTCGGCCTCATACCAGAAACTGCGATACCAGTGGGGAATGTGGACATAATCGCCGTTCGCGAAGCAGTGGATGTCGGGCACCCCGTCGTAGGTCCGCCAAGTCAGGCGGCCGCCGTCGCGCTGCGGCTCGAATCGAAACTCCGGGTTCTCGTGATGCAACGCGTGATAGTCGCGCCCGGAAAGGAAGGGCCGCACGCAAAGCGTGACGCCCGGCGCGGCATCGAGGAGCCGCCAACTCAGTGCGACGAGAGGAGCTCCGCGCGGCACGAACAACTCGCATTGCACTCGTAGCCCGTTGCCGCAACGCAATACCCACGTCGGCCAGGGATCGGCGGTGAACGACTCGGGCGCGGGGCCGCTGTCGGGATGAATGACGCCGGGCGAGTATTGCTGACGTGTCAGGGAAAATGTGCCGTTCGGCGTTTCGAGCCAGGCGTCGCAGCCGTTCACGAGCACCATGCGGCCTGCGCCGCCGGCCCGCGCCGCGAGCAGCAGCCCGTGATATCGCCGCGTGCGGATCCCGCGAACTGTGCCCGAGGCGAAGCCGCCCAGGCCGTCGGCCTCGAGCCATTCTGCGCGATCCCACTGCTCCGAAGTCATAGACCAGCCTTCTGGACAGGTATTGGATGGGCGGGCGACGGATCGCCGCTGCACTCACCGACGGATGCAGCAGCCTGAAATTCGTTTCTGGGCCGGTGAATAACGCGTCGAATTCGCGGCCGATCGCCAGGGGCGCAGCTTTTGGGCGGGGTGGGGCCCGTACGGGCGTGTAACGCCGCACTGAGAGACGCGTCCAACCAACCGCGACGTAGCAAGGATTGCAAGGGGCAAAGGACGACGGATGAGCAGCACCGCGGAAAGAACGCGCCTCCGGGCCATCGCACAAGGAGAAGTCGGTTGGCGCCGCTGGGGGCCTTATCTGAGCGAGCGACAGTGGGGGACGGTCCGGGAGGACTACAGCGCGACGGGCTCGGCGTGGGACAGCTTTCCTCACGACCATGCCCGCAGCCGCGCCTATCGCTGGGGCGAAGACGGCATCGCCGGATTCAGCGACGACCAGCAGTTGATCTGCCTCAGCTTGGCACTCTGGAACGAGCGCGACCCGATCCTCAAAGAGCGGCTCTTCGGCCTGACCAACAGCGAGGGCAACCACGGCGAGGACGTGAAGGAGCTGTACTACTACCTCGACGCGACGCCGACGCACTCGTACTTGAAGATGCTCTACAAGTATCCGCAGCGCGAATTCCCTTACGCAGAGCTAGTCGAGACGAACCGCCGCCGCGGCAAGGATCAACCGGAATATGAGCTGCTCGACACGGGCGTGTTCGACGACGACCGCTATTTCGACGTCTTTGTCGAGTACGCCAAGGGCGGCTTCGACGACATCCTGATGCTGGTGACGATCCATAATCGCGGGCCCGAGGCTGCGCCGATCCACGTGTTGCCGCAGGTGTGGTTTCGAAACACCTGGTCTTGGGACACGCACGGGGCGAAGCCGCAACTCGCGCACGCGGAGCGCGGCCCGATCGCCAAACACGGGGCTCTTGGCGAATTCCAGGTTTCGGTGGATGGCGACGCCGAGTGGCTCTTCTGCGAGAACGAGACCAACACCGATCGACTGTATGGCGTTGCCGGGCCGCGACATCCGAAAGACGCCGTTCATCGCTACGTCGTCAACGGTGAGCGCGACGCGGTCAACGCCGACGGCGTCGGCACCAAGGCCGCTGCTCATCTGAAGCGCACGATTCCCGCCGGCGGCTCGGCGACGTTTCGCATTCGGCTTCGATCCGCCGCTTTGGATACGGGTAGTCCTTTCGGCGATTTCGATGCGGTTTTCGCCGCTCGCCGGCGCGAGGCGGATGCGTTCTACGCCGGAGTCCAGGCGGATATCACCGACGCCGACGCACGCCTCGTGCAGCGTCAGGCGCTGGCCGGAATGATTTGGAACAAGCAGTTCTATCACTTCGACGTGCCGCGCTGGCTGAAGGGCGACCCGGCCCAACCCGCTCCGCCGATCGATCGCCACTTCGGCCGCAATCGCGACTGGAGCCATCTGAACAACGCCGACATTCTGAGTATGCCCGACAAGTGGGAGTATCCGTGGTACGCGGCGTGGGACCTCGCGTTTCACATGATCCCCTTCGCAATGATCGACCCGCAATTTGCGAAGGATCAGCTCGTGCTGCTGACGCGCGAGTGGTACATGCATCCCAACGGGCAACTTCCGGCCTACGAGTGGGCCTTCGGCGATGTGAATCCGCCCGTGCACGCATGGGCCACATGGCGCGTATTCGAGATCGATCGCGCCAATCGCCGCACCGCCGGCGAACCCGGATACGCCGGCGATCTGCCATTCCTCGAGCGCGTCTTCCACAAGCTGATGCTCAACTTCACCTGGTGGGTCAATCGCAAGGATGCCCAGGGCCGCAACATCTTTCAGGGCGGCTTCCTCGGACTCGACAACATCGGCGTCTTCGACCGCAGCGCATCGCTGCCGACCGGCGGATTTATCAATCAGGCCGACGGCACCAGCTGGATGGCGATGTATTCGCTGAACCTCCTGCGAATCGCCCTCGAATTGGCCCAGCACAACCGTGTCTATGAAGACATCGCAACCAAGTTCTTCGAGCATTTCCTGCACATCGCCGAGGCCATGAACAACATCGGCTCCGACGACATGTGCGCCGATAGCGGCGTGGGTCTGTGGTGCGACATCGACCAGTTTTACTACGACGTGCTCAATCTGCCCGATGGCCGTGTCGTGCCGCTAAAGGTCCGCTCGATGGTCGGGCTGATCCCGCTCTTCGCGGTCGAAACGATCGAGCCGGAGCTGCTCGAGAAGCTGCCCGAATTCAAGCGGCGGCTGGAGTGGTTCCTTAACTATCGCCCCGAGCTGGCGGCGCTCGTCTCGCACTGGGACGTGCCCGGCAAGGGCCAGCGCCGGCTGCTCTCGCTGCTGCGCGGCCATCGGCTGAAAGCACTGTTGCGACGCATGCTCGACGCAAACGAGTTCCTCTCCGACTTCGGCGTCCGCGCCCTGTCTCGCATTCACAAGGATCAGCCTTACCGCTTCCACGTGAACGGCGAAACGCTGACGGTCGGTTATCAGCCGGGCGAATCCGACTCGGGCGCGTTCGGCGGAAACTCCAACTGGCGCGGGCCGATCTGGTTTCCCGTCAATTTCCTGATCGTCGAATCACTGCGGAAGTTTCATTACTACTTCGGCGACGAGTTTCGCGTCGAGTTTCCGACCGGTTCGGGCACACTGGTCTCGCTCAACAAAGTCGCCGACGAGCTCGCGCGCCGGCTCGGAAGCGCGTTTCGGCGCGACGAGAGCGGCAGCCGACCGGTGCTCGGACCGCCGTCCCCGGAAGCGGCGGAGCAATACTCACGGCTCAATCGCGACCCACATTTCCGAGACTATCCACTTTTCTACGAATACCTCGATGGCGACACGGGTCGCGGCGTTGGGGCGTCGCATCAGTGCGGGTGGACGGGGCTGGCGGCGGCGCTGCTGGCAGCTCCGAGCGTGATCGCCCCGCGCCCTGCGGTCGTCGTCGATTCTTCTCCGGAGCGCGTGCCTCCGACCCCGCGACGCTCGGCGCGCGGCATCCCCCAGTCGGGAATAACGCCGCGAAAGTAACGATCGCGTCAATCCGACATCCGAACCGACGTGTCCGCCCGCGCCCCGCTGACCGAACTTCGGAGAATTACTGTGTCGACTGCAACTGCTTCTGCCCGACCCGCCGCGATGTCCAGCACCCTCATCCGAAACCTTTCGGCCGCCGACCTGCCGCAGGTTGTGATGCCGGAGTGCGAGGCGCGCCCGGTGCTCAAAGGCCAGAAGGCCATCGTCACCGGCGCCAGCTCGGGCATCGGTCGCGGCATCGCGGTGGCGCTGTGTGCCGCCGGGGCCGATGTGTTGATCAACTACGTCGGCGACGAAGCGGCCGCGATATCGGCGATCGACGACGCGACCCACTGCGGCTGCAAGAGCCGCGGCCGCGCTATCGCTCATCGCGCCGATGTGTCTGACGAGACGCAGGTCGACGAGATGTTCCGACGGGCTCGCGACGAATTTGGCACGGTCGACATCCTCGTCAACAACGCCGGCTTGCAGCAGGACGCGGCCATCGAAGAGATGACGCTGGCCCAGTGGAACAAGGTCATCGGCGTAAATCTCACCGGCCAGTTCCTCTGCGCCCGGGAGGCCGTCCGCGAATTCAAGCGGCGCGGCGTGAAGAAGGACATTTCATGCGCCGCTGGCAAGATCATCTGCATCAGCAGCGTTCATGAAGTCATCCCCTGGGCCGGCCATGTGAACTACGCAGCCAGCAAGGGCGGCGTATTTCAACTGATGAAATCGATCGCGCAGGAGGTCGCTCCCTGGCGCATCCGCGTCAACAGCATCTGCCCCGGCGCCATCCGCACGCCGATCAACCGCGCCGCATGGGAAACGCCCGCCGCCTATGCCGATCTTCTGAAGCTGATCCCCTACAAGCGAATCGGCGAAGTGGACGACATCGCTCGCCTCGCAGTCTGGCTGGCGAGCGACGAGGCCGACTACATCACCGGCGCGAGCCTGTTCGTCGATGGCGGAATGACGCTCTATCCGGGGTTTGAGGCGGGCGGGTGAGAGAATAATGCAGAATGATGAATGCAGAAAGCGCCTCCTGACATGTGAGAATCTATCCACACTACAGAAACTAATGCGTCGCATTTAGCTCCTTCTGCATTCTGCATTGTTCATCCTGCATTTGCTTTGGAGTAATCGCCCATGGATCGCTACGACGTCATCATCATCGGAACCGGTGCCGGCGGCGGCACGCTGGCGGCCAAGCTCGCGCCGACCGGCAAGCGGATACTCCTGCTCGAACGCGGCGATTTCGTCCGCCGCGAAAAGGACAACTGGAACCCGCGCGTCGTCAATCTCGAAGGAAAGTACCACACGAAGGAGACATGGCGCGACAAGGATGGCCGCGACCTTCACCCCCACACGAACTACTACGTCGGCGGCAACACCAAATTCTACGGCGCGGCCCTGTTTCGCCTGCGAAAAGAAGACTTCGGCGAGATTCGCCATCATGGCGGCGTGTCGCCCGCCTGGCCGATCTCCTACGAGGAGATGGAGCCTTACTACCTCGCCGCCGAGCGGATGTACCACGTCCACGGCCGCCGCGGCGAAGACCCGACCGACCCGCCCGCCAGCGGCGACTATCCGCATCCGCCGGTCAGCCACGAGCCGCGAATTCAGCATCTGCACGACGACCTGACGAAGCTGGGCTTGCGCCCGTTTCACGTTCCGCTCGGGATCATGCTCGATGAGCAAAGGCCGCAAGAGAGCAAGTGCATCCGCTGCGAAACCTGCGACGGATTCCCCTGCCTCGTGCAGGCCAAGGCCGACGCCCATACCTGCGGCGTGCTGCCGGCCCTCGCTCATCCCAACGTGTCGCTGCTTACCGGCGCACTCGTGAAGCGGCTACACACCAGTGCCAGCGGCCGCGAAGTGACCGAGGTTGTGGTCGAGCGAAACGGCGTGGAGGAGCGTTATCGCGGCGACATCGTGGTTGTCGCCTGCGGCGCGATCAACTCCGCCGCGCTGCTGTTGCGCTCAGCCAATGACCAGCACCCGCGCGGCCTCGGCAACAGCTCCGACACGGTCGGCCGCCACTACATGGGCCACATCAACTCGATCCAGATGGCCCTGTCGCTCTGCCCCAACCCGACGATTTTCCAGAAGACGCTCGCGATCAACGATTTCTACCTCGGCGCGCCGGAATGGGACTTTCCGATGGGCCACATCTCCTTCGTCGGCAAGCTCGACGGCGAGACGCTTCGCGCTGGCGCGCCGGCCCTCGCGCCGGGCTGGACACTCGAAAAAATGGCCCGCCACTCGCTCGATTTCTGGCTGACCAGCGAAGACCTGCCCGCATCCGACAATCGCGTTACGCTCGACCGCGACGGCCGGATCGTGCTGAGCTATACGCCCAACAACGAGGAAGGGCACAAGCGGCTCATCGCCAAGCTCCGACACCTGCTCGCACAATCCACCAAGTGCGGCCTCCACGGCCACGAATGCCATCAGGGGCTGCTCGCCCGCAGCCTCTGGGTCGGCCAGCGCATCCCGCTCGCGGGCGTCGCACACCAGTGCGGCACGCTTCGCTTCGGTGATGATCCCGCGAACTCCGTACTGGACCGCAACTGTCGAGCGCATGACTTGACGAATCTATATGTCGTCGATGCGAGCTTTTTCCCCTCAAGTGGCGCGGTCAATCCGGCGCTGACGATCATCGCGAATGCGCTGCGTGTCGGCGATCACCTGATGCAGCAAATGTGACGAAAATCCGTGATCATTCGGGTCGAGCGGGCGATGGCGAGTGGTGTGACCGGCGGGCGAGCCGCGGCTCGGTGGTTGCGTTAAACGCAGCGGAGCCCCTCAATCAATTTAGGCGCGTCAGCGTCGCGCGGTCATGGGGCCTCGTTGAGATTGCGGGCAGTCTGTTTTGTTGAGACTGTGCGGCGATACGCCCCATGAGACATAACCACAGACCACGTTTTGCGACGTGCGAACGGGTTATGTCAGCGCGAGACATCGCCGCCCGTGCGGTTATGAACCGCGTTAACCCCGCGGTCGGCGACGCGCCGAGACTCGGCGACAACGGGCCAACCGGCGACGTGGGCGGATCGAAAAGCACCTGATCGTCCGAACGATGTGCCGGCGCCGAGAGACCCGGCGGCAATTCGAGCAGCGCTAAACCCTTGCGAACGCTCACGATAGAAACGACAACGCCCAGGCGTCTCTGCCCGGGCGTTGTGCGTTAAATCCTGGGTCGCGTCTTTTCGATACGACCGGTGAACTAGAGGAAAGCCCACACAGTCGAACACTTGATCTCGGTCGACGGCTCGGGTGCGACGCGGCGGGCGACCTCGCGTGCTCTGTGGCGGTGCCGCCAGTAGCGCTCGGTCATGTTTCCGCCACTGCCATCGCGTTCGCTGCGCTCGTGGAAGAGCAACTACTTCGAGAAATCTCGATCGACGCTCGCGGGTTTTTGATTGCGGGTCGTTGCGGCCTCGGTTCGAGCCAATACTCCAGGGCGTGTCCGCTCGGCTCGACCAAATGTCGGGGGCACTAAAGGCAGGCAATCGGTGCTGGTACAGGGTGCGATCGCCACCCGTCACTCGCCGATTCGCGCGCCCGCGCCGGCCCATCAACCACCCGGCACGCTAGCACAGTCGATCTGAACACCGTTCTCGAAGCACTCGCGCTCGACGCGCACGGTCGTTGACTGCGCCGCGAGGAAGCTGCCGATGCCGGAGCCGACCAGTGAGAGCAAGTCGCGCTGCCAATCCTGCAGACCCAGTGCCCGATTGCAGCCGAGACCGGTGAAGAGCAGGGCAGCAGAGCAAACTCCCACGTAAAACCGCCGAGTCGATCGCATCTCGAATGTCTCCCACTCTGAAGTTACGTCTTGTTCGTACGAATACATCGGCGGCACCGAGTTCGTCGCCGTGTGTAAGTGCAGTCGTCACGTTCACCGGCGGCGCGAACGTCGCGCTTCGGCCTTGAGCACCGCAAGTCCTCCAAAAAGGCTGAACATCGTTCCCAATCCCATCGGTGCGCACGCGCCACAGCCGAGCAGCCCGATGTTGGTGGTGGTTGTTGTGATGCGCTCCTGATAACGGGGGTCATTCGGACGGATGACGGCGACGGTGATCGTACACGTCGCCGTCTCGCCGAGTGCATCCGTGGCGATAAACGTTACGGTTGAGTCACCATCAGGAAAAACAGCCGGAACGGTGCTCGTGATCGAAACCGGTGCGGTGCCGCCGGTGCTCGTCGGCGTTCTGACACCCACTCGTTCGGGGGTCGCCGGCTCGCCGAAGGGCAAACGCGTCTCGATGGTCACGCCGCCAGTGCAATTGAGGGAGAGCGGGGCGGGCGGGTTAAGCGGGTCGTCGACAATGACCGGTCCGGCGAGGTTGACGGTGGCCGAATCGGTCGCGGTGTATTCGCCGTCGGAGACTTGAATCTCCACGGCGCATACCGTGCCGCGGCATTCTGATTGCGGAATCGTGAGGACGGGCGTCAGACTGGTCGGGTCGTCAAAGACCGCGCCCGGGCAGTCGCTCCGCCACTGGACGCTAGTCGGCCTTCCCTCGGCCACACGCGAACCGCGCCCGTCGAGGCGAATCTGCGCACCGCCGTCGAGGCAACGCTCGGCGTAGGGCCCGCCGGCGTCAGCGGTTGGTGGGTCGATCGTGAAGTTGCCTACGGTGACGCCGCTGCCGGTGTCGGAGTCGGCGCCGATGAGGTCGTTGTAAAGGGTGACGACGGAGCCGCCAGGGACGCCCGAGAGGTTGAGGCGGACGCGCCAAGCGGGGAAGCCGCCGCCATCGATCGGTTCGATGGTGACGCCGGGGGCAAGGTTGAAGGCTTCGGCGGGGTTCGTTGCGACGTCTTCCTGGATGTTGAAGAACGAGGTGGCCTCGGGGCTCCAAGTGGGGACGACGGATTGGCCTTGGTTATCGAGGAGCTGGACTTCGAAGGCGTCAGGGATGGTGCTGGCCGTTAGGTCGAAGCCGGGGGCGATGAACACATCAAAGGAGAGTTCGCGAGGGTTCACCGGGAGTGTGAATGTCCGGCTCAGCGTAACGAGAAACGAATGATTCTCCACTAGAACCGCGCGGCCGCGATCGTCCGCTAAAACGCTGCCAAAGTTTTCAACATCTCCAAGCGCGCGAATTGACCATCCGCCGAAGCCCATGTTGAAATTGCCGATGGTCAGCTGGCGGGGCTGAGAGCGATTACCGCCCTCAAAAAACATTCCAAGGCGAGCATTATCGAATCCCGTTGTAGCGAAAGCTGGCCCACTCTGATGCAAGACACCGACCTGCACTAACGAGACGACGCGCGACTCGTTGAAAAGTAGCTCCTCGCCACTCGGCTCAATTACTGCCATTGCTGACGATAACGGCCATGCCGATATCCCCCAACACATCGTTGGGCAAAGAACAAATCGCCGCCACAAACAAAACTGCACGTTCGAGCATTCTGCCTGGTTCCGTGAACGCACATCGATCTCCAACTACATTTGCTCATCACCGGGAATGACCCGCGGGAGTGAATTATGGTCTAATCAATAACCATCAATAACTCTCGGGCCCACGCATCATCGGTGCCAAATGCGCGCAACTACGCGGCGCTCCAAAAATGTACCAACAATGCGAGCAACTCGAAACTGTCCCACACTGTTATCTCCGCGCAGCGCGAACGAGATCGTTATTGGTATGAATTGAAACTTCCGCGCATGGTTTGCTATCGAATAGAACTGCGCCGGCTTTCGCCTCGGAGGCACCCAATCGCGATACATGGCCTGAATCGACAATTTGAAATCACCGACAAGGAAGCTTTTCGGACCTCCGATGATCGGCGTGAGTTTGGTAGGCCTCTCAGAAGACAGCAAGTAATCCGGTCGCCCGCTGCCCCGGATCAACTCAATACGACCACCGCCACATCCAAAACCATCTTCGAATGGCTTTCCTGAGGCCGGGTTCATGGGAACCTCCAGCCAGAGAAAATCACCGGCACCTTGAAACACGCCACAAATTACCTGTGTCACCAATTGCTCGAACAATCGCCCTTGCTCAATGCCCGATTGGCCAGGAAGAAATGAAAAGCTGGGAAGATCTGGCAGCAGTAAAGACATCACAGTCTCCAGAAACTCAGTTGCAATTGAACCCCCCAATTCAAACAACTGATCCCTTGCGGCTTGACGGATAATTTGCTTAATCGACGTCTCTACTAAAGATACAGTACCCGACGGGTCATAGAACAAGTAAGGGTTTTGATTCCCGTATGCATAACGATGCATCGTTTCTGGGCGGAGGGGCTCTATCGGAGCCGGATCAACTGTCAAGAACCGACCAGTTTCAGGATCGTAATCACGAGCGCGCATGTGATAGAGTTTCGTCGCGCTCTCCAACCAGGCACCATGGAAACGGAAGTCACCACCCACCGAAACGGGCAATTCAGCCCCGCTGCCCTCGGTCCGCCGCGTGTTTCCAAAGCCATCGTAGTTGATACGTCCAATGATATTACCACTATTGCCGGTCAAACCAACTACAGAGCCCATGGCATCTGTCAAATAGTATACGGGCCCCGAGTCATCGATCCGCATATACGGCATCTGCGCCGCATAGACGTATGACATAAGCGCCGCGCCATTTTCATCCGTGATCACATGCGGAGACTGATATCGCTCATCGATACCTGGCGCTACGACAAACACCCGCTGGCTACCTTGCGAAGAACGCGCTCCCGTGCGATTGTCGAGACCGTCGTACTCATAGGTGACACTCGTCGCCTGACCACTCGAACCTACCCGAATCAAGTGGCTCTCAAGATCATATTCTAATTCAAGGTCCCCAACCGCACGTGCTACTAGTAGCTGGCACCCTCTTTCGTCATAATTGATCGCTGTGTTGCCACCATTTGCCGCCACCTCGGAAAGGCGAAATCCGGGCTCATTTCGGTATGAGACCACATTGCCGTCAACGCGCTTAGTAATTCGACCGTCAGACGCGTCATAGCTATACTCGACTTCCTGTTCGACGGAACCATCCGGACGCAGATAACGCTCGCTCGTTAATCGGCGGCGCGAGTCATAGGTCAGTAGAATTTGCGACCCATCCTCGCGAAGAATGCGATGCGGTTGCCCGATATCCGTACGTTCATAAACAAAAGACGCAATGACAGCAAGATCAGGACCACGATGCACAATACCGGTTACCTGATCAAGCAAATTATAGGTAAAAGAAGTCTCTACGCCGTTGGGTAATCTCCGGCTCGTTAACCGGTTCGCCGGGTCGTATGAGAAGGTAGTCACGCCACCAAGTGGGTCCGTCACTTGGGCAAGATTTCCAGCGGGGTCGTACTGGTAACGCGTTACAAATGGTGCTGCATTCTCTTTTGCAAATACTTCAATCGCCACGATTCTTTGGTTTAGGTCGCGTTGATACAGAACGCGAGCGCCAAGTGGGCGGTTGACCTCCGATAGCCGATTGTCGGCGTCGTACAGGAACGATGTGCCCCCCGTCCCATCTATAATGTGGCTGAGGTTTCCCGATGGGTCGTATTCTCTAGCCACCGAGGTGCCGCGGGACGGGACTCGTCGAATCTCGCGCCCGACAAGATCGTAGTCGAAGTCGATGCGCTCGCCGCCATCATGCACTTTCGATTGCAACAGATTACGATCGTTATAGGCATAGCGGGTAGTCAGCACGCCTGACAAAGACTCGGAGCTAAGATTGCCGTCTCCGGCGTATTCAAACGCCATATATTCGCCGGAGGGACCAACGATGGATGCCAAGCCGTTAGGCGTGTGGCTGAGCGCATACACGGCACCGCCAGGTGCGGCGGAACTGGATAGGCGGCCCTCAGAATCGTAAACATAATCACGGGTTCCACCGCCTTCGTCAACAACTGAAAGAGGCCGCTCATCCGCATCATCAAGCTCTCCATCACCATCGAACGTGACGGATCGTGTGCGACCGTCCGGTAAGCGGGTGCGAACAGGTAGTCCGCCTTGCGAAAACTCAATTTCCGTTGTGCGAAGCAGTGGATCGGTAACGACTGCCGCTGTCGGCGACCGGGAGAAGTACCAGGTGAATCCACGAGGATTTGTTACTGACGCTTCGCGACCGCAGCATTCACCGGGAACGATAGTGGTCAGATTTTGCTCAGGGTCGCGGCGGCTTGTCACCCGGCCAGCCGCATCATATCCAACGCGGGTCTCGCCACCTCGGGGGGAACGCGTCACAGTGCGACGGCCAACGCGATCATACTCATAAGATGTGGCGTTACCCCGGGGGTCGACTACCGCTTCCAGCCGGCCAGCGGCGTCATACTGGTACATCATCGTGGAGCCATCGGCCCGCAGCCACCCGGCCGTTTGGCCATTTTCATGACTGAGCCGCTCTATCCGATCGATGGTCTGGCCTTCGACACACGTCCACTCGGATTCATCACCGTACGCGTATCGAATGGAATGGCCCGTTTCGTACGTGGCCGCAAGCTGGCGCCCCTTTGCGTCGTACTCTAGCACGGCCGCACTGTCTGGTGCGGCGTACGACTGGAGGCGCCCTGAAGGATAATAAGTTGCTGTCGTCGTGCGGCCGTTGGACTCCACTGCGCGTACCATCTGACCGTTTGAGTCGTAGTCAAATGTTGAAGACCCAAAGCGATTGGTTTCGGTCGTAATCAAGCCGCGTGCATCGTACTGGTAAGCCACCAGGTTACGTCCGGTGCCATCACGAAACGATGTGAGGTTGCCCGAAGTGTCATAGGTCAGGATAGCTCGTGGGCCGGCAGGTGTACTAATAGAAGTAACATTATTGCGAGCGTCGTAAGTATAACTTGTCGTATATTCATCTGGGGACTGACCCGATGGGTGCGGCTGAACTTCGCGAACTAAATTATTCTGATCATCGTAGAAAAACTCAGTGCGATTACCCAACGGATCAATCTTCGCAGTAATAAGGCCGTCCTCATACTCCTGCCGCCAGATTTGCTGTTCAGCATCAATTAATGTGACAACGTTTCCGTCACGATCGTAGAATCGTTGTGTGGCGTTCCCATACGCGTCGCGCACGACTTCGCTTGCACTGATCGCGTCGTGATCAAATTCACGACGGTGCCCGCTCGCATCCACGACGGCAACGAGCCGACCTTCGGAATCGTACTCGGATCGAATCGGCACTCGTCCGCTTGGGTCTTCAATACGAGTCAGGTAATGGGGCTTCTGCGAAAACTCATAATGATATTGGGTCAATGCACCGTTTTGATCAATAAAGGCGACCAAGTTGCCCAAGCTGTCGTAACGATACTGCAGTGGCGGCGACGAGCTATTTGCGCCCGGCACAACTTGGGCGATATTGGTTATTCGGCCCTGAGTGTCGCGGTTGATCGAGACTATGGCGTCATTTGCACGAAAGATCCCGTTCCGTTCGATTCTGATCACGTTTTGGTTTCGGTCTGTAAACGACTTCAGCCCTTGTTGTTCATCGATCACGTAGCTGAGGCCGTTCTTCGTCCGAAGCGTATAAGCACTGGGGTTATAAATTGTGCTTAATCCTGAGAACAGGCCGCCGCCGATGTTGAACAAGAGTCCTACGCCAGGATCATGTAGCTCGTCGGCGACACCGTTGTCCGGGACAAATTTGACTGCCACGATGAAGGAAAATAGGAAGTTGATTGGGGTTGCCGCGACAGTAAATCCGATTCGACGGCCATCGGGTCGAGTTACATAGATTCGCGAGCCAACCCTGATCGTTGAGCCGGCGTTCGTTTCGATTGCTTCGTCACAAACACTTCCCGGGAACCCCAATCGCCAACCGTGGCCGAAATCTCCGCTAGTGTCGCTTTCCAAGGTACTGTACTGGCGTGCAAGAGTTAAGACTGTCCCATTCACGATTAGCTGGAGATCAGAATTATCCAGCTGGAAGTTGCCGAGTTTCAGGTCACCTGCTACCAATACGCGTAGTACTGTTTCGGACCGGGTATGTGTTCCATCAGTCGCGCGAATCACGACGAAATATACGTCATTCGCGAGCATCGTGGGATCGACCGTCGCTACCGGGGCGTCAATGACCGCCCCTGAGCCGTTGCCGATGATTTTGAGTGGGGCGTCTTGCTGACCGCGGGCCAGGCCGACCTGCCACTCCAAAAACGTCACGGGGTTGTCGCTGATCGTCGCTTTCAATTCAAACGGCAGACTGGCTTCGACCGTGAGCGAGGCGTCGGCGGGAACCGGGCTTGTGAGTTCGATCGTCGGCGCGCTGGGATCGTTGGGATCGCCAACCAGCAGGCTACGAGCCGCGCGGCCGACATTGCCGGCCGCATCCGTCGCCGTGGCCTCTAACTGCAGATTGCCCACGCGACTGGGCGTAAACTCGATGCAGCCGCTGAGGTCGAGCGTCTGCGGCACCCCATCGATGGAAAGCGTTCGACTCACGACGCCAGCGCGATCGCCGGCTTGCACGCAGATCCGCGCGAGGTTGTTGATGCTCGCCGGATCGGGCGACGCGGCGATCTGCACGCTGGGGGCGATCGTGTCGACCAGCACCTGAATCGTGAATTCCTGGACGTCGATTCCGCCGTACCGATCGGACGCCTGCACCTTCACGGCATGCGGACCGATCTGCTCGCGGGTCGGCGTCCACTTCACCAACCCTGTCGTTGCGTTGATCGTCATGCCTGCGGGCACGTCGGGAAGCAGCTGGAAGAACAGCGGATGACGCTCGGCGTCGGTTGCATTTACGTCATACCGGTAGTTCTCACCGACAAAAACTTCGGTATTCGGCTGGCTAACGATGACCGGCGGGCTGTTCGGCGGCGAAACGAACAGGTCGTAGACCTGACTTCCGAAGCCGCCGCGCGGATCGGTCACTTTGACCGCCACGACCACGGTCTGCGCCTGAATATTCGGCGTCCACGTGATCAAGCCTGTTTCCGCGTCAATGGTCATGCCATCGGGCGGCGCGACAAGCGAATAAACGAGAGATTGATTCTCAGGGTCGGCCGCGGAAACGTCGTAGCGATAGGGAACTGAGATTTGTGCGATGAAATTCGGGATCGAGTCAATGACCGGTGGCCGATTGGGAAGCGATTGCGAAACATCGATCGTCCAGGTCTGCGACGCCGAACCGCCTTCGCCGTCGGAGACCTTCACCTCGGCCCGATGCTGGCCCAATTGCTGGGCCGTTGGCGTCCAAGTAATCCGCCCGGTCTCGGCCACAATCGACATTCCCGCCGGCGCCTGCGGCAGCGTGAAAACCAGCGTCTGGCCCGGGTCCGCGTCGTCCGCGGCCGGCTGATAGAAGTACTGCTGCCCAACCGCCGCGACCGCAGAAGGCGTGCCGAAGAGGCTCGGCGTGTGCGGATTCCGCGCCACGTTGCCTGCGGTGAGCACGAAGGTCTGCGTCGCCTCGCCGCCGCGGCCATCCGCCGCTCGCAGCGACACGGAATAGTCGCCGGGCAATGCGAAGTCCCACGAGACCTTGCCCGCCGAATCCACCGCCATTCCGGCCGGCTGAGTGGTCAGCAGCGTGTAGGTGACCGCGTCGCCATCCGGATCAACCGCAACGGCGTTGTATTCGTAGCTGGCGCCGACCGAGACCCGCGTTAACGGATCGGTGGTGAACACCGGCGGCCGATTCACGGGAACTTCACCGACCTCAATCACGAATCGCTGCGTGGCCACTCCGCCGCAGTCATCGCTGACTTCGATGGCGACGCTGAAGCTGCCGAGATCCGCCTCGGTGGGAGTCCAAAGCGCCTCGCCCGTTGACTCGTTCAGCGCCAGTGCCGCCGGCCCCATGCGCTTCACGAAGCGAAGCGGCTGGCGGTCCGGGTCGACCGCCGCCACGACGTAGCGATACCCTGTCCCCACGACGGCGCTGGTCGCCGGGAAGCTGGTGATGATCGGGGCAGCATTCTCGCGCGACTGGAAGGTGTATGAAAAGTCGACGCGCTCGCTTTCGGTGCGGAAGATCAGCGTCTTCTCCGGCGTGACTGCGCCCGACGAGAGACGAGCCGGCTCATCGTCGGTGCTGGTGAACACAAAGTACGGCTTGCCCTGGGGCGTGAAGCCATCCGCGTTCGCGGGAACGGCCCGGGCGTCGGACATAGCGTCGATAACCAGGACAAGCGGCGCGTCAACACAGCCGCCACCGATGTTCTTCGCGCGGGCCTTGACAATCAGCGTCTTGTCGTCGCGGTTGTACGTGGTGTCCCAGTAGTCGATGTCGACATCGAGGGTAGCATCGGTAAGGCGGTCCAGTACGGTTAAGACGCTCGCGCAGTGACGGTTATTCGCCTCATTGCATTCCGAAACGATGCCACTCGCTGCCCCCCGCCCCTCGGCACCATCGGTACCAGGATCATCCGCAGCGACACAGATCGGTTGCGCGCAATCAAACGCATCGGGCAGATAAAGAGATACGTCCTCAAATAATCCAGGCCGCAAAGGGAATTGCGTGCGCACCACGCCCACTAGACGCATTGCGCCAGTCAAATCGCTGCCGTAAAACGAGACAGGTAGGCCAGCGTCAATCGAAAGCGCGCCGCCGTTGCCAATACGCGCCGTAACTAAATTCGGCAGCGAATCGCAAGAAATGCTCAAACGGGAGACGGTCGCATCCGGTGCGGCGAGCGGCGACGCGGTATTGAGTACATTCTGTCGAAAGCTATTGAATGGCTTCGCGGGCGGAGTAAGCCAGTTAGGCTCCTCGTTTCGCGGAACTGTGCCGTCGTCATTCACGTTGGTGATGTGATAGGTATGCTGGTTCCACACTTCGCGCGTAGAAACCCACGAGTCGCTGCCGCTGCCAAATGTATACACACCGCGTTGAGGGCCGAAGCCGCAATTGTTGTTCGCAACCGCGACGATTTCGGCGCGACCGTCACCATCGACATCGGCGACCAAGACATACTCATGCCACGTGCATGAGCTCATCGGCGTACTAAACAATATGGCACCATCCGTGCCACGATAGATCCGCAGCCGGAGCTCATCGCGGTAAACAACCTCCGCGGCACCATCACCCTCAAAGTCGAAGACGGAGCTGCCTGTCACATTTGACGAGCCGTCCTGGGTTGGCGACTGCCATTTCAGTATTCCGTCGGTTTCAAAAACAACATATCGGGATGCGGTCGCGACGCCGATCTCCGCGTTGCCATCGCCGTCAAAGTCGGCCACCGTTGGGGGGCCGCCCGCACCACCACCTGGAATTGTTGTTGGTCCCCAAATGATCATCCCATCCGAATCCAAGAGCCGAATCAATCCAGACCGAACATGCACGATTTCACCGAACGCGTCATTGTCGAAGTTTCCGACCGCGGTCAGGCCGTCCGGAACGGAGGAGTTCTGCCACTTTACTGTGCCATCATCGTTGTAGACGGTATTGCCCGCAACGACGTCAAGTCGGCCATCGAGATCGATGTCTGAGACGGAGGACAGCGGCCCGACGCCGCTTTGGCCTCCGCGTCCTGCTGAGCCAGTCCAGCGAAGAACACCAGAACTACCGTCGACGACTTGTCGGCCCACGACTACTTCCACGCTGCCATCAGCATCGAGGTCAGCAAGCGCCGTTGCACCCCAGTTTATTGCTTCCAGTGAGGTCGTGCGCCATTTGAATGAACCGTCATTCTCGAAACAAATGAGCCGTGCACCGCTGCTGTCGCATGCGACAATCTCGGGCAGTCCGTCTGCATCCAGATCTCCAGCAGCTACTGAACTCGCAGTATTTACTCGGTAATTTGGATTCGTAATCGTGAACAGCTCTTCCCCAGACCCGCCGCGTAGCGCACGCAGAACTCCCACTTCGACTGATCCTCCACCCGTGGAAGCGGTCGATCCGAAGATCACTTCGGAGATCCCATCGCCGTCGAGGTCGATGATCGCCGGGGTGGACATCACGTTTAGAGAATTCTCGAACCCAGGCACAGATGATCGCGTCCAGGACCACTCAAGCTGCGGATCGAGCATTCCAAATACGGGCGGGCGCTCGCATGTCCGAGTCGTGTCGAGTTGGTTATTGAGAACGCTGGACTCCGAGTTGGCGCCCATTGGATCGACAAACGCGATAAGACGACTCCCGCGGAATAGGACCGCTCCCCGAACTCCAATAGCTAGGAGCCTGGATTCACCAGGCGCCGTCGGTGGAACCTCCACAGAGCCAAGCACCCTGTCGATTCCAATGTCCACCCGCCCGTCAAAATCTTGGTCCTCAAAGACTTCGACATCGCAAGAAACTGAACTTGCCATGCCCGCGTTTTTGACCGTTATTTCGACGTTTCCTTCGATTGCGAGCGACTGCCAGTCGCCCGATAGTGCTGAAGTATCGAGCGATGTGATCACCAAATCTGGCAGCCCCTCTCCCCGCTCCGCCGCTCGCTGCGGCGCAGATTCGCGCGGCGGCGATTCCGCATTCGGCGTACCGCTCGGCTGGGGGAGATTCGCGCTCACCTCTTCCATCACCCGACGTGCGTCCGCAAGCCATGGCGCGCATCCGACCGCGAGTGACGTCGCCGCCAGCGCAACGATGAGAAGGGAAACAGGACCGCTAACCGCCCGCCGTTCGTCCTGGCCGTGCTGCCGCCTGTGCATAGCGCACTCCCGCCAAATAACGCTGAAAGACGTTCTTCGCCTGCGAATGCAGAAGTCATCGAAAGGGAACGATGAACTCGCCCAAACCAGATGAAAGCGTAACTTCGCGCCCACGCGACTGCAAGATGGACTTGCCACCGGGTGCAAAAACACGCATCACCCGGCTAGCTTGCCGGCGGACAACCGGTCATTTGCCCGCATACACATCCCGGTGGACGAGCGGCCTTGCCATCCTGGCGGGTGGTTGGCTCACTCGTGCCTTGTAAACCGAACGAGGAGCCACCGATGGAAGCGATCGAGAACGTTGCCGACCTGTCCCCGACCGACCGCCGCCGCGAAGTCGCGGCGCTGCTGGCGCAAGGTGTCGCCCGCTGGCGGAAGCGGGAAAAAGCGGCCGGGTTCGTGCCTGCCGCGGATTCTCCCCCAGCGCCGCAGAGCCGACTTGAGCTTTCCGCCGAGTCGCCGCTCAGTGTGCCCACGGCCGGACCGCGAGGTTAGCGGCGGCCGAGAAGGAGAGACTACATGGCATACTTTCCACCGCCCGAGGGCGCGACGATCGACGTCGCGGTCGAACTGGAGCAGTTAGCTGCACTCAGCGTCGGCGGACTGCACGATCGCTACGCCGAAGTTTTCGGCGAAAAGCCGCGCAGCCGCCATCGGCAGTACCTGATGCGCCGGATCATCTGGGGATTGCAGGCCAACGCGGAAGGGGGGTTAAGCGAGCGGGCGCGTCGCCGCGCTGAAGAATTGGCGGACGTGGCGGACGTGCGCGTGACACCGCCGCGCTGGGCGTTTCTGGAGAAGGACAACGTGCCTCGCGCCGGCGCGACGGTGCGCGTGCCGGTGCGGACCGACCCGCGGATTCCGCCGCCGGGCTCGCTGATCCAGCGCCAGTACAAGGGCCGCACGCTGATTGTCACGGTGCTGGAGAGCGGCTTTGAGTACCTGGGCCAGCGCTATCGATCGCTGACGGCGGTTGCGAAGGCCGTGGCCGGCGCTCATCACAATGGGTTCCGATTCTTCAAGCTGGGGGGCAAGCCATGAGCGTGCGACCGAAAGCACCGACCGGTAAGCCTGGGAGTAACGGGCACCGGACGACGCTCCCCAAGACCCGCTGCGCGATCTACACCCGCAAGAGCAGTGACGAGGGCCTCCAGCAGGAGTTCAACTCGCTCGACGCGCAGCGCGACGCGGCCGAGGCCTACATCGCCAGTCAGAAGACCGAGGGCTGGCTTTGCAACCCGGATCGCTATGACGACGGCGGATTCACGGGCGGGAACATGGAGCGGCCGGCGCTGAAGCGCCTGCTGGCCGACATCGACGCCGGCAAGATCGATTGCGTGGTGGTCTACAAGGTCGACCGATTGAGCCGGTCTCTGATGGACTTCGCGCGGATCGTCGAGATCTTCGAGCGGCACCAGGTCTCGTTTGTCTCGGTGACCCAGCACTTCAACACGACCCATTCGATGGGGCGGCTCACGCTCAATATTTTGCTGAGCTTCGCGCAGTTCGAACGTGAAATCATCGGCGAACGCATTCGCGACAAGATCGCAGCGTCGCGGCAGCGCGGGAAATGGACCGGCGGGACGCCGGTGCTGGGCTACGACGTCGACCGGTCCACCGGCAGTCCGCGGCTGATCGTCAACCCGACCGAGGCGATTCGCGTCCAGCAGATCTTCGAGCTCTATTTGGAGCATGGCTCGTTGGTGCCGACAGCGGCCGAACTGGAAAAGCGCAAATGGTTCACCAAGGTCTGGAAGACCCGGCAGGGCAAAGAGCGCGGCGGCGAGGCGTTCGACAAGTGCCGGCTGCACGGACTGCTCACTAACTTCCTTTATGTCGGCAAAGTGCAGCATCGCGGCCAGGTGTACGCGGGTGAGCACGAACCGATCCTCTCCGAGGATCTGTTTCGGCGGGTTCGGCTACATCTGGAGCGGAACGGTCGACACGGCGGGGCCGAGATTCGGAACCGCTATGGAGCGCTGCTGCGGCGCTTGCTGTACTGCAAGGCCTGCCGGCGGGTGATGACGCACACCTACACCAGCAAGGGCAACAGGCACTACCGCTATTACACCTGCACCACGGCCATGAAGCGCGGCTGGGCCAAGTGCCCGACCAAGTCGCTGCCGGCGCTGGAGATCGAGCGGGCTGTGCTGGAACAGATTCGAATGATCGGGGAAGACCCGGCGCTCCTGACCGAGACGTTGCAGCAAGCCCGTCTCCAAATCGAAGCCTCCATTGAGCGGCTGACCGGTGAACGGCGCATCGCCGAGCGCGGGCTGGGGCGTTGCCACGCCGAAGTGCGGCGGCTGGCGGCCAGTGGATTCGAGTCCTCCGGAACGACGGCCCGCATCGCGGACCTGAACGACCAAGTCGCGGCGTCAGAACTGCGGCTGGCAGAACTCGATGCGCAGCTGGCGGAACTCCGCGGCGAACTGGTTACCCCGGCCGACGTGAACGCCGCGTTCGCCGACTTCGCCAACGTCTGGAGCGCGATGAAGGTGCGTGAGCAGGTGAGGTTGATTCAGTTGCTGGTGGCGCGGGTGGAGTTCGACGCCGAAGACAGCAGCATCGAAGTTTCGTTCTATCCGGCCGCGATCAAGGCATTGGCAGGGGGGATGGCTGGCCCGCAGACCCTATCGACAACCCAGGAGGAGTGTGCATGATCGTCACCAAACGCAAAGTCCACATCGGCTTCACTCCGCGTCGCCGGCGTGCGATTAACGCACAGCCCCGGCCGGCGGATACGGTCGAGCCGGGCACGCTGCCGCGCGTTTCACGCTTGATGGCGCTGGCGATCCATTTCGACCGGTTGTTCCGCGAGGGGCGTGTGGCGGATCTGTCGGAGCTGGCGCGGCTGACGCACGTCTCGCAGCCGCGCATCACGCAGATCATGAGCCTGAATCTGCTGGCGCCCGACATTCAGGAGGCGCTGCTGCATTTGCCGCTGGTCACGCGCGGCCGCCAGCCGATTCACGAGAAGCGCTTGCGCAAGGTCGTCCTTACCCTCGACTGGCGCGAACAGCGGGCGCGCTGGTCGCGCATCTTGGCGGCCACAGCCATGAGCAACACCAGCGCCGACGCCAATACCAACACTAGCCCCGACGCTCCAACCCCTTGATTGGCCGCGATTTGCAGCATTTTTTCGACAGCGGTCGAAATTCTCTTGACCCAAACACATCCCGAACAGTATGCTGCGAAGCGTGATCGGTTGAATGGCTTTGCACCGATGCCAGCCATAAACCGCTGACGGCAGGCCAAGGAATCGCCGCCCCATGGATGGGGGGTCGTCAGCGCCCATACTCAGCCCGCGCCCGCTCCGCGCGGTTCGCGTGCAGATCTC
>JANRJD010000028.1:0-2758 GCA_033764195.1 Phycisphaerae bacterium | reverse complement strand
GTGCCCGGCACGATCGACCGTCCCGTCGTGTCGCCCGATGGCGATCCCCGCACGCCCGACCAACGTCGCCGCGACGCGCGCGCCTATGACCGCTGCATCAACCGCGCGGCGGCGCGGCAGTCGGAAAACGCCATGGCCAATCCGGTCGGCGCCGATCCCGAAGAATACTGCCGCGAGCGGCTCGGCATGGTGAGCCGCGACGCGATTCCCGACTCTCGGCTCAAGCGGCAGTAATCAGCCGATCGCGAACTTGTCCGGATGTTTCCCGCGCGCCTCGGCGTAGTGCGCGCGGATCCATTCGAAATCGGCGTCGTAGTCGCCGCTCGTTTCCAGCACGCCGCTCAGCGTCACCGTGCGCGCGCCGTAGTCGAGCACAGCGAGCACGATGGGTACGCCTGCACCGTGGGCGATGTGATAGTAGCCGCGCTTCCACTCGGTGACCCGCGACCGCGAGCCTTCCGGCGGGATCGCGAGCACCAGTCTCTCCTCGCTGCCGAACGCGCGTTTCATCTGGGCGACCACGTCGTGCGCGGCTGAACGGTCGATCGGCACGCAGCCGAGCCAGCGCACGATGCCGCCGAAGGGACCTTCGACGAGCGACTTCTTGCCCATCCAGCGCAGCTTGATCCGGTAGGCGCCCGCCGTCGCGAGCATGTTGATGCCGTCCCAGTTCGAGGTATGCGGCGCGGCGAGGAGCACGGCCTTGTCGAGGCCCGGCCAGTCGCCCTGGAGCGTCCATCCGCCGACGCGCAGATAGCCGCCGCAGACCACGCGCACGAATTCGGCGAATGCGCCGCGCGGCGGGCCGGGCTTTGCGGTCGCGCGGTCGATGTGGCGGCGCGCGCTCAATGCGCGCCTTCGAGGATCGCGTCCATGTGTTCGTCCGTCAGGCCGAAGTGATGGCCGATCTCGTGCACCAGCACATGCGTGATGAGATCGCCGAGCGTGACGTCGCCGCGGTCCGCCCACTCATCAAGGATCGGCCGGCGAAAGAGAAACACCATCGGCGTATGCGCGTGCGGATCGGCGACGGACTGCTGCGTGAGATCGACGCCGGAGTAGAGACCCGTCAATTCGAACGGATCCTCGATACCCAGATCGTTGAGGATGTCTTCGGCCGCGAAGTCCTCGATGCGGAAAACCACATCGCCCGCCATTCGCGTGAACACGGACGGCAGCGCAGCCCATGCGGCGCGTGCGATGGCTTCGAAGTCGTCGAGAGAAGGCGCAAGCAGCATGACGTGTGCGGACATCCGTCATGGATAGCAGCGGCGCCGCAAGTGCGAAAGATGCGGCTGTGGCCGCGGTCAACGCGCTGTCGTCAACAGAAAACTGCTGGCTCGCGCAAGGTTTTCGATCGTGGATCGAATCCGGTTGACCATAACGTAGGGCACCGTAGCGTCGCGCCGGGCCGGTTCGCCGTGCGGGCGTTCGATAGTGGGAGAGAACATCATGCCGACACCGTTCAAGTGGATCGCGGATTTCGTTGTCGAGGCTGGGACCGGCGCGCGCAGACCCGTGGCGGTGGCGCTGCCCAACGGCCAGTTCCAGATCATGTTTGCGGACGCCTTTACCACCGAATACCGACCCATCATTTCGGACTTACAACGCAGGGGGAACGCCGCTCGGCTCCAGCTCGTTCGAAAGCAGCACCAGCGTCAACGGCGATCAGATGGCGGGAACCACGCTGTCGGACGGGCGCCGGGCCTATGTCTGGACGGAAGCACCCACGGCAGGCGGAGGGGACCTGCACGATGTGTATGCTGAGATACGGTTCGCGAACTCTGCGACGGGGACTGATGACGTCGCCCGGTTTCTGGTGGGCGGCGGCGCGGGCAACCAGTACGACGTCGCCATCGCGGCCAATGCGAGCTCCGGCGGGTTCGCGATCGCCTACCAAGATCGCAGCGTCGCGGACGGGCAGCTGACGGTCAAATTCTACAGTGTGGCCGGCGTGCTGCTCACCACGGTTGCTCAAGCGAACGTCAGCGTCGGCTTGAACGACGAGTCGTTCCCGAAGCGCGAAGTGTCCATAGTCGGTCTCAGCAACGGCAATTACCTCGTTGCGTGGTCCGACGGGGCGACCGACAATGTCTTCGGCCGCGTGTATACGAGCAACGGCTTCGCCGCCACCGGCCAAGTGACGCTGGTGACTGGTACGGGGTACACGTCGTTGCCGGCGCTGACGGCATTGGCTGATGGCCGGTTCGTCGCCGTCGTATGGGATAACGCCACAATCAAGGGGCGCATCTTCAACAACGACGGGACGGTCTCGTCCCCAGAGTTCGAGATGACGAGCGCCGCCGATTTCAACGACGGCATCGAGCCTTCGATTGCGGCCCTCCAGGATGGTCGGTTTGTGGTCGTCTGGAAAAGCGGCGGCGATATCCGCGGGCAGGTCATGTTCGCGGACGGCACGAAGGATGGCGCCGAATTCGTCGCGAACACCGACACGACCGGCACGCAGCAGGACGCCACCGTCGCCGCATTGGCGGACGGGCGGTTCGTGGTCTCGTGGACCGATAAGTCCACCGGCACGGATCGCGTGATGGCCACCATCTTCGATCCGCGCGAAACCAACATCAACCAGTCGGGTTCGTCCTTCGGGGACGACGCCTACGGCACCTCGTTCAACGACGCGTATTACGCAGGCGCGGGCAATGACACCGTGCGCGGGCAGGGCGGTTCGGACTACATCCTCGGCGAGGCGGGCAACGACTCGCTGCTCGGCGGCGACGCGACGGACCTGCTTTACGGC